>NVVW01000029.1 GCA_002733505.1 Methylophaga sp. | reverse complement strand
AGTCTGGTGATATGTCCAATACCTTTGAGTTTACCTTTGATCCCGATGTTAATGGCACGCCGGGGGAAGTTGCTGATCAATTTACCCTAGAATCTGTGGTTATTTATGTACCAGGCACTAATCGTTCATTGAAGGATTTTGAAATATCGGTACAAACAACAGCAGGATGGCAAGCAGTAATCCCCTTACAAGCTAGCCAAATACAGGGTGAGCAAATCTTTGCCATTGGACCATTTAATAATGTACTACGTGTCCGTTTACAAACCATTTCAAATTATGGCGATGCCTATCAGCAGATCAATGAGTTTGAAGTTCGAGGTGTATGGGCAGGTGATAATCCTATCTTCACAAGCAATAATATTACCGGCGAACAGAACTTTGATTTAACACTCAATGCTACTAATAATGATGGTCGTAGAAATAATATTACACGGATAAAATTACAAGCCAATTCGAATTATGGCGATGCCTATCAGCAGATCAATGAATTTGAAGTTCGAGGTRTATGGGCRGGTGATAATCCGGTCTTCACAACCAATAATGTCACCGGCGAACAGAGCTTTGATTTAACACTCAATGCTACTAATAATGATGGTCGTAGAAATAATATTACACGGATAAAACTACAAGCCAATTCGAATTATGGCGATGCCTATCAACAGATCAATGAATTCCAAGCTTTTGGTATTATTACTGAAACGCT
The DNA here is from genome assembly GCA_002733505.1 of Methylophaga sp. Classification (GTDB taxonomy): domain Bacteria; phylum Pseudomonadota; class Gammaproteobacteria; order Nitrosococcales; family Methylophagaceae. The sequence goes on along the minus strand of NVVW01000029.1, from coordinate 26,855 downwards.
GACAGGTAGATTTAATGCTTTCGATACAGTGACAGCCGGCGGTGCTATCACAGGTTCACTTCAAACACGAATTGCCAATAATGCTGCTATCAGTTTTGATGTCATCGCACTTAATACAGATAACTCAGCGGTAGAAGCAAGCTTTACAGGTGATGTGAAAATAGAGTTATTAGCTAATATGGAAAGTGTGGTAGTCGATGCGAATGGATGCCCTGTCACATCAACTGTTATAGCTTCGCTGCCTGCAGCTACAATTAGTAGCGGTCGTTCCACGGTTACTATGCCTATCGCTAATAATGTATGGAAAGAAGTAACTGTCCGCATCACTCATCAACCTCTTGTTGGATCATTAATTGTTACTTGTGCAGTTGATCAATTTGCCATTCGCCCTGCTGCATTTACACTCGTTGCTCAGCATGGTGACTGGGAAACAGCTGGCACCAGTCAAACGATCAATGCATCTACATCTAGCGCCAATCCAACGCATAAGGCTGGCCGCCCATTTTCATTACAGCTAAAGGCAGTCGATTCAGCCGGTACAACCATGACCAATTATGATGATATTCCTATACTAACAGATAGTTACCCTGCGTTAGTCATGCCTGCAAGTGGCATATTAGGAGATCTTAACTTAGGAACATTAAGCAATTCAAATGGTGCAATCAGTAGTAATACCGCCCATTACTCTGAAGTGGGTGCTATTTCATTAAAAATGGAGGATGCCGATTTTGCAGGGGTTGATACAGCAGATGGTACCTCGCTTCTAAACCGCACTATTTCTTCACCAGAAATTACTATAGGTCGCTTTATTCCCGATCACTTTAAAGCCACTACGGTTGTTAATGGTGCATTTGATGATACTTGTACAGGTTTCACATACACTGGACAACTATTTACATATCTGACCACACCAGAACTAAAAATAACGGCTTATAATTCCACTTCTGCTGTCACACAAAACTATACTGGCAATTTCGCCAAATTAACTCTAGCTGATTTTTCCGTCACTACACCTGCAAGTGATGCCGTAAAACTACAAGCCAATAACATCGATCTTATTAGCTTAAATTGGAACCCCGCCGCACCCTCATTAAACGATAATAATGATGGTAGCCTAAACTTCACTTTTGGTGCTGATTCATACAATCATTTGCATGATGCTAGTAGTCTAGTTGCACCCTACACTAATACTGTTAATCTCAGTTTTACTGCTATCACTGATAGTGATGGCGTAACAACACAGGCACTTCCCCATATTCTGCAACCCTCTGGCGGTGCAGTTCGGTTTGGAAGGATCGCTGTCAGCAATGCACATGGTTCCGAATTAGTGCCGTTAGCTGTAATAATAAAAACAGAATATTTTAATGGTGTTGATTGGATAGATAATACGGCTGACCAATGCACAACACTAACCTTGGCTTATCAGCTTCAACTATCAAATCCAGAAACTGGAGGTGGCGGTTGGGTATCTGGCAATACAACCATGACGATTGCTAATGGGACGACATCGGGCACATTAAATCCTCTCGCAAATGGTAGTGCAATATTGTCACTCTCAGCACCAGGTGAAGATAATCAAGGCTATGTTAATATAAAAAGTCAAATATCAGGCTCTTATAACTGGTTATTAGGTGATTATGATGGTGATGGCTTGTATGATGATGAGGCCTCGGCACGTGCTAGCTTTGGCTTATTTAAGGGCAGTGATACTATCATTTTCAAACGTGAGCTTTATTAATGTCGCAATGGCTTCTCGTAATGCAGTCACCGCCTGAGTTTTCCCTACATAACCCATGTTTTTAGCAATGTCTGCCCACGGACGATTTTGTAATAGTGATTGCACACATAAGCTTTGTTGTTGATGACTTAATATTAAGAATTTTGGATTTGTCACTTGTTGACTTAACCACTTCCACATTGTTACTTGGCTAAATTCATAACCACGTTGACCATAAGCGAAAGCAATAATTTCTTGTTTATCACTGTCTTTTAATTCTGTATTCGGTGCGCCTAGTAATTGAGATAATTGAAGAACTTGATCGGCTGCTAATTGATCAAATTGACGCTGCAATAAATGTGGCCAGTGTTGCTGAAAGCGTTGTTTAGCGGCTTCTACAATAGCCTTCCCCTCATCAGAAAGTGCCCGCAACATCATCACTGAATGGCTACCACTAACCTCATCACGGTGTATGCCTAACCGCACAAATTCAAATGCTGATTTATCCCAAAATGAAATCAAATTATCGGTCATCGCAAAGCTAGTCCCAATTATATCGAAACCATTTTCAGTAGCTTGTTTTACACAGTAACTTAATAATTCTTGACCAATATTGCGTAGCTGAACAGCAGGGTGAACGGCAACACGCACCACACGCTGATAGCGTAATGAACCCGCTGACATAATACCCGCATGAGCCAATAAAGATTGCGGCAGAAGATGACCTTTTAAGCGGCGCTTGCCTTCATATACGGCTTGCGAAAGTTCGACATCTAATTCACCTTCATTGACCAGCCATGCACTCGCAATAATATGGCCACGATAACGAACAACTATGAGTGTAATATCATCACGATCAAGCAACATTTGTAAATCTGATGGTCGAGTTCGATAATGAGCTAACACCATTAACCCAAATAGTTCGCTCAGGCTTTGTTCATCATCCATTAATTGTTTTTTATCTAATAATGCGATCTGGCATTGTTCAATTTCAGCATCGGCAATTAAATCATCGGCAACAGGCACAGCATTCAACAATAATGACTGAAAGCTAAACGCTTCTAGCATGTCATCATCCGCCCAACGAATGGGGGTTGCCATTCGGTAGCTATGCCAATCAGCTGTTTTTTTATCTAATATCTTTTGAAAGCGAACAGCAAAGCCGCGCCCGGTGCCTTCATAGCCATGCAAGGTAGTAGCAAAAACAAGTCGTGAATATTTCTGTAATAATCTTTCCAACATGGATGCTGGAATAGCCGCCGCTTCATCCACCAGCACGAGATCGGCTTTAAGATCTGACTCGATTAATGCATCAGGCGCAATAAAGCGTAGTTCGGCCTTATTGAATGAAAGCAAACCTGCCGAACAATTCGCATCGGGTAATAATCGAGCTGCATGTTCAAACACCGTTTCAGCAATGGATAAACTGGGTGCGGTCACTAAAATGTTTTGTTTGCCTTCTGCCAATAATTGAGCCGCAGCGATGCCTAATGATGCTGATTTACCTCGGCCTCTATCGGCAGATAAAACTAAAGGTCGCCGCCTGTGACCATGCACAACTCTTTTAATCGCCTCAACAGCCTGTTGTTGATCTTCAGTGAAATAAATTTCATTTGATGGTTGTTGAACTTCTGGCAATGAAAGCTGGGGTAAAGCTTGCCTTTGTTGAATAATATTAAAATTAGCGTGTTGTTGTTCAAACTCTTTTGCAATGCGTTTAAAACGCTGTAACCACAAACTATCTTGTTGATCTTTCAGCCAAATAATCAGCACGCCACCTTGTCTAATCGTACCGATAATAGCGCCTAAACTATCGGAGTTAAATTCTTCTAATGCGTCAAAGATAACTGCATCAAATTCTTTGCCTAGATAGTGCAGTGCTTGTTTCTGAGAGATAGTTAAGAAATTATTATCCGCTTCAGACGATAACAAAATTGTATTACTGTTTTCAAATCCTGCCAGCAGGCTTAGTGATGAAGTTAGACACCATTGGGCATCACCTTCTAGAATTACACATTGTCGTTGTTGAGTCATATTCTCCTCTCCCCAACCCTCTCCATCAGGAGAGGGAGTGCAAATATTTCCCCCTCGCCCTTGAGGGAGAGGGTTGGGGTGAGGGTGTTATTATAGCTAATAATGCGGCGGCAACTCATGTTGCTGACCCGGTTCTTGGGTCGCAGTTTGCATGGTATTGACTTGCACCTTCATTGTTTCAAGTGCTAATTCTAAATTCGTTATTTGTTGTTGCTGATCGGTGACTACCTTATTAAGCTGATCCAGTAAATCTTCCTGAAATGCTAACTTCATTTGTAAATCATCTACCGCATCTTGCACCCTGTCCGTCATTAATCATCTCCGTCATAAGAAAGAGCAGGTGAAAGCCAGCGTTCAGCTACATCCATCGTCCAGCCTTTACGCTGTGCATAATCTTCAACTTGATCACGATTTATTTTACCCAAACCAAAGTAACGTGATTCTGGATGCGCAAAATAAAAGCCGCTAACCGCTGCTGTGGGTAACATCGCAAAGCTTTCTGTTATGGTGATCCCTGCATTTTTTTCAGGCTCTATTAAATCCCATAACAAGGCTTTCTCGGTATGATCAGGGCAGGCGGGATAACCCGGTGCAGGGCGAATTCCTTGGTATCTTTCCTTAATCAAGTCTTCATTATCTAACTGCTCATCACTCACATAGCCCCAGAGATCTTTACGCACTATTTCATGTAAACGCTCGGCAAAGGCTTCTGCCAAACGATCAGCTAAGGCTTTGATCATAATGCTTTGATAATCATCATGATCATCTTCAAAACGATCAATATGCTCATCAATGCCAATGCCTGCTGTTACTGCAAAGCCGCCAATATAATCGCTTACACCACTGTCTTTAGGTGCAATAAAATCAGCTAATGCCGCATTAGGCCGACCGGGCGGCAGTTCACCTTGTTGCCTCAAACTATGCAAGGTCATTAAGATCTCGCTGCGCGATCCATCGGTATACACTTCAATATCATCATCGCCCACGCTATTGGCTGGAAACAAGCCCACGACTGCCCGTGCTCTTAGCCATTTTTGATCCACAATTTTAGCCAGCATCGCTTTGGCATCATTAAATAAATTGGTCGCATGCTCGCCCACCACTTCATCTTCTAAAATGCGGGGATATTTGCCAGCCAATTCCCATGCGCGGAAAAATGGTGTCCAGTCAATACGATCCACCAAATCATCTAAGGGATAATCATCAAACACCTGTATACCTAGTTTTTTCGGTATTGTGGGACTGTATTGCGACCAGTCAATTTTAGTCTTATTGGCGCGTGCATCGGCAATTTTTATTTGGCGACGGCTATTCTTGCGTCCTTTATGGCTGATACGTTTCTTGTCGTAATCACTTTTGACTTTAGCCATAAAATCATCACGCAAGTCAGGGCTTAACAAACTTTGTGCCACACCAACCGCACGCGAAGCATCTTTTACATAAATACTACAGCCATGATAATTGTGTTCAATTTTAACGGCAGTATGGATCAACGATGTGGTCGCGCCACCGATCATTAGCGGGAGCTCAAAGCCAAGCCGTTCCATCTCTTTAGCCACATGCACCATTTCATCTAATGATGGGGTGATCAAACCCGATAAGCCAATAATATCAACGTTCTCTTCTTTAGCCTTAGCCAAAATATCAGCACATGACACCATCACGCCCATATCAATAATTTCAAAATTATTACACTGCAACACCACGCCGACAATATTTTTACCTATATCATGCACATCGCCTTTCACGGTGGCCATTAAGATCTTGCCGTTATGGGTGCTTTCGTCACCTTCTTCTTTTTCATCTTCAATAAAGGGCATTAAGTAGGCTACCGCTTTTTTCATTACACGCGCTGATTTAACCACCTGCGGTAAGAACATTTTGCCCTCGCCAAATAAATCGCCGACCACATTCATGCCATCCATCAGTGCGCCTTCGATCACATGGATCGGGCGTTCGGCATTTTGACGACATAATTCAGTATCTTCTTCGATAAAGTCGGCAACTCCTTTAACTAAAGCATGTTCTAGTCGTTTTTCAACTTGCCATGATCGCCATTCTAGATCTTCTTTTACTTCAACTTTTTTGCCATCACCTCGATATTTCTCAGCAATATCTAATAAGCGTTCGGTGCCATCATCACGGCGATTAAGCACCACATCTTCAACGCGTTCACGCAATTCTTCGGACAAATCATCATAAATGGCAAGTTGCCCTGCATTGACGATCCCCATGTCCATGCCTGCTTTGATCGCATGATAGAGAAACACGGCATGGATCGCTTCGCGCAATGGGTTATTGCCACGGAATGAAAATGACACATTACTGACACCGCCACTGACCAACGCATGGGGCAATGCGGTTTTAATATCACGCACCGCTTCAATGAAATCTACTGCATAATTATTATGCTCATCAATCCCGGTCGCAATGGCAAAAATATTAGGATCAAAAATAATATCTTCGGGCGGGAAACCCACTACTTTGGTCAATAATTCATAGGATCGCGTACAAATCTCACGTTTACGTTTACGGGTATCCGCCTGTCCTTGTTCATCAAACGCCATCACGATAACGGCTGCACCATAACGGCGAACCAATTTGGCTTGTTCGATAAACTTATCTTCACCCTCTTTCATGCTGATTGAGTTAACAATACCTTTACCTTGAATGCATTTTAAGCCCGCCTCAATCACTTCCCACTTAGAAGAATCAATCATAATCGGCACACGGCTGATATCAGGTTCTGAGGCAATCAAATTCAAAAAGGTGACCATGGCCGCCTTTGAATCCAACATGCCTTCATCCATATTAATATCGATGATCGGCGCACCGCTTTCAACCTGCTGACGCGCCACACTTAGGGCTTCGTCATAGTCTTCTTCTTTGATTAAACGTGCAAATCGTGCCGATCCCGTTACGTTAGTCCGTTCACCGACATTGACATACAGACTATCTGGCGTGATAGTGAATGGTTCGAGACCACTTAAATTACAGTGGTGTTTATTTTCAACGGGCACGCGAGGTTTAATGCCTTCAACCGCCTCAGCGATCGCCTTAATATGAGCAGGTGACGTACCACAACAACCGCCGACAATATTTAAAAATCCAGACTCCGCCCACTCTTTCATTTGCGCCGCCATCACCTCTGGCGATTCATCATATTCACCAAACTCATTCGGCAAACCAGCATTAGCATGGGCACTGATATGGCAGGTGACAATGCCTGACAAGGCTTCTATATATTGGCGTAATTGATCAGCCCCTAAGGCGCAATTCAAACCCATGCTGATAGGTTGTGTATGTGCTAAAGAATTCCAAAATGCTTCGGCTGTTTGACCCGATAAGGTGCGACCACTGGCATCCGTAATAGTGCCTGAAATCATGATTGGCAGATGAATATTATGCTGATCAAAATAAGTTTCAATAGCAAATAAAGCGGCTTTGGCGTTAAGCGTATCAAATACCGTTTCAACTAATAATAAATCAGCGCCGCCATCAACTAGACCCGCAATGGATTCTAGGTATGATTCAACTAACTCATCATAACTAACATTACGAAACCCGGGATTATTGACATCGGGTGAAATACTAGCCGTGCGATTAGTTGGCCCTAATACGCCTGCTACAAAGCGTGGTTTATCAGGATTGTTTGCCGTAAATTCATCAGCCACAGTTCGTGCTAATTCAGCAGAAACCTTGTTTAGCTCATACACCAATTCTTCCATCTCATAATCAGCCATCGCGATCGATGTGCCGTTAAAAGTATTAGTTTCAACAATATCGGCACCAGCTTCAAAATACGCACGATGAATATCACTGATAATTTTAGGCTGTGTTAATGACAGAAGATCATTATTGCCCTTAACATCACAGCCATGTTCAGCAAAACGTTCACCACGATAATCTTCTTCTTCAAGCTTATATTGCTGAATCATCGTACCCATCGCACCATCTAGGATAAGGATACGTTTTTCTAAGAGATGTTTAATATCATGTATTGCAGTGGTCAAAGTCAATGTTCCTAATATGGGGCTAGTCTGGAAATTTATACCCGTGATCATTCATTTTATTTGTCATTGCGAACGCAGTGCGGCAATCCAGCTCTGCCCTGCCTAGATTGCTTCGCGTTGCTCGCAATGACGAGCTATCTGCAATTTACTGACGTTACTTCGTTTCAATGATCACGGGTATAACCGCATATTATATCAGATGAAAATGATAGTCTTAACTTGTGATGCATCACAATTTCTCATTCTCAAAGGTCAGAAGTTTTTTATTTCTGGCATAATGGCAAAAAAAGAAATGTGTAGGAGCAAAGCACAATGGAAAATATGCCTGAATTTAATAGTGACCGACGTGAGTTTTTTCGTATTAATGACACTGTTTTTGTTGAAATTACAGCCATAGATGGTAAAGAACTAGAGCATCGGGTAACGGCCATTAGTAACCCTGTTCCTAATAATACCAATCTAACACAACAACAGCTTAACGAATTAACAACTTCTCTTACCCATATAATCGATCAAATCAGTCAATCTGATCGAGAAACAGCACGTGCATTACGTTTGTTAGATGAAAAGGTAAACCTTATTGCTAGCACGATTCAGCATCAACAAAATGTAGCCGATCATTTAGATACAACAGATGTAAATTTAAGTGGTGGTGGCATCGCATTTCTTAGCACCGATCAGTTTGCAATTAAAAGCCCCGTTGAAATACGCATTGAACTAGGCCATTCTGGTACTTTTATCAATGCTATTGCTAACGTGATTGCCTGTGATAAATTGCGTGATGCACCAGAAGAAACACCTTATTATTTACGGCTTGCTTTTAGTCATATGAGCGAATATGACCGAAACTTATTGGTAAAACACACCCTATCTCGCCAAGCGCAGGCCTTACGTATCTCTCAAAAATAATTAACTATCCCGTAGACATTCAGTTTGCGATTTTTTATTTGTCATTGCGAACGCAGTGCGGCAATCCAGTGCCATTTTCCTTTTAACTATATTTCCGTCTGGTAAACGCATAATACATCACTGGAACAACAAGTAGCGTCAATACGGTTGAAACTAAAATACCAAATAATAGTGCGATAGCTAAACCATTAAATATCGGATCATCCATAATAAACATTGCGCCCACCATCGTCGAGGCAGCAGTCAATACAATAGGTTTTGCACGTACAGAAGCGGCACGAATAACGGCCTCTTCTAATTCTACCCCTCTAGCCACCGCCTCATTAATAAAATCAACTAATAAGATTGAGTTTCGGACAATAATACCCGCCATCGCTATCATTCCTATCATTGATGTTGCCGTAAAATTTGCCCCTAATAGGGCATGACCGGGCATAACGCCAATAATAGTCAACGGGATCGGTGCCATAATAACTATCGGTATTATATAGGAGCGAAATTGTGCCACTACTAGCAGATAAATCAAGATAATGCCGACAGCATACGCTAAGCCCATATCTCGGAAGGTTTCATAAGTGATCTGCCATTCACCGTCCCATTTTATACTGTCATTAACCGGTAAAATGGGCGCACTGAAGAAAAACTGTTCTATCGACGTATCATTTAGACGGCTAGCAATATCGAACATGCCATATAACGGGCTATTTAGCTCACCCGCCATATCCGCTGTGACAAAAACAACAGGCTGCAAGTCTTTGTGATAAATGGTTTGCTCACGTTGGGTATCCACCACATTAACCACATCACCTATCGCTATAAAATTACCCGCGCTATTTTTCAGGCGTAATTTTAATATTTCACTTAGATCACGTTGATCACTTACTGGCAGTTCTAAGCGTAATGGTACCGCATATTTCACCGCATGATCATGCAAATAGCCGACATCTTCACCGGCTAATGCCATGCGCACCGCCGCCACGATTTGCGCTTGAGATAAACCTAATAATGCGGCCTTTTGTTGATCAATTTCGACGACCTTTCGTGGTGCGGGAAATTCAACACTGTCATCAATATCTACCACACCATCCGCTTGTTCAAATGCTGTACGCACCTGTTTTGCTATTGTTAATTGCCGGTCATAATCCAAGCCATATATTTCAGCAACAATCGGCGATTGCACTGGCGGCCCTGGCGGCACTTCAACAATTTTGACATTGCCGCCCCATCGCTGCCCTATTTTCTGTAACGGCTCTCGGGTCGAACGTGCTATCTCGTGGCTATCACGATCTCGGAATTCTTTATCCACTAAATTAACCTGAATATCAGCCACTTCAGAGCCTTCTCGTAAATAATACTGCCTGACCAAACCATTAAAATTAATCGGCGAGGCAGTGCCTACATACACTTGATAATCAGTCACTTCTGGCACAGTGGCTAAATGTGCGCCTAATTCACGTAATAAACCTGCTGTCCGCTCTAAACTGGTGCCTTCAGGCATATCAACCACAATTTGAAACTCAGATTTATTATCAAAGGGCAGCATTTTCAATACCACTAGTTTCATTACACCCAAGCCTACCGAAGCCGCGATCAGCATCATCATAAATAGCAATAATAACCAGCGCCATAACCGTGCAGATTTACTCAATACAAATAAGCCAATCACCCGATTAAAAAAATCATATAGGCCATTATTTTGTGAGGAAGACGACTTGCTACTAGCAGAATAATTTTGATTTGCCATCATTTTTAACACCATCCACGGTGTTAAGGTGAAGGCAACCAACAACGACAATAATGTTCCCATACTGGCATTAATAGGGATTGGACTCATATATGGCCCCATTAAACCGCTGACAAATGCCATCGGCAATAATGCAGCCATCACCGCGAGTGTTGCCATAATAGTAGGCCCACCCACTTCATTAACAGCCATAGGGATCACTTCTTTTAATGGCTTGCCGCCCATTTTATGATGTCGATGAATATTTTCAACCACCACAATGGCATCGTCAACCAAAATACCAATAGAAAATATCAGTGCAAATAATGACACACGATTCAGCGTAAAACCCCAAGCCCATGAAGCAAACAGCATTAACATCAGTGTAACTACCACTGCCGCACCGACAATAATCGCTTCTCGCCAACCTAATGTTAATAATATTAAAAATACTACTGCAATGGTGACCGTAATCACTTCTTGGATCAATTTTGTTGCTTTGTCATCAGCTGTTTGACCATAATTTCGCGTGACCGTCACCTCAACGCCATCAGGCACTATAATGCCTTTTAGATCATTAAATTTATTAATGACATCATCAGCAATATCAACCGCATTTCGGCCCGGTTGTTTAGCAATAGCAATGGTTACCGCAGGAAACTCACCTTGAACAGTGATGCCTTTTTGCTCTGCCGCAGCACCTGTGCCTAACCACGCATAATGTGTAGGCTGATCAGCGCCCGCTAAAATAGTCGCCACATCACGCAAATACACGGGGGCGTTATTGTGAACGCCAATCACTAAAGAGGACACCTCCTCAATCGTAGTCAAAAACACACCCGCCTGCACCGATGACTCTTGATCGGCTTGCACTAACACACCCGCTTCAGCTGAACTATTAGCCGCCAATAATGCTTGCTTTAGCTCGTCAAGATCAATGTTATAACCTGCCAGACTCTGTGGATCTAATTGAATTTTCACCACATTATCTGGACCACCAATGGTATAAATATCACGCGTACCCGGCACGCGTTTTAACTCCGCTTCAACCGCATGGGCTATTTTTTGTAATTCATGCGCGCCCCGCTGCGGATCCTCTGTCCACAATGTGAGGCTCACAATGGGCACATCATCAATGCCTTTGGGTTTGATAATAGGCTGTGCCACGCCCAATTGGGTGGGTAACCAATCACTATTTGAATAAATTTTATTGTATAAGCGGACAATAGCAGCAGTCGAATCTTCGCCCACTTCAAACTGTGCCGTTAAAATCGACATGCCCGGCTTAGAAACAGAATAAACATGTTCGATCCCTGAAATCTCGGACACTACTTGTTCGGCAGGAATTGAAATTAATCGCTGTACTTCACCGGCAGAAGCACCGGGAAATGCAATAAAAATATTAGCAAAGGTCACATCAATCTGCGGCTCTTCTTCACGCGGCGTCACCATTATTGCAAACAGTCCAAGCAATAACGCAATTAACGCCAATAGTGGTGTAAGCTCCGTGTCTTGAAATGCCTTAGCAATGCGACCTGAAACACCTAATCTTTGATCACTCATAGTTGTGACCTAAAAGAATTTAATTTTAATAATTTTGCCGCGGCTAAAGGATCAGAGGCAATATTCTCACCCACCGATAATCCAGCCAGTATTTCTCGTTGCTGTCCATCAAGCAACCGCCCTAAGCGGACTTGTCTAAAAATAAGGTTCTGTGCTGATAGCACATATACGCCTGTTACTTCACTGCGTTGTACAATTGTCGATTGCGGCACCACTCTGATCTGCTCTTCACCAGTAATAAAACGCAATTTTCCAAAGGTGCCCGGGTAAATATTTTCAACGGCTGGCGGCAAATCAATACGCACTTTAAAACTGTGACTATCTCTATCTGCATATGGAATAACCGTCATTTCCCCACCCTTGATCTTGCGCCCATCAAACAAACTTAATTCAGGACTAGTAGCAGACTGAATAGCGGTTAACAGATATTGCGGCACGTTGACCACCACCCGTAACTGCTCTAAAGAAACGCCCGTTATTAAATGCTGTCCCGGGCTAACCATTTCACCCAATTCAATCAAACGTTCCGTAACCACACCACTATAAGGTGCGATAATTTGGGTATAGGATAACTGCACTTTTGCTTCTGTTAATTGCGCTTGGCTAGATTTTGCTTGCGCCTGCACCGCCTGCACCCGCGCATTAGCCGCACTTAAATTAGCATTTGTACCATCCAAAGCTGCTTGCGAAATCAATTTACGCGCAAATAAGCTTTTAACGCGTTTTGCTTCAGATTTTGCCTCTTTTTGGCGTGCCACTGCTTCACGGCTTTGTGCTTTATCCGCTAAGATATTGGCTTCAACTTGTGCCACCCGCGCCTGAAACTCAGCATCTTCAAACTTCATAATAACCGCATCTTGGGGCACAAGATCACTGACATCAAAATTTATCTCAATCACCTGCGCCGCAATGCGAGACGATACGGTAGAATGATGAACAGCCTCAACAACAGCATCAAACACTTCATATTGCGGGAATGTTTTTTCTGCAACCGCTACACTTTCTAACGGCTCAACAGCAACAGCAATACCAAATTGCACCGCCACAAATAACCCTAATAACGTATTCCATAGCAACTTATATTTCATGGTTCAATCCTACTTTAACTAATCGGTTAAATAATAATCCACCCTAGTATATTAGAAAACACTAATTAACGGAATATTTTTTGTTTCTGCCATAGTGCGATCCTTCTTCCCGTTGCTATTTAACGCATGAATATTATACTAAGGTATTACTCAGTTATCTTTTACAAAAATTTAACATTTATACTTATTTCAACAGCTATTATGGAAACACCTTATCACCCCTTCTTTAAGGATATTAATATGAAACTATCACTATCGATTTTAAGCCTTGCTCTTTGTCTTGCCAGCCCTGTTTTTGCAGGTGGCGGCGAACAACTCACTACACTGGACGATCAAACCTCAGTTGCGGTTACCATTTATAATGAAAACCTTGCCTTGATAAAAGATCAACGCAAGATCACTTTAAATGAAGGCTTTAATAATCTCGCTTTTCGTGGTGTTAGTGCCAGAATGCGCCCTGAAACAGCATTGCTTCGTAGTTTGAACCCTAATATTAAATTGCGTGTTTTAGAGCAAAACTTTGATTTTGATCTATTGACACCACAAAAATTACTGGATAAATATGTCGGTAAGCAGGTTAGATTAGCTAGAACCAATCCAGCAACAGGCTTAGAAACCATTGAAACCGCCACTGTACTAAGCACCAATAGTGGTGTTGTGCTTAAAATTGGTAATAAAATAATCACCAATCCTCGTGGTGAATATATTTTTGATAATGTGCCTGATAATTTGCGTGATCAGCCGACTTTAGTGACACAACTAACAAGCTCATCGGCTGAGACTCAAACCGTAGAATTGGGTTATCTCACTGGCGGTCTGTCATGGAAAGCCGATTATGTCGCCGAGCTTAATGCCGATGATAGTCGACTTGATTTAACGGGTTGGGTCACACTCACCAATCAAAGTGGCACCCAATATAATAATGCCAAATTGCAACTAGTCGCGGGCGATGTCAATCAAGTTCGTCCACAGCTTCGTGGTCGAGGTGCTCAAGTTGCCATGATGGAAATGAAAAATATGGCTGATGATGGTATGGCAGAAGAAAGCTTATTTGAATATCATCTTTATACCTTAGGGCGCACTACCGATTTAAAAGACAAGCAAACTAAACAAGTAGCGTTACTTTCTGCCAGCTCTGTGCCCGTAACCAAGCAGTTTTTATTACAAGGCAATAATTATTACTACAGCAGTAGCCGTGGTCAAATTGGTCAAAAAATGAAAGTCGGCGTATTTGTTGAATTTAAAAACGCTGAAAAATCACAACTAGGCATGCCCATTCCAAAAGGAATAGTGCGTGTTTACAAAAATGACTCAAAAGGTAACGCTCAATTTGTAGGTGAAGATAATATCGACCACACACCTAAAAATGAAGATATTCGCTTAAAATTGGGCGATGCCTTTGATATTACTGCCAATATGAAACAAACTAGTTTCAAAAAAGTGTCTCACAACAAGCGCTACCATTCCGCCTATGAAAGCAGTTATGAAATTGAATTAAAAAATGCTAAACCTGAACCCGTAACAGTAACCGTCCGCGAACCTGTTCCGGGGGAATGGCAGATGGTTAAACAAAGTCATCCGCATCAAAAAGTGGCGTCTGGAACTGCTGAATGGAACATCACGATCCCAGCCGAAAGTAGCACAAAATTAATGTATACCGTTCGTGTTCAATATTAAAACCCACGTCATTTACCCTGCGGTTACTTCGTTTCGGCAGGCTTGTAGCCGGCGCCAACCACATGCAGGAGTGGCGGGAGGCTGAAAACCTGCGGATTCAATGATCGCGGGTATAGTGAAAAAGATGAATATTCTGAGTAATAATATACTTTATAGCTTTCGCCGTTGCCCCTATGCCATGCGTGCTCGCATGGCCATAGCGGCAAGCGGGCTTCAAGTGGAACTGCGTGAAGTGGTGTTACGCGATAAACCACAAGCACTGCTTGATATTTCACCTAAAGCAACCGTGCCTGTTTTACAAACTAGCGAAGGCACCATCATTGATGAAAGCCTCGATATTATGCATTGGGCATTGCAACAATCCGATCCTGAAAATTGGTTAGCTAATATTGACCATGATTTGATAAGCAACAATGATGGCGACTTTAAACACTGGCTAGATCGTTATAAATACGCTGACCGCCACCCTGAACAATCAGAAGAGTTTTATCGCCAACAAGGTGAACAAACATTATTGATTCTTGAGCAACGATTGATGAACACAGCCTATTTATCAGGTGCAAATATAAGTGTCACTGATATCGCCATTTTCCCTTTTATCCGCCAGTTTGTTGCAGTTGATTTAAAGTGGTTTGAAATAGCGCCCTACCCTAAACTGAAAACTTGGCTTCATAAGTTAATCAATAGTGTATTATTCCAAAAGATCATGGTTAAATATCAGGCATGGCAGGACGATGGAATTGTTATTATTTTTCCAGAAGATGTTTGATTATAATCAATAGAAGTAATCAAAAATTTTCTTGCTGATGAAGATTATCAGTTTTATCTAGAAAAACTAAACCAAGCCTGTGACAAACACCAATGTGATTTGCATGCCTATGTATTGATGACTAATCATGT
Source organism: Methylophaga sp. (assembly GCA_002733505.1). GTDB lineage: Bacteria > Pseudomonadota > Gammaproteobacteria > Nitrosococcales > Methylophagaceae. The sequence goes on along the minus strand of NVVW01000029.1, from coordinate 11,231 downwards.
GTATTTATTGATTTTAGTTGATTAAGATTTATCTTTAGATTTCAGGCATATACTTGATATATGTCTTGGCTGGCGTTATACTTTGTAACAATATGATAAATAGCAAAGGTGATTAATATGCGTACAGCTTCATTGTTTATTAATGGCAAAAATCAAGCGGTAAGATTACCAAAAGAGTTTGAATTTAAAGGGGTGTCGGAAGTCGAAATCACGCAAGAAGGTGATTCGTTGGTATTGCGACCTAAACACAAATCTTGGACCAGTTTTGCTGCTGTTGATCGTGCAGATGATGATTTTCTTCAAGAACGAACAGATTTAATGAGTGAAGATAGGGTTAAGCTTTGAAGCATACCTATATGCTCGATACTAACATCTGTCCCTTTATTATGAGCAATCGACCCGATAAACTTTTCAAAACTTTTTACAGTCTCGCTAATCTAGAAAATCAAGCTGGCTGACCCCTTGATTTTTTAATTTAGTGGATGTACTTGAGCGTGAAAAAGAATTAGAAAGTTAGAGTAAATTGATGTTAAGAGGAGTCTTTAATAAAAATATTGACAGCGATAATTTAGCTAACAATCAGCTCCAGTGGACGTTTTATACCCGTGATCATTCGTTTTGCAGGTAGTCCGTCATTGCGAGCAACGCGAAGCAATCTAGGTTGGGCAGAACTAGATTGCCGCACTGCGTTCGCAATGACAAATAAAAAACCGCAAATTGAATGATCACGGGTATATACGCCACTGAGCAAAGCGTTATACTTTAAAATTGCCCATCAAATTATTTGGTGCTATATACTGTACCAAATATTGTAAAGTATAAGGTACAACTATGCGTAGAATGATCATAGAACAGGATATTAGGCCCATGTCTGAGTTTCGTTCAGGCGTGGCATCTTTTGTAAAACAGGTTCATGACACCAAAAGACCTTTAATAATTACTCAACATGGAAAAGGTGTTGGGGTTTTATTGGATGTTGGCGAATTTGAGGCGATGCAAGAAAAAATTGAATTGCTGGAAGATATTCAAACCTCGATTTCTCAGTTAGAAGCTGGAAATGGTGTTAGCCATAGTGATGCGAGACTGGAAGTATTGCATAGGCTTGAAAGGTGAAAATAATTTGGTCTCCGTTAGCAATTGACCGTGTGGCTGAAATAGCACAATACATCGCTCAGGACAGTCCAAATTCAGCTCAAAAATGGGTTAAATCAACATTTCAAGTCGTCGAACGATTAGAAAAGTCTCCGGAGAGTGGTCGTGTTGTTCCTGAAATAAAGCAAGATGATTTTCGAGAAATAATTCATGGAAATTATCGTATTATTTATCGGGTGAAAAGTGAAGTCATTGCAATTATTACGGTTAAGCACGGTAGACAAATATTACCGATTGATGAAATAAAAGCATAGCAAAAAGTTGCCGTTGACCCGCTGGCAGCGCAGTTCGTTTCCAGAGATTATTTTATATCAAAGTTCAGTGTGTTATCAGAACTGGTCATAATGTCCGCCAATAGCAAAGATATAAATGTAGTCTTTATCGTGCTTATAAATAACGCGGTCTTGCTGGCTTATGCGGCGAGAGTACAAACCAGAGAGCTTATGTTTTAACGGCTCAGGTTTTCCAATTCCAAAGCGCGGATCGTCACGGAGCATTTCTTTCAATAAACGGCAAAACACCTTGTGTAGCTTTTTGTCCTTTAGCCTAAGTTCTTCATATGCAGCCCAGGTGTTACCTTCAAATACGAGTGATCTCATCTAGCTCTCCTGCTGTAGGTACATATCCTTTGCCCTTTGCATTTGTAGCAGATGAGGCCGCAATCTGATTCATTAAGTCATTGTTTTGTAAAATATATAATGTTTCTTGCTCACGCTCCCAATCATCCGCACTTAGCACCACAAAATCATCACCACTTCTGCGTGTCACTTTAAGGGGCAAATGTTCTGTAACCACCTTTTCTACAAAGGTTTTCAAGTTATCTCTAAATTTATTTACACTAATAGTATCCATTTCTTTCACCTATAAAATGTACTGCATTACCGTATATGTTAGTGCTAAAACCCTAACAAGTCAATTAAGGTTGGCCGGTATTAAGCTAGCTAAAGTGAATATACTCGCTGGCTGATATTCCTGCTTCAAGTTGGGGAACATGGCCTAAACAAGGTGCATCAATACGTTGTTGTAATGATTTTATTATTTCTTCTGCTTGTTGGTTTGGCTCTATTTGGTTGGCGATCCAGCCGTGTAATTTTAGCCCTGTTGCTGCAATTTCTTTTACCGTTAGTAAGGCATGATTGATACATCCTAGGCGTATTGCGACCACTAAGATCACAGGCAATTGTAATGCTTTCGCTAAATCGGCTATCGTTTGTGTGCTGTTAATCGGCACTAACCAGCCGCCAGCACCTTCGACAATAACGGCATCAGATTGTTGTTTGATTTGTTGATAGTTGCTAACAATTGTGGCTAACTCAATCTCGATACCTATTTGCTCAGCTGCAATATGCGGGGCAATGGCGGGCTGAAATGCATAGGGATTAATAATGTCATAGGGCAGTTCAACACTTGCATGTTGTTGCAGTTGCATAGCATCATCGTTACGCAAGCCTTGCGCCGTTTTTTGACAGCCGCTGGCAATTGGTTTCATCACGGCTACACGCTGGTATTGTTGCTTTAATAGCTCAACCAATGCAGTGCTAATGCGGGTTTTGCCTACTTCGGTATCAGTGCCTGTAACAAAAAATCCACTCATAACGCTTTTCGACCTTTAATTTGATTAACTGAGATCCGCACTTCACCATCACTATTTTGTTGTGCTTGTTTGAATTGCGGTTGCCCACCCCACGCATGACCATAAACTACTTCATAGGTCGCTGGCAACAGACCATCATTGCGAAACTGCTCATAGCTTTGGGCTACAATTTCTAGTGCTCGTTTACCCGTTAAGCCACGCCGACGATCTGAGTTAACATTGCTGGCACCCAGCACTTTCAGATCTTTCATTAACGCCATAGAGGTTTCATAGGTCAAGGTATAAATGTCAGTATCTAAAACCGGCTCTGCCAGCCTTGCTTCCATCATCGCTTCGCCCACATCATGCATATCGTAGAACATATTGACATGAGAATAATTATCGACACTTGCCCATGCCTGACGTAATTCTGTCAGTGTATCGGGTCCTAAACTGGTGAACATTAATAAACCATTGGGCCGCAATACGCGTTGTATCTCAGCAAAACTTGTTCGCGGATCACACCACTGCAAGGTGAGATTAGCAAACACCAAGTCCACACTATTATCTGCCAAGGGTAAGTTTTCAGCATCACCAGCAAGATACATCGGTTTAGTAGCATTAGGTAACCAGCGTTTTAAGCCTCTAGCTTGCTGATAATTAGATCGCGCTTGGCGTATCATATCAGTAGCAATATCAACGGCCACTAATTTTGCTTTGGGGTACTTTTTGGCTAATAAAGTTAAATTTCGCCCGGTTCCCACACCCAAATCCAGCACTGTTTCTGGTTGTAATGTGACCAAAGACAATCGCTCTAATAATTCATCGCCTGTCTGACGCTGCAAGACTGCCACATCATCATACTGTGCGGCTGCATTGCCAAAAGAGCGTGCAACCAATTTTTTATTGGGTAATGGATTATTCATTTATAAATTGTTCAATCTCATGTTGGCATTGTGTTGGCTGGGAGATAAAAGGCGCGTGTCCCGCTCCTGCCAACACTGTTGTTGCTAATTTAGGGTTCAGTTGTCTTGCTTTATCTAACATTGATTTTGGAATTAAGGTATCGCGATCGCCTAAAATCATTTTTAGCGGGCATGACAAGGTGGAGAATTGTATTCGCAGATCTGTTTCTATTAATAATTTTAATCCTGCTTGCAAAGCGGCGGGCACAGGTGGTTTTTCAATGGTTAATTGAGCGGTCAATGTTCTAATGGTATCGCGACTATGATCTGAGCCTCGTGCTTGTAGCAATAAAAATCGTTGCAAGGTAGCCGCCTGATCATCTTCTAAATTATCAGAAAATGCCTTAAATACAGATGCGTCCATTGCATATGACCAGTCATCAACTTGAACAAAACACGGCGTTGCTGACAATAATATTAATTTTTTAACGCGGTCTGGAAAGCGCCCCGCAAAGGCAATGCTAATTAATCCACCCAATGACCAGCCTAGCCAATAGGCTGTTTCTGGTAATTTATTGGCCAAATTATTAACCAATACATCAAGTTCTAAGGCACCGGGTTGCCATTCACTTTGACCATGCCCCGGCAAATCGACTAGATGCAATGTATAGTGCTTGGCTAAACCCTCAGCAAGATCATGCCACACCGCGCTATGCATACTCCAACCATGTAACATTACTAAATCAGGGCCTTGCCCCATTACTTTAATGTGCATAGGCAAACTCTAATGCATCCAAAAGTTGTGTTAGCTGTTGTTCAGTATGATCCGCCGATAAGGTAATGCGCAATCTAGCCGAGCCTTTTGGCACAGTGGGCGGTCTGATAACACCGACCAATATATCCTTTTCTTCTAATTTTTTACCGATTGAAATAGCCAGATTATCATCACCGATTAATATTGGCTGAATTGCAGTCAAAGAATCCATCAGATTTAAACCTAAGGCTTTAGCGCCCGCCCTAAAATGTGCGATTAATGCCTGCAACTTTTCTCGTCGCCAGCTTTCATCTTGCACCAACTTTAAGCTAGCTAATGTTGCCGCCGCGATCGCTGCGGGTTGTGCCGTGGTATAAACGTAGGTACGCGCTTGCTGGATTAAGGTTTCAATCACTTCTTCATCGGCGGCAACAAATGCGCCCGCGGTGCCAAAGGCTTTACCAAATGTGCCCATTACCATAGGCATTTCATGTTGATTAATGGCGTGATGTTCAACACAGCCTCGCCCTTTTTTACCCAACACGCCCAAACCATGAGCATCATCAAGTAACACCGCTGCTCGATGTTGTTTTGCCTGCGCCATAATTTCAGCTAATGGCGCAATATCGCCATCCATACTAAATACGCCATCAGTGACGATAAGCTTATGGTCTGCTGTGGCGGCATTATGTAAACGATTATGCAATCTAGACATATCAACATGAGGATATCGCAATAAATCCGCATCACTCAACCGTGCACCATCAAGCAGTGAAGCATGATTAAGTTTATCTTGAATAATGGCATCACCACGCACCATTAAACCGTCAATAATTCCCATATTCGCTTGATAACCAGATGAAAATAATAAGGCGCGTTGCGTTCCCATAAAATCAGCCAGTTGCTCTTCAAGCTGTTGATGGTATCGGCTATGCCCTGTTAGCAAATGTGCCGCACCCGCCCCAACACCTTCTTGCTCTACGGCATCAATAAAGGCTTTTTTTAGATCTGGGTGATTGGCTAAGCCAAGATAGTCATTACTGCAAAATGATAGCCGCTTTTTGCCATCAATAACCACTTCAACACCTTGCGCACCCAATCGTGTGCGTTGTTGCCGGTAGCGCCCAGCCTCCTTACGTTCGGCTAGGTTTTTAGTTAATTGTGTTGACCAAGGCAGACTTGCCATTTGATTGTTCTCGACTTAAAAATCACACCGTCATTTAAACCTACGGTTACTCCGTTTCGGCATTGTTTTAGCCGGGATCTCATAGTATATCTAAAATGGATTCCGGCTAAAAGAATGCCGGAATGACAAAGTATTTAATGACTCCAGGCTTCCTTAGCAGCTGCGGCATGATTTTCAACCACGGTGTTAATACCTAAGCGTTCAAATAGTCTTAAATCGTGATGTGCATCAGGATTATCAGTAGTTAATAGTTTATCGCCATAGAAAATTGAGTTGGCACCGGCGAGGAAACACATCGCTTGCAATTCATCACTCATACTCTCACGGCCTGCGGATAAACGTACATAGGATTTGGGCATCATCAATCGTGCTACCGCGATAGTGCGCACAAATTCTAAGGGATCGATATCCTCATTTTCTGCTAACGGCGTACCTTCAACTTTCACCAATAGGTTAATAGGCACGCTTTGCGGATGGCTCGGCATATTAGCTAACGCCATTAATAAACCGGCGCGATCTGCACTGTTTTCGCCTAGTCCAACAATACCACCGCTACAGACATTAATATCAGCATCGCGCACATAGCTTAAGGTATCCAAACGGTTTTGATAAACACGGGTGCTAATAATATTGCCATAAAATTCTGGCGAGGTATCTAAATTATGGTTGTAATAGTCTAGCCCTGCTTCCTTTAGGCGTTTAGCTTGGTGTTCTTTCAGCATGCCGAGCGTTACACAGGTTTCTAAACCCAACTCTTTCACGCCACTGACCATTTCAGCAACCCGTTCCAAATCACGATCTTTCAAACTGCGCCATGCCGCGCCCATGCAAAAACGACTTGCACCTGCACTTTTGGCTTCTGCGGCACTTTCTAACACTTCATCAAGTGGTAACATGGGTTCTGCTTTAACCGATGATTCATGATGTACACTTTGCGGACAATAACCACAATCTTCAGCACAACCGCCCGTTTTAATACTTAACAAAGTGCTAATTTGCACTGCATTGGGATCAAAATTTTCACGATGAGACGTTTGAGCGCGAAACATGAGATCAGCAAAAGGCAATTCATAAAGTGCCTCTACTTCCTCTTGTTGCCAGTCATGGCGAATAAGTTGGTCAGGTTTTATTAAGGTTTTAGACATGATATAACTTCATTATATTTAAGGATTAAATTTAATGGTGACAATGGACTACTTATCAACATTGACGCAACATTTTAAGCAATTATACAGTAATCTGATGCCAATTCCTTGTCTGCTGTGCGGCAGCGGCAGTAGCGATGATGGCCTGTGCCAAGCGTGCAGCGCTCAACTGCCTATAATAAAGCATGCTTGCCCACGTTGTGCATCGCCCCTTTCGCAAACAATGCTCTGTGGATCTTGCTTAAATAAGCCGCCAGAACAAGATGCTAGCTTTAGTTTATTTCGCTATCAACCACCCATTGATCGCTTAATTTTAGACCTGAAATATCATGATAAATTAGTATTAAGCCGGTTATTTGCAACACACATGGTTGAACAATTAAAAAATCGTGTCTTGCCACAATTGCTGATTCCTATTCCACTGCATCCGCGACGGCTTCGTGAACGCGGTTACAATCAATCACTAGAGCTAGCAAAGCAGTTATCCAAACAGCTTGCCATTCCTGTTCGACACGATATTTTAATGCGCATTCGCGATACACCACCGCAAGCCTCATTACCTTTTACTGAACGTAAAAAGAATATGAAGCAGGCTTTTCAACTAAATAAAACCAAATTTCCAGATCATATAGCGTTAATTGATGATGTGCTCACCACAGGACATACCGTTAATGTTGCGGCTAAAACTTTACGCCAAGCAGGAGTTGAAAATATCGAAGTGTGGACTATTGCTCGAACCGTTAAACACGACCATTCACACTAGTTTGTGTTTTTGTTATAGTCGCCCTATTGCTCAATAATATAACGTGGCTAGCGCAATCAGTATGTGCGCTAGAAAATAACCAATTGGTGGGTCACGAGTATAACTATGCCGCCTGAAGCTGAATTAATACAAGCAAAACTCGATGCATTTCTGCGTATAGCAAAAAATAACGAGCAAAAGCAGTTTAACTTTCAACAATATGAGTTAAACCTGCTAAATTGCACCGGGCTTTTTGATCTGCTATCGCTTATTCTCGAACAGCATCGCGACCAATTTCAACTATCGGAGGTCACCTTGTTATTGTACGATCATCAATATGAATTTCAACGCTTACTCGATCTTCACCCCAAACCCGCCTCATGGCGAAACCGATTATTCTTTACCGATAAAGAGCGGGCATTAACACATACCTTTAATATCTTGCCTAAGCCGCGTCTTGCTACTTATTCTGCAAACCTTCATCAACTATTATTTCCCGATCATGCTGAATTAAAATCAGTAGCAATATTGCCCTTAAAACGGCGTAATAAATTGATCGGTAGTCTCAACCTAGGCAGTCGTAAATCGGATCGGTTTCAACCTAATATCGGCACACTATTTTTAGAGCATCTTACCGCTGTAATATCAGCGTGTATTGAAAATGCACGTTTGCAAGAACGTATTAAACAGCTTGGTCTGCTTGATCCGCTTACAGGGCTTAATAACCGCCGTTTCTTTGACCAACGGATCGCCGAAGAGGTAACGCTAGCACGACGAAATAATAGCCCGCTATCGTGCTTATTTATCGATCTTGATCACTTCAAACAAGTCAATGATACTCATGGCCACCATGCGGGCGATCTTGCGTTAAAACAAGCGTCGCATATTTTTAGTGATAGTATGCGTACTAGTGATGTGCTGGCACGCTATGGGGGCGAAGAATTTGTTATCATTCTAGCCGACACCGATAGTGATACAGCCTATGATATTGCCGAGCGGATCCGTATCACCATTGCCAATACGGATTTTGACATTAACGCGTCAGAACCGTTAACACTAACCCTATCTATAGGACTTGCAACAATGAATGAAAACACGCGGATAACAACCACTTCTCAACTTCTCGAATCTGCTGACCAAGCAGTCTATGCAGCAAAGACTTTGGGTAGAAACCGCGTTCACCGTAGCCATTAATTATTATGCTCTTAACTATTCTCATTAATTCTGTTGTTGTAGCGTGTTGTGTGCTCATACACTATGGCACTCTTTACCAGCTCGCTAACAGCCTTCCAAACTATGCGATCCTCCCTCGATATCGGGTGTTAGCCGGCGTATTCGTTATTCTTATTGTTCATGTTTTTGAAATATGGTTGTTCGCACTTGCTTATTTTTTAATGATTAATATTGAGGGCTTAGGTTCCTTGTCAGGTAACTTTGATCAAAGTTTGCTTGATTGTAGTTACTTTTCCTTCACAACGTATACCACCGTTGGCTTTGGTGATATTGAACCCTTAGGGCATGTTCGCTTTTTAACGGGTTTAGAATCTTTAACTGGCTTAGTGTTAATCACGTGGTCTGCCTCATTCTTATTTCTTGAAATGCAAAAATATTGGCCAAAAAAATGAAGTTAATTCGTCGTTTAATTTATATCTTACTCATCGTTTTCCTGATTGCTTTGGTGCTACGAGTGGTCTTATTCAAAGGCCCCATTCTTCAGCCTCAAGCATTACCTGATGCCCCCATTATCGATATGCATGTTCATATTTCCGGTTTAGGTTATGGCAGTGACAGCTTTGTTTCCGATGAAATGAAAGAAGGGCTTAGGTTTGATTATTATCTAAATGCCTTTGGTGTAACACGTGAACAAATAGAGCAACAAGGTGATCAATTAGTCATACAAAAAGTGGCAGCACTTGTTGAGCAATCACAGCATGTTGGTGGCGCCGTTATTTTAGCAATGGATGGGGTTATTGATGATAATGGTCTTTTAGATAAGGCCAAAACCCAAGTGTATATTCCTAATGACCTTGTAGCACAGCAAACAGCCCTTTACCCCTCTCTTTATTTTGGTGCCAGCATCAACCCTTATCGCCCCAATGCGCTTGCACTTTTAGAGCAAGCCAAACAACAGGGTGCGGTGCTTATTAAATGGATCCCCAATATTCAGCATATCGATCCTGCTGATAAGAGAATCATTCCTTTCTACAACAAGCTAAAAGAACTCAATTTGCCACTTTTAAGTCACACCGGGCAAGAGCGATCATTTGAATCCGCCATTGATGAATATGGCGATCCGCAACGGTTAAAATTGCCACTATCGTTAGGAGTAACCGTTATCGCTGGGCATGTCGCCACTACCGGTGAAAATGAACAACAAAGCAATTATCAGCGAATTTTAACCCTGTTTGATCAATATCCTAACTTATATGCCGACATTTCCAGTCTCACACAAATTAATAAAGTGGGTTATTTGAATACGGCTCTTATGGAAGACCGACTTCAAGGACGACTACTTTATGGCAGTGATTTCCCACTCACTAATATGATTTTAGTATCGCCCTACTACTTTCCATTAAACCTTACCCTAAACCAAATGTGGCATATTTCAAAAATTGAAAACCCCTTCGACCGGAATATTGCACTCAAACAAGCCTTAGGCGTACCCACTGAAATCTTTCATAAAAGCAGACGATTACTGAACATTCATCCTTAATATTATAGGACTAAACAGCTAGCTAACATCAACTCTATAGGATTAAGTTATTTCCCAGTTTTGTCTTCATCATCGTATTATTTAGGAAGCACTGTCCGTAAATGTATACGAATTGCAGGGAAATTTCCTTCCCGTTAATAACAAGTTAGAACTCACAGGACTCGTATTCAGCATCAATTAAAAGAATAAAGCTTGTAAATATCAACAGGTAATACTACAATGGTATTACATTTTTATTGGAGTTTGATTTATGCGTGTAACTACAAAAGGACAAGTCACCATACCCAGAAATATAAGAGAGATCTTAGGTATCATTCCCGAAACTGAAATAGACTTTAGAGAAGATAAAGGAAGATTCTATATTGTTAAGATTGACGAGCCAGAGATAAAAGGTAAATTTAAAAAACTTCGAGGAATTGCTACAGCAAGCATGACAACTGACGAAATTATGAGCCTGACAAGAGAGTCATAATGAATGGTGTTTTTGTTGATTCATGCATACTCCTAGACCTATTTACTGATGACGCTACTTGGGGAGATTGGTCAGAAAATATACTTGACAGATATAGCCAAACTAACACTTTATATATTAATTCAATTGTTTACACGGAAATTTCAATTGGTTTTACCAATATCGAGGAAGTCGAAAAAGCTATTTCTGCACTTGATATTAAAGTATTAGAAATGCCACGCGAAGCACTTTTTCTAACAGGAAAGGTATTTTTAAAATACAGAAAAAATAAAGGAACAAAAAACTCACCATTACCAGACTTTTTTATAGGGTCACATGCCTCTGTATCAAAGTTAAATTTAATTACCCGAGATTCTGCAAAATATAAAACCTATTTTCCTCATGTTAAACTTATTCACCCTGATAACTTTTGAAGCTTTTATTGTTTCTCAGGGTACAATCGTATTTGAAAGTAGTAAGATATTTAGAATTACTGGTTTAGCAAATGATTCTAACAAGTGACTGTGGTTAAAAGTCAAGTATTCATGCTAAATTTTCATCCCAACATTGTTCCTTTTTCACCAAAGTATTGAGGATAGTAATTAGGCGC
>NVVW01000028.1 GCA_002733505.1 Methylophaga sp. | reverse complement strand
CAATGTTTGATAAGGGCTAGCCATTACCTGCACATTGCGCCTTATTCTGCTTTCCTATTTTTGCCCTGAATCTTCACATATTGAATGATCACGGGTATAGATCTCTAAAGCTTTCTTCTATTTGTATCCGTGCCTGATAAATGTTAACGATTTTTTTGGCTTCTTGGGTGGCTTTAGTTGTAATCGATGTGGCTAATAGCCAAGGCTCTTTTTCTCGACTGGCATTAGAAAGGGAGTTTGAACTTTCAGGTGCACGCTCACCGCTAGCGGTGAGCTTCCAAACACCCATGTAACAGTCAAGGTGTTCTCTGGCTCATTTGATTAAGCTCCTAAACTCTTTTCTGTCATACGGCGTAAGCCTGAGTCGTTTGTGCATGTTCATGTTTAATGAGGGTAGATTTTGTAAACAACGCAGTTAATTCTTACATGTACGAATATCATCTCTATGGTATACCTATTGTAGATAAGTAAGATGCACTGATCGGCATTGTGTCCCGTAGTGATATTCTGCATGCAGTAACCCATGATCCTCCACTTAATATGTGGTCTTGAAAATGCACTATCCCCGTTATCATTGACCGGCTTCTGATTGCACCAGCGTACCAAATTTACCTGTCTGATACATAAGGTTTTCCACCGTGATCGCACGTATTGACCTGATAGGAAAACCAGCGGCACGCAAGATCCGAGCTGTCCATACATTGCAGGTATTAAATAAGTGGTAGCGCTCCCTAGATAGATAAAAATAGCTATTGCCATAAAGACCCGAGCCTAGTGGAATAATATTATCAGCTTTGTCTTTAGCAAAGCTTGCCGCAATCATGTCGGTAAGGTTTTCAAAGCCAGCAGGCGATACCTCAATACTAATAATTTCACTATGGGGAAAATAGCTTTGCACAGGCTCATTAAAACCGACAATATGCAGCACACTGGCAGTGGGTAATAGAGCCGCCTTAAGAATGAGCCCTAAGTTCGGATCCGGTGTTTGGTAATAATCCCTATCGCCCCAGCCGATCTCTAAATAATTAGTATCCTGAAAATCTTCGGCTATTACCCCGAGATTTCCAGCAATATCGGCTATTGGTATCACGATCCCCGCATGCCAGCCATGGCTTACTAAATAGAGCGTATGGTTTTGATCTTTTATTGCTGGCGCAGCCATCTCTTTAATTGGTAACGCGCAGGCATTGCAACTAATTGCGAACAGTATAATACCAAGATGAGCCCAGTTCATTTTAGGAGCCTTGAACGAGTCTGGACGAAACGAAGTAACCGCCAAGGTAAATAGCTTGCGTCAAAAATATTCAGTTTTAAGGCGAAAAATGCAGATAATAGCGTGCTATTGCGCAGTTTTCTAACGCAGAAACTGAATGTTTTGGGCATGAGATATGAGTTCATGACTTGTTCAGAGATCCCTTAGGAAGCTTACACTCTCAACACAGCCAAAAGTATTAGCAGAATAACAACTGAGCGCTATTAGTTCCCTCACCTACGCAGTTTTTCATGCAAGGTGGTTCTATTCCGAGACCAACCGATCATCTAAATTATCATTCCAGCACCACTGGTGTAACAAATCCTTCTGGCTTAAGCGTTAGCACCGAGCAATCCACCTGATTAAGCACTTCTTCCGCTGTATTGCCTATTAGGAAACCCGCTATCCCCGTGCGGCAGACCGTTCCCATCACCAGCAAATCGATATCCTGTTCTCTCACTACTTCTGGTATACATTCATCAGGATCACCTTCGATAAGGTGTAGATGAGGTTGCAGACTAGTGATTTCATCTCGGTTTAATAAGCTATCAAGGCGTTCTGTGTTTAGCTTCTCCTCCAATGCTTTTGTCTCCTCAAAATCCTGCTTTGTCATACCACTGTCACGTACATAACGTTCACCGAATAAATGCCACACATGGACGATATGTAACTCTGCCTCCTCCTTAAGTGCTATGTTACTTGCTAGTTGCAAAATCAACTGGTTGAGCGAATCTTGACTTGGATCATGCGATGGATCGACTGCCGCCAAGATACGAGTATGAGGCTGGAGTTGTTCTCGTTTAACTACCCATACAGGACACGGACATTTTCGCATCAAATGCATTGATGTTGTGCCAAATAAGCGTGCACGAAGCTCTTTTTTATCCTCCGCCGTAGTGATAACTAAATCGTGTTGCTCGCGTAGCACTTGGCGAATGATCTCAAGAAAAGCTGTGCCCTGTATTATATTGATAGCTAAGTCAATACTACTATCCTGTCTAGGTATCATGAGATCTTGCAACCACTCCCTACGCTCAGAAGCGGCTGACTTTAGCTGCTGCTGTACAGCAAATACACCATGAATTTGTGAATATGACGGCTCCTTCAACACCGACAAAAGTGTTAAGCGACCACCATTGCTTTTAGCCAGTGACACCGCTCGGTCTAGCGCCGCCATTCCCTCTGTTTCAGGATCGAGTACCACTAAAATATTGTTAAATTTCTGCATCTTTTTCTCCTTTACATTTAGACTTTCATTTTAACTCCAATTGCCATTTTTTTGAACTATTTTTTACTTTTTTAAAGAGGGCGATGACCTCATAATTGCAGCGCCCATCGTCCCTGCCATCAAAAAGAATCAAGGGGAGGCTCACTTTGCCCCCTTGATTTGTTCAAATATAATGGAAATTCCATTAAACTGTTCCCATGTTCATACATATAAAAGATTCCGTACAGTTTCTTTATTTTCATCAAAGTCTAAAATATCTTTAAGGAAGTAAAATTTGTTGTTCCTGAATTCAAGTAATAAGATGTTCAAACAAATAAATTAGATCTAGGCTGGCACTCATAATTACCCGTTTTCAAAAAAGTATAAAAATGAGCTGGCACAGAATGGGCACGATTTGGGCACAGAGCAAAATAAGGGCAAATTAAGCAACCTAGGCTAGCACTCATGAGTACTAGTCTGGTTTTCAAAAATAGGTGAGTGTTAGCTTGTAAGGCTGGAAGAAAAATACGGTGTAATGGTGCGCCTAGCAGGACTTGAACCTGCGACCCCCAGTTTCGGAAACTGGTACTCTATCCAGCTGAGCTATAGGCGCTTTTTATCTCCACGGATGGAGTGTATGCAAGAAATGCATCGTTACATGGATGTAACTTAGTAGAGCAACGCAGGAGCAGTTGCCGAGGAGCAATTTCTTGTTAACTATTTAGGGCTGACTTTCTCTAGTTTCCAAATTTCATTATTGTATTCTTCCATTGTACGATCGGTAGAGAACTTGCCACTGGTTGCTGTGTTGATGATGCTCATGGCTAGCCAACGCTTTTGATCTTGATAGGCTAAGCCAGCTAGGTGTTGCGCATCAATGTAGCTACGGAAATCAGCAATGGTCATCCATGGATCATTATGGCTAGTGAATGCATTAATAATGTTATCAAAACGATTAGGTTCAAATTGGTTGAAGTGACCGCCTTCTAATAAGTCGACAACACGTTTAAGATCGCGATCTTGTGCAATGATAGCACGGGGGTTATAGCCAACACGTTCTTTTTCAACTTGATCTTCAGTTAAACCAAATAAGAAGAAGTTTTCATCACCCGCTTCTTCACGGATCTCGATATTTGCGCCATCGAGTGTTCCAATAGTCACTGCACCATTCATCATAAACTTCATGTTACCGGTACCAGACGCTTCTTTACCTGCAGTAGAAACTTGCTCTGATAAATCAGCTGCTGGACAAATAACTTCCATCGCTGAAACTTGATAGTTGGGTAAGAAGACTACTTTTAATTTATCACCCACATCAGGATCGTTATTGACCACATTGGCCACATTATTAATCAGTTTGATAATGTCTTTAGCCATGGCATAGCCCGGTGCCGCTTTACCACCAAATAATACACAACGCTTAACGAGGCCTTCAGTATCACCACGTTTAATGCGATCATAAAGGTGAATGATGTGCAACACGTTAAGTAGCTGACGTTTGTATTCATGAATACGTTTTACTTGAATATCAAACATCGCATCGGTATCAAATGTAACCCCACAACTTTGCTTAACTAGATCTGCAAGGCGTTGTTTATTTGCTTCTTTAACGCTGTTCCATTTTGTTTGGAATACAGTGCTGTTAGCAAAAGGTTTTAAATTTTGTAGCTGATCAAGATCGGTAATCCATTGTTCACCAATAGTTTCAGTGATAAGTTCAGTTAATGTTGGGTTGCACCATGCCATCCAACGGCGTTGTGTTACACCATTTGTTTTGTTATTGAATTTGTTTGGCCATAGTTGATAAAAATTGTTGAATAAACCTTTTTGTAATAATTCTGAATGCAAAGCGGCAACACCGTTCACAGAAAAACTACCGACGATGGCAAGGTGTGCCATGCGTACTTGTTGTTGGCCACCTTCTTCAATAATTGACATGCTAGCAAGGCGTGCTTTGTCACCCGGCCAGCGACGTGCTACTTCGCTCAAGAAGCGCGCATTGATTTCATAAATAATTTCTAGAACACGCGGTAATAAACGACCAAACATGTGTACAGGCCAGCGCTCAAGTGCTTCTGGTAATAAAGTATGATTGGTGTAGGCCATTGTTGTAGTAACAATAGTCCATGCTTTGTCCCAGCCCATGCCATGCTCATCCATTAATAGGCGCATTAATTCAGCAACGGCTACGGTAGGGTGAGTATCATTAAGTTGGAAACAGTTTTTGTCAGCAAAATTGTCGAAATTTTCACCATTATTAGTGATCCAGTGAGCCAGAATATCCTGTAAGCTTGCAGAGGCTAAGAAGTATTGTTGACGAAGACGAAGTTCTTTACCGTTTTCACTGGCATCATTTGGGTATAGAACCATACTGATGTTTTCAGCTGCATTTTTACTGGCAACAGCTTCGGTATAAGAACCGGCATTAAAATCTTCCAGATTAAATTTATCGGTTGCTTCAGATTTCCATAATCGTAATTTATTTACCGTACCGTTTTGATAACCAGGAATGGGTAAGTCATAAGGCACGGCTAATACATCGTTGGTATTTACCCAATGTACCGTCATATCACCAGCAGTATTTTTACGAAATTCAGTGTGGCCGCCAAATTTAATATATTGGGTGTATTCAGGGCGCTCTAATTCCCATGGATTACCATCTCGTAACCAATGGTCAGGCATTTCGACTTGATTGCCGTTATCGATACTTTGCTGGAACATGCCATATTCATAGCGAATACCATAGCCAGTAACAGGTAATTGTAATGTCGCACAGCTATCAATAAAACAAGCGGCTAGGCGACCTAAGCCACCATTTCCTAACCCTGCATCATGTTCAAGTTCGGTTAATTGTTCAAAGTCTAAACCAAGATCAACCATTGCTTTGGTTACGGTATCACTCAAACCTAGGTTTAATGCGGCATTGCCCATGGCGCGCCCCATTAAGAATTCCATAGATATATAGTAAGCTTGTTTACACTTGCTTTCAGAATAGGCCATTTTGGTCTTTTTCATGCGTTCAAATAAACGATCACGAAGCGTTAGGGCAAGTGAGGTGTAAAGATAATGGCCTGATGCGCACCCTTTATCTTGCGCAAGATGGTGACCATAATAATTTTTAAAATCACGTTCTATCGATTTTTCGTCCATACCTAAATCAGGGGTATTATTTAGTTTTGGATGGGGATTTACAGTACAAGCGTAGCGAGGGCTCATTTAAATGGGTCCTTAAAAGTATATATTGTTGGAAAGTGGAGCGTTTAATCGGGGTGTATAGCTATAAATCCATCACGATTTGGCATCTTCACTTGGGGTAAATTCTTTTCAGTAAGATCTAAGTTGGTCTCTATTATACCATCTTGGCTCAATATATAGGCACTCAACGCATAAACTTGGTCAGCGGAGAGTGAAAAAGGTCTGTCTATAGGCATTGCGCGTCGGATATAATCAAATAATGTTGTGGCATAAGGCCAATAACTATTGACTGTTTTTTCTGGATACTCACTGGCTAAAGAGCCCACTTCGCCGACAACAGGATCAGCACTGCCGCCAATACCTTCTGGCCCATGACAGGCCGCACATTGCAGTGCAAAAATTTTAGCACCTTGTGTGGCGTTGCCGTTACCAGTAGGTAAGTTATCACCATCAGGTGAAATGGTTAAATTCCACTCTGCTTGTTTGCTAAGATCTGTAGCGGCTTGCCCTAACGACTGATACGTTATGTCGGCATAAGATGATGTGGAGAACAGCAATAAAGTAGCACCTATAATAAGCTTAGAAGTCATAACCGTAGACATGATTGATATCTCCCTCTTCGGTGATTTCCCAGCTTACAATGGCATTGTAATGGAAAAAGCCATGTTTACCACGATTTTTGATTAATGTTTCGCGGTCTGGTTGCACATAGCCTGTTTCATCTGTCGCACGGCTTTGTAAAATGGCATATTCACCTTGCCACTGCCAAGATAAGTTGAATCGAGTAAATGCCTTATCTAAGACTGGGCTCTGTAACTCAGCATCCACCCAAGTGTCGCCGCCGTCAGCTGAAATTTCTACACGCGTAATTTTACCTCGTCCAGACCACGCAAGACCTGAGATTTGATAAATGCCAGGGTTATCTGGCAACATCATGCCCAGTGACGGCGATGTAATCAATGATTTAGCTTCATTGATAAAGGTGAATTGCCGTGCCGTGCCATCAGGCATTAATTCGGTATATTTCGATGTTTCATCACGCGACATGGCAGGTTGATCGGTTAAGCGTAATTGGCGCAACCATTTAACATTTAAAATGCCTTCCCATCCGGGTAAAACCAAACGCATGGGAAAGCCATTTTCAGGACGAATGCGCTCACCATTTTGATATAAAGCAAGGATGGCATCATCTAATAACTTTTCAAGCGGAATGCTGATATGGAGTGAAGATCCGTCGGCACCTTCGGCAATGACCCATTTGGCACTAGATTTGATACCTGCTTCTTTAAGCAATAATTTGAGTGGCACACCAGACCATTCAGCATTTGAAACTAAGCCATGCGCATAACCGACTTTTGATTGAATAGGATTGCTACGCCAGCCACTATTACTATTGCCACCACATTCGATAAAACAGGTGCGAGATACCATGGGATAACGCATTAAGCTTTTAACATCGAAACTTAATGGTTGTTCGACCATGCCATCAATTAACAGAATATGTTTTTCCGGATCGATCTCAGGCACACCATTATGATGTCTTTCATAATGCAGACCGTTTGGCGTGATCGTGCCTTGCAAATCATGCAGTGGTGTCCATGAAACACCGTTGCCGGGTGCGGCAGGGTTGGCTGAAATCCACCTAATTACGCCTTGTTCATGTTCTGAAGGTTGACCATAATTAGAAAAATCAGCACCGGGTACACGCATTGATTCCGGCAGGTTTTCTGGAAAGCCTAATGCTTCTGCGTGGGTTAATACCGGCAAACTAAATGCACCGCCTGCAAATGCGCCACCCAATGCGGCCTTTTTCAGAAATTTTCGACGACTTTGCGTATTGGGAACATTCATACTATTCAGCTCCGGTTTTTTAGGCTTAAGGCATATACCCAAACTACTTGAAAATGCATGATTCAGAGCTTAGCACGAATCATGCATTTTCAAGTAGTTTGGGTATGAACCAAGTGTCTAATTGAGTAATGGCCTGTTCTTTACCTGTTTTTTTCAATGATGAAAATAATTGGACACTGGCATTTAGGTTTAGTTTTCTAAGTGTTGCTTCAACCGAATGCAAGCTCGCCATTGCCGCGCCATGTTTAAGTTTGTCAGATTTAGTGAGCAAAATATGAACGGGCAATTCAGCATTATTTGCCCATTTAACCATTTGCACATCAAATTCTTTTAAAGGGTGGCGAATATCCATCATTAACATTAAACCTTTTAAAGCTTGGCGTGTTTCAAGATATTTGCCTAATGTTTGTTGCCAGCGAATTTTCATTTTTTCAGGTACTTTTGCATAACCATAACCAGGCAAATCTACCAATGCACGTTCATCATCCAATGCAAAAAAGTTAATCATTTGGGTGCGGCCAGGGGTTTTACTAATTCGTGCCAACGATTTTTGATCGGTAATCGTGTTAATTGCACTTGATTTTCCCGCATTTGAACGGCCTGCAAATGCGACTTCAATCCCTGTGTCTTCTGGCAATTCAGATAACTGGGTAGCACTGATTGTATAATGCGCTTGGCGGTAAATATTAGTCATAAAATGTTATACTCAAACTACTTGGAAATGCATGATTCAGCAAGAGAAGAAGCCATTATACTCTTGGTATAAATTCTTAAAGTGAGTTATTTATCTCCATGGATGGAGTGTATGCAGAAAATGCAGGAGCACAATCTGTCTCATTTAAGGATTTATAACGACGAAGAGTGTGGCTTATCCTCTTGCCCTACGGGAGTTTAGCACGAATGCCAGCGCCGCGTTGCCTACATGGATGTAGGTAAGGGGCGTGAGCAGGAGCGGAAGCTTTACAATGCTTGACAAGGACTAGTCATTTATGTCCATGGAGGGGCGGTATGCAAAAAATGCATCGTTACATGGATGTCACTTAGTAGAGCAACGCAGGAGCAGTTGCCGAGGAGCATATTTTTTGTGCCTTCACATTGCGCCTTACTCTGGCATCCGTGCTAAGCTCTGAAACATGTATTTCCAAGTAGTTTGGGTATAACTACACTTGAATTTATTAGGGTGCAAAAATGCGGTAATAAGAGTACTATATTGCTAGATTTATATCCATGACAGATAAAAATGCCATGTTATGGGTATTATTGATATTTAAATTTAGGGTGTGAGATGAAAAAAGTCATAATGGTAACAGCAGTGTGTTTAGCATTAGGTTCCATCATTCCTGCAATGGCCGCAGGTGATGTTTCAGCAGGAAAAGCTAAGGCGGTTGCGTGTGCCGCCTGTCACGGTGCTGATGGAAATAGCCCTTCAGATATGTTTCCTAAATTGGCAGGGCAAGGTGAAGCCTATCTGCTTAAACAACTTATCGAATTTAAAGATGGAACGCGTGAAAATGCGGTGATGGCGCCAATGGTTGCCGCGTTATCAGAACAAGATATGGCGGATTTATCGGCATTTTACGCTAGCAATAAAACAACCGCAGGTGCCGTAGCTGAAGAGTTATTTGAAGCAGGCCAAGCGATTTACCGTGGTGGTAATAAAGAAACAGGTGTACCGGCTTGTATGGCATGTCATGGTCCAACAGGCGCAGGAATGCCAGCCGCAAAATGGCCTGCATTATCTGGGCAATATGCGGCATATACTGAAGCGCAATTAAATGCATTTGCGAGTGGTACACGTAGTAATGATTCAAATAGTATGATGCGCGATATTGCAGGAAAAATGACGGCAGATGAAATTAAAGCTGTTTCTGCTTATGTATCAGGTTTGCATTAATCTCTAGATAAAGCGGTATAACATAATTATTATGCGGTTTTTTATATTATTGGCAGGCGCTGTTTTATACCTAAATTCAATTGGTTCAACGTGATTTATGCCCGACAATAGTAATTCATCCACTCGTCATCACACATTAGGCCAACGTTTATTCCTGTTTTTAGGCTCAATGGATTTGGCGGTTACTTTGTTCGTTGCATTGGCTATTGCCTCTATTATCGGCACAGTATTACAGCAAAACCAACCTTATACCGATTATTTGATTAAATTTGGCCCTTTCTGGTTTGATGTATTTGAATCTGCCGGTTTATATGATGTCTATAGCGCTCTATGGTTTCTTGCCATTCTGACATTACTGGTTATTTCCACTTCTGTTTGCGTCATTCGTAATACGCCTTCTATGTTGAAAGATATGCGTAATTTGCGTACGCATGTGCAGTCAAAATCACTGCGTGCAATGCACCACCAAAAACAATGGTCTGTTGACACGGATGAACAGAAAAGCGCTGATAATTTAGAAGCCGCACTTTCAAACTTAGGATTTAGGGTTAAACAAACTCCGAAGGAGGGCGAAGTTCTTGTTTCTGCCATGCGGGGCGGCATGAATAGGTTGGGTTATATTTTTACGCATCTAGCAATTGTTGTTATTTGTGTTGGGGGCTTAATAGATGGTAATTTACCCTTGAAATTTGCTGAGTGGCAGGGCAAAATAAAAATCGAAACACGGGATTTACCCACCAGTGAAATCCCTGAGATTAGCCGTTTACCGGTTGGAAACCATGCTTTTCGCGGTAGTGTTAGCATTCCCGAAGGTCGTTCGTCATCGGTGGTGTTTTTAGCCATGCGCGATGGTTATTTGCTGCAAAACTTACCTTTTACAGTAGAGGTTAAAGAATTCCGTGTAGCGTATTATACAACGGGTCAACCAAAATTATTTGAAACAGACTTAGTGATCCATGATGATGAGTTGCAAGCGCCATTTGAAGCGACCATTGCAGTGAATCACCCGTTGTTTTATAAAGGTTATGCTATTTATCAGGCCAGTTTTAGTGATGGTGGTTCATTTTTAACGCTTGAGGCATGGCCGTTAGATAAAGAGGCAGGTAAAGAGCCTGTTATATTTGAGACCAAAGTATTTGAAAATAGGAAAATGCTCTGGGGAGAGCAGAGCCTACGCTTAGAAGTGACATCATTCCGCCTTTTTAATATTAATCCCGATCCCACCGACGAGGATCCTGATCGACTTAGAAATTTTGGCCCTAGTTTTAGTTACAAATTGCGTAAGAATACCGGTGAGGCATTGGAATATCAGAATTATATGTTGCCAGTAGAGCGAAACGGACGTGAATATTACCTCAGTGGTGTGCGTGCTAGCCCCGCAGAGGACTTTGGTTATTTATATCTACCTGTTGATATTGATGGGGGCTTAACGCACTTTAGTCACTTTTTACAACGGCTACAAAATGAAAATATTGTAAATGAAATTGCGCATGCGATGATGCTTGGAACCTTAGCTGAAATTAATAATCAAGATAAGGAATTAGAACAAAGTTTGCAGGAAACCTTAACGCTATTGGTTGCAACTTTTGTTAAAGGTGGGTTTACATCCATTAATACCTTTATTGAAACTACATTGCCGGAAGCTGAACGAAAAAGATTGGGGCCTGCGTATTTAGGTATGCTGAGAGAGATGTTGTCACGGATATATGTTGGTGGTTCATTGTATCAATATGAAGTGGGTGATCCTGAAAAAAATACTGAGATCCAGCAGGAAGAATTATTGTTTTTCCAAGATGCGGTTGATGCTATAGCTAGCTTGGCCCGCTATGGTTCACCGGTATATCTTTATATGTCAGATTATGAACATGTGGAAGCCAGTGGCTTACAGATAACGTATGCACCGGGCAAAGCCATTGTTTATATAGGCTGTGCATTTTTAATTATGGGTATATTCTTACTGTTTTATTTACCGCAACGTCGTTTTTGGGCGATTGTGAAGGCGAACGGTAGTGGAACAGAGGTATTATTAGCGGGTATGAGTAACCGTAATCCACGAGAATTTGACTTGTTTTTTAAACAAACTGCAGAACATTTAGAGGCGGTAACTGGGAACTCTAAGGCAAAATGATGTTCTTACGATAAATAAACCGAGAGAGTTTTGAAATGTATAGTAGTGTTGGTGTAATTAATGATGAACGCAGTGCCGCTTTGGTGCAATGGTCGTGGCGCGGTTTAATGGTGCTAGCAGCAGTGGTGTTATTAGCGCTGTATTCTTTTGATGTCTATGAAGTAATCATTATTATTTTAACGGCGATAAGCTTGGCTTTAATGGGGCAGAATTGGCCTGCTTTTCGCCATCATATCGTTACTGTAACCGTGTTTAGTTTATTTGCTATATGGACATATGGGCAAGATTTGAGCCTAGGCGAATCAAATTTCTTTTTGAATTATGTGTTAGCTAGCCAGTCTGCATTTATGTGGATGAGTGTCTTATTTTTTATGGCAACAGTCACCTATTTTGCGGGGCTTCTTATGCGTTCAACGTTCACCGAAAAAGTGGCTTCAGCACTCACTTGGTCCGCCGCTACCATGGGCATGGTGGGCTTAATGGTACGCTGGCGTGAGTCTCATCTAATGGGGCCGGATATAGGTTATATTCCTGTTAGCAATTTATATGAAGTATTTATTCTGTTTGCAGTAATGACAGCAATAATCTATTTATTCTATGAACGTCGCTATCAAATACGCAGCTTAGGTGGCTTTGTGTTATTAGTTATCAGTGCAGCAGTTGTGTTCCAGCTTTGGTACAGTATTAGTAAAGGGGCGCATCAAATTCAGCCGCTAGTGCCTGCATTGCAGAGCTATTGGATGAAGATTCATGTTCCTGCCAATTTTGTAGGCTATGGCACATTTGCGATGGCAGCAATGATTGGTGTTGCCTATTTATTAAAGTCATGGCAGCAAAATACAAATCCACAAGGCTTGTTGGCTACGGTGTTGCCAGATTTTGCGGTTATGGATGACCTGATGTATAAAACCATTGCGCTCGGCTTTGCCTTTTTTACATTGGCAACGATATTAGGTGCATTGTGGGCCGCTGAAGCCTGGGGGGGGTATTGGTCATGGGATCCCAAAGAAACATGGGCGCTCATTGTTTGGTTAAATTATGCGGCATGGTTGCATATGCGTATGACAAAAGGTTGGAATGGTAACCCGATGGCGTGGTGGGCTATAATCGGTTTGTTTGTAACCTTATTTGCCTTCTTGGGCGTTAATATGTTCTTATCTGGATTGCACTCATACGGTGGGTTATAAGTTTTATAAAAAAGGAAAAGTTTAAAATGAAAAAAACGATTACAGCAGTATTGTTATTAGGTGCATCATTATTTTCACTCAATGCGGTGGCAACGCCTGAAGCATTTATTGCTGGTGTGCACTATAAATCAACCGCTTCATTATTAGCGACAAGCAGTGAAGACAAGGTTGAAGTGATAGAAATGTTCTCCTATTCCTGTCCCCATTGCTATGATCTAGATCCATTGATTGATGAGTGGAAACAAACACTGTCAGAAAATGTAGTTTTTGTTGTAGTGCCGGCTATTTTTCGGGATAGTTGGTTAGAGCTTGCTAAACTTTTCTATACCGCAGAAGCGACGGGTGATTTCGAAAAACTTCATCCGTTAATTTTTGAAGCTATTCATGTAGAAAAACGCCGAATGGTCACTGAAGACGATATGCTTGATTTTGTTGCTGATCAGGGTATTGATAGAGACAACTTTGAAAAAATGATGAACTCATTTGCAGTAAAAGGCAAAGTGAAAAAAGCATTAATAATGAGCCAAGTGTCAGGCATAACGGGCGTGCCAGCAATGATTGTTAATGGTAAATACATTAGTACCGGACCGATGGCTGGTGGCCACCCACAATTATTAAAAGCCGTAGACTTTTTGATTCAGAAAGAATCAGAATAGATTAAGAATCGAGGGATAACCTTGGTTCTTAAGGAGTCTCTGATCAAGCCTGGACGTGAGCTGTGAGATCATGACTTGATTAGAGGTTTCTTAATCTGCTATACAACGATTTCGTCCACCTTCCTTGGCACGATATAATGCGGCATCAGCCCGTTTGAATACCTCTTCAACCGTATCATTAGGTCTGAATGTGGCAAGCCCAGCAGATGCTGTAATAGGAACGGGTTTATGTTCATAGTGAAACTTTGAGTTTTGGAGCTTCTCACGAATTTTATTTGCCAAGCTCAGTGCATCTTCTAGGCGTGTTTCAGGGAAGATACCTACAAATTCTTCGCCACCAAACCGAGCAATAAAATCCGCATCACGCGTTTCTTTCTTGAATAGGCGGGCAACTGTTTTCAACACTTTATCGCCTGCGGCATGACCATAGGTATCATTTACGCGCTTAAAAAAGTCTATGTCCCAGACTACTAAGCTGAGCGGTTTTTGATAACGTTGCCAACGAACAAATTCTTTTTCGATATTTTCATCTAGTGCTTGGCGGTTCCAAATTCCCGTTAGTGCGTCTTTTAATGCTAATTCCCTAGACTTAACTGCAGATTCACGTAACAGCACGCTTTCATCTTCCATGGCTTTTAAACGCTTATTAAGATCACGGATTTGTTTTTGTGATTGTTCAAAGCGAGTGCGATCAGATTGTTGAGAGTTCTCAAAATGTTGATTGAGAGAGTCTAATCGTTCGCTAACGGTCGATTTTAGCTGTTCAAGATTATCTGATTTTTCGACATGACCACGAATACCTTGTACCTCTTCTTCCATTGCCTGGCTAATAGCATGACGTTCTTTAAATGCTTCTAACTCACTGCTACTTGTTTCTCTAATGTGCTCATCAAGTGACTGTAGTTTAGCGGTAAGGGCTTCCAAGAACTCTTGATATTCTAGCTTTTCAGTTACGGCTTGGGAGCCGAGTGCACTCACAATTTCGGCGATATTATTAATAACGGTAGGCAACTGTTCATCAGCAACACCATCTTCGATATCATGGCGTATTTTAGTGGCCATTTTGCTTAAGTCTGTTGGTAGTGATAAGCGCTCTAATAATTTCATTAAAACAAGATGATTAGGCATGCCTACTACGGTATTATCGTCAATTATAGTATCGTTTAAAGCTATGGTTGTCTCAGTTTCTGCTAGCGACTCTTCTTCATTATCATTGGATGATTTCCCCCTGCCAAACAAGTTAAAACCAAAACCTGAAGAGCTTTTGCTAGAACTTGTAATGCCCATACAATCATCGAGTAATGACAAAACTTGCGGAATAAGTTGAGAGACCTTTTTCTCAGCGCCGTTCAGTTGTTTTATTAAAGATGTTGATTCAGCTTTAAATTGCTTAGGTATTTGTAAAGATTCAAGCAGTTCGGCTAGAATTTTGGCTGCCACCGGACCATCGCTAATATCGGCATCCATCTGCGCGATGGCATTTTCCATTTTTTCTAAAATAAGCTCAATATCACGGTGATCTTTTTTGCCTTTTAGCACACTGCGTAGTGACTTAAGTTGTATGTCTAGTCTTGGATCAATACCGTCTGCAGCAAGGGCAAGCCGCCCTAAACTGCGCTGTAGTAACTCATCATAACGTTGCTGCTCTTCAAACTCAGCAAGTGATTTGTAGTATTTGTTTTTCCATTCTTCTAGCTGTTGCACAGTGCTGTCATTTGCCATGACGTAGTAGATCCTTGAACGGGTATATCCGAATAATATTTAAGCAGAGAATAAAATAGCATTTTTCCCAAAGTAAAACTTTGAACCTATACCCATAATTATGTAGTTTCAATGATTATGGGTATATACCCGTAATCATTCAATCTGTAAATGTTAGACCAAAAGATAGAAAGCCAGTACTGCGTTACAATGCTTGATAAGGACTAGTCATTACCTGCACATTGCGCCTTGCCCTGACTTCCTATTTTTGCCCTAAATCTTCACACATTGAATGATCACGGGTATCGTTATAATGCACTAGGTAGTATTTTGGGTTCTTTATTTTCATCAGCATTGAATTCGATGCTGGCTTCTTCGTGTCGTAATAAAATATCGTAGTATCGTCGAATATTCTGAACATAATGTACAGGCTCACCGCCTCGAGCATAACCGTAGCGTGTCTTTTCATACCATTTTCGTTTACTTAATAGTGGTAGACGTGCTTTGACATCAGGCCATAAGTCTGGGTCACCGCCGTCGCCTTGTGTCAGTTTACGAGCATCTTCTACATGTCCTAGACCCACATTATAAGAGGCTAGTGCTAGCCAAGTACGATCAGGCTCTACAATACGCTCAGGTAATCGTTTGATCATCGATGCTAAATATGCTGCACCGCCTGCAATGCTCTGGGCAGGATCTTCTCTATCAGCAACGTTCATAAGTTTTGCCGTGTTTTGAGTCAGCATCATTAAGCCTCTTACCCCTGTGGGCGAAACGGCATTAGGATCCCAGTGTGATTCTTGATATGACATCGCCGCCAGTAAACGCCAGTCAATATTGAACTTTTCACCTGCCTGTTCGAAGAGTGTTTGATATTTAGGGAGGCGGGTTAAGATACGGCGCTCAATGGCACGGGTATCCAGATAATCAAAATGACGGATATGGCCATAATATTTTTCTTTTAATCGGCTAAGATCTCCTGACTCGTCCAGTTGATCAAAGAATTTATCCATCTCGCTTGCTAAGGTGCCGTCTTCAGCAAAAGGCATAGCCCAAGCAAGGGGTTGGGGATCAGAAATATTAAAGGCAACGCGTAATTCGGCGAATTTAATTTGGTTGGCAGCTACTTCATTTGAATCTGCGATGGTGAAGTCAATCAGTTCTAATTGCACCAACTCAAGTAGGCCGCTACTATCAATTTCGGTGTTTTCAGTCCATGTGAGTGACGGAATTTCTTCGCGAAGTGATTTTAATTGTTCGACATGGCTACTTACAGCAACAACCTCTAATTGGCCATCGCCTAGAGCGGTTAAATTCTTAGGCTTTTTTGTGCCCAAACGATACACAAGTTGTTGAGTGACTTGCTGGTATACAGGGCCAAAACGAATAATATCCTGGCGGTCTGGTGTAATGGTGAGCCCGGCTGCTGCAATATCTGCTTTGCCCTGCTCAATAAGATTGAGCATATCGCCTAAATTATCTGGTACAATAATTTTAAGTTTAACATTAAGATGTTCGGCAAATCGTTTGGCTAGTTCATATTCGAAACCAGCCAATTCTTCACCTTTCACATAGTAAGTTGTCGGGCCGTAGCGAGTCAGAACACGTAATTCACCGCGTTCACGGATTTCTTCTAAATGCGGGACTGCTTCACCGCATGCAATGAGAAAGCCGAGTGAAACAAGCAATAAACTAATGAATTTCAAACATGACTCCTTCACGCCATTTTAAGAATGATTATGCCTTATATTGGCCGTCTTAAATGGTTTAAGTTTTAATTAATGTGAATCATCTTGTTTCTATTGGTTTTTTTTCAAATAAAAATAGACCAAAAATTACTCAAGTTGATAGCAATTTGTGCCGACTACAAAAAAATGACATTATTAAAAATATACTAGGAGTAGGTAAAGTTGTGGCAATAAGCTTACTAAACAACAAACAAGCCGCCACATTAGTGGCCGTTATTGTGGTAAATGAATAATCCGAAGGGGTCACGCCAAAATCCGAACTGTACTCTCCATGTCGATCAGCGAATGAAAACTGCAATAAGGGATTCTTTATTTTTGGATCTGTTGCCGGTAGCGTTTTTGCCAACTGATATAGCCCACCATCGCTAAAATAAAATAGATACTGAACATGACAACGGTGGCATAGAAGCCATTTTGAATGTAAAGCACAATAGCAGCAGAATTTATTACTATCCAATAAAGCCAATTTTGCAGGATCTTTTGAGCCATTAACCATGTATTCATCACTGAGAACACGGTCACCCCGGCATCAAGATAAGGGCTTTGAGATAGTTGATGATGAGTTAGATAAATACCTACAATATAAGTTAAAAAAGCACCAATAATCACAAACTGTATTTGCAGTAGCCATGACCAGCTAGTGATAATTAAGTTATCTTCTATATTGCCGTGCTTTTTCCAAAGCAAATAGCCATATACCGCCATGCCCATATAATAAAAGTTGAGTAAGGCCTGCATGGGCAGTTGCCCTTCCCAAAATAAAACGGTGTAAATAACCGTGCTCACAAAGGCAAAAGGCCAGCACCATTGTGATTCACGGGCGGCTAGAATGATATAGGCAATACCTAATGACGCAGCAAACACCTCCCAGCCGGACATGGCTGAGAGGGCATTGATGGTTATGTTCAATAAATCAGAATTAAACATCAACAATATCTGCGCGATCAGAGCCGACCATTTTTAAAACAAAAGCAGAAGCGGGTAGTACATCAAAAACCGCCTCAATTTCATCATTTAAACATGCCATTACATCACCAAACTCACCAAAAACTTGGGTGCTTAGGCTGTTTCGTTTAACGATTAGCTTGGGGTTAGTTTCTAATTTAGCGATAAATGTCAGGATTGGCTCAATATAGTTTTCATTGAGCGGATATAAGCTGATGTCTACGGAAATTCTCATTTATTGTTACCTTTTTAATTTATTCTCCCCACCCAACCCTCCCCAGCAAGGGAGGGCTGTTACGCGCTTTAGTAGTCGTAACTAAGCGATAAACCTACAACACGAGGATCACCTTGTTGAGTATAGTTCTCTTTGACGTAGTTTTTGCTTGGGTTATTACCAAAAAAGAATCCTCGGGTCGCATATTCTCTATCAAATAAGTTTCTACCCCAGAGTGTGACTTTCCAATCGCCATTTTTGTAATCAAGACTAGAATTAACCAGTGCGTAGGATCTTGATTTCTCGTTGTGGCTATTAGAGAAATAGAAATCATCTTTACCTTCTAAGTTGACCCTAAATGTCCAATTCTGAGAAAGAGACATCTCACTGCCAATATTAAATTGGTAGACAGGGGCATGGGCTTGACGTCGGTCTTCTACATTAATACTCGATAAATCTGGATTGTCATACTCATCGAACTTGGCGTTTAATAAACCTATTGCGGCAAACAAGCGCCATTGATTGTTGATTGACCAGTCTAGATCGGCCTCTATTCCGTAGTTTGTGCCTTTAGCGGCATTGGCAATGGAGTCTTCAAACTCACCGATACCTACGACAACAGAACTGTCGACTTGCGCATCTCGGCGTAGTGAATAAAAAGCATTAATATTTGTTATTAAGTCACCTTCAAGCCATGATGACTTAACACCGGCTTCTAAACTCCACATATATTCCGTATCAAATTCACGTTTTAAAACAGGCAAGGCATCATTGTTATTGACACCACCTGATTTATAACCACGTGATAATGAGGTATAAAGCAGTTGGTCATCATTAACTTGGTAGTTCAAGCCTAATTTACCACCGAAAAGTGTTTCACTGGTATCAATATCAAGCGCATTTGAATCTTTGTAATCGGCTTCAAAATATTCAACTCGAAGCCCGGTAATAAGCGTTAATTTTTCAGTTAGGTGACTATCAAATTGCCCAAAAACAGCGGTATTTCTGGTTTGGTACTCGTTTACCAACGGTGTCCAAGGTGAATCTAGATCCAGATCTTCATCTTGTGATAAATAATAAAGCCCGACTACCCATTCAGTGGTTCCGTTAAACAATAAACCTTGCTCATTTGATAATGCTTTTAATTCAAATGAATAGTTTTCGCGATCACGTTTGAATTCTTCAAAGCCAGTATAGGGAAATAAGGCAGGTGCAAATTGACCGATAAAGCCCCAATCAGCATCATAGCTATACACAACATCAGATTTCATATAAGTAACGGTTGACTGTAATTGAATAGCATCACTAGCACGCCAATCAGTTTTTAATGCAAAGGCATTAGTGCGTTGCGTATCTTCACCAGGTTCATCGGCCAATGAGTTGCGGTTGTTATCGAGTGTAAAGGCATCATAACCATTATCAATATTAAGATGAAGTACATTCAAATCTACCGTTAATCTATTACTCACTAACCATTTTAATTGACCACGGGCAGTAATTTCATCACGGTTGTGAGTATTATCACGGTTCAAAAAATCATTATCCATATAACCGTCTGATTGATAAGTATGGATGGATGCGCGACCTAATAATTTATTCTCAACCAGTGCGCCACCGACAGCAATACCTAGATGATGAGTATTATAGTCTGCAATGCCTGTTTCTACATGAACTTCTAATTCTTCGCTGGGTTGTTTGCTTTGCATATTAATTACACCAGCAAGCGCATTAGAACCGAAACGTGTGCCTTGTGGACCGCGAAATATTTCGACTTGCTCAATGTCAAACAAAGTCGCAGCGCCGCCTGTTCGGCTGAAATCAATGCCATCAATAATTAAACCAACGGAAGGATTTATTGGCGCAGAAAATTGACTGCGTTCACCAATACCGCGGATCTGGAAATATTGACCGCGTGATGCGCCGCTAGAGATATTGACATTAGGTGCGAGATTAAGCACATCTTCAATATGTTGTGCACCTCGCGATGCGATTATTTCACTGCCGATTATGGTTAAGCTGACAGGGGTATCCTGAGCAAGGCTAGGTCTGAAATCAGCACTAACGGTCATTGACGGTAATTCAGTTGAGCTGTCTTCGGCAAAGGCATTTGCGGAGAGTATCGCTGCGATAACAGCAGATAAGGTTTTAAACTTCATGTGTATCCTTTTTAAATAATAAAAAGGACAGGTGAGCACGCATGTTACATTGGGATGTGTCAGTGTATCTCGGCCTGTCCCTACGCCAGTATTAACTGGATCAGGTTCATAGGGTCTCTTCAATATATGAAGATCTCAGGCTTTGTTTGCTGCCACCCCTAGGCTTGAATTTGATTATTGTGCGATCAAATTACAAAGGGAAGTATACGGGAAAGAGCTGTTTTTAGCTAGGCTAACTTGTAGCATTGGTGAAAACTTGGATCCAGTTTTCGTGTGTTTCAGAGAACTCAACAGACATATGAAATAAGTCAGCATTTTTTTTATCAAACTTACATCTAACCACTTTTCCTTCAGCGATTAAGGGCTCGATATTGTCTTCATAGGTATCAAGCACTATTTTAATGCGATCGTCTAATTTAGCGGCATAGTTGGTGGTGATATAGATGCCATTGCTACACAAGTTCTGACTGGTGCCTTGATACCTTAAATCGTCGTTATTATCAATAGTAAAAGTGATCAGCGTTTCTATAGGGATCCGCACACAGTTGCGTCTTTCGTCAGGATCATTCTCAGACATTGCAAAATTCTCTAAAAATTCTTTTTGAACGTCTATCAACATTACGCAACTATAAAAATATCAACAAGGAACTAATCGACTATTTTGCAATAAACTATTTTATGCTTGCCCTACATGCAGGGCAGATTCGAAGTTGACTATTCAATCGTTTAGTCGATATTTTGTTCCCTGTTCTGTCATAGCAGTTTGGGCAGAAAAACCCTTTTTCATCAGCGAAAATATAACAGCCAGACTTAATTTCAGGTTTGGAAGGATCTGATTTTGGAGAAGCCTCAGCTGTTAGTTGTTGAGCGAAGGTGGTGATATTGTCTAATTCTTTTGAAATAGAATCTAATAAATCTTCATTTTGAGTATCGTTTAAAAGTTTTCCTAAAAACAATTTTACCTGTTCAATTGAATTGAAAATAGTCATGGTGTTTCCTAAGAAATAGCTTGTTCAACCACTTTTCGTGTTAATTGGGGTGCTAAAAACTCAATGAATGCATAGCTATATCCACGAAGGAAGATCCCTCGTTTTATGCCTAAATGGGTGGTGCTGGCTTTAAATAAATGTTCGGCATTGAGTGCTTGTAGTGGCGCATCTTTGGTTTTATCAAATGCCATGCTGGCAATAATGCCTATTCCTAGTTCAAGCTCAACATAGGTTTTTATTACGTCAGCATCGGTGGCGGTGAACACCACATTGGGGTGTAACCCACGATTTATAAAAGCCTGATCTTGCTGTTCTCGACCAGTAAACCCCATTACATAAGTCAAAATTGGATACTGAGAAATAGCTTCTAAAGTAAGTTTTTTTCCTGATAGTAGCGGATGATTGGGTGGCACAACAATTGATCTATTCCAATCATAACAGGGCAAAATTGCTAGTGATTCAAATTGAGCCAACCCTTCTGTTGCAATGGCGATATCAACACGACCTGTGGCTGCCATTTCGGCAATTTCAGTGGGGGTGCCTTGCACCATATTTAAGTGGACATCAGGGTAACGGGTTGAAAACTCTTTAATTGCTTTGGGAAGGGCGTAGCGTGCTTGGGTGTGTGTTGTACCAATGGATAAGGTGCCTATTTGATCATTTTTACTATCGGCAGCCAGTTGACGAATATTTTCAACATCAAGCAGAACCCTATCAGCCATATCAACTACGCTTTTACCAACAGCTGTTAAACCTGTCAGGCGTTTGCCATGGCGTTCAAAAATTTTCAGCCCTAACTCATCTTCTAATTGCTGTACTTGATTGCTTACGCCGGGTTGTGATGCATGCAAGGCATTGGCGGCGGCCGATACGCTTAGGCCTCGGCGAGCAATTTCACGGACATATTTTAATTGTTGTAATTTCATAGATAGCCTCAAAATCAATATAATGTTTTGTTATAACAATAGCTGATAATATTCATTGATATAATATAATTAACTGATAAAATTGTCACCTTATTAATAAGGTAATAAGTATTTAAGTAACTAAATTATGGAATGGGGATATACATTAGCAGGATTATTTGTCGGCATTATGGTCGGAATGACGGGTGTAGGCGGTGGCTCGTTGATGACACCGATTTTGATCTTTGGGTTCTCGGTGCAACCTGCGATAGCGGTGGGAACGGATTTATTGTTTGCGGCGGTTACTAAGTCTGGCGGGATCTGGGCTTATTGGCGTCATAGCGTGATTAACTGGACGGTAGTCAGGCGTCTTGCAACAGGTAGTGTGCCCGCAACAATAATTACCTTGTATGTTTTGCATATAACAGGTTTGAGTGACGGCCGACATAATGATCTTATTACTACGGCATTAGGCGTGGCATTAATTTTAACGTCTAGCGCCTTATTACTGAAAGGGATCATTGCAAATATTTTGCATACGCGTGCAGGGCATCCAGTAGTGAGCGCTTTATATCGTATGCGACAAGATGAAAGTCATAAAGCTATTGCCACAATAGCATCAGGTGCTTTTTTAGGGGTAATGGTCACGATGACATCAGTAGGCGCGGGTGCTCTGGGTGCGGTGATCTTGTTGTTTCTTTATCCAAAGATGAAAGGAGTAGAGATTGTTGCTACTGATATTGCCCATGCTGTACCACTGACAGCTATTGCAGGATTAGGCTATTCGGTGGTGGGCACGGTGGATTGGTCGTTATTATCATTTTTGGTACTAGGTTCATTGCCAGGAATTTATATTGGTAGTCGTCTGGGAGTGAAGATCCCAGACACGGTGATGCGTCCGTTATTAGCAGTAATTTTGTTAGGAGTGGGGGTGAAATGTCTGATGTAATTAAAACACTGGATCTCACGCTATACGGGTGCCCTCTACATTATATTAAAGCGCGAGAAGCATTGAATGAAATGCGTGTTGGGCAAGAAATAGAATTAGGAGTAAATACTGGCGATGCAGTAGATGAAGTATTAAACAGCTTACGAAAAGATGGTCAACACTGTGAGATCGTGTCGGAGCACACACTGACATCGATAATTAAAGTAGTAAAAAAATTATGATGGATATTAATTAAAATTTAATATGTAATTCCCGCGTGTTTTAACTGGGAATTCATAAAACTTAATAATAAGATCCCCGATAAAATAATTCGGGAATGACGGAATTTATTTTAGAGTAGAAATATGACTAAAAAACTAACACATCTACAACAGTT
Organism: Methylophaga sp.; assembly: GCA_002733505.1. Lineage (GTDB taxonomy): Bacteria > Pseudomonadota > Gammaproteobacteria > Nitrosococcales > Methylophagaceae. The sequence goes on along the minus strand of NVVW01000028.1, from coordinate 4,884 downwards.
GGAAGCTGAAGCCATCCATATCATACGTGAAGTTGTGGCAGAGTTTGATAATCCGGTGATGCTGTATTCAATAGGCAAAGATTCAAGTGTGATGCTACATTTGGCGAGGAAAGCATTTGCGCCTGCTAAACCTCCTTTCCCTTTACTGCATATTGATACCACCTGGGAACCGAAGGAGATGAATCAATTTCGTGATCGCTTGGTAAAAGATTTGGGACTTGAATTATTGGTTCAGATTAATCAGCAAGGGATTGATGAAGGCATTAATCCTTTTGATCATGCTCGATATACCGATATTATGAAAACAGACGCCTTGAAAGAAGCCTTGGATAAATATGGATTTGATGCTGCTTTTGGTGGCGCGCGGCGTGATGAAGAAAAATCACGCGCTAAGGAACGTGTGTATTCATTTCGTGATAAAAAACATCGCTGGGATCCTAAGCAGCAACGTCCAGAATTATGGAATATTTATAATAGCAAAATTAACAAAGGTGAAAGTATCCGCGTATTTCCCTTATCAAATTGGACAGAATTAGATATTTGGCAATATATTCATTTAGAGAGTATTCCGATTGTGCCGCTATATTACGCTGCAGAACGCCCAGTAGTCGAACGAAACGGTTTGAAAATACTGGTTGATGATGAACGTATGCGTTTAGAGCCGGGTGAAGTCCCTAAAATGGAAAAAGTGCGCTTTAGAACCTTGGGCTGCTACCCGCTCACCGGCGCAGTGGCATCAAATGCTGAAACCTTACCAGAAATAATTCAAGAAATGTTATTAACCACCACATCAGAGCGGCAAGGTCGGGCTATTGATCATGATGAAGCTAATTCGATGGAGAAGAAAAAACAAGAGGGTTATTTCTAATGACAAGTTATCAAACAGAAGATCTGATTGCAACGGATATTGATGCCTATTTAAAACTGCATGAAAACAAAGAAATGTTGCGTTTTCTAACCTGTGGTAATGTCGATGATGGTAAAAGCACCTTAATTGGTCGTTTATTATATGACTCAAAGATGATCTATGAAGATCAGCTGGAAACCATAACCAAAGATAGTGTTAAATCAGGTACAACAGGCGATACAGTAGATTTAGCCTTGCTGGTGGATGGTCTGCAAGCTGAGCGTGAGCAAGGCATTACCATTGATGTAGCCTATCGTTATTTCTCCACTACTAAGCGTAAGTTTATTATTGCCGACACACCGGGGCATGAACAATACACCCGTAATATGGCAACAGGCGCATCAAACTGTCAGCTTGCCATCATTTTGATCGATGCGCGCTATGGGGTGCAAACGCAAACTCGTCGCCATAGTTTTATTGCTAATCTATTGGGTATTAAACATATTATTGTTGCCATTAACAAAATGGACATTAAAGACTATAGCGAACAGGTCTATAACGCTATTCGTAAAGAATACAGCGAATTTGCGCGTGAGCTAGAAATGGACGATGTGCACTTTGTGCCACTGTCAGCATTGAAAGGCGATAATGTCGTCAATAAAAGCGAAAACATGCCTTGGTACCAAGGTGAAACGCTAATGCATTTATTGGAAAATATTGAAATTTCTCACGATGCTAATGTTGATGATATGCGCTTCCCGGTGCAATATGTTAATCGACCACATTTAGATTTTCGAGGATATTGCGGTACTTTGGTATCTGGTTCTTTAAAGCCAGGTGATGAAATAACCATATTGCCGTCAGGTGTCGAGAGTAAAGTGAAAGTTTTGGCGACTTATGATGGTGATTTAGATGAAGCTGTTCCGGGTGAAGCGCTTACCGTTATTTTAGAAGATGAAATTGATGTTAGCCGTGGCGATATGATTGTGCACCGTAATTACCAACCCCATGTTGCCAGCCATTTTAAAGCAACGGTAGTGTGGATGACTGAAAAGCCATTGATTAGTGGTAAGCAGTATAATTTCAAAGTGGGTGTCAGCGAAAGCATTGGTATTTTGACAGGCATTGACAGTCAGATCGATGTTAATACACTAGCTGAAAATGAAGCCAGTGAATTAAAATTGAACGAGATCGGGCAATGTGAATTTTCACTGAGTAAGCCGGTTGTATTTGATGCCTATAAACGTAACCGCAGTACTGGTTCATTTATCATCATTGATCGTTTAACCAATGTTACCATTGGTGCAGGAATGATTACCGAAGCGGTCGCAGGGTCACAAGCACAACAAGTGATTAGTTTAGAGCATATATCTGATTTTGAAATTGAATTAAATGCCTTGGTTCGGAAACATTTTCCGCATTGGGATGCTAAGGATTTAGGCCAATTATTAAAGTAAAGTGATGAGTAGAAGAGCTTTAGCTGTTTGGTTTACACCTTTAAAAGGAATAATATGGTTGTATGGAAAGGCTGGGGCCTAGCTATTATCGGGTTTGTCTTTATCTTTGTTTTGCCTATCGAATTATTGGTTGAACATTATTTCGGTATTGGTCAATATAAACTCCTTCCTTGGCCTATTCCATTAGCTATTTTTCTGGGAGCTATTCCAACTACTTTGGTTGGGGTGATGCTTAATAAAAAGCCTGCACGTGTATTGATAGATCCTGAAACGGGTGAGAAGGTTGAGTTAAAATCTACCCATTCCTTATTTTGGATCCCTATGCAATATTGGGGGATTATCCTAGTTAGTCTGAGTCTGTGGATGTATTTAAATAATATAGGGTTTAGATTTTAGCAGACGGTAATATTCGTTGCCAGAATTGTAATTTTTGTTCAAATGTCATTGACGCATGAGCAGGGCTAGTAGAAGGTAACCGTGTCTGTCTAAGTTGTTTAAACGACGCATCTAAATTCGGCAATACATATTGTTTAAATACCTGTTCAGCTTTACTACCATTAAAAAATATTTGTTCAATATTAGGGTATTGCTGGAAAAAAGTATTAAAGTCATTTGCAACCATACTGCCGGAATCAATGTTTTGGTCTAAACTACCTTGGCGCTGGCAAGCTTTGAGTACATCCCATACTGAAAACTTATTTGCGATTAAATGCTGGCACCGTTGTTGATAAGACCATTCTTTCTCCATGCCTAACAACTCAGACATGATTGGCCAAAAGGCATTGTGTGGGTGAGCATAATATTGCTGTTGTTGTAATGACTTTACACTAGGCATTGAGCCGAGGATTAGGATTTTGGCATTATGATCGGCAATAGCCGAAAAGCCCGTCTCTACCACCTTATTATTGATAGAGATTACCGTTATGTTCGATCCAACCGCCTATATGTCGCCCAGTAGGATCATGGTGTGTCCAGTGGATTACCCCGCCTTTTTTAGTCCATTCATATTCACCATACACCGTTACCATATCGCCTTTTTTTAAGTCATCAATTCTAGGGGCGAGATCGATATTGTGTGCGATTAAGATTGTTTGGCCACCTGATAATTTGATAATAAAACGTTGATGGCGACTGCCGTCCAAATCATCTTTAAGGATCTTAAAAACCTGAGAGGTTACTGCAACTTGAACATCGCTTTGCTGTTGCTCGATAAGCTGTTCAATATTAAGCTGTTGATTTGAGTCAGTGTAAGCTTGTTCGGGTGAAAATTGACTAGCGTAATAGCCCAGCACAACAAACCCAATAATAAGTCCGATCCGCTGTTTTTGACGAGATGTTAATAACATATCAAGAGGTCTTTGTTAAGTAGAAAGGATATGAAGATCTTACTTTTATAAGTATATACCCGTAATCCTTCAATTTGCAGATTCTAGCCGTTGAAAGTTATCATTAATTGTACTGTTTAATGAGTCTGCTATTTCGGGCAATGTAGTTGTAAAAAATTGTTCGATTTTCTGTCGAAACTGTTTTGTTGTTGAAAAATACTGATTATTACGGGCATGTTTATTCATTACTTTCCAGAGTCGCTCTATGGGGTTTAAATTGGGGCTATACGGGGGCAGTTTGTGTAGAATAATATTCAGTTTTTTCGCTTGTGCAAGCACGCGATGCGAGGTGTGGTAACCGGCACCGTCTAACACCAGATGGATAGCTTTACTGTCACTATATTGTGTACGTAATTGCTGAAAAAATTCACTAATAGTCTCACCGTTGACTTTGTCAGTATGTTGAATAACAGCCCGTGATAAATGCCCTAGTTGTATGGCGCCTATCACATTAAGTCGGGTGCGGGTGCCTGTGGTCTCGATGGCCTTATCACAGCCTTTTCTTATCCACCCTGCGGTTATTTTGGTGGCTTGCGTAGGATGCACCGCATCCATAAACAGTAAGGGCTCATCGTCATTGAGTGAGGCTTTTAGTGTTGTATAGTGTTCGATAAAGGTGGTTTGTTTATCGCTATCACACTTATGAGGTACGCCTTTAGGTTGTTTATAACTAAAACGGTATTGGTGTAGCCATTTGTTGAGCCCTGGTACGCTGTATGTAATAGTAAATGTTTTTTTGATGTAGGCAATAATTTCATGTTGGTGTAGATAGGTATGCGCCATTAAGTGGGTGATTAATTCATCGGTCTGTTGTCGTGTTAATTTGCCTGTTGAGCCGCCTCTGTTTTCGGTGAGTTTATGGTGTTGAATATAATCCAATACATGGCGTTTAATGCTGTCTTCATGTTTACGTAATGCTTGTGCTATTTGTTTCGTATTCCACCCTTCACTCAACAGTAATACGGCTTTAATTCGGTCACATTCACGTTTGTCACGACAGGATTTATGTCGTGTTTCGAGTGCTTGCTTTTCAGTGGCGCTTAGTGAAAGTGCTATCATGTCTATAGCATGATCTCTTTGCAGGAATTTGCAAGCTTTTTCTGCAGTTTCAATGATCACGGGTATATACCCAAAATACTTGAAAATGCAGGTTTCAGCAAGAGAAGAAGCCATTATATTCTAGGCATAAATCCGC
>NVVW01000027.1 GCA_002733505.1 Methylophaga sp. | reverse complement strand
GCTGGGGGCCGCAGGCATTAATGGTCGCGTTAAGTTTTTGCCGCTTGCTTGGGCTCGGATGCCCAAAACAAGCTATCGCAAAAATAGCGACTCACTGGAATTCATAGCAAAATGTTTGGGCTTAATCAGCAAGACATCCCCCTCATTTATTTCAATTATTTAGGCCTGTATAAAATTGCTATTTTCATGTTTAATCTTGTTCCCTATCTAGCCTTAAAAATAATGGGCTAAATAACGCTATCCATTACCACCACAAGCAGGCTAAAATAGCGCAGTTAAATCAGATCCCAAACTCTATCGTTTCACTGGACTGAATCATGCCTGAAACTACGCAGCAACAATCGCTAAACCAATCTATTGACATCCTCGATGAGGCGGTTAAGAGTGGGCGATTTGTGCGCATGCGTCGGTTATTATCTAGCCTTCATCCCGCAGAAACAGCGCATTTATTAGAATCACTTCCACCCAAAGAAAGATCGGTATGTTGGCCTATCATCTCGCCGGACTTACATGGTGATGTACTCGCGTATATGGGTGATGATGTGCGTGCTGACTTGCTAAAAGAAATGGACACCGCTGATCTAATCAGCGCCACTGAAGATCTTGATACCGATGATATTGCCGATATTCTGCAAGATTTACCCGAACACGTTATGCGTGAAGTATTGCGGGCAATGGATGGTCAACATCGCCGCCGGGTTGAGGCTATTTTGGCGTATGAGGAAGATACTGCTGGTGGTTTGATGAACACCGACATAACCACTGTTCGCTCTGATATCACGCTTGAAGTGGTATTGCGTTATTTACGTGTGTTGGCCGATAACTTACCCGCTAACACTGATAGTATTTATGTTGTCGATCACCGCGACCACTATATTGGCACATTAGCGCTATCTCAAATTGTAAGCCGTAGCCGGTCGCTCACCGTCAATGAGGTAATGTCACGCCAAATCGAAGCCATCCCTGCCGACATGCCAGATACGGATGTTGCCCATCGATTTGAAAAACACGATCTTATTTCAGCGCCTGTTATCGATAAAGATAATCGCTTATTAGGTCGCATTACCATTGATGACGTAGTTGACGTTATCCGTGATGAAGCTGAACATACCATGTTAAGCATGGCAGGCTTGAGTGAAGATGAAGATACCTTTGCCCCTGTTAAAAAAAGCGTCCATCGCCGCTCATTATGGCTGGGCGTGAATTTACTCACCGCATTTCTGGCTGCATGGGTGATTGGTTTATTTGATACCACCATCGAAAAACAAGTTGCTTTAGCTATTTTAATGCCGATTGTTGCCAGCATGGGCGGCGTTGCCGGCAGTCAAACACTTACCTTGGTTATTCGCGCGATGGCATTAGGTCAGATAAACAGTAAAAACCAACGTTGGTTACTACGAAAAGAATTTTTTGTGGGCGCAATTAATGGCTTTATTTGGGCTATCGCCATCGCAATAGTGACTAGTTTATGGTTTAACAATATTGAATTAGGTTTATTAATTGGTGCCGCGATCGTCATTAATTTAATTGCCGCAGCCTTGGCGGGAGTATCTATCCCATTGATATTAAAGAAATTTGGTAGCGATCCGGCAATCTCAGGTGGCGTACTACTCACCACCGTAACCGATGTCGTTGGATTTACGGCATTTCTAGGATTTGCTACGCTCTATATCGTTTAACTTCTTAAATTTAGGTCAACATAATGTCAGGAAACAGCTTCGGAAAATTATTCACCGTCACCAGCTTTGGAGAAAGCCATGGCCCTGCCATTGGTTGCACCGTTGATGGCTGCCCTCCAGGATTAGCATTAACCGAAGCCGATCTACAAGGCGATCTTGATCGCCGTCGCCCCGGCAAAACACGCTATGTAACTCAGCGTAAAGAGCTTGATCAAGTGAAGATCCTATCAGGTGTATTCGAGGGGAAAACCACCGGCACACCCATTGCCATGATTATCGAAAATACCGATCAGCGTTCAAAAGATTATGGCAATATCATGCACCAGTTCCGCCCTGCCCATGCCGATTACACTTATCATCAAAAATATGGCTTTCGTGATTACCGTGGTGGTGGCAGATCGTCTGCGCGTGAAACAGCCATGCGGGTGGCGGCCGGTGGCATCGCTAAAAAATATTTAAAACAACAATACGGCATCGAAATCCAAGGTTATCTTGCACAACTTGGTCCTGTTAAAATTGAAACATTGGATTGGGATTTTATTGAGAAAAGCGCTTTCTTCTGCCCCGATCCAGACAAAGAACAACAAATAAAAGACTATATGAAAACCTTAAGGGGCAATTCGATTGGTGCTCGGATCAATGTAGTTGCTCGTAACGTGCCGCCTGGTTTAGGCGAGCCTATTTTTGATCGCCTTGATGCCGAAATCGCCCACGCCATGATGAGCATCAACGCTGTTAAAGGTGTTGAAATTGGTGCGGGGTTTGATTCTGTAACCCAAAAAGGTACCGAGCATCGTGATGAAATCACCCCCGAAGGTTTCTTAAGCAATAATGCTGGCGGCATCTTAGGCGGCATATCAAGCGGCCAAGATATTCTAGTCAGCATGGCATTAAAAGCCACATCCAGCCTGAGCATTCCCGGTCGCAGTGTTAATACCGATGGCGAGCCAGTAGAAGTAGTGACCAGAGGTCGTCATGATCCTTGTGTAGGCATTCGTGCCACACCGATCGCTGAAGCCATGTTAGCCATTGTATTAATGGATCACATGCTACGCCATCGCGCTCAAAATATGAATGTAGATTCAGGAACACCGATTATTCCTGCTCAAGCTTAATACTAACGTGTTATTCAATAACACCGTCATTGTTCCTTACGGTTACTTCGTTTCGGTAGGCTTCATAGCCAGAATCCATCTCAAAAAAACCGTCATTGAACCTTACGGTTACTTCGTTTCGGTAGGCTTTTTAGCCGGAATCTGTAGTGCAAACACTAGCCCCCCACTAACCACATCTGGGAATGACACTTTATTGTGTGACAAAATAATCTAGTGCCGCTTAAACACACGCCCTACTGGCGGCTGTCTGGTTTCTATTTCTTTTACTTTGTTGCTTTAGGCATACTCGTTCCCTATTGGGGACTTTATCTACAATGGCAAGGCTTTTCAGCACGCGAAATTGGTGAACTTACTGCTATATTATTAGCCACCCGCATCGTCGCACCCAATATTTGGGGTTGGATCGCCGATCATCATGGCAAAAGTATGCAAATAGTGCGTTTTACCAGCCTAGCAGCAGCCATTGCATTTTCGGCTATTTTTCTCGATAACACCTATTTCTGGATAGCAACAGTGATGTTGGTATTCAGTTTTTTCTGGAATGCCTCCCTGCCCCAATTTGAAGCCACCACCTTGCAACATTTAGGAGAGCACAGCAATCACTACAGTAAAATCCGCCTTTGGGGGTCGATAGGTTTTATCATCGTCGTCATCGCCCTTGGCGCGTTATTAGAACGCTTTGATGCCAGCATCGTGCCCTATGCGATGTTATTCAGTTTAGTAGCGATATGGCTAGTCAGCTTAACAGTACCAGAATCAGCATCACGCCATTTACATATCAGCCATCAACCATTACGTCAGATCCTAAAACGCCCCGAAATTTTGGCCTTCTTAGCGATCTGCCTACTCATTCAACTAAGCCACGGCCCCTATTACACCTTTTACACCATCTATTTAGAATCACATGGCTATAGCCGAAGCCTAATCGGTCAACTCTGGGCGTTAGGCGTCGTTGCCGAAGTCATTATTTTCTTATTCATGCACCACTGGCTACCGCGTTATGGCATTCGTAAAATACTGCTAGTCAGTCTATTACTTAGCACCGTGCGCTGGTTAATTATTGGCTTCTTCCCCGATTCATTACCCTTGTTACTATTTGCACAGCTACTGCACGCCGCTAGCTTCGGCACCTTCCATGCCGCCGCCATCGCCTGGGTACATAAAAACTTCGTCGGCAAAAACCAAGGGCGCGGTCAAGCACTTTATAGCAGTGTTAGTTTTGGCATCGGTGGAGCAACGGGCAGTTTAATGAGTGGTTATTTTTGGGTTTCACCCGGCCCAACCGCAACCTTTAGCATGGCAGCATTTGCAACATTGATTGCTTTTTTTATAGGCTGGCGTTGGTTGAAAGTGTAACAAAAGAATTTGGTGATAATGTGTCGTCTGGCGGAATCTAATTGATAAAATTCTTGGTTTGGGCTTTAATATAAAAATACAAAAAATCTGTCCATATATATGTAAAATACAAGAGAGTTACCATTCTCGTTATTAACAAGTTATGCTCAAAAAACAACATTTAAAAATCTAGGAGTATTACTATGAGTACAGATAAAATTTATGCTGAAAGGCTCACTGCTGATAATTCAGTTTTGGCAATGATAGACCACCAAACGGGTCTAATGGTTAGCTGTCGTGATTATGACCCACATTTACTGAAGGCCAATATTAGAGGTCTCTGTACTCTTGCAAAAACGGTTAGCTTACCTACTGTTATTACCGCCAGTATGCCTCAAGGGCCTAATGGGCCAATAATGCCTGACATTCTGGAAATTCTGGGTGATGATGTAATTGAAAGACCCGGTGAAATTAATGCTTGGGATAATCCAGAATTCAAAAGTGCAATCGAAAAAACAGGCCGAAAAAAAATCATAATGGCAGGTGTAGTGACAGATGTTTGTTTACTATTTCCAGCTATTTCAGCTGTTGCAGATGGCTATGATGTATATGCCGTAATAGATGCCTCGGGTACTTGGAACAAGTCTGTGCAAGAAATTAGCTTACACCGCATGACTCAAGCGGGGGTTAAAGTTTCTACTTGGGCTTCTGTCTTAGCAGAACTTATGAACGATTGGCGTAGCGAAAAAGGAATGGAACTTGGTGGGGTGCTCGGCGAGCATACTTCTTATCGCTGGGTTTATGATAGTTTTTTAGCGGCTAGCCAAAATAGCAAGTAGACTGAAAATAAATTAAAGCAAGCTAGCAATACGTCCTGTTATAGGCGTATTGCGGCAAATAAAATATCAGCGTTGAGAGGAAAAATTATGAATATTGAGATTAAAACTAGAGAACAACAACACAATGCTGATTTGTTCGGAGGGAGATTGCATGAAAACAAACCAATCTCAGGAGATGTTTATTCTAATCTTTTATATTGGGCGCATGTAGAAGCCCCTGAAGAGGGTGAATTTGGAATGCATCCGCACGAAAATATTGAAATATTAACCTTTATTCTTGAGGGGGCACTGGAGCATTTTGATACGGCAACTAATGTATGGACACCCTTGCCAGCTGGAGGAGTGCAACATATACAAGCAGGTAAAGGACTATCGCACTCAGAAAAATATAAAAAAGGTTCTCGTGCTTTTCAAATTTGGTTTGATCCGGATTTTAGCAAGGCATCAAAAAAGGATCCTTATTATAAAGATTTTCAGGCAGATTCTTTTGTTTGGGAAAAAGAAGAGGGGGTTGAAGTAAAAGCATATGTTGGTAAAAATGCGCCGATTAAAACAGATGCGCCTGGCATTTCTGCAAAGAGATATAAACTGCAAAAAGGTCACCACAATTTTAACTTCAAAACTGACAGTATTTACTCGCTCTATTTATTAAATGGCACAATAAACATAGAGGGAAATGAAATTTCCACAGATACATTTGTGCGGGTAGAGGACACAAATGCTATTGATATAGAAGCTATGAACGATAGTGATTTGTTCATTTTGCAATCGCCCGTTAAAGTAGATTACAAGTTAGTTTCAGAGAAATAATGCATAACAAATAGCTCCAGCAGACGTTACAACGTTATTGTTTTACTCTACAGCTTAGTAAGTGAGGTATACAATGAGTGAATTATCAAAAAGATCAACGGTTTACTTTGAAGCCGATGTGCATCAAGCATTAAGAATAAAAGCCGCTTCTGTGCATCAATCTGTCTCTGAAATTGTAAATGAAGCTGTTCGGCTGGCACTACGAGAAGATCAGGAAGATTTAAGTGCATTTAGTGAACGGGCTGATGAAGCCACATTGAGTTATGAAGCATTATTAGATGACTTAAAAGCACATGGCAAGCTATAAGCTTGCCTTTAAAAAGTCTGTCACTAAAGAACTTAGAAAAAGCCCTAATAGGGACGTAAAAAAATACTAAGCACTATTGATGGTCTGTTAGATGATCCACGCTCTGAAGCGTGTATTAAACTTTCTGGTCAAGAACGTTATCGAGTTCGACAAGGTGTTTATCGCATCATTTACGAAATTGAAGATAAAGAATTAATCATCGTAGTGATTACGGTCACACATCATAGCGTAATTTATAAAAAATAAAAGGAGACACCATGTTTATATCAAATCTGGAATTTATGACAGGTAAAAACGTTACTAAACACTTAGGTTTAGTGCAAGGCAGCTCAGTGCGAGCTAAGCATGCTGGCCGCGACATTATGGCTGGGATAAAGAATTTATTTGGTGGTGAGTTAACGGCCTACACCGAATTACTCACTGAATCCCGTGAAGAAGCGACAGAACGGATGATTGAGCAAGCCAAAGCTGTCGGTGCTAATGCCATATTAAATGTACGTTTTTCGACCTCCAGCATCACCGCTGGCGCGGCTGAAATTTATGTTTATGGCACAGCCGTCATTCTTGATGGTCTCGACTAAGCGGAGGGATGCATTATGTATGAATTAATCATTACACTTATTCTAATCTCACTCGGCTATTTTTTTGGCCATCGTGCCGAGAAAAAGCATTATAAAAGCATCATCGCCCGTGAGAAAGTGATGAATAGCCTACCTGCGATAGCCAGCAGAATGCCGCCACAAGATGGCGCTTATGATCAAATGTTGGTGTCGGGCAATGTGGTGATTGCCAATGATTATTTTAAAATGTTTGTCGCGGGTCTGCGTAATCTATTTGGTGGTCAAATGCGTTCTTATGAAACACTATTAGATAGAGCGCGCCGCGAAGCTATTTTACGAATGAAAGATGAAGCTAAAGCGCTTGGAGCGCAAGCCGTTTTTAATGTCAAGTATGAAACCTCTAATATCTCCGGTCAAACCAAAAAAAGAATGCCTGTTATTGAGGTACACGCTTATGGTACTGCGCTAACAAAAATATGAAATACGAAAACCCACAGATCCCTGAAGGAATAAATGTTAGCCAAGATCATCCTCTAAAAAACTTCTTGATTTTGCTTATTGGCAGCATCGTTCTGATTGTAACGTTATCAATTGTGCTCGGCGTGAGTGGAGGTTGGTTAGCAGGCAAGATCCCTTTCAGTGCTGAAAATAAAATTGCTGCTATGTACAACGTTAATGAAGATGTCGATGATGAAAATGTGCCCGAATTGATGATCTATTTACAAGATCTAACCGACCAGATCAGTAAAGCACAAAACCTGACTGATGATATGAAAATCACAGTGCACTACATTAATAGTGATACCGTGAATGCCTTTGCGACATTGGGTGGACATGTTTTTCTTTTTCGTGGTTTGTTAGAAAAGTTACCAAACGAAAATACGCTGACCATGTTGCTTGCTCATGAGATTGCCCATGTGAAATATCGCCATCCCATCAAATCATTAGGCAGCGGCATTCTCGTTGGCATTGCCATATCAACCGTCACTGGCAGTACCAATTCTGACATATTAGGTAGCGCAGGATTACTCAGTAGTCTAAAGTTTGGTCGAGATATGGAGCAACAATCCGACGAGGAAGCAATGATGACTTTACACGCAATGTATGGTCACTTAAATGGTGGCGCTGAGTTATTCAATATCTTTCATACTATGAGAAAAGCAATGGATGTTGATGAACTATCTGAAATATTTAGCACCCATCCGCATGATGAAAATCGTATTGAAAACTTCAGCCGAATAGCTAAAAATAAAGGCTGGCAACAAACTGGATCGTTAACGCCTTTGCCCGATTTCTTTCAACAAGCGCTTAAATCCGAAATGTCTGTCCTTGAAGAAGATTAATTTATGGTAAGACTCGTTGTGCTCGCCAATATTTCTTTTTCCAGTAGACATTATCTAGCCGAGAGATAATCACGCCTTTGCTGGTCGATGCATGAAGGAATTGTCCATCCGAAAGGTAAATTCCCACATGCCGCGTGCGCCAAGCTGTTTTGAAGAAAATTAAATCACCGGTTTGCAGCTCACCGATATAAACGCGTGTTCCGCGTTTTACTTGTGATTCTGTAGTGCGAGGAAGGGTGATTCCAAATTGATCTTTAAAAGTAAGATATACAAACCCCGAGCAATCGATGCCTTTTTTACTCAAACCGCCGAGACGATAAGGCACACCTTGCCAACTATTATATTGCGCTTGAAGCAAGTTGCTAACATTTGAGTCACTACGAGTGGCATACTGGCTACCACACGCGGTTAGTAAAATACTAAAAGCGAATAGCCAAGATAGTCTAAAGATTAAAGACCTATAGCTTGAAACCATTAATACCTCTTAATTTTGTAAAATTGATCGCAATTTTGATCAGCTTACGTCGAGATAAAATATAAATCTGTGAACAAAAACACTATCTTACCAAATTTGTAGTAATAGTCACTTCCCATATAGCTTAACACTACTTATAATGGGTGTGATTTTTCTTGAAACCGGGAACAGGCAGCTCTATCTGCCGTTGAGCAAGGATTATATGCATTTCTCTATAAAAAAAGGGCTTGACGTGCCCATCGCAGGTAAGCCCGAACAAATAATTTCGGATGCCAACCCGATCAAATCTGTAGCCGTATTAGGCACTGATTTTGTGGGGATGAAGCCTACAATGCTGATCAAGGAAGGTCAGAAGATCAAGCTTGGTGAAGCACTTTTTACCGACAAAAAGAACCCTGGAGTTCAATTCACATCGCCCGCTAGCGGCACTATAAAGGCCATTAATCGAGGTCCTCGCCGAGTATTGCAATCTATCGTGATTGATCTTGATGGCAGTGATGAAGTCACATTTGAAAAATATGATTCAACGCAGTTGGCTGAGTTAAACCGAGAAGATGTTAAGCAAAACCTCTTAGCTTCTGGATTATGGACGGCAATTCGAACACGTCCTTACAGCAAGTCTCCTACACTAGAGGCAATACCTAGCTCAATTTTTGTAACCGCAATGGATACCAATCCTTTGGCTGCCGATCCTAGCGTAATCATTAATGAGTATTCAGCCGATTATGCTAATGGGCTTACCATTTTAAGTCGTCTTACTGATGGCAAAGTATTTATTTGCCAAGCTGAAGGCGTAAATACGGCTAATACGGCGCAAGCAAATATTGAAACACATTCCTTTTCTGGCCCACATCCGGCCGGCTTAGCCAGTACGCATATTCATTTTCTTGATCCTGTCAATGCCAATAAAACGGTTTGGCAAATCGGTTATCAAGATGTTATTGCCATTGGAAAATTATTCACTACCGGTAAATTATGGGTAGAGCGGATTATTTCGCTTGCAGGCCCACTGGTTAACAATCCACGTCTAATACGTACTCGCCTTGGTGCAAACACAGAAGATTTAGTACGAGATGAAGTGCAGTATGTGCAATTACGTGTTATTTCTGGCTCGATATTACATGGCCACACCGCAACGAACTGGGCGGGCTTTCTTGGCCGTTTCCACCAACAGATTTCTGTTATTGAAGAAAGCAATGAACGTGAATTCTTTGGCTGGATTAAACCCGTCGGTAAAAATAAATTTTCAATCCTAAATATCTTTATTTCAAAAGCATTAGGAAAAAAGCAGTTGAATCTAACGACATCACAAAATGGTAGCCCTAGAGCAATGGTACCTATTGGTAACTTTGAAATGGTGATGCCACTCGACATTTTGCCCACTCAACTGTTACGTGCGTTGGTCGTTAAAGACACTGATAGTGCACAAGCCCTAGGTTGTCTTGAATTAGATGAAGAAGATCTTTCACTATGTTCTTTCGTCTGTTCAGGCAAGTTTGATTATGGCCCCATGCTACGAACCAACTTAACTCAAATAGAAAAAGAAGGATAAGTATGTCGCGTTTACGACGTTTCCTTGATAAAGTAGAACCGCAATTTGAAAAAGGTGGCTCTTACCATAGATGGTTTGCTATCTTTGAGATGATCGATACCTTTCTTTATTCGCCTGCTAATAATACGCGTGGCTCGCCGCATGTGCGTGATGGTATAGATCTAAAACGATTAATGACCTATGTCGTTATCTCGACCTTCCCTGTTATTTTAATGATGCTGTGGAATACCGGTCACCAAGCCAATAGCGCCATGGCATCAATGGGTATGGCTGAATTAGAAGGTTGGCGTGGTAGCATCATCAGTTATTTAGGTATTGGCTTTGATCCCAATAGCATTGCCGCAAGCATGTTTCATGGCTTGCTGTATTTTTTACCTATTTATCTCACCACCTTAATCGCCGGTGGTATATTTGAAGTATTGTTTGCCGCAGTGCGTAATCATGAAGTCAATGAGGGTTTCTTAGTTACTTCAATGTTATACACCTTGATTTTACCCGCTTCAACACCATTATGGCAGGTAGCCTTAGGTATTATTTTTGGTGTCGTTTTAGGTAAAGAAGTGTTTGGCGGTACCGGCAAGAACTTCTTAAACCCGGCATTAACCGGTCGTGCATTTTTATATTTTGCCTATCCCGCCCAAATGTCAGGTGATGCTATCTGGACAGCAGTCGATGGATTCACCGGCGCAACACCATTAGCACTGGCCGCAGTCGGCGGTCTAGAAGCTGTTGCCAGCGCCGGCTTCACTTGGTCACAATCATTCCTAGGATCAATGCAAGGCTCCTTAGGTGAAACATCAACCTTAGCCTGTTTGCTCGGTGCGGCATTCTTGCTTTATACCCGTGTGGCATCCTATCGCATTATATTTGGGGTGTTTTTTGGCATGGTCATAACCACGCTATTATTCAACCTGATAGGCAGTGACACCAACCCTATGTTTGCCATGCCGTGGTATTGGCACTTAACACTGGGGGGCTTTGCCTTTGGTATGATCTTTATGGCAACCGATCCTGTTTCTGCTGCCATGACCAATACTGGCCGTTGGGTCTATGGCGCATTAATTGGTTTTATGACGGTGCTGATCCGTGTAGTCAATCCCGCCTTCCCTGAAGGTATTATGCTAGCCATCTTATTTGCCAATATTTTTGCGCCGCTAATAGATTATTTTGTAGTGCAAGCCAATGTTAAACGTCGATTAGGGCGAGGTTAAAATGACTGAAGATAATAAAAAACTGGGGCTGATTGCTAGCATACTCGCTTTGCCCAATGACAGTCCTAAAAAAACCATTATCGTGGCATTTTTACTGTGTTTGGTGTGCTCCATCTTAGTTTCAACAGTAGCTGTTGGATTAAAATCAAAGCAAATTGCCAATAAAGAATTAGATATTAAGAAAAACATCTTAACCATCACCGGGCTACTACCAGAAAATGGCGATATTGAAGCCGCATTCGAACAGTTTGAAGTCAAGGTTGTTGATCTTGAGAGCGGTACTTATGCCGATATAGATCCTGCTACATTCGACCAACAACAAGCCTCGAAAGATCCCGCGCAGAGCATTGAGCTGACTTCACAACAAGATATTGCAAGTATTAGTCGCCGCGCTAAATTGGCGACTATTCATCTATTAAAAGAAGACGATATCGTACAACAAGTCATATTGCCTATTCATGGCTATGGCCTGTGGTCAACGATGTACGGCTTTATCGCACTTGAAGGTGATTTTAATACCATTAAGGGTTTGCAATTCTATGCGCATGCAGAAACGCCCGGTTTAGGGGGTGAAATAGATAATCCAAAATGGCGTCAGCAATGGCAGGGCAAAAAAGTCTTCGACCAAGAGGGCACTTTAAAAATAGCCGTTATCCGTGGTCATGTTGATTATAAAATGACCGATGCTGAACATAAGGTTGATGGTTTATCAGGCGCAACGATAACCGCTGTTGGTGTATCAAATCTAGTGAAATACTGGTTAGGCGATCATGGTTTTGGTCCTTATTTAAAAAACATGCGTACCGCAGCGGAGAAATAACAAATGGCAAGCAAAATAAAATCAAGTGTAATTGACCCGCTGATTGATACTAACCCTATCACATTGCAAGTATTAGGTGTGTGCTCTGCATTAGCGGTAACCACCAATATGATGGCAGCTGTGATTATGAGTGTCGCACTCACTACGGTAATCGCCTTTTCTGGTCTCTTTATTAGCTCAATTAGAAAACATATTCCATCAAGCATTCGTATTATCGTGCAAATGACCATTATTGCCTCATTAGTTATTATTGTTGATCAAATTCTGAAAGCGTATGCCTATGAAGCCAGTAAACAATTATCTGTTTTTGTAGGCTTAATCATTACCAACTGTATTGTATTGGGACGTGCTGAAGCTTTTGCAATGAAAAACCCACCACTATTAAGTTTTTTTGATGGCATTGGCAATGGATTAGGCTATAGCTTAATTTTACTTATTGTTGCATTTTTCCGTGAATTATTTGGCACTGGTAAATTGTTTGGTCATCAAATTATCCCTGTTGCTACCGAAGGGGGTTGGTATATTCCTAACGGTCTAATGCTACTGCCTCCAAGTGCTTTCTTTGTGATTGGCTTGCTTATTTGGGCTATTCGTAGCTGGAAAAAAGAACAAGTTGAAAAACCTGATTATCAAATTCATCAGGTTCACCGCACGGAGGCAATGTAAATGGAGCATTATCTAAGCCTCTTTATTCGCTCTATATTTATCGAGAATCTAGCGTTATCATTCTTTCTAGGCATGTGTACCTTCCTTGCTGTTTCAAAGAAAATTGAAACCGCACTAGGCTTAGGCATTGCCGTTATTTTAGTACAAATGATTACTGTGCCTGCTAATAATATAATCTATCAATTCTTATTAAAAGATGGTGCCTTAGCATGGGCAGGTTTACCTGATGTCGATTTAAGTTTCTTGGGGCTTATCAGTTATATCGGCGTTGTTGCCGCTATGGTGCAAATTCTTGAAATGGCAATGGATAAATATACGCCCGCGTTGTATAACGCCCTCGGTATTTTCTTACCATTGATCACGGTAAATTGCGCTATTTTAGGCGGCACCTTATTTATGGTGGAGCGTGACTATAACCTAGCTGAAAGTGCGGTTTACGGGATGGGTAGTGGCCTCGGTTGGGCAATGGCCATTACCGCCATTGCAGGTATTCGAGAAAAGCTGAAGTATTCTGATGTGCCTGATGGTTTGCAAGGACTCGGCATCACTTTTATCATCACCGGCTTGATGGCACTTGGGTTTATGGCATTTTCAGGGATCCAATTATAATGGAAATAATACTCGGTATCGTCTTATTCAGCCTGATTATTATGAGCTTGGTACTTATCATTTTAAGCGCCCGTTCTAAATTAGTAGCTACCGGCGATGTCAGCATCACTATTAATAATGAAAAAACAATTCATACTGCCGCCGGTGGTAAGTTATTAAACGCACTTTCTGATTCAAGTCTATTCATATCGTCAGCCTGTGGTGGTGGTGGTACCTGTGGTCAATGCAAAGTAAAAGTATTTGAAGGTGGTGGTTCTATTCTACCCACAGAAGAATCTCACATCACCAAACGTGAAGCAGCCGAGGGCGAACGTTTATCATGCCAAGTAGCCGTTAAACAAAATATGAAAATCCAGGTACCTGAAGAGGTGTTTGGCGTTAAAAAATGGCCGTGTACTGTTCGCTCAAATGATAATGTTGCTACCTTTATTAAAGAGCTTATATTAGATCTACCTGATGGGGAAAATGTTGATTTTAAAGCCGGCGGTTTTATTCAAATTGAATGCCCTCCTCATATTATTGAATATAAAGACTTCGATATCGGCGACGAATATAAGGAAGACTGGGATCGTTTTGATTTGTGGCGCTATACGTCAACGGTGAAAGACGAGGTTGTGCGTGCTTATTCAATGGCAAACTACCCAGAAGAACAAGGCATTATCATGTTAAATATACGGATCGCATCGCCTCCACCAGGAGCCGGTGACGATATTCCTCCTGGCATAATGTCATCTTATTTATTCAATCTAAAACCCGGTGATGAAGTTACAATTTCTGGTCCATTTGGTGAGTTCTACGCTAAAGATACCGACAAAGAAATGGTCTTTATTGGTGGTGGTGCAGGTATGGCGCCTATGCGGTCACACATCTTCGACCAGTTACGTCGCCTAAATAGCAAACGTAAAATATCGTTCTGGTATGGCGCTAGAAGCAAACGCGAAATGTTCTATGAAGAAGACTTTGATACCCTACAAGCTGAGAATGATAACTTTGAGTGGCATGCCGCTTTATCTGATCCGATGGAAGAAGATAACTGGACGGGGCACACTGGCTTCATTCACAATGTATTGAGAGACAATCTATTAAAAGATCACCCCGCACCCGAAGATTGTGAATACTATATGTGTGGGCCACCGATGATGAACTCAGCTGTTATCACTATGCTCGAGGATATGGGTGTAGAGCGTGATAATATCTTCCTTGATGATTTTGGCTAATGTCGATATTTATAGCCACATTCGTCATCATGAGTATTGCTGTGATCGCCATGGCAATTGGTGTGATCCTTGGTCGCCCTGCGATTAAAGGCAGTTGCGGTGGCCTTAACCAAGTTGGATTATCAGGAAGCTGTGGTGGCGCTTGCTCCACCGAAGAAAAACAAATTTGTGCCCAACGAAAAGCGGACAAACTGAAACAGATAAGTTAATTACCGGAGATTACTTCATGATTGCATCACTCAAAGTAAAAGACTACATGACCATCAATAAATGTAATTTCAGCCCTGATATGGATATTTTACGAGCAATTCATCAACTGCTAGAATCGCGTATATCGGGTGCACCGGTTATTGATGAACATGGTAATATGATTGGCTTTTTATCTGAAAAAGATTGTATGCGAGTGGCGCTTGATGCTGGTTACCAACAAGCAGGTGCCGCTGGACGCGTTTCAGAGTTTATGTCAAACAGTGTGGAAACAATAGATGTAGAAGCCCCCATCCTTGAAGTGGCTGAACTTTTTCTTAAAGGATCATACAAGCGCTTCCCTGTAGTGATGAATAACCGCCTAGTGGGTACCATCACGCGCCAGAACATATTAAGAGCTCTAGAATACATCTCATCACCCGACAGCACCCCTAAACCAGCCAAGCAAAGTACCAAACAACATATTAGGTCTGCTAAAATTATATGAAGCTAAAAATACAGTAAAGGTATATACCCGTAATCATTCAATCTGTAAATTTTCACTCCTCCGTCACTCCGGTATGCTTTTAGCGGAGTCTTGTTTGTGCGGAGATCCCGGCTAAAAGCATACCGGGAATGACGAGGGGGGGCAAATTGAATGATTACGGCTATAGGTATTCAGTTGAATTACTAATAACTAACTATGTCTTGATGGAGTTCAGCTTATGCTTCAGCTTCAACAACTTCCTCTAATTTACGGTCAACAAGCTCAACAATGGCCATCGGTGCTTTATCACCTGCGCGTAGACCTGTTTTAAGAATGCGTACATAACCACCAGGGCGAGACGCAGAACGTGGACCGATATCAGTAAATAATTTCGCTACAACTTCTTTATCACCTAAACGTGACAAAGCCAGTCTACGGTTGGCAACAGAATCAACTTTACCTAATGTGATTAACGGTTCAATCACACCACGCAATTCTTTTGCTTTTGGCAATGTTGTACGAATAATTTCGTGTTCCATTAAAGAAGCTGCCATGTTTTTGAACATAGCTTTTCTGTGGCTGCCGTTACGATTTAATTTACGACCTGAATTACGATGACGCATGATAATACCTTATTATTTTGTAACTACTCAGCGAGTAGTAAACATTATACCGTAGCTGCTCAGATTGCCGCTAAAATTTATCAGTTTAAGGCAGAAAATGTGAACTCACCTGTGTGAGTGACCATTTTCGAACGCAGAAATGATACGTTTTAGTGGTTAGCTGAGTAGTTACCTTATTTTTGTTCTACTGATGCTGGCGGCCAGTTATCAAGGTGCATACCTAGTGATAAACCTTTAGACGCCAATACATCTTTAATTTCTGTTAATGATTTCTTGCCCAAGTTCGGTGTTTTTAACAGTTCCATTTCACTACGTTGAATCAAATCACCCACATAATAAACATTTTCTGCTTTCAAACAGTTTGCAGATCTTACTGTTAGGTCAAGCTCATCAATTGCTTGTAATAATGCAGGATCTACTGTTACTTGAACCGGTTCTTCAACTACAGGTTCTAAGACAGTAAAGTCTACAAATGCTGATAGCTGATCACTTAATATTGTTGATGCAAATTTAATGGCATCTTCAGCATCTAAAGTGCCATCTGTATCAACATCAAGAATCAATCTATCTAGATCGGTGCGGTTTTCTACCCGAGCACTTTCAACATTATATGTCACCATATTTACAGGGCTAAACGAAGCATCTAGGTACAATTGACCAATAGTACGTTCTTCTTCTGTATTGCGTGTATTCGATGGTGAGTAACCACGACCAGTTTCAACTTTAAAGGTAATAGCTAAGCTACCGCCAGTAAGATTAGCAATAACATGATCTGGGTTCACTATTTCAACATTATGAGGAAGTTGGATATCGCCTGCTGTCACAGGACCTACGCCCTCTTTATTCAGCGTCAATACAACTTCATCAAGGTCGAACAGTTTGAATGCCAAGCCTTTCATGTTTAAAAGGATGTCAATAACATCTTCTTGAACACCGTCGATAGCTGAGTATTCATGAACAACACCATCGATCTGGGCTTCAACTACTGCTGCACCTTCCATAGAAGATAGTAGAATACGTCGAAGCGCACTACCCAATGTGTGTCCAAAGCCACGTTCTAATGGTTCCAATACAAGACGAGTGCGAGTAGCACTAATTTTTTGTATATCGACCATGCGTGGTTTAAGAAAATGACTCATATAAGTCGTCATGAAATTTCCTTTAAGTAAGTCTTAAATAGTTAACGTGAGTTAAAACTATTTCGAGTACAGTTCAACTACTAGGTTTTCGTCGATATCTGATGCTAATTCATCACGTTCAGGGATGCGTTTAAACGTACCTGAAAGCAGCGTAGAGTTAACTTCAAGCCACTCTGGCAAACCTAATTGCTCTGCAACAGACATTGCATTTACAATACGATCTTGCTTTTTAGCTTTTTCACGTACTTCAACTTTATCACCTGCTTGAACTAGGTAAGAAGCGATGTTAGTTACTTGACCGTTTACTAAGATTGATTTGTGCGAAACAAGCTGTCTTGATTCTGCACGTGTTGAACCAAAGCCCATACGGTAAACAACATTATCAAGTCTTTGCTCTAACAAGAACAATAAGTTTGAACCTGTTGCACCTTTTCTTTTGTCAGCTAATTTGTAGTAGTTTCTGAATTGCTTTTCTAACACGCCATAAATACGACGAATACGTTGTTTAGCACGCAATTGAACCGCATATTCTGATTCACGTCCACGACGCGCACCATGCTGTCCAGGTTTTTGATCAAGTTTACATTTATTCTCTAAAGGATTGCCTCTACTTTTTAAGTAAAGATCAGTACCTTCTCTACGGCTTAATTTACAAACTGGGCCACGATATTTTGCCATTATAGCTCTCCTTACACTCTACGTCGTTTAGGTGGACGACAACCATTGTGCGGAATTGGTGTAACGTCTGTAATGTTATTAATTTTGAAACCCAAGTTGTTCAACGCACGAACCGCTGATTCACGACCAGGCCCGGGACCTTTAATTTCTACATCAAGGTTTTTCATACCAAAACCCTGTGCAAGCTCACCGGCTTTTTCAGCTGCAACCTGTGCGGCGAATGGTGTGCTTTTACGTGAACCACGGAAACCACTACCACCTGCTGTTGCCCAAGCTAATGCATTGCCTTGACGATCTGTAATTGTAATAATTGTGTTGTTAAATGTTGCGTGTATATGAGCAACTCCATCTACCACATTCTTTTTTACACGCTTACGTTGACGTGCTGTCGAATTTGCCATCGATAAGCCTCTTTATTTAATCATTCTACGAGGACCTTTACGAGTCCGCGCATTTGTTTTTGTTCTCTGACCGCGTAGCGGAAGACCTCTACGGTGACGAACGCCACGGTAACAACCTAAATCTCTTAGGCGTTTAATGTCCATGGTTACTTCACGTCGCAAATCACCTTCTACAGTAAATTTTGCAACTTCTGCACGAAGTGTTTCCACTTCACTTTCCGTCAAATCTCTAATTTTTGTATCTTCTGCTACACCTGCTGCTGCACACACTTTCTGCGCACGGGTGAGACCGATACCATAAATCGAGGTTAGAGCTATTACCGTGTGTTTTTGCACCGGTACATTTATTCCAGCAATACGAGCCATTGAGCTACCTTAAATCCTTCACAAGTGAACAGAGAATTTTAACACAAACATCCTCTATTCATCAATAGTTTAATTTATTAACGTCTATAGAAATTCTGCTTATACCAATTATAGCTAACATAAAACAATTGATTTTAGCCAGATCTTCTATTTAACCTTGGCGTTGTTTATGGCGCGCTTCTTTACAGATAACACGAACAACACCTTTACGTTTTACGACTTTACAATTACGGCAAATTTTCTTAACCGACGCTTGAACTTTCATCGAATCTCTCCACAAAGCCTACTAGTTATGGTTTTAGTTTAAAAAACCGGACATACCTTTATTTTTCTTATTTGATTTTTTCATCAAACCTTCATATTGCTGTGACATCATGTGTGATTGTATTTGTGATACAAAATCCATCACAACAATAACAATAATCAACAAGGATGTACCACCAAAATAAAACGGTACGCTCCAATAAAGTATTAAAAACTCAGGTAACAAACATACTGCCGTGATATATATCGCTCCAGCTAATGTCAGCCTACCCATTACACCATCAATATAACGTGTGGTTTGCTCACCTGGACGAATACCTGGAATGAACGCACCTGATTTTTGCAAGTTCTCAGCTGTGTCTTTTGGATTAAATACTAATGCAGTATAAAAAAAGCAAAAGAATATAATCGCGACCGCATAGGCAATCACATACATCGGCTGACCTGGTGACATCAAGGTTGAAATATTTTGTAACCACCCCATGCCTTCAGAAGTACCGAACCAGCCTGCTATTGTTGCTGGGAACAAGATAATACTCGAAGCAAATATTGGTGGGATAACACCCGCCATATTTAATTTAAGCGGTAAATGCGTAACTTGACCCGCCATCATCTTGCGGCCTTGTTGCCTTTTTGCATAATGCACAGGGATCCGCCGTTGCGCCCGCTCTACAAACACTACAAATGCGGTTACTGACAGCGCCAAGAACAATATAACGATCACTAAGAACGAATGTAATTGACCTGTTCGTGCCAGCTCAAGTGTGCCCCCAATCGCTGAAGGCAATCCCGCCACAATACCTGCAAAGATAATCAACGATATACCATTGCCAATACCACGTTCAGTGATCTGCTCACCTAGCCACATTAGGAACATTGTACCCGTAACTAACGTGATAACAGCGGTAACTCTAAATAACATACCTGGGTCTACAACAACACCTGTACCACCGGCACTTTGCCCTTCTAATGCAAGAGCAATACCTAATGCTTGGAAGGTGGCTAAAACCAAAGTTCCATAACGTGTATATTGCGTGATCTTACGTTTGCCTGCTGCACCCTCTTTTTTCATTTGAGTCAGCTTGGGATGAACCGCCGTTAATAACTGCATAATAATCGACGCAGAAATATACGGCATAATGCCTAATGCAAGTACAGAAAGCCGAGACAAAGCACCACCTGAAAACATGTTAAACATGTCCAAAATGGTACCTTTTTGAGATTCAAACATACTTGCAAGTGCAGTAGGATCAATTCCCGGCACAGGGATGAATGTTCCCATTCTGTAGACAAGTAGCGCGCCAAGGACAAATAGCAAACGGCTTTTTAGCTCTGCATACTTTCCACCACCTAAGGCATTTTGTTTATTCTCTGCCACGCTTATTCTTCTACTTTTCCGCCGGCAGCTTCAATAGCTTTTTGAGCTCCTGCCGTTACCGAAAGACCTTTAACGGTAACTTTTTTTGCAACATCACCTGACGCAATTACTTTTGCGCGCAATGTATTTACAGATACAACACCTGCTGTTTTAAGTGCTAAAAGATCAACGACACCTTCAATATTTGAAATCGTATCTAAACGTACTTCTGCAACTGTTGATGCTTTACGCGATCTAAAGCCGACTTTTGGCAAACGACGTTGTAAAGGTTGTTGTCCACCTTCAAAGCCACGCTTACTAAAACCACCAGAGCGTGACTTTTGACCTTTATGGCCTCGACCACATGTTTTACCATAACCTGAGCCGATACCTCGGCCAACACGTTTAGCTACTTTCTTTGAACCTTCAGCAGGCGCGATAGTATTTAAATCCATCTTTATGCTTCCTCAACCTTTAATAAATAGGAAACATGATTGATCATGCCTCTATTTTCAGGTGTATCAATAACAACTGCGCTGCTACCAGTCTTTCTAAGACCTAAGCCTGCAACACATGCTTTGTGTTTAGCTAAGCGACCAATGGTGCTTTTAACTAGGGTAACTTTTAATTTAGCTTGTGCCATTTTATTTATTCCGTGATCTCAGCAACTGTTTTGCCACGCTTGGCTGCAATTGCTTCTGGGTTATGCATATCAGTAAGACCTTTAATGGTAGCGCGAACTACATTTAGAGGATTGGTTGAACCGATAGTCTTAGCAAGTACGTTATGAACACCTACCACATCAAATACGGCACGCATCGCACCACCGGCAATGACGCCTGTACCTTCAGATGCAGGTTGCATGAACACTTTAGCTGCGCCATAACGGGCAGTTAAAGGATGCTGTAATGTATGGCCATCCAAAACAACGGTTTGCATGTTTTTTCTCGCTTCATCCATTGCTTTTTGAATAGCAATAGGCACTTCACGTGCTTTACCTTGACCAAAACCGACGCGGCCTTCACCATCGCCCACTACTGTCAATGCTGAGAAACCAAATACGCGACCGCCTTTTACTACTTTAGCTACGCGACGGATGCCGACTAATTTTTCAATCAAGCCATCAGATGGTGCTTGTTGTCGTTGATCATTTTGTGCCATGTGATAATACCTTTAAATTAGAACTGCAAGCCGTTTTCACGTGCTGCATCAGCCAGCGCTTTAACGCGACCATGAAACGCAAAACCAGATCGGTCAAAAGAAACAGTTTCAACACCCTCTTTAACACTGCGTAAAGCAACGGCTTTACCCACTGCTTCAGCGGCTGAAATATTACCTGTTCCAGACAATGCTTTTTTAACATCCGCATCCAAAGTTGATGCGCTAGCAATTACTTTAGAACTATCATGAGCAAGTACTTGCGCATAGATATGTCGTGGTGTCTTATGAACTGTTAATCGGTAAACTCGAAGCTCTTTTAATTTAGCTCGTGTTCTGGTAGCTCTGCGTAATCGTGAATTTTTCTTATTCATGTCGGCCTACTTATTTCTTCTTAGCGTCTTTACGAGCAACATGTTCATCGCTATAACGAACACCTTTACCTTTATAAGGCTCTGGTGGACGGTATGCACGAATATCTGCTGCAACTTGACCTACTACTTGTTTATCAACACCTGATACAACAATTTCGGTTTGGCTTGGCGTTTCAATCTTAATGCCTTCTGGCACGTCATATTGAACAGGATGAGAAAAACCAAGTGTTAAATCTAATTTACTACCTTGTGCTTTCGCTCTGTAACCCACACCTACTAGGGTCAGTTTTTTCTCAAAACCTTGTGATACACCGATCACCATATTATTGAGTAATGCACGCGTTGTTCCCGCTTGCGCTACTGCTTGCTTTGATTTTTTGCGAGCAACGGTTGTTAATGTACTACCTTGCTGCTCAACATTTACATCTGCATGAACCACTCGGCTCAATGTGCCCTTGGCACCTTTAATAGAAACTTCTGAACCATTCAGAGAGATTTCTACGCCAGCAGGTATTTCTACGGGGGCGTTTGCTATACGTGACATCTTTTCTCTCCTTAACTAACTGAGCAGAGGACTTCGCCGCCCTGACCCAATTCTCTCGCTTTACGATCTGTCATTACACCTTTCGATGTTGATACGATAGCGATACCTAGTCCACCAATTACTTTTGGCAAATCATTCGCTGCTTTATAAACACGCAAACCAGGTCGGCTCACACGGTCTATAGATGAAATAACAGCCTTACCTTCAAAATATTTTAATGCAATAGACAATACTGGCTTGCCTGCTACTTCTGCAGAATCAAACCCTAAAATATAACCCTCATCTTTTAAAACTGTTGCAATACTTTGCTTCAATTTTGATGCTGGCATTTTAATTTCAGTCTTGTTTGCTTGTTGTGCGTTACGAATGCGCGTTAGCATATCTGCAACTGGATCAGTCATACTCATTTTATCTTAGCTCCACTTAATATATAGGCTGGTAATTACCAACTCGCCATTACCAAACCAGGGATATCACCTTTCATCGCATGCTCACGTAGTTTGTTTCTAGACAAACCAAACTTGCGGTAATAGCCATGTGGACGACCTGTGATTTCACAACGATTTCTCATGCGAACAGCACTTGAGTTACGAGGTAAAGCATGGAATTTTTTTGCAGCAACTTGACGTTCATCATAACTCAATGACATATCAACTATTTGCTTTTTAAGTTCCGCACGCTTTACAGCATATTTCTTTACCATTTTAGCTCTTTTAATCTCGCGATTAATCATGCTTCGTTTAGCCATAACTTATTCCATCCAACCTATAGTTTTCTAAAAGGAAATTTGAAAGCCGCTAGTAATGCACGAGACTCTTCAGCTGTTTTAGCTGTTGTCGTAATCGTGATATCCATACCGCGTAACTTATCAATTTTATCGTATTCAATTTCTGGGAAGATAATTTGTTCTTTAACACCCATACTGTAATTGCCTTGACCGTCGAATGACTTTGGATTCATTCCTCGGAAATCACGAATTCTAGGAATCGCGATTGTAACCAGGCGGTCAAAAAAGTCGTACATACGCTCACTGCGTAATGTCACTTTACAACCTACCGGCCATCCTTCACGCAATTTAAACCCTGCTATGGATTTCTTAGCTTTAGTGATCACCACTTTCTGACCGGAAATTTTCTCCATATCAGCCACTGCACTTTCTAAAACTTTCTTATCAGTCAAAGCTTCACCCACACCCATATTCAAGGTGATCTTAGTGATCCTTGGCACTTCCATAACTGACTTATAGCCAAACTGCTGCGTTAACTGTTTAACTACAGTATCACGATAAAAATCTTTTAATCTACTCACTGTGTATACCTATATATAGCGTTAAACGCCAACAACTTCGCCGTTTGATTTAAACATACGAACTTTACGACCATCATCTAAAATCTTAAATCCTGTTTTTTCACCTTTGCCCGTTGCTGGATTCAGCAACGCTAGGTTTGAACCTTGGATCGGCATTTCTTTGTCAACAATACCGCCCACAGTTCCCATCGCAGGATTAGGTTTAGTATGTTTTTTGACAAGGTTAATACCTTGCACTAAAAACTTACCATCATTTCCACGATTAAGGATCTCACCTTGTTTTCCACGATCTTTACCTGTCGTTACAACAACTTGATCGCCTTTAATTAATCTTTCCATCTCAGCACTCCTAAACTTATAGCACTTCAGGCGCTAATGAAATAATCTTCATAAACTTCTCACCGCGAAGTTCACGTGTCACTGGGCCAAAGATCCGCGTACCGATAGGTTGTAATGCGGCGTTCAACAGAACTGCTGCATTGGTATCGAAACGGATCACACTACCATCAGGACGACGTACACCTTTACGTGTTCTAACAATAACTGCGTTGTGTACTTCACCTTTTTTTACTTTTCCGCGAGGTACAGCTTCTTTGATTGTGACTTTAATTACATCACCAATCCCAGCATAACGACGGTGTGAACCGCCCAATACTTTAATACATTCTATGCGTCGTGCACCGCTATTATCTGCGGCATCTAGACTGCTTTGCATTTGAATCATGGTCTAAACTCCAATATAACGGTTAATTACTTCGCTTTGTCGACAATTTCGACAAGCTTCCAACATTTCGTTTTTGAGATCGGGCGTGTTGACGTAACGGTAACCATATCACCTACATTACACACATTATCTTCATCATGAACGTGCAGCTTAGTTGAACGTTTCATATATTTTTTATAGATAGGATGGGCAACCTTACGTTCAACCATTATAGTGATTGATTTATCCATCTTATCGCTTACAACACGACCCGTTACTAAACGTACACTGTTTTCCTGTTCACTCATCTTCGCGCCCTATTTCTGTTCGTTCAGTACAGTTTTAATACGCGCAATATCTTTACGAACACGTCTTATTTCACTTGGACGTGCTAGTTGACCTGTCGCATTTTGCATACGCAAATTAAACTGTTCTTTATGAAGAGCCTCAAGCTCTTTCGCTATATCTTCAGCAGATTTTTCTCTGATCTCACTCGCATTCATTACAGTATCGCCCGCTTCACAAAAGTTGTTTTAACAGGAAGTTTGGCAGCGCCAAGACGGAACGCTTCACGCGCAACTTCTTCACTTACACCTTCCATTTCATAGAGCATGCGACCAGGCTGTACATTAGCAACCCAATATTCCACATTACCCTTACCTTTACCTTGTCGTACTTCTAACGGTTTACTAGTAATTGGCTTGTCTGGGAACACACGGATCCAGATTTTACCACCACGTTTAATATAACGTGTCATTGCACGACGTGCTGCTTCAATTTGACGAGCAGTGATACGTCCACGATCTAGCGACTTCAACCCAAACTCTCCGAAGCTTACTTTTGCGCCCCGTTGAGCCAATCCGCGGTTGCGTAGCTTCATCTGCTTTCTAAATTTCGTTCTCTTTGGCTGTAACATTGGTTATAACCTTATTTTTTAGCTGTAGGTAAAATCGGTGCGCTATTTGCGTCAAAGATTTCACCTTTAAAAATCCAAACCTTAACGCCAATGATGCCGTAGGTTGTGTTTGCTTCTGCTGTGCCATAATCAATATCAGCACGCAACGTGTGTAAAGGTACACGACCTTCACGATACCATTCGGTACGTGCAATTTCTGCACCGTTCAAACGACCACCCACATTGATTCGAATGCCTTCAGCACCCAAACGCATAGTGTTYGTAACAGCACGTTTCATTGCACGACGGAACATAATGCGGCGCTCTAAYTGCTGCGCYACACTTTCTGCAACTAGTGTTGCATCTAATTCTGGTTTGCGAATTTCTTCTACGCCAACAGTAACGGGAATACCCATCATTTCTGACACTGCTTTACGTAATTTATCGATATCCTCGCCTTTCTTACCAATTACAATTCCTGGGCGAGCCGTATGAATTGTTATTTTGGCATTCTTGGCAGGGCGGTCAATCTGAATATGACTAACCGATGCATGCGAAAGCTTTTCTTTTAGGTATGAACGCACTTTTATGTCCGTATTTAACATACCTGGATAATCTGCAGAATTAGCATACCAGATTGAATTCCAATCTTTAATTATACCAAGTCTAAAGCCCGTTGGGTGAACCTTTTGTCCCATAAGTATTCTCTCTTACTTTTCGTCAACAACCACAGTGATGTGGCTTGAACGTTTAAGGATTCTGTTACCACGGCCTTTTGCACGTGGTGACATACGTTTCATAGTAGACGCATCATCAACCATAACTACTGATACGAATAACTCATCGATATCAGCACCATCATTGTGTTCTGCGTTTGCTATTGCTGAATTTAAAACATCTTTCATTAAACCTGCAGCTTTTTTAGGGCTGAACGTTAATAAATTGATTGCCTTCTCAACCGGCAAGCCTCTGATTTGATCTGCAACTAATCGTACTTTTTGCGCAGAGATCCTTGCATAGCTGTATTTTGCTGTAGTAGCCATAATTTAACCTTATCTCGCTTTCTTGTCGGCGATATGACCGCGGAATGTACGTGTTGGAGCAAACTCACCCAACTTATGCCCGACCATATCTTCTGTAATAAACACGGGCATATGTTGTCTGCCATTATGAACAGCTATTGTTAACCCAATCATATCTGGTGAAATCATTGAACGTCGTGACCATGTTTTGATCGGACGTTTATTATCTGTTTCAATCGCTTCTAAAACCTTCTTTTCAAGGTGCTGGTCTATAAAAGGACCTTTTTTAATCGAACGCGGCATCTGTATTCCTACCTATTTTTTATTACGACGACGTACAATCATATTATCTGTACGTTTATTTTTACGAGTCTTGTAGCCTTTAGTTGGCATACCCCAAGGTGACACTGGATGACGACCACCTGATGTGCGACCTTCACCACCACCATGTGGATGATCAACCGGGTTCATAACAACACCACGAACCGTTGGTCTAACACCACGCCAGCGTGTTGCACCGGCTTTACCTAATGAACGAAGTGCATGTTCACCGTTACCTACTTCACCTAAAACTGCTTTACAATCAAGCGGCACTTTACGCATTTCACCACTACGTAAACGTAATGTTGCGTAACCGTTTTCACGCGCCACATATTGAGCGCTACCACCGGCACTACGTGCAATTTGTGCACCTTTACCTGGTTTCATTTCAATACAATGAATGGTGCTACCTAGTGGGATAGATGTCAACTTCATGCAATTACCTGCACGAATTGCTGCATCATCACCAGATTCCAGGCGATCACCGGCTACCACACCTTTAGGTGCGATAATGTATGTTTTCTCACCATCTGCATATTTAAGCAATGCGATGTGTGCAGTACGATTCGGATCATATTCAATACGTTCAACAACGGCTGGAATGCCATCTTTATTACGTTTGAAATCAATCAAACGATAACGTTGTTTATGACCACCACCACGATGTCTTACCGTGATGCGACCTGCATTATTTCGTCCACCAGTTTTCGACTTTTTCTCTACTAAAGGCGCATAAGGTGCACCTTTATGAAGATCTGCTGTTTTAACTGAAACAACAAATCGTCGTCCTGCTGATGTAGGTTTAGCTTTTATTAGCGCCATTGCTGGTTCCTCACCCGTATTCTATTTATTATTCGCCAAGAAAGTTGAGGTCTGCACCTTCAACTAACGTGACATAGGCTTTTTTCCAATCGCTACGCTTGCCCATAATACGGCCGGTACGTTTAGCTTTGCCTTTTACATTCATCGTCGTTACTGATTCAACTTTGACATCAAACATTTTTTCTACTGCTTGTTTGATTTCAGATTTATTGGCATCTGGTAACACTTTAAGGACAACTTGATTATTAATTTCAGCCACTCGTGATGCTTTTTCTGCAACAACAGGCCCTAAAATTATTTTTGTTATGCGTTCTAAGTTCATACTAACGACTCCTCTAATTTACGCACAGAGTCTTCACTAATCACCACTTTATCAAAGCGTAACAATGCAACCGGATTGACATGAGCAACATCCGTTGCCGCAATGTTATATAAGTTACGTGATGCTAAGTCTAAATTACCCGCCGCATTTTCAGTGACGATAAGTACATTAGTAAGACCTAACGCTTTAGTCTTAGCGAGTAAGTCTTTTGTTTTTGGGGTAGCTAAGTCAACTTTATCCACAATAACCAAGGCATCTTTACGACGCAATTCAGATAAAATCACACATAATGCACTACGATACACTTTACGATTAACCTTTTGACTATAGTCGCGTGGTTTTGCCGCAAACATAATACCACCACCGCGCCATAATGGGCTTCTGATTGTTCCTGCACGAGCACGACCGCTGCCTTTTTGTGCGAATGGTTTGCGACCACCGCCACGTACTTCAGAGCGTGTTTTTTGTGCATGCGTACCGCTACGCGCACCAGCCAAATAGGCTGTCACAACTTGATGAACCATAGATTCATTATATTCGCGATCGAAGACAGCATCAGAAACGGTTATTTTCGTTGCCTTTTTGCCATCAAATGATTGTAATTCAAGATCCACAATATTCCCCTAAGAATCTAAGCTTTAACTGCTGGACGGATAATAACGCTACCACCTTTTGCGCCAGGCACTGAGCCTTTAACAAGAAGCAAGTTACGCTCTTCATCAACGCGTACTACAGATAGATTCTGTAAAGTGCGTTGACCGTCACCCATGTGACCAGCCATTTTCTTTTCTTTAAAAACACGACCTGGTGTTTGACACATACCAATAGAACCACCTGATCTATGTGAGATAGAGTTACCATGCGTTGCATCACCACCACGGAAACCGTAGCGCTTCATTACACCGGCAAAGCCTTTACCTTTTGTAATACCAGTAACATCAACGGCTTGACCATTTTCAAAGATGGTTACTTTAATTTCACTGCCTACTTCTAAGTCAGTTTCATCAACTCTGAATTCATGCACTTTATTGCCTGCTGCAGCTTCTGCTTTAGCAAAGTGACCGGCCTGAGGTTTAGTAACGCGTGATGCTTTTTTTGACCCAACGGTCACTTGCACTGCGTTATAACCATCAATATCAACAGTTTTTAACTGGCTAACACGATTTGGTTCAATTTCAATTACTGTCACAGGTGTTGATACACCGTCTTCTGTGAAGACACGTGTCATACCCACTTTGCGACCGACAAGTCCAATAGTCATTGAGCTAGCCCCTTTAGTTCAGCTTGATCTGGACATCTACGCCAGCGGCGAGATCCAGTTTCATTAATGCGTCTACTGTTTTATCAGTAGGCTCAACGATGTCCATAAGACGTTTGTGGGTACGAATTTCGTACTGATCACGTGCATCTTTATTGACATGAGGAGAAATCAAAATAGTAAAACGTTCTTTCTTGGTCGGCAATGGAATGGGTCCATTGATTCGAGCACCAGTACGCTTCGCTGTTTCAACGATTTCTTTAGCAGATTGGTCAATCAAACGGTGATCGAATGATTTTAATCTGATTCTAATAGTTTGGTTTGTTGCCATTTTTTAATTACTCAGTAATTTTACTAACAACGCCCGCACCAACAGTACGGCCGCCTTCACGAATAGCAAAACGTAAACCTTCTTCCATTGCAATCGGTGCAATAAGTGTTACGTCC
>NVVW01000003.1 GCA_002733505.1 Methylophaga sp. | reverse complement strand
TTTGATGTAGGCAATAATTTCATGTTGGTGTAGATAGGTATGCGCCATTAAGTGGGTGATTAATTCATCGGTCTGTTGTCGTGTTAATTTGCCTGTTGAGCCGCCTCTGTTTTCGGTGAGTTTATGGTGTTGAATATAATCCAATACATGGCGTTTAATGCTGTCTTCATGTTTACGTAATGCTTGTGCTATTTGTTTCGTATTCCACCCTTCACTCAACAGTAATACGGCTTTAATTCGGTCACATTCACGTTTGTCACGACAGGATTTATGTCGTGTTTCGAGTGCTTGCTTTTCAGTGGCGCTTAGTGAAAGTGCTATCATGTCTATAGCATGATCTCTTTGCAGGAATTTGCAAGCTTTTTCTGCAGTTTCAATGATCACGGGTATATACCCAAATTACTTGAAGATGCAGATTTCAGAGCTTAGCACGAAGGTCAGAGCAAGGCGCAATGTGCAGGCAATGACTAGTCCTTGTCAAGCATTGTAACGCRGYGCTGGCATTCGTGCTAARCTCCCGTAGGGCAAGAGGATAAGCCATTATCTTCGTTGTTATAAATCCTTAAATGAGACAAGAAATTGCTCCTGCATTTCTTGCATACACTCCATCCATGGAGATAAATGACTCATTCTGCGGATTTATGCCTAGGATATAATGGCTTCTTCTCTTGCTGAAACCTGCATCTTCAGGTAGTTTGGGTATATACCCAAATTAATTCTGGCTTATCCATCTAGCGAGTTGTCATACTCTTCGGCTGATAATAATCCATCGATATCACTGGCATTATCTGCTTCAAATTTAAACAACCAACCTTCACCAAATGAATCTTCATTAATCAATTCAGGTTCATCTTCTAGCGCTGTATTCACTGCTGAGATCACACCATTTACAGGCATATAAATATCAGAGGCTGCTTTTACTGATTCTAGCAGCATGACTTCTTCTTTAGCTGAAAAACGTTGCCCTACTTCCGGCAATTCGGCAAAGACTAAATCACCTAATAAATCTTGAGCATGATCGGTGATACCTACTATTAATTCACCAGAATCATCCGTTTTTACCCATTCATGCGTTTCAGCATATTTTAGTGAACTTGGATTTTCCATTAGCTTCGTCCGTACAATGTATTTAAATTTTTCAATCTAGGTGCAACACTCTCATTCACCATCTCCCAATCAAAACGCCAGCTCCAGTTACCTTCAATGGTTCCTGGCACATTCATTCTGTGGCTAGAGTCTAAGCCCAACAGATCTTGCATGGGTATCACTGCAAGTCGTGAAGCGGTTGCTATTGATGCTCGTATAAGTAACCATGGTATTTCTTCATGGGAATCGCCTAGGTATTGATATACTCGCGCTTTGCCTGCATCACCTAAATCCTCAAACCAGCCCATTGTGGTGTCATTATCATGGGTTCCGGTATATGAAACACTGTCTGGGGTATGTTGATGAGGAAGGTAAGGATTACTGGCATCATCACCAAAAGCGAACTGCAAAATTTTCATGCCCGGCATGGCATATTTTTCACGAAGCGCAGTAACTTCGTCAGTAATAATACCTAAATCTTCAGCTACCAATGGCAATTCACCAAAGACATCAACTAATTTACTGAATAATGCATCCCCTGGCGCTGGAACCCATTCACCATCAATCGCTGTTTCACAACTAGCGGGGATCTCCCAGCAGGCTTCAAATCCACGAAAATGATCAATGCGTATTAGATCAAACTGGTCTAACTGGGTTTGCATCCGTTGCTGCCACCATAGAAAGTCCGTCGTTATATGTTTATCCCAACGATAAAGCGGATTACCCCAGCGTTGCCCTGTCTCGGAAAAATAATCCGGTGGCACACCTGCGACTTTTTCTGGCTGGCCTACTTTATCTAAAGTAAATAATTCAGGGTTCGCCCACACATCAGCACTATCATGTGCCACAAAAATAGGCATATCACCAAATAACAAAATGCCGCGTTCATTAGCGTAATCTTTTAATGCATACCATTGTTGAAAGAATAAAAACTGGCTGAAACGGCGAATATTTAGTGACTCTTCGCGTTCTTTGCAAATTTTAGCTATAGCTTCTGGCTCGCGATCACGTAATGCTTCAGACCAATAAAACCATGCTGTAGTATGTTGTAAATGCCGAATTTCACTATAAAGTACATAATCTTCTAGCCAATAAGCATTTTTTTGACAAAACGCTGTGAATTCTGATTTTTCAAATGTTGTTGCATTATTCATAAATTGGCGATAGGCATGCACCAGCATAATTAAAAAGCGTTCGCCTTTTAATGTCTCGCCATTAGACCAAGATAAATTTTGAACTGTTTCCATGCAAATCAGCGTTGCATTGCCAGCATGCGCCGACAAACACTGGTATGGAGAACCGTCACTATGCGTAGGGCCTAGCGGCAGCATTTGCCAAACAGATGCAGCTGATGCCTCTAAGAAATCAACAAAACGATAGGCATCTTCACCTAAATTAGCTGAAGGTAAACTGGTGATATGTAACAGTACACCGGTACGACGTTGTTGAAAAACTTGAGCTTGTTTCATGGCTTATCCGCCACGTCGCATAGTTCCGCCCTGCTCAATACCACCGCCACCTTGTGATACCGTTTCAGATAAATTTTGCGGCACTTCTTCACCTAGCATTTGGTATAAGTTAGATAAATGTAAGCGGAATAAACGCTCAAAGTCGCTGACACTATCTGCTGAATTATAATCACCAAACCACCAGAACCAATCTGAACCTTCACAAATAGCAAGTTGTCTTGATAATGCAAGCTCTGTGTCTGCATCAAATGTATTCGATGCCAGCACTTTATCGTATGTTAGTTTTGCTTGGCTTAATAAATCCCAGCCACGGTTTTTATCAGGATCGCCGATCCATGTAGAAAATGAACCATAAACCCAACTACCTGCAACTAATTTAGGCAATATTTCTGGCGTTACATTTTCTTTTAAACAATCAGAAAACGTCGTTAAATCTAACTCTGGGTGTTCTGATAGTCGCTGATAAAGTGCTTGTAGGAAATAATAGCCATTATATGAATAATACTCCCACGCATTTTCACCATCAAGAATAACGGAAACCACACGATCTTTGTCGCCTTCTGTACCTGCTTTTATGGTCAACAAATGATTAATAAAATCATCAACAGCATCATCAGCACCCCATTTAGTATAGGTAAAACCGATTAAGTCTGATAAGCCATCATCACGGAAGAAACAGGCAGGAGTCGCGCCGGGTAATTTATACGGCTTATAAATGCTAGCATCTTGCATATCAGATACGTTAAAACTATTGCGCAATACATTCTCGCCCGTTGCTGTCCAGGTGAAGCCATGACGTGCAATAACTTTCATAGTTTGTTCTGATACTGCACCCTCAGAAGGCCAACAACCTTTGGGACGGAAACCAAAGTAAGATTCGAAGACACGCAAGCCTTCTTCCATATGCCAATGTGCACGCTCTTCACCACCCGGATAATCAGTGATCTCAGGCAAAGCAGAGTCAGGCATGGCTTCAAGTGTTGTATTGATATCTAACAACAGGGGTACAATTGGATGTGCATACGGTGTCACTGACAATTCAACGCGACCTGTTTCAGCTAAACGGCGGTATCGTGGAATAAGATCGGCTAATAATTCACCGATTACTGCCATCAATTGGCGACGATCATGAAAGGTAAACAGTTTTGCTTTCTTCATTAAGGCTTGAATACGCACATCGCTGCGTCTAACGGATTCTCCCATCCATGCCAAGTGATACCACACCACCAAATCAACCATAAACTGATCATTGATATAGTTTAACCCTTCTGGATTTTCTAATAAATCACGCGCCATTGAGGCCAGTTTGGCAAACTGTGGAAACGGTGCAATAAGTTTTTCTTCATTAGCACGTAAACAATCACTAATAAGCTTGCTACGCTCCTCAGCTTTAGCAGGCTGCATAGGCGAATCTAGCGCCATTAATAAAGGATCTTTTAAGCGCCCAGTACCTTTAAAACGAGAATTTACTTGCTCATCATAATCGGCAATTTGCTCAATTAATGTCGGTGCAAAATTTACTACTGCTTTAGCGCCCGGCACATTTTCTAAATGCCACGCCATATCAACATAATCTTTAATAGCATGCAGATAAGTCCACGGCAGGTGGTACATTCCGCTCATGGGGTCACTGTATTGCGGCTGGTGCATGTGCCAGCATAAAACGACTTTTAACTTATTGGGCATATTTTCAACAACTCTTAATTTATCTTTTTCGGGTTTATCTTTCACTTGAGATTTATCGTTTGTAGAATTATCTGACATAACGATAATTTTGTCCCAGCATTTCAGGTGTAACTAGTACTACGCCTTCTGGAGACATTTCATATTTTTCAGCATCAGCAACAGGATCTTCACCGATTACTGTACCTTCTGGCACATTGCAACCTTTGTCAAATACTACTTTTTTCAAACGGCAATTACGGCCAATCGTCACTTCAGGCAAAATCACACAATCTTCAATCACCGAATAGCTATTGATATGCACTTTAGAAAACAATACAGAGTGTCTGACAGTTGAACCAGAAATGATACAGCCACCTGAAACCATCGAATCCACTGTCATACCACGGCGGTCATCATCATCAAATACAAACTTTGCCGGTGGTAATTGGGCTTGATAAGTCCAAATTGGCCAGCTGTCATCATACAAATTCAATTCTGGAGTAACACCAATTAATTCTAAATTAGCTGACCAGAATGCATCAATTGTACCTACATCACGCCAGTAACCAGGATCATTTCCTTGCACATCTTTATAGGGATGCGCTACCACTTTATAGTTTTTAATTAGTGATGGAATAATGTCATGACCAAAGTCATGAGTTGATCCTGGTGTATCCGCATCCTTGATCAACTGTTCATATAAGAATGCGGCATTAAACACATAGATCCCCATCGATGCTAACGCCATATCATCACTGCCCGGCATTGGATTAGGATTAGTTGGTTTCTCATTAAACTCCACAATACGATAATTATCATCTATTGACATTACGCCAAATTCAGTAGCCTCTTTCAGTGAAACGGTTAAACAACCAATGGTCATGTCTGCTTCTTTGGCAACATGTTCAGCTATCATGGTGCCATAATCCATTTTGTAAATATGGTCACCTGCTAAGATAACAATATATTTGGCACCGTGATTTCGTAAAATATCAATATTTTGATACACCGCATCAGCCGTACCTGCATACCAACCTTGTTCTGTACGTTGTGAGGCAGGTAATAATTCTACAAACTCACCCATTTCACCACGCATATAGCCCCAACCTTGTTGAATATGACGCATTAATGAATGCGCTTTGTATTGGGTTAAAATACCTATCCTTCGGATGCCCGAGTTAACACAATTTGATAAGGGAAAATCAATAATTCTAAATTTGCCACCAAAGGCGACAGCTGGCTTAGCACGCCAATCTGTTAGTTGTTTTAATCGTGAACCACGGCCGCCTGCCAAAATTAAGGCTAACGAATCTTTAGTAAGACGACTTACAAAACGCGTGCTATCATGATCTGACATTGAGACCTCTCCGGCTGAGTGAATATTACTTAGAATCTTTCGGTATATCATACCGTAAAACGTGGGGATAATCAGCTAAAATCTGGAGATTAGGAACCTATAATGACTACTAAACCACTGTTATCTGAAGATATTATAAAAATTATTGAAGCACGTCACCATGACCCTTTTTCTATTCTTGGCGCGCATCAAAATGGTGCGGAGACAACGGTTACCGTCTTCTTACCTGACACGCACAAAGCATGGTTAGATAGTGATTTGATCTTAAAGCGTATCGATGGAACGGATGTTTTTCAATGGACAGGGCAAACAAACCAACTTAATAAACCTTATGTTGTTCATCGCCTCGCCGGTGATGGCACCCCGGTCAGTCATCATGATCCATATTGCTTTTTACCGCAATTGTCAGAGTTTGATTTACATCTATTCTCAGAAGGAAAACACTGGCATGCTTATCGAATTTTAGGCGCTCATGAACATACTGTTGATGGCGTTGAGGGTATTTTATTTGCCACATGGGCACCTAGTGCACAGCGAGTAAGTGTTACTGGTGACTTTAACCAATGGGATGGTCGTCAACACCCAATGCGTGTTCGCGGAGATAGCGGTGTATGGGAGTTATTTATTGCTGGCTTAGCAGCTAAGGAAATATACAAGTTTGAAATCAAAAATAATGATGGCTCCTTACACTCAAAAATGGATCCATACGGTCAACAGGCAGAATTACGCCCCGCTACAGGTTCGGTTGTCGCCGCTAACAGCCAACATCACTGGCAAGATGATGAATGGATGTCAAAACGTGAAACAGCAGATTGGTTACATACACCACATTCAGTTTATGAAGTGCATATGGGCTCATGGCGTCGCAATGAAACCGGCGGCTTTCTGACCTATCGTGAAATGGCTGATCAAATGGTGCCTTATGTTAAAGAATTAGGCTTTACTCATATTGAGCTATTGCCTATAACCGAACATCCACTCGATATTTCTTGGGGTTACCAAACTACCGGTTATTTTGCCCCCACTAGCCGTTTTGGTAGTCCCGATGATTTCCGCTATTTTATTGACCAATGTCATCAAAATAATATTGGCATTATTCTTGACTGGGTACCCGGTCATTTCCCGAAAGATGCGCATGGTTTAGCACGCTTTGACGGTAGCGCATTGTATGAACACGCCGATCCACGCCAAGGTGAACATCAAGATTGGGGCACATATATCTTCAACTATGGTCGAAGCGAGGTAACCAACTTCTTGTTATCCAGTGCTTTTTATTGGTTGGAAGAGTTTCATATAGATGGTCTACGTGTTGATGCGGTGGCATCCATGCTATATTTAGATTATTCGCGTGAAGAAGGTCAATGGGTTCCCAATGAACATGGTGGTCGTGAAAACTTAGAAGTGATTGAATTTTTAAAACACATGAATGCGGTGCTCCATCAAGAACACCCAGGCTGTATCATTGCCGCTGAAGAATCAACGTCTTACCCAATGGTATCTCGCCCTGCATCAATGGGTGGATTAGGCTTCTCAATGAAATGGAATATGGGGTGGATGCACGATATTCTCGAATATATGAAACAAGATGCTATACACCGCCAATATCACCACGATTCACTGACCTTTGGCTTGCTGTATGCTTTCACCGAAAACTTTGTATTGCCGTTTTCACATGATGAAGTGGTACACGGTAAAAAATCAATGGTTAATAAAATGCCGGGCGATGAATGGCAACGGTTTGCTAATCTAAGATTGCTTTACACTTTTATGTTTACCTATCCAGGTAAAAAATTATTATTTATGGGCTGTGAATTCGCTCAAGGTACGGAATGGAACTGTGAACAAACTTTAGACTGGTATGTATTAGATTATCCGCTTCACAATGGCATGAAAACACTGGTAACTGATTTAAATAAACTTTATACCAATACACCCGCGCTATATCGCTATGAATTTGAACCGCAAGGCTTCGAATGGTTAGATTGTAATGACCGCGAACAATCTATTCTAAGTTATATTCGTAGGGATGATGCTAAATATATTATTTCTATCTTTAATTTCACCCCTGTACCACGTGATAACTATCGGATTGGCGTCCCTGATTTAGGTAATTATAAAGTATTATTAAACTCTGATTCTGAATTTTATGGTGGTGGAAATATAGGTAACGATGCTGAATTAACAGCACAAGAAGTACCTTGGTCAGACAAACCTTATTCAATTGAAATTAGCTTGCCACCATTGGCCGGTATTGTTCTTCAGAAAGTAATGTAAAAAAAGGCGGATGAATTATAAGATCATCCGCCTTTTTTTGAACTTCACAGTATATTTTAATCGTGTCTTAGCGCTCTTATCATTTTGATTAGATTGGTGGTAGAGCTATCATGCACACCAATTTCAGCATCATCTGCCAATAAGTCAGGCAAAATTACTTTAGCAAGCTGTTTTCCTAACTCAACACCCCATTGATCAAAGGAATTAATATTCCATATCACACCTTGTACAAATACTTTGTGTTCATACAGCGCTACTAATTTACCTAACATTTCAGGTGTTAATTTAGGGAAGATCAATGTATTGCTAGGTCGGTTTCCTGGGAATACTTTATGAGGCAATAGCGCCTCAAGTGCTTCGCCTTCATAGCCTTCTTTCACTAGCTCTGCACGCACTTCTTCAGCATTTTTACCTTTCATTAAGGCTTCTGATTGTGCCAAGCCATTGGCTAACAATATTGATTGATGATCACTTTCTGGATAATGACTATTAACCGGTAATACAAAATCAACGGGGATTAACTGTGTACCTTGGTGTATCAATTGAAAGTAAGCATGCTGACCGTTAGTTCCTGGTGTGCCCCAGATAACAGGGCCCGTTTTATAACTAATTCTCTGCCCTTGACGATTGGTAATCTTACCATTGCTTTCCATATCTAATTGCTGCATATGATTTGGAAAACGAGCTAAGGAATGATCATAAGGAACAATAGCATGCGTTGATGAACCAAAGAAATTAACATACCAGACACCCAGCATACCCATAATTACTGGCATATTCTGTTCTAAGGGTTGATTACGAAAATGGTTGTCCATCGCATGACCACCATCTAGTAATCGCTCGAAGTTGTCCATACCGGTGTAAAGAGCGATAGGTAAGCCAATCGCACTCCACAATGAATAACGGCCACCGACCCAATCCCAAATTTCAAACATATTATCGGTATCTATACCAAATTCAGCCACGGCCTTTACATTGGTTGAAACAGCAACAAAATGCTTAGATACGTCTTGTTGCGAAGCTGCTTTTAAAAACCACGAGCGGGCTGATTCGGCATTGGTGAGGGTTTCTTGTGTGGTAAATGTTTTTGATGCCACTACAAATAATGTGGTTTCTGGGTTTAACTTTTCTAGTGTAGTGCTTAAATCTGTACCATCAACATTAGATACAAAATGGACACCCATTCCTTCAACAGCATAGGGTTCCAGTGCATCGCAAATCATTGCGGGACCAAGATCGGAACCACCAATACCCACATTTACGATATCAGTAATCTTTTTACCACTAAACCCTAACCATTCACCACTATGAACCTCGTCACAGAATTTTTTCATTTGTGCTAACACCGCATTGACCGCGGGCATTACATCTTCACCATTCACCTTAATCGGTGTATTACTACGGTTTCTCAACGCAATATGCAATACTGCACGATTCTCAGTATTATTAATGGCTTCACCGCTGTACATGCGCTCGATCCAATTTTCCAGATCAACCGATTTAGCTAATTGGACCAATTTTTCCATCGTTTTTCTAGTAACACGATTTTTTGAATAATCTAAAATGAGTCCATCACATTGCACTGTAAACCGCTTAAAGCGACCTGAATCCAATGCAAATTCTTCACGCATTGAGGTGTATTTAAGATCAGAATAGTGACGGAGTAGCGATTGCCATTCGGGTATATTAATGGGTTTCATAAGGCTCTTCTATTGTTTCAAGTAATTAGCTAAGGCATCCCAAGGAACAGTTTTTTGCTCCCCGGTTGCCATTGTTTTCACACCAACAACATGTTGGTCTATTTCATCATCGCCAAGGATCAATGTCCAACGTGCACCACTACGGTCAGCACGCTTAAACTGGTTTTTAAAACTACCACCACCGCAGTGGGTAATCAACTTCAAGTTTGGAATTTCATTACGTAACTGCTCGGCCAATAGTAGTGACTGCTTCGTAGCTTGCTCACCAACTACAACCATATAGGCATCGGGGCTGCTTATCTTAGGCAATGAGTCCATTTCTTCGAGTAAGGCTATCAACCGCTCTAAACCTATGGCAAAACCAATAGCTGTGGCTGCTCGCCCACCTAATTGCGCAACCAATCCATCATAACGACCGCCCGCGCAAACCGTGCCTTGGGAGCCCAAGTGATCGGTCACCCATTCAAATACTGTTTTGCTGTAATAGTCTAAGCCACGCACTAATCGTGGATTAATTTCATAAGCAATACCCGCATCATCTAAGCTTTTGCAGAGTGATTCAAAATCTTGTTTTGATTCATCATCAAGATAATCTAACAGCTTCGGCGCGGCATCATTGAGTGCCTGCATTGCCGGGTTTTTGCTGTCTAATATACGTAATGGATTAGTGTATAAACGACGTTGGCTATCTTCATCCAATTCACTTTGATGTGATTCAAA
This sequence comes from Methylophaga sp., assembly GCA_002733505.1. Lineage (GTDB taxonomy): Bacteria > Pseudomonadota > Gammaproteobacteria > Nitrosococcales > Methylophagaceae. Next base: position 137,752 of record NVVW01000003.1, on the reverse strand, counting down.
ATAGCTAATTAAAGTATCGCGATAGGCTAAACGTGCGTCAGGAGAACCTAATGAATTAATTTGTAAGCTTAAACCTGTTAAACCAAGTCGTTTCCACAATCGTGCAGTCATCATAATCATTTCAGCATCAATATCAGGCCCGCTAAAACCATAGGCTTCCACGCCTAATTGATGAAACTGGCGATAACGCCCTTTTTGTGGACGCTCATGGCGGAACATCGGTCCGATATACCATAAACGCTGTGTTTGATTAAGCATGCCATTTTGCATCGCAGCACGTAAACAGCCTGCTGTGCCTTCAGGGCGTAAAGCCAAACTATCGCCATTACGATCATCAAAGGCATACATTTCTTTTTCGACAATATCGGTCACTTCACCAATTGAACGACTGAATAACTCCGTTTTTTCAACAATAGGAAAACGGATCTCTTGGTAACCATAGCCCAAAAGCACCTCTTTTAACGTTTTTTCTACCGCTTGCCAATAAGGTGTTACATCCGGGAGAATATCATTCATTCCCCGAATTGATCGAATGATCTCTGCCACGATTAACTAATGTCCTTTATAGGGATAATTTTATCTGGATGCGTTACATTTTGTTGACGCTTAATTCGCGCCCGAACTTGCTGCTCTATTTCATCAACGATTGATTTGTTATCAATTTTATGGCTAGGCTTGCCATCCACAAATACTAGATTGGGATCACCGCCTGTTAAGCCAATATCTGCTACTTTTGCCTCACCTGGCCCATTGACCACGCAACCTATTACCGCCACATCCATCGGCTCTAATATATCTTCAAGTCGTTGCTCTAGTTCATTAACCGTTGAAATCACATCAAACTGTTGGCGAGAACAGGAAGGACATGCAATTAAATTAATGCCTTTATTACGTATTCTTAAACTTTTTAAAATATCAAAGCCCACACGGATCTCCTCAACGGGATCGGCTGCTAATGATACCCGAATAGTGTCGCCAATACCTTCCGCCAGCAACATACCCAAGCCAATCGCTGACTTTACTGATCCCGAACGCAAACCACCCGCTTCAGTAATACCTAGATGCAATGGTTGTTCTATTTGCGAGGCTAATTGACGATAAGCATGGACTGTCATAAAGACATCTGAAGCTTTTAAACTTACTTTAAAATCAGGGAAGTTTAGACGATCCAAATGGTCAATATGACGCATAGCTGATTCAACTAACGCTTCTGCTGTAGGCTCACCATATTTCTTTTGTAAATCTTTTTCTAATGATCCAGCATTAACGCCAATACGAATTGGAATACCATGATCACGTGCGCTTTCTACCACTGCTCGCACACGATTTTCACGTCCAATATTGCCGGGGTTAATGCGTAGGCAATCAACACCTAGTTCAGCAACGCGTAAAGCAATTTTATAATCAAAATGAATATCAGCGACAAGTGGAATATTGACTTGTTGCTTGATCTTGCCAAAAGCTTCAGCCGCATCCATGCTAGGCACTGAAACACGCACAATATCTGCACCCACATCTTGTAATGCGGTTATTTGAGCAACCGTTGCCGCCACATCACAGGTTTCAGTATTGGTCATACTTTGAACAGCAATAGGCGCATCTCCACCTACGGCGACATTACCCACCATTATTTGGCGTGATTTTCTTCTAATTATAGGTGATATACTCACTCAGAAATTTCTCCCACCGAGAAGCGTGCCACGTTTGCACGAATATGAGGCAAAATATCAAAATCGATATCATTATAACGCACTGCCACCGCCGTAGCATTTCCCAATAAGACTTGTAGTGGCCATTGACCGCTTAGTTCAATAGTTTCACCTGCTAATACTGTTTTATGAAGCAGTTTTTTATTGTTTCGATCAGTTATTTCTACCCAACAATCTTCAGAAAACGCTATAACAAGCATTTTAGTCTCAGTAAATACTTCTGGCTCAATAGTAACTAATATAGTGTCTTCAGCATTCACTAATGTGTCTTGCTGTTCAGGCTGAACAAGCTCTACATTCTCCATGGCTTCTGGCGTATCAGTGTTTAATAGGTCACCAATCACAAGCTCTTCGGCTTCTTCTGTTTGTAGCTCTACTGCTTGTGCTTCAACTACCGACATTGCGATTGTTTCTTGCGGTTCAGTAGATGCTATTTGCTCACTTTCTATAACGGGGATAGGCTCAACAATACTGGCGTTAAAGCGGTCATCAAAAGTGTTTCCATCTTCAGTATCAGGCAAAACTGAATCAGTCGTGTCTGTTTGTTGTGCTTGATGTTGCATTTCTAGCCAGTATTGATAGCCAAACCAAGCTCCTGCAACGAATATTGCAAGCCATAACAGTGATTTAAACCAAGCTCTACCTTGATCATTATTTTCAGAACGTTTAAAGCCGTCAATAGATGGCTCCTTCGAGCTGTATTCCATATTAAATAATGCCAACATTTCTGCATGTGGCAAACCCAGAAAATTGACATAACTTGAGAAATAACCACGCGCATAAGGTCTGCCGTGCAGTTTATCCCATTGATCAGATTCAAGATAAACAATATTGTCTTTGGTTAGTCTTAATTGTGCGACTACTTCTGCAATAGTGATTTTTTTAGCCTCACGAGCAACACGTAACCGCTCTCCTACGGTTGGAGAATAGCTAGTATTTGTCTGGCTGCTATTATCAGAGATTTCTGTCATGTCAATACTGCCCCTGTCTCACTTCTAGTGCTTCATCTGAATCTGGGAAATGCGCTTTTAATAACAAAATATAACTCGCTACCTTATCTTGATCACCTAATTTATGTTCTGTTTTAATAGCAATTAACAATGCTTGAGGTGTCCAACGAGAAACCTTGCGATAGCGTTCGATATAAGATTTCGCGGCTATATACTCGATATTTTGATAACTTAGATCTGCCATTTTAAATAGTGATTTTCTTAAGTTAGGGTTAATCTGTAAAGCCGATCGGAAATACGCTTCCGCTAAGGTTGCATCAGGGATCTTATCAACACATAGGCCCGCATTTTCATACGCTTGCGCAGGGTTAGAATATAAAGGATCAGAAATGGCCAATAAAAACTGCTTCTCTGACTCATTATAACGCCCCTGATCACACAACAAAACACCATAATTATTATGTGCCTCCGCATATAGAGGCACACGTGCTATTGCACGTTTAAAATGATATTCAGACTTTTCTATTTTTGCTAATCGCTGATACAGAACAGCAATTATATTATGTGCTTCTGCTAAATTGGGATCTTGGCTTAATGCTTTTTCTAATTTTTCTAAGGCAAATTTATACTGGCCTAATCTAATATATTCTGCACCGGCCGCAGCATTTATGGGTGCGGCTTTTAGATTAGGGGCTGCTGTTGGTGTGGCACGAGTAGTAGTGCCTGTTGACTGGCATCCCGCAACCGTAATCAAAACTAAAGCTATAAAAAATCGTTTCATTGCGCGGCTAAAGCCTCCGATTGAGCTATCCGTTGTGTTCGGCGTGTACGATCTTGTACTTCACCTGCTAACTGTCCACAGGCTGCCACAATATCATCTCCACGCGTTTTACGCACGGTTGCCACTAAGCCGGCATCAGATAATTGCTGCTGAAAACGAACGATCACATTTCTTGAAGAGCATTTATAGTGCGTATTTGGGAAAGGATTAAAAGGAATTAAATTTATTTTAGTCGGCAAACCTTTTAAAATTCGAATTAAATCTTTCGCATCTTGTGCCGAGTCATTAATACCAGCAAGCATCACATATTCAATCGTAATATGTCGACGTTGTTGGACATCGACATAACGTTTACATGCCGCTAACAGTTCTGCTAACGGATATTTATCATTTAACGGAATAATTTCACTACGCAGTTTATCATTGGCCGCATGCAATGAAATAGCTAAGCTGACATGGCAGTCTTCGCGTAACTTATCAATCAGCGGCACCATACCTGACGTACTCAATGTTACTCGTCGCCATGAAATGCCATACGCCAAATCATCCCGCATCAACTTCATTGCTGTTATTACATTATTGTAATTTGCTAAGGGTTCGCCCATTCCCATCATCACCACATTGGTAACCATACGCTTACCTTTAGGATCTTTCCCTAAATACTCATTTGCTATCCATAATTGGCCAATAATCTCACTGGCTTTAAGATTGCGATTAAATCCCTGCTGGCCTGTTGAGCAAAATGTGCAGGCTAAGGTGCAACCCACTTGTGATGACACACATAAAGTACCGCGGCCTTTTTCAGGGATATACACAGTTTCAATGGAGTTACCGCATGATAAACCAATGATCCATTTGCGCGTGCCATCTTTCGAAATATGCTCTTCTAAAACTTCTGGTAGCTTTATTTCAGCTGTTTCTGCTAATTTTTGTCGTAAAACTTTGCTCAGATTAGTCATCTCAGCAAAATCTACCACACGATATTGGTGGATCCACTGTGCTAGTTGGCGCGCCCGAAAACTTTTTTCACCCATATCAGCAAAAAAAGCTTTCAGACCTTTAAGATCTAAACCTACAAGATTAGTGCGCGCCACTATATCACTCAGCCGTGTTTAGCGAGTACGTGCGCAAAGTTGATCTTCGGTGAAGAAGTAGGCAATCTCACGTGCCGCACTTTCAGTTGAATCTGAACCATGTGCTGCATTTTCATCGATACTTGCTGCAAAATCAGCCCGAATAGTACCTGCATCGGCATCCGCTGGGTTTGTTGCGCCCATAAGATCGCGGTTAGTTAATACCGCATTTTCACCTTCTAAAACTTGAACCATCACCGGACCCGAAGTCATAAAGCTAACAAGTGCACCAAAAAATGGGCGTTCACTATGCTCTGCATAAAAGCCTTCAGCTTGTTGCTGTGATAAGTGGATCATGCGTGCCGCAACAATGCTTAGCCCTGCTTTTTCAAAGCGTGAATAAATATCACCAATGACATTTTTTGCTACCGCATCGGGTTTAATAATAGAAATAGTACGTTCGATCGCCATTGTTGTTCCTCAAAATTATGATAAAATTACATACAAAACAAGTCATTTTATCATATCTAGCCACCTTATTAGAACTATATATACCCGTGATCATTCAAGTTTGCAAAAAACCCCTCGTCATCCCGGTATACTTTTAGCCGGGATCTCCGCACAAACAAGACTTGTATCTCCGGCTCAGCTTGACTGGGTAAGCATACCGGAGTGACGGAGGAGCAGTTACCGAGGAGCAATTTTCTGTCTATCGCTACGATCTTGGTGGAAAATATCGGCGCTTTTAGCAAGTCTAAAATAATTGAACTTGATCAGAGCTTCCTTAATACTTTGCATAAATCAAAGTACCCGTTAGAATGCATAAAATGTTCCTAATATATCGGCAGGCTAATTAGCAAAAAATGAGTTCTCCTTTTAAACGAATCGGCCTTTTTATCCGCAAAGATGATCCTGTTATGGAAAATGCGGTTATACACGTTACCGATTTTCTACGTACCCGGTCGCTAAACATTGTAATCAACGAACCCATGGCTTTTTTGCCTGAACTGGATGTTGTATCAATTAATGATTTTCCCCAACACTGTGATCTCACTATCGCTATCGGTGGTGATGGCACATTGTTATCGGCCTCACGTGCATTATCAGGCTCCAATTTACCTTTGGTAGGTGTCAATGTGGGTCGACTTGGTTTTTTAGCTGATGTGACACTTTCTAAACTTGAACAACAGCTCACCAAAATTCTTGATGGTGATTATCGTGAAGACACCCGTTTTTTAATGTATGCCACCATTAACAATTCTAAAGAACCCGTAGGCAAGGCAATGAATGATGTGGTTGTACATGCCCATCAAAGTCTACATATGATCGAGTTCGAAACTTATATCAATGGTCGCTTTCTCAATAGTCAACGCGCAGATGGCTTAGTAATCGCCACGCCTACAGGATCGACTGCTTATGCCATGTCTGCTGGCGGTCCTATTCTTGATGTTGATTTAGATGCATTGGTGCTCGCCTCTGTTTGTCCCCACTCGCTAAGTAATCGCCCCTTAGTGATTGCCGCCAATAGCGTAATTGATATTATTTTAAGTGAAAATAATACTAATACCGCCATGGCAACCTGCGATGGGTGTCCAGGCCATATTATGCAACCTGGCGACTCTATTCGTATTCAACGCTATACCAGCACAATTCAACTACTCCATTTAGAAGATCATGATCATTATTCGATTCTTCGTGCAAAACTTGACTGGGGTAAAAAACTGACATGATCACCGCCCTCAGCATTCGCAATTTAGCTGTTGTTGAAGATATCGAAGTCACTTTTGCTATGGGAATGACCTCTTTAACCGGTGAGACCGGAGCTGGAAAGTCGATGTTAGTCGATGCGCTGAGCTTAGTATTAGGTGATCGTGCTGATTCTAAAATGGTTCGACAAGGCAGTGAGCGAGCGGAAATAGCCGCTAGTTTTGCTACTGAAAATAATCCGCCTTTACAATCATGGTTACTTGAACAAGAGCTTGATGATGATGGGCAATGCGATCTACGCCGAACGATTAGTAAAGACGGTCGTTCACGCGCTTATATCAATGGCAGGGCTGTACCATTGGCACAATTGCGTGAGATCAGTGTCCGCACTATCGATATTCATGGTCAACATGCCCATCAATCACTGATACGTAGTGAGACCCAGCGAGAATTATTGGACACCGTTGCCGGTACTCAGCCTTTACTCGCTAAATTAGCCATACAATACCAACAACTGAAAACAACTCAGCATCAACTAGATACACTTACACAGCAATCTCAAGATCAAACAGCGCGCCATGACTTACTGGATTATCAGGTTAATGAGTTACAAGCACTCAATCTTGACCAAGATTATATCAAACAGCTAGTTAAAGAACATCAACAACGTAATAATGCCTCACAATTAATTGAAGCCGCGCAATCAGCACAACATCAGTTATTTGAACAAGAGCAAGGCGCGGCTTATTCTATAATCAGTCAGGCTTTAAACGAGATTAGTCAGCATCAAGATATCGAGCCTCAATTTGAAAATATTATTGCAACATTAAACTCAACCGTTATTCAACTTGATGAAGCATCAAATGAATTACGTCATTATTTAGATAACACCGATAATGATCCGCAGCGCTTGCAACAAATTGAAACAGAATTAGCAACACTACATGACCAAGCACGTAAACATCATATCGAAATCGAGCAATTACCTGATCATTTTGAACAACTTCAGCAAGCGCTAGCATCATTAGCCCATATTGAAGTGCATACTGAACAACTACAACAGCAGCTAAGCCAGAAGATGGCGGCATGTCGTGAGTTATGCCAACAAATCACTAAAAAACGGCTACAAACTGCGCAACCTTTAGCTAAAAAAATAACACAATCTATTCAACAGCTAGCCATGCCAACAGGCCAAGTTGAATTTGTTGTGTCCCCCATGGCCAACGAGCACTTTAATGAAACCGGTGCAGATAATATTCAACTATTAGTTACAACTAACCCTGGTCAAGCGGCTGGCGAATTAGGCAAGGTTGCTTCTGGTGGTGAATTGGCTCGTATCAGCTTAGCTATCCAAGTAGTCACCGCCAGCAGTCGTAGTGTTCCTACCCTAGTATTTGACGAGGTTGATGTTGGCATTGGCGGCGGCATTGCTGAAATTGTGGGTAATCATTTGCGGAAATTAGCTGAAAATAGACAAGTTATCTGTATTACCCATCTGCCACAGGTTGCGGCTCAGGCACATCAACAATTACAGGTTAGCAAAACCAACCTGAAAGACAGTACTTATATTGAAATTATCGCACTTAATGATCCTGAACGAATTGAGGAGATTTCACGAATGTTAGGAGGGGTAACCATTACCCAAAAAACACGACTGCATGCTAAAGAAATGCTAGACAACTCACATTAAATCTCACATATACCCGTAATCATTCAAGTTGCAAAAAAAACTCGTCACTCCGGTATGCTTTTAGCCGGAGTCTTGTTTGTGCGGAGATCCCGGCTAAAAGCATACCGGGATGACGGAGGAGCGAAAATTCACACATTGAATGATCACGGGTATAAATGGGCTCCTTACTCTTGGCAATTATGACAAATACCATAGATATATAAACTATGGTCGGTCATTTCAAAGCCTTTCTTTTTAGCAATCTCATGTTGGCGTTGCTCAATCACTTCATCAATAAACTCTTCAATTTTGTTACAGCGCACGCATAACAAGTGGTCGTGATGTGGCCCATCTTGCAATTCAAATACGGCATGACCGCCATCAATGCTTAACCGAGAAACTAAGCCTGCGCCTTCAAACTGGGTCAGAACGCGGTAGACTGTGGCTAGCCCAATCTCTTCACCCATTGCCAACATGGCTTTATAAACATCTTCAGCGCTGAGATGCCGCTGCTCCGATGTTTCAAGGATCTCTAACACCTTTAATCTTGGCAAGGTAACTTTTAGACCGGCTTTTCTTAAATCTTGGCTTTCCATTCCGAATACACTCTCTAGAAACTAAGGGATATTAACAAGCAACTTGCAAATGCAGGTTTCAAGTTATTTGGCTATAGCGTATCATTTCAGTTTGGAAATTAATATAGATATCGAATATAAATGAAAACTGCCCTTATTTGCATACTCGTAAGCTTAACCCTATTTATCAGCGCATGTAATAAAGATAAGATCCCTGGTGTTTATCGCATTGATATTCAACAAGGTAACGATGTTACTCAAGATATGATCAATAAGCTCAAACCTGATATGACCATGAGTCAAGTCACCTATATCATGGGCACACCACTTTTAATTGATACTTTTCACCCCCATCGTTGGGATTATATCTATAGCTTTCAGCCTGGTAACGGCAACCGCGAGCAACGTCGTATCACCTTGTTCTTTGAAAATGATCTGTTGAATTATGTCGAAGGTGATACTCGCACGGTGGCACGCGAAGACTTACCTCAGTCAGATAAAGAAAGTACCAATGTTGTTGTACCTTTAACTGAGAAAAAAACAGGCTTCTTTCGAGGTTTATTAAATACCATTGGCTTGGGTGAAGAAGATCCTGATCTGATTATTAATGAAGAAACAGTTGCACCAGCATCTGACCAAACGCTTGAAGAAGCAGAGCGAACACTCAAAGAGGGACCTTAATTTAACATCAAGATCACACATGGCGGCAACGATGTGTTCACCCTGATTTTACCGCACGTTATCTCAAAAAATGTAAGAAAGGATTATTGGCTAACTCTTGTGCTAACGTTGTCACCGGTCCATGACCACTGTGTACCTGTAGATTACCAGATAGTTTCATTAACTTTGCCAGGCTTTTTTGTGCAAGGCTAGGATCACCCATTGGCAGATCAGTCCTACCTACACTGCCCGCAAATAAAGTATCACCAACAAAAATATTAGCTTCATCATAATAACAACCCTGGCCGGGAGTATGGCCTGGCGTTGAAATAAAATGTAGTGTTGTTTCGCCTAGCTGAATTACATCGCCGTCATCAACCAGATGATCAATTCGACCGCAAGGTCGGTTCATCTGAGGAGCGCCAAACCATGTCCCCTGCTCTGGTAATGTTTCAAATAATGGTATTTCTAACCTAGGTAAATAGGTAGGCACATCAAAAGCCTTCTGCAATGCTACTAAAGCACCTGCATGGTCTAAATGCGCATGTGTCAGCAAAATCTTTTGAATATTAGGGCGAGGCTGTATCGCTTGTAAGCGTTCAACCAAGTCATCACTTTCACCTGTGTCAATAATCGCACAGGCTTGCGTTGCCAGATCTTTAATTAAATAGGTATTAACCTGAAATGCCCCAACGGTGAGGCATTTAATTTCTATCATTTATTGCTGTTATACCATTTTTTCTGCTCTTGACGTGTAGCTTCAAGATTGGCCTCATACCATTTTTTCTTTTCAGATTTTTTACGTGTAAGTGCAAGATTAGCCATAAACCATTTTCGTTTAGCATCACTATATTGATCTACATATAAATTAGCTTCATACCATTTCTTGTTGCTAATATTCTCTCTAGCAATTTCAAGATTCGCTTTATACCATTTTTTCTTCTGATCCATATGTGGATCAGCATGTATATTTGCTTCATACCACGGTTGAGGTGTGTCTTTTGCCTGTTGCTGATTGGCTTCATACCATTTAGCTTGTTTATCTCGTGCCATTTTAAGATTAGCACGATACCACCTCCTCTTCGTTTCCATATGAGGGTCAGAGTTTATATTTGCTTCATACCATGGTTGATGTGTATTTTCTTGCTGTTGCTGATTCGCTTCATACCATTTAGCACGCTCTTTTCGAATTGAATCTACCGCAACTTTTAGATTAGCTTCATACCATTTTCTCTTAGCATCTAAATGACCAGCCAAGTTAGCTTCATACCATGGTTTTGCTGTATGTGTAGCCCGACTTTTATCAGTTTCATGCCAATGTTTTTTAGGTAATGTGCTTGCTACTTTTTCATTGGCTTTATACCATTTCTTACGGCTTTCTCGCGCGGTTTTTAGATTAGCTTCATACCATTTTGTTTTTATATCCATTGCTGTCATTGTATATACCTCTTTGGTAATTCATTATCTTGATAGTACATGATATAGAGAGGTGACTACAAGCAATAAAATGGCTTATTGTGAGCCTCATCTCAATCAAGGTTTTTAAAAAATTCTTGTTGTTGCTTATTCAAAACAGTGTAATTCAGCTTTTAGTTGTTGCATCATGCTAATTTGCTGTTCAACATTTAACATCCGTCTATTTTCTTTTTCTTCGACCATTGATGAATACGTTAAGTAGCCTAAGCCCAATAAACCTCCTACAATCGGAACCGAATCTACAGTAATTAACGTTACCGCCATCGTGTTGGTCGTATCATCATAAAAGCTATCTTTATAGGTATAGCGATATGGATGCAAATAACGAATCGTATTATCTAATTCAATGCAATTTAACTGTTTTTGTTGTTGGCTGGCTTCAACAACGGGTGGTTCAAAATAAATCGGTTCAATCGGTATTGGCGGCATGGGGATATCTGCTTCGACTATGGGTAAAAATAGCATCAAATTAACAGCTACTAAATAAGTTATACCTCGTATAGTTTTCATTGTGATAACACCCTATAAATTTATAGCATAACTATATTATCGGCAGCTCAATCCGAAACTCTACTCCTTGTTGCCAATTATGGGCGATAACGTGCCCTTTATGTTGCTGCACAATGAGTTTGACAATATATAAACCCAAACCTAAATGCGCTACGGGTGATTGCGTGGTTGCTTCACGAATAGAAACCATAGGCTGGAATAATTGTTGTTCCCTACCTTCAGGTAGTGGAGATCCTGAATTTTTTACTGTAAGAATAGCTGTGTTTAATTTATGGGGTTTTTCAAGACTTATCACTATTGCTGTTTCAGCAAAATGAAAATCAACCGCATTGGCAATCAGTTTATCTAGCATTTGTACAATTAACTCTTGGCAACCTTTTATCTCGATAGCTTCCTCTGCTAAATTAAATTCAAATAATACTTGTGGATGAAGATCTTGGTAAACAGGTGCGATACCTTTTAACAAGGCCGTTAAGTTAAACACTTCTAGCGCTACCTTATTAACAGTTTGTTCTAGCCGACTTGCCTCACTCATTCTAGCGATAATATTATTGAGACGTTCACTGCCTGCGCGTGCGCGATCAATATAAACTTGACTATTATCAGGCGATTGTTCCAAATGTTCTAATGACGTTCTAATAACAGCCACTGGCGTGCGTAATTCATGTGTCAATCGTGATGATAAGGCTTCCAAATAATCGGTATACAATCCTAAACGCTCAAAAAGTTGTTCAAACCCTTGCCGTAATTCACCCAATTCATCATATTCTGCACGTTGCTTGAGCACCCCTGACACGCGACCTTCACCACTTACTACGGCAGAAACATCACGATTTAATCGCCTAATTCTAAAAGAAAGGCGGCTAGCAAATCCAATTAGAACAATAATGGCGATAGCCATCACCCATAAACTAGTATTGAGTAATGTTTTTACCGCTTGGTTCTGAAGCCCCATAATAGTATTGGTGTTTTTTTCTGCTACGATAACACCCATATTGATCCCGTCTATCATAATAGCTTGAGCTGCCACAATCACCGTTTGCTCGCTCCCTCTTAGCTGCCGACGTTCTGTTGCTGCCTTGCCAGTGAGCGCTGTTTGCACTGCATTACCCATAAAAACGGCCTGTTGATACTGTAATGATTCATCATCTGATACCGCCGTTTCTAAAAATAAGTTATAAAATAAATCTGCCAGCGTATTTAATGATGGTTCGGCAATCAATACTTCACCCTGACCTGCACTAGCAAGTGTATTGCGTTCACCATCTATCAACCAAATCCTGACACCCTCCGTTGCCATCTCTGCTAATACATTTGATAACTGGGTGGAGGGTAAGAGCACATCAGCAAAAAGTGCACTATCTCGTACATCTCCTATGCCAATGACCTGTGGTTCAGTCTCGTTTTCATCAACATCAATAATAGCTATCGCTATCGATGAACCAACCATCGATTCGGGTAAAATAAGCTCTAAGCGATAGCCATATGATGATAGCTGCCATGCTGCTTTAATAGCGCTTTGCCTGCCAATTACAACTGGATCGAGATAACTGCCTAGATATTCAAAGGCATTAATCTGCCCCAATGCACTTGCTGTTAACAAATAACGACGCACGCGCTGTTTATTATCCACAACAGCCAACACAACCGCATCGCCACCGTGCCGGTTGGGGCTGCGTGGATCACGCAATACAATTGAATCATCGGCCACATCTAGCATCATCATTAAAGATCGTTGTTGTTTTGCCCATAAATAGCGTGCTGTTACGTCTTGTGGATCAATTTTGTGGCCATAAGAGAGTTGATTGGTCGCGGGAAACGTTTGCATTAAGCCCTGAAGATCTGACCATTCATTTTTGTAGCCATCAATTACAATGGCGGCGGCAAGCGTCGATACCACTATTTTGTCCACACGCATTTTACGTTCTAAAAGCGCAATTCGTTCAATTAATGGTGCAGAATATTGTGCTATCAAAATGGCGCTAGCTTTAGCAATGGTTGCCATTGACTGTGCTTGTTGTTGCTGCAATAAATCTTCCATTGCTTGGATATAACGCACACCCAACCAAGGTAAAAGCAATAGCACCAATGAAACCAGTAATAACTTACTGCGTAATTTTAATTTTATCGCTGGCCAAAGTCTCATTGATGGCCTTATTTAGTTTGCTCAAGCCAACGATAACCCAAGCCATATACCGTTTCAATCGCTGAGAAATCTGCATCAGCTACTTGGAATTTCTTGCGGATCCGTTTTATATGTGAACTAATAGTATCTTCATCCACGTAAATATTAGCCGCCTGCATTAATTGCTCTCGTGTTTTCACATGACCTACAAAACGCACCAGAGCATGCACCAACCAGAACTCTGTCACAGTGAGGGCTACAGGCTTGCTATTAAAGCTCACTGTCATCCTATCCGCATCTAACACCAAATCACCTTGGCTAATTAAATCTGCTGCTACGGCGGGTGTTTTCATTAATTCTAAGCGACGAAATAAGGCCGCAATGCGTGCTTGTAAATGTGCTAAACCAATATCTTTGGTTAAATAATCATCGGCACCAAGGCGAAACCCCGACACAGTATCTAGCTCATTATCGCGAGCAGTAAGAAAAATAATGGGGAGCGTTTCTGACATGGCTCTTAGATCACGGCATAAATCAAAACCACCTTCAGGCTCATCATTAAGGCCAATATCAATAATGGCTAATTCCGGCAAGCGCTGCTGAAAAGCATCATAGGCAGACTGCCTATTTGCATACGTTGTCACCTCATAGCCTTGCCGCCTTAACGCTTCAGCATAGTTATCTCTAATATCAGGTTCATCTTCAACAATTGCGATCCTGCGTGCCATCACTTTCTCCCATATCCGTTACTGATGAAGTTGCTGTTTAGTTAGTGTTCATAATGGATGGACTAGTAAGGCATATTCTCAACGTAATAGCTATTCTATTACTTGAGAATATAACGCGGCTAGCACGTTCAGTATGGGCGCTAGAAAACCTGCAACTTTATTGGTTACGGGTATCTTGCCATATTTCTGCCTTATTTCATCGCCACATCGCCAAAATCACCACGCATTGTTGCCACTTCACTGTTGTTAAATAGTCATCACTCGGCGCAGAAATGGAGTTCAACACTTTCTTCTATTTGTACAGCTCCATGTGTCAAGGATGACCCGCTGAACCATTTAATAACAACAGGATCTTATCATGCACACTAAAACACTATTATGTAGCTTATTATTCATTGCTAGCCCTGCCATTATGGCAAGCCCAGTTTATCAACCAAAATCCCCCAGCACTTCACACCACGAAGTAACCGCAGCGGGTGTTGGCTTAGTTGCAGGCACGCTTATTGCCGGACCCTTTGGTGCCATTATTGGTGGTTCCATGGGTGTGTTTGCAGGTCACCAGCAAAGCCAAACTGAAACTATAACAGAGCAGCAACATTTTATTTCACAACTAGAACAAGATCTTGAACTTATAAACACCGAGTTATCACAATCAAAATTGCAAATTTCTCAATTAGAAATTAGTCAGCAGCAGTTACAAAGTGAATTTAATCTGTCGCAACAAGCTTATGATGATAACGCTCAACAGTTTATAGATAGCTATCAGTTTGATGTCTACTTTTTAAGCAATAGTGATGTTATTCACTCACATGCACAGCAAGGTTTATTAAAGTTAGCTGAGTTATTAAAAAACAATCCCGACATTGGAGCTCGGATTGATGCGCATAGTGACTGGCGCGGCAGCAATGATAGTAATTTTGAATTAGCCAAAACCAGACTTAATTCTGTTGAAGGCTATTTATCTCTACATGGTGCTAATAGCTCACAAATATTGACTACAAACTATGGTGAAAACGAGAATATAAATAATGGTTCATGGGGAGAAGAATTGTTTTATGACCGCCGCGTTTCTATTACATTAAGTTTTTTTGGTTGCTAGGTTAGTATGAGTCAGTATTGTTCAACACTGACTCGTAATCATTTCAATTCAAATTAGTTTAATGGGGGAAAAACAGTTATGCTTAATGCCATGATAAAGTATCTTTTACTGTAGAGAAGTTCCTACACCTTATTTACTCGTTATGGAGCTAAAACAATGATTGATTATAGCTACGATGAAAAGCGTAATTTTGCCAGAATGAGCATAGATACGCAGGTAACATATACCGTCAAAGGCTCTACTAATACATCCCATATTGGCATCAGCCACGATCTTAGTGCAACGGGGTTGGCAATGACAACTGATTATAAACTTGCTGTGGGTGATGAAATAGAGCTTGTGATGAATGCGGCTGATGAACTCCTTCCACCTTTCATTGCTGATGGCCATGTGCTCCGTGTCGTTAGTAACGATGATAACGCGTTTGATATCTCAATTTCATTAATAGTAAAATAGAATTCTAGGCTCAATAGTTTGATTTAGTCAGTAGAATTTTTATCAAAAAACTGTTTTAATGTTTTTGCTAGTTCTTTGGGTTGAAACTTAGGTACATACGCATCCGCCCCCACATTTTTACCCATGCTCATATTCGCAGCTGCGGTTAATGATGAATGCATAATAACAGGTAGCTTCTGCATGCGCGGATCAGCCTTAATTTTCTGAGTCAAGACATAGCCATCCATTTCCGGCATTTCTACATCAGTTAACACCAATTCAATTTCACTGGTGATATCCTGTCCTTTTTCCTCACATTTATTAGCTATATTATTAAGCATTTTCCAAGCTTCAGCACCATTCACGGTACTACGATACGCGACTCCCAAATGATCAAGTGTTTTGGTGATCTGGGTGCGAGCCACCTTAGAATCATCAGCAAATAGTATAGAATGATTACCTTCCAGTTTATCAATACCTTCAAAAAGATTATCTTCATCATAAAAGCCACCCGCATCCGCTAAAACTTTCTCAACATCCATAATCATAACTAGTCGTTTATCAGCTAACTCAGAAACTGCGGTAACCAAACCACCTAATCGTTTTGACAGTAATGGTGGTGGCGCTTTCACTTGTTCCCAATTTAAGCGCTGAATGGTATCAACAGCATTCACTAAAAAGCCTTGTACATGAGTGTTATATTCGGTGATCATTAGAATACTAGGTTCATCCTTTGATGTTAAATTACAAAATTTCTGTAAATTAATAATCGGTACCATATCGTCTCGCAGACTCACAAAACCTTCTACACCATCTGGCATGTCTGGTGCACTGGTTATTTCAGGAATATTTAATACCTCTCGCACCTTAAAGACATTAATGCCAAACACTTCATCTCGTCCTGTTTCGTCATTCGTCCCCAAACTAAACAACAAAACTTCCAGATGGTTAGTACCTGCCAGTTTCGTACGTTCATCAATGGAATCAATAAGTGTAGCCATGGTCACCTTCTCTATAGTTCAATTAAATAGTATGCTCTTGCCACTTTATCGGCAATAATTGCCTTTTCTGTTGTAATTTAAAGTATATACCCATAATCATTCAATCTGTAAATTTCAGACCAAAAGCTAGAAAGCCAGTGTTGCGTTGCAATGCTTGATAAGGACTAGTCATTACCTACACATTACGCCTTACTCTGACTTCCTATTTTTGCCCTGAATCTTCACAGATTGAATGATCACGGGTATAAATACATCATTTTTACATAAGACAGAAAATATAAGGCAAAAAGCACGCCATTTTTTCCTATCCAATCAAACAAAACAATCTTTTTTACCTAAGTCTACTAAAGCATATAGAATAGTGACTTACTATACCCTTAAAGACACTCATACCTATGGCTAAAAAAAAATCACCTGATCCTTACGCTAAACGCGAAGCGGATAAATATGACAACCCTATTCCCAGCCGCGAATTTATCTTAGAAGTACTTAAACAGAATAACCGCCCTTTATCACGGCGTAGTATTTCCAAACTACTAAATATTAAAGGTGAAGAACAAACAGAAGCACTGCGCCGTCGGCTAAGGGCGATGGAGCGTGATGGCCAATTACTACGCAATCGTAAAAATGCCTACGGTATTCTCTCAAAAATGAACCTAGTCACAGGGCGCGTAATGGGACACCCAGATGGTTATGGCTTTCTTATTCCCGATGAAGGCGGTGATGATTTATTTTTAAATGATCGTGAAATGCGCGTTGTGCTACATGGTGATAAAGCCGTTGCTAGAGTTACGGGAACAGATCGCCGAGGTCGAAAAGAAGGCGCCATTGTTGAAGTGATTCAACATGGTAATGAGCGCATTGTGGGCCGTCTTATCGCTGACACTGGCATGTTTTATTTGGTTCCTAATAATCGTCGTATTAGTCAGGATATTTTAATTCCTCCCACCGCTATTATGGATGCTACAGAAGGTCAAATTGTCGAAATAGAGATCACCGAACATCCTAATAAACACCGCTCGCCACTCGGGAAAGTAGTTAATGTATTGGGTGATCATATGGCGCCTGGGATGGAAATTGATATTGCTTTACGCGCCTTTGATTTGCCGCATGTTTGGCCTATTGATGCATTAAAACAGGCTGAAGATTACGGGAAAGATATTGCTGATTCCGCTATTGAAGATCGCCTAGATCTACGTTCACTGCCATTGGTAACGATTGACGGCGAAGATGCACGCGACTTTGATGATGCGGTCTATGCTGAGAAATTAAAATCAGGCTCATGGAAGCTGTGGGTTGCTATTGCCGACGTTTCCTCTTATGTCGAATCCAATTCAGCACTTGATAAAGAGGCTCATCAACGTGGTACCTCGGTGTATTTTCCCAGCCAAGTTATTCCCATGCTACCTGAGGCCTTATCTAATGGCCTGTGCTCATTAAACCCTAATGTAGATCGCCTCTGCATGGTCTGTGAGATGGTGATCAACACCAGCGGTGAAATTGAATCGTATCAGTTCCATCAAGCAATTATGAATTCAAAAGCGCGACTTACTTATACTGATGTTGCTGCAATGTTAGTTGATAACGATCAATCACTACGCCAGCAATATAACGCAGTCTTACCTAGCTTAGAAACCATGTATGACTTGTTTAAAGTTATGCTCACAACACGTGATAAGCGTGGCGCAATTGATTTTGCCATGACCGAAACACAATTTATCTTTGATGATAACCGTAAACTAAAATCCATTACACCACGCGAGCGCAATGACGCTCATCGTTTAATTGAAGAGTTTATGGTTGCGGCGAATGTAGCTGCCGCCCGTTTTTTATTGTCTCACCAGCTTCCGACGTTGTTCCGTGTTCATGAAACACCCTCTGAAGAAAAACTCTCCGGCTTACGTGATTTCTTAGGTGAATTGGGCTTATCAATCGGCGGCGGTAGCGAACCTGCACCCGCACACTATGCCGAACTGCTCAATAAAGCCAAAAAACGCCCTGATGCGCACTTAATTCAAACAGTAATGCTACGCAGTCTAAAACAAGCCGTTTATAGCCCCGACAATGCAGGTCACTTTGGTTTAGCTTTAGATGCTTATGCACATTTCACCTCACCCATTCGTCGCTACCCCGATTTATTAGTTCATCGCGCTATTCGCCACATTATTTCCAAAAATAACAAGAGTTGGCCGCTATCACATGAAAATATGCTGCAATTGGGCGAACATTGTTCAATGACCTCACGCCGTGCAGATGAAGCAACACGAGATGTGAACGACTGGTTAAAATGTGAATTTATGCAAGATCGTGTTGGTGAGGTTCATGAAGGCATTATCAGTGGGGTAACCGGTTTTGGCTTAT
The DNA here is from genome assembly GCA_002733505.1 of Methylophaga sp. GTDB lineage: Bacteria > Pseudomonadota > Gammaproteobacteria > Nitrosococcales > Methylophagaceae. The sequence continues at coordinate 118,893 of NVVW01000003.1, read as the reverse complement.
TTGTTGAATTAAGTGATATGTATATAGAAGGGCTAGTGCATGTTACCTCACTTAAAAATGATTATTATCAGTTCGATGCCGCTGCCCATCGTTTAAGCGGCGAACGGTCAGGAAAAACCTACCGTCTTGGTGATAAAGTTCAAGTGAAAGTTGTTCGCGTTGATCTTGATGAGAAAAAGATCGATCTAGAACTAGTTTAAGTTCAGCTTGCTGAGTATTTATGCCCAAAATGCTTGACCTAAAAAATAAAGGACGTAGAATACACAGCTTAACTTTACAGGCACTTTCTATAGAGCATGTAAACAGCAAAGACAATGGTGAGTGTAGCTCAGTTGGTAGAGCCCCGGATTGTGATTCCGGTGGTCGTGGGTTCGAGCCCCATCATTCACCCCATTTCTTTATGATTATATGATTTTTTCCTTGCCTTGCAGCAAGGGCATCCGTATAATTTGCGTTCTTCAAGCCGGTGTAGCTCAGTTGGTAGAGCATCTGATTTGTAATCAGAGGGTCGTAGGTTCAAGTCCTATCTCCGGCTCCATGAATATGTAAGAACTATCAAAGCCTTAGCTGATAAAACAGCTAGGGCTTTTTTATTGAATATTGCTCGGGGTAAGGTGGGGGTAAGGTTCAATCCACGTTTAAGGGTTAATCAAACCAGCTAAGCAAGGATATTTATAAGCCCAAAAGTTCATGCTACGGTTACATCATCAGATCCAAACCGGATAGCCTGCCACCCGTTCAATTACTGACCACTTATAATGCTAATCACTTGTTTTAAATGTTCTTTAACGTTCATACTTCTTACCGTTGATTCACGCCTAACGTTAAACTTGCAGTGTTGATGGTGTCTTGAATTATTTTATGATCGTTAATCGTCATATCTTCAGGTGAAAGAAGTTTTTCACCAATACCGCTCATATTTGCCCGTGATAGCGTTCTAACCATCATTTGATTAGATAGTAGCTTTTCAACTTCTTTTACGTGGATTTTAGCTTGTAGGTCGTTCAGGTTCGCTTTTTCTAGTTGAACCCTTACATCATCAAGTATTAGCTGTTCGTTAAGCCCTTTTTCCCATTCATGCTTTTTTGCTTTCTCTGATAATGTGCTTTTAGCTATTTCTGTTTCAGCAACAATCACGCTTAAACTTTTTCCAGCTTCAAATAATGCTCGTGCCAGATCCCATTGTTCTCGTGATATTTTCGCCATACTATGTACCTCTAATTATTTATGCTTTCATTCGTGAGCATTGATAATCTTTGGTTTGGGCTGGTCGGTAGCCCTTACCTCGCGGTTTCGCTAAGTAAGATACTCGATAGATTGCCTTTTGTATGATGTCCTCGCTATTGGTGAAGTAGAATGGCCTTTTAACGTACCATACTGTGAATGTGCCTGTAGGATCTTCCCATGCGGCTTTAACCATGCCGCTTATCTTGCTTGAATGTCGTATCAATCGACCATCAAGAAATAGAACAAAATGATAGTGCTGCGTTTTTGCCCGTTCTTGTTCTCGTACCCAACAAAAGCCAATTTCTTTAAAACCATAAACCCGTTTTAGCTTTTGAAATAATCGTTTTCTAAATGCCGTTATCAGTTTGTTATCCTCTGTGAAGCGGTGCGTATGTAGATCAAACCTCAATACAAATACACGCTTCCATTTAGCTTGAGCTATTTCAAATTGTTCAATAATCTTCGTTAAGATTTCAACATATAGCCCCGACTTAGAAGAATTGACTTGGTAAGTTTTTCCGTTGTGCAAAAAGGTGTCATCGAAAATAATCCGCTTTCTGTTATTGGTTCGCGTTGTTTTCTTTGACCTGCTTTGTATTGCCGTATCTTGTGAAGGTGTATATTTATTACTTTCTTCTTTAGATATTATTAATAACCCGCCTTTTAATACCGTTTCAGGAAAAGGTAAAGCCTTATCCATCAAGGCCTCACCTGTTCTTTTTTGTGTCAAAACCGCTATGTCAAAACCGCCCTCGATATTTTGGGCAATTTCTCGCATAAATTACGCCTCATTTTTGGCATGATGTCGTGAAAGAAAGTTATAGTTTCCTATCAGTTCATCAGGCCGCATGAGTGCCACGCTATCGACAGTTACTCCCATTATTGGGTAACGAGCCGCCAGCTCATATAATCGTAATTGTAGGGCTTGTAGTTGCGTCAATGATATAGACATTAGCTTGCACCCCCAGCTATCAACTCATATTCAGCTTGATAGTGATTCCGGCCTGTAATATCCCGCTCATATCGTCGATGCGTGATGATATTGTGCCCCATGCGCCTTAATTCTAAAATACGCGGCGCTGGGGACATAACGCCCAATTCTTCACGGGCTTGGAGTGTGGTCACTCGCTTTTCGTTAAGGTGTTTTAATAACGCCATACGGTCGCCAGATGCGCTTGAATATTTAGCGTCTAGAGCTTGGTTATCAATGTTTGGATTGTTCATCTTGCTTTACCTCTTTGGTATAAAGAGGAAGCATAAAACCTCACCTAAGTTTTTAGATTACTTGTTGCTATAATCTAACCTTATGGTTTAATATCTATTTACTTAGTCCTTCCGTCGAAAGTAAGACTAAGTAAAATGGAGATGTGAAGTTTTATACTTCCAAAAATGTTAAATAAGGCCGCTTGGGATTAATTCCAAGTGGCTTTTTTATTAAAAAATATCATGACTAATTTCCCGTCATGCTGTTAAAGCTATTTTGTGATAAATAACTATCAAGTTCGGTTACTGAATATCGACACGCTCTGCCGACGCGTTTAAATGGAATCTTCACTGAACCGTCACTTCTCCATTTGTTCAACGTCCTAACTGACACGCCTAAATATTCAGCGGCCTGTACGGGCGTAATTAAGTTTTGTTGTTCTGTCATTCTTTTACCTCTATCAAGTCATTAATACTGATACGCTAAAACTCACTTAACGCTTCTTAAGCCACAAGCTGTAGTGGTTTCACAGCTAGTGAACCACAAGATGATGTGCTTTGGAAATATCCTATGGCTAAAAACCGTGTAGAAACTGTGGATAACTTTAGGTTGTTGCCGCGTAAGACTAATAGTGGCGCGGGCTACGGGTTTATGGAAAAATATTGGCCGTGAAAACAAAAAACATGATATCTAATTAGAACCCTTTAGATAAGCGCACAAAAGTGCCCTAAATGCGCCCACAACCAGTAACGCGTTACTATGGGCTTCTCCATGTACCCTTGACAGGGTTTTAAGGAAAAACGTCTTAAATTGACCTTTAAGGCTTTACTGTTTTATTTGTTGGGTCTTGAGTGGCAATTCTTATTTACTGTTCATTAGATGAATTATATTATCTTTCTGTGTCACTCTGGCCTGAATGTAATCCGCTACTTTGTTGATTGCCACGCGTAGCGTATCTGCTTCGGTCGATATGTAGCTGGTGGTCATATCATCAGTTGTTACATGGTTCATCATGCGTTTAATCATGCTTAATGGCACACCTACAGCCTCACCAATCGTTGCAAAGGTTCGCCTTAAATCATGGCTACTAAATTCTATACCTGTTTCATTGATAATAGCTGTGATTTGTTTTTTTGGTACCGTCATAGCCTTAATAGGATCTTCGCCAGCAAACACCCATCTATAACCGCCTGTAAGTTTATGTAAACTCTTAACATGTGGAAACAGCGCCATTGGTATAGGCAGGGTATGGTCACTGTGATTTTTAGTGTCTAGTGCCGTTATGGTCTTTTCTTTCATATTCACGTTAGACCATTCAAGCGTTAATGCTTCGCTACTTCGGAAGCCCATATACAACAGCATCAGGAAGTAGGCTTTTGCTTTCTGGTTCTGTAACGCTTCAACGGCTTTATGCCATGCTTGTAATTGTTCAGCAGGAATAATGCGATCACGCCTTTTGTTCTTATGCCAAACACGAGTACGACTTAATACGCCAACAGGATTATTTTCAATCATACCAACAGCAGCGGCATAATTCATCACTGCCCGTAATACTCTCATACTGGCATTAGCTACCGTCTTACCTGTTTGGGTAAGTTGCTTCTGCTTTTTCATCACCATAGCTTCTGTGATTTTAACTACAGGCTTATCAGCCCATTCAGCTAAATCATGGTGAACCTTATAGCGGTAATCTTTAATCGTATTATCTTTAAGACTTCGACTTGCAAGGTACTGTTCAAGGCATTCGGATAATGTCGTTTTCTCTGCTTCTTTTTTACGCTTCTCTGCGGTGGGGCTTGCTCCTGAATTGATTTTAGATACTATTTCCTGTGCTTTCTTCCGCGCTTCGGTTGTTGTCACATCGCCAGCATTGCCAATCGTAACCCGTTGAACCTTACCCTCAGCCCACTTCACCACGTTATAAGTTTTGTTTCCCGTACTGCTAACACGGCACATCAGACGTTTTTCTTCATCGTCGTAATATTCAACCCTGCCTGTATCAGGAGTAGGTAACGCTTTAATTCTTGCCTGTGTGAAGTGAAGCACTTTCTTAGCCATATCAATCTCGGGGTAAGGTCGGGGTAAGGTTTGTCAGTGATTTATAGTATATTCCAGTTACCTGAATAGATAAAGAAGTAGATTGTTAAGCGTTGGTGTATATAGGGTTTTGGTGGTTAAAACGTTTATTTATGCGAGGTCAATAAAACCGTAGTCCGTGTAATTTGTAATCAGAGGGTCGTAGGTTCAAGTCCTATCTCCGGCTCCAGATATGAAAAAGCCCTAGCATTTTATGTTAGGGCTTTTTATTGTCTACAATGTACATTGTAAATGGAAGTAATTCAGCTTATGCCACTGCGTGAATATCATTAATATGCTCAGGCTGGCATTTACTCAAATCATGACTTATTTGTAAATTCAACCAATACGTCGGGCTAGAACCAAAGTACTTAGCCAGCCTCATAGCTGTATCAGGGGTGACTGAACGCCTTCCTTTTAGAATATTACCCACTCTCGTTGCAGGCATAAAAGTATCTTTTGCCAAACGATAAGGTGTGATCTTCATCTCATCCAGTATCTTTTGTAAAAAGATACCGGGGTGAAAGGGGTTATTAATCATTGTCGGTTTTTCTCCTAGTGATAATCTATTATTTCTACTTTAAAAGCATTGCCCTCTTCAAACTCAAAACATAACCGCCATTGCTAGTTAATGTGTATGCTGTATTGTGTCTTTCTATCACCTGTTAATTTTTCTAAGTGATTCGATGGAGGCAGTCTTAGATCATCAAGACATGTAGCATTATCCAACTGTATTAATCGCGTCAAGGCGCGTGTTCTTAGTGTACTTGGCAACCGCTTTGGATGCTGTCCTTCTGCCACTTGTTGAGTAAGTTTATTAGCAATAACTTTTAATCATATTAATATAATACCGCTATTCGCTAATAACGCAAGTCGTTATTACATTTTGAGATTTAATCTAGCCACTACTTTATTACCCGTTCCTTCTCTGTAGTCTAACTCACAAAAACTTAGTTTATTGGCAATCGCAATTCCCCTACCATTTGGATCCATTAATCTAGCCGAATCGAATTCCATATACTGTTCCCAATCAAAGCCATCCCCTTGATCTTCTATTGTCACCTCAATCAGAGATTCTGATAATTGAAAATGTACCGTGGCATAACGGTCTTTGTACCTTGCTAGCATTAGCCTACGCTCTATTTCTTGATTCAGCGCTCCTTGGCTAAGGTAGATTGATTTTTCTTCATAACTTATCGCTAAATTACCGTGCTCTACCGCGTTTACCATTAATTCAGTTAAGCCGGTAATAACCTTGTATGGTTCAGGATAATTTTCGCTCAATAACGACGCTAATGCATGAGCTTGATGAATTGTTTTAAATTCAAATATTGCCTCTTTCATTAAGGCCAAACCAATCCTATTTTTAACTCTATGCTTATAGCTGATTTGATGTCTAACTGCGGAGTCTACAACCGTTATTAAAAGTGCTTTATCTAAAGGTTTACTGATGTGATATTGCGCTCCAGCATCTAACTCTTCACCACCCTCTGTTTGCAAGATAACGGTGCAATGTAGTTCATCATGTTGCATTATTTTTTTTGTGAGTTCTACACCATCCATTTCAGGCATCACTTTATCTAATAAAATAACATCAAATTTATCGGGTTCATTAGTTAGTAATTCCCAAGCAGCAATACCACTATCAGCCATGCTTAGTTGGTAATCTTGACCCTCTAATAGGTCAACAATTAGATCGATATTGCTTGATTCATCATCAACAATCAATATCTGTGATTTTATACCCATAAAATATCCTTATAAACTCATGATGAAATTAAATAATCTGAATGCTGGATAAGCAAGACTCCGGCTTAAAACATACCGGAGTGACGGAGGAGCAAAAGTGCACAGTTTGAATGATTATGGGTATAAGCCAGTTTCCCTTAAACAGAATTCAGATTAAATAGCAAATTTTCTAAGCACGCCTATTGATTGTACATTTAATTCTTCAGCTCGTTGTTGACTGTCAGATTCAGTATAGCAACGAAGTTCAGGCGCATTACCCGATGGACGCAAATGCACTATATCATTACTGTTAAATGTAATTCTTAAACCATCCGTTGTATCTATACTTTTAGCTTCGCCTGCCATATTAAAATAAGACTGAATTGTCATTTTCTGCACATCCAAGTCACCCGCTGTCAGTTTACTAATAATTTGTTGACTTAACAATGTCGAAAAATTCTTAATTCTATCACTGTGGGTATAACGCTGGGGCAAAGTCGTCAGTAATTCAGCAATTGTTAACTGTTGTTGCTTGGCCAATAAGATAATGGCTAAAGGTACAATAACCGCATCGCGTGTAGGTAACGGAGATAACACTTTATCATCCTGTTTAAGTGGTGTTTGCTGCAAAAAACCACCGTTGGCTTCATAACCCACAACACGTTTATCATTCTCTTTTGCTTGAACTTGCATCGCTTCAATCACATAAGGTGAGCCTATTTTTGTTCTAACAACCTCATCAAAATAGCCACTTTTTTCTACCGCTGAATTACTACTCACGGGTGTAACAACACACTCTGCACTCAGATATTTAGCACATAAAATACCTGCTATATCACCTCTAAGCCAATTGCCTTTCTCATCACTCACCAGCGGTCTATCACCATCACCATCCGTTGAGATAATGCAGTCAAATTTATACTGTTCACTCCATTGTTTGGCTAAAGCAATATCTTCAGGGCGGATCGCTTCAGTATCAACAGGCATAAATGTATCGGTTCGAGCTAATGATGTTACCGTTGCCCCAAGCTGTTGCAAAATAATTTTTAAACAGTCTCGTGAAACAGATGAATGTTCGTATAAGCCAATATTCTTTGCTTGCAAACAATTTTTGGGTAAGAAATCAATAAAGCGCTGAATATAATCTGTTTGTGCTTCTAATGTTTCTTCAGCTAGGTAATCTATTCTAATAAGACTTGATGCTAAAAATAATTCATCGGGCACACTCACATCTTGTGCTCTTATGCCCTCTTCGTCAGGCTTTAAAATCTCACCTAATGGGGTATTGAACTTGATACCATTTCTATTATCCGGTATATGGCTACCCGTCACCATAATGGTAGGTATTGAGTGTTTCAAACCGTATAAAGCAACCGCTGGTGATGGAATATTGCCCGCATTAATAGCTTCAAAACCCATGCTTACACATGCCGCGGCTACGGCATTCATTATTCGCGGCGTGCTTGAACGCAGATCGCCTGCTAGCGCTATTTTTTTAGTTGTAGCAATAAGGTTTTGTTGTTGCACATATTGCAAAAAAGCAGTCACATAAGCAAAGCAGACCTCGTCTGTCATATCCGCAACCAATCCACGGACACCACTGGTGCCAAAGCCCACACCGCTGCTTATCATCAAATCATTGATGTTAATTTTGATAGCTACCATCCTCTATATGCTGACACCAGGCTTGGTTATCTAAATACCATTGCACTGTCTTGCGAATACCTGTCTCAAAGCTCTCCTGCGGCATCCAATCAAGTTCTTTTGCTATCTTACTAGCATCTATGGCATATCTAACATCATGGCCGGCACGATCGGTCACGAAGGTAATTAAATCTTGATATTTATCGACCCCTGCTGGTTTGTTAGGTGCCAACTCTTCTAGCAATTCACAGATCGTTTTAACCACATCGATATTTTGTTTTTCATTGTGACCGCCAATATTATAGGTTTCAGCTATTTTGCCGGTTGTAGCAACAAGCACCAAAGCACGTGCATGATCTTCAACAAATAACCAATCTCTTATTTGATTGCCTTTGCCGTAAACAGGTAGTGGTTTACCTTGCAGTGCATTTAAAATAACTAATGGGATCAGTTTTTCAGGAAAGTGAAAAGGTCCATAATTATTAGAGCAATTAGTAATGATTGTAGGCAAGCCAAAAGTGCGCTGCCAGGAGCGAACAAGATGATCCGAGCTGGCTTTACTAGCTGAATAGGGCGAGCTGGGCGCATACGGCGTAGTTTCGGTAAATAAATCGTCCGTGCCTTCCAAGTCACCGTACACTTCATCCGTTGAAATATGATGAAATCGGAAACTTGCCTTCTTGTTTGCTTCGAGTGCGACCCAATAATGTCGAGCCTGCTCTAATAAATTATAGGTGCCCACGATATTGGTTTGAATAAATTCACCGGGGCCATCAATCGAGCGATCCACATGAGATTCAGCGGCAAGATGCATAATAATATCGGGCTGATATTGTTCATAGATCCGTTTAATTTCTTTTGCATCACAAATATCAACTTTCTCAAAGTGATAACGATCACTGTTACTGACTGAAAGTAATGATTCTAAATTGCCCGCATAGGTTAATTTATCGACATTAACAACGTGGTGTTCCGTCTCATTAATCAGCTGTCGAATTACTGCTGAACCGATAAACCCTGCGCCGCCGGTGACTAAAATAGTTTTCATTTAACTTCTTCCTGTAAGGCGTTTAAACACTGCTGTAATGACTCTTTCCAATACGGAATCGCTAAATTATAGCTTTGTTTAATTTTAGCTTTATTTAATAAACTATAATGAGGACGAGTCGCGGGTGTCGGGTAATCTTTAGTTTCGATGGGGCTAACATCACATGCTATTTCACTTAATTCAAATATTGTTTTGGCAAAATCATACCAACTACACACACCCTCATTACTATAGTGAACGGTATCACTACTGAACTCTTGCTGAAAAGCGGCACTTTGTACAATAGTCATTATTGCTTGGGCTAGATCAGTAGCATAAGTCGGTGTGCCCACCTGATCAAAAATCACCTTGAGTGAATCGCGGTCACCCGCTAACCGCAACATTGTTTTTACAAAATTATTACCAAATTCAGAATACACCCAACTGGTTCTGATAATAACGGCATTATTGGCCATTATTCTCAATACAGCGTGTTCGCCCTTGAGTTTTGTTAAGCCGTATACACCTTGTGGTGCAACATCATCCGTTTCAACATAAGGTCGATGCTGGTGACCGTTAAAAACATAATCCGTTGAAATATGAATTAATTTACTGTGCTGCTGTGCCGCAATTTCTGCCAATTGTTGAACGGCAAGATGATTTATTTGGTCTGCCAGTTCAGTTTCAGATTCTGCTTTATCAACGGCGGTATAAGCCGCACAATTAATAATAAGATCAAACTGTTGTTGTTGGAAAAATCGGCAGATACTTTTTGCATCACTGAGATCAAGATCCGCACGCGTAGCAAATGTTATATCGTAGTTTTCATACTGTGTTGCTATTTTTGTTAATGATCGACCGAGTTGCCCGTTACTGCCTGTCACTAAAACAGTTTTAATCTCAGGCATAGTAATTCACTGTGTAATCAAAACATGCGTCTAATTCAGACAAACTTGGTTGCTTAGTATCTTTTTCTGACAAACTCAATGATTCTTTATTTAATAACCAATCAATATCAAGCTCAGCATCATCAAAAGCTAAACCACGATCACATTCGGGTGAATAATAATTATCCACTTTATAAGCAAAGGTGGCCGTTTCGCTGAGTACAATAAAACCATGGGCGAAACCACGGGGAACAAACATTTGCTTTTTATTATCTCCCGTCAGTTCAACCGCTACATGCTGCCCAAATGTAGGGCTGCCCTTGCGAATATCAACCGCCACATCTAATACACCACCTTCAATAACCCGAACAAGTTTACTTTGTGCATGCGGTGCTAACTGAAAATGTAAACCTCGTAGCACGCCTTTAGATGATTTAGATTCATTATCTTGCACAAAATTAATTTTATAACCTAAAGCTTCTTCCAACTTGTCATGGCGAAAGGTCTCAATAAAATAACCGCGGTGGTCGCCATGAACCTTAGGTTCAATTACAAAAACATCCGCAATTTCTTGTGGTATAAACTGCACGCTTAGATACCTTCTTCAGCACGTTTTAGTAAATACTGTCCATATTGATTTTTAGCTAGTGGTTTAGCCAATTCAATAAGTTGTTGTTTTGATATATAGCCTTGCTCAAAGGCTATTTCTTCTAAACACGCCACTTTTAAACCTTGGCGTTTTTCAATGGTTTCAATAAATTGAGCTGCCTCTAATAAGCTTTCATGGGTGCCGGTGTCAAGCCACGCATAACCTCGCCCCATCAGCTCTACTTTTAAGCGCTGCTCAGCAAGATAGGCTTGGTTCACCGAAGTGATCTCTAATTCGCCGCGCTCTGACGGTGTGATTTTTTTTGCTTTTTGAATAACATCGTTTGGATAAAAATACAGTCCAGTAACGGCATAATTGCTTTTGGGTTGATTAGGTTTTTCTTCAATGCTAATAACATTACCTGTATCATCAAACTCAGCTACACCATAACGTTGCGGATCAGCAACACGATAGCCAAATACTGTGGCTTTATTTTCTGTTTGTGCATTCGTTACCGCAGTGGCTAATAATTCAGTCAAATCATTACCATGATAAATATTATCGCCAAGCACTAGGCAAACATCATCACTACCGATGAAATCTTCGCCCAAGATAAATGCTTGCGCCAAACCATCTGGCGAAGGTTGCACAACATATTCAAACGTCATCCCCAATTCAGTGCCATCACCTAATAAGCGTTGAAAACTACTTTGATCTTCAGGCGTGGTGATAATCAAGACATCTGTAATACCGGCCAGCATTAATACAGACAAAGGATAATACACCATGGGTTTATCATAGATAGGAACAAGCTGTTTAGAAACACCTCTAGTAATAGGATAAAGCCGCGTCCCCGAACCACCAGCCAATACAATGCCTTTCATGTCCTTCCTCTATTATTTTTAAAGTTTAGATAAACAAACGTCTATGATACCAATATCTTAGTTATATACCCAAACTACTTGGAAATGCAGGTTTACCTTTTTCGTCACTCCGGTATGCTTTTAGCCGGAGTCTTGTTTCGGCGGAGATCCCGGCTAAGCTTGTGCTCAGCTTGACTGGGTAAGCATACCGGGATGACAAGGATTTTTTTGCAAATTGAATGGTCACGAATATAACTACTTTTGATTTTTAACTAAACCCCACTTTTCTTGATGAGAACCCTGCTCTCCAGGCTTAAAACAGCATTTAACCCAAAGCATGCCCACCACTTCTGTCACCACCGACTTTGCACCCTCACTAGTCTTCCACCATGTCTTCAAATCATAACTTTCAGATTGTGATGCATAAATGCCAATTTTATCAATATCTCGAAAGGCCATTTTATATAAGGTGTATGTTCTTCTGGCATGGACACCTTGTGTATAAATATCCATTATGAGGGGAGAATTATTCTGGCTAAGTAATCGGTTGCGAACCATCACAGCACTCAAGAATGTTCGATCTTGCGCTGAAGCGGGCGCAGGAATAACCATTAGTTTGGTATCATCTAGCCCCTGCGATAATAAAAAGTGGGCAGACTGCTCAGCATAGGTTTTGAGGATTAATACGCCTAGAATCAGGCCCCCCGGTTGTAATCAAATACTGATAACCACCTTGCTGAAATACTTCTAATGCCTGCTTCAGACTGTGTTCAGCCTGCCAACCTTCAACAAGCAAATACTCTCCTTGATTAGGCTTGCTCACCGCCAAATAAAAAGCGATATTACTCAGCCCAACAAAAGTGAGAAAGAGGGTTACCAATAGCACCACCACCAGCACCCACGTTTTAGGCAACCAAATAATTCGTTGCTTAAATAATCGTGTCGACTTCAATCTAAAATATACCCGTGATCATTCAATTTTCAAAAAAAACCTTGTCATCCTATGCTTACCCAGTCAAGCTGAGCACAAGCTTAGCCGGGATCTTATGGCTAGTAGACTAGACTCCGGCTAAAAACCTGCCGGAGTGACGGAGGAGCGAAAAGTCACAGATTGAATGATCACGGGTATATACTCCATGGCACTTTATTGCATTATTATAATGATAATAACAACTCTGCCACTTTTTCAGATATCGCAGTATCGTTTTGTTGTTCTGCTAATGATTTAGCGATATTGAGATACTTCTCCGCTTCTAATTTATTATCTTGCTTCAAATATAAAGCACCTAGATGGTAATTAAATACCGCCACATCTGGCGATAATGACACCACGCGTTCCAAAACAGTCTGCGCTTTATCATATTCGCCCAGCAACACCATTGTCCATGCGTAAGTATCTAAATAGAATGGTTCTGTTGCTGATGAAAATCGTGCTGACAACTCTTTTGCTTTTTGTAAATTTTCTTCACTTTGAAACTGATCGGTTAACAGGCTCGCCAAGTTGTTAATCGCTGGTTCAACATCAGGGTTCTTAGCCAAAATATCTTCATAGATTAATTTTGCCTTATCATAATCTCCATGTTGCTCACTGGCTGAAGCCATTTGCAGTCTAAATAATGTATTGTTAGTCGTATTATCTATGCCTCTTTGATACGTTGCCATTGCGTTCTCATAGTTATCCTGAGAAAAATAAACAGCAGCTAAAGCGCTGTAACCACCTTGCCATTTAGGTTCAGCAACTAAGCCTTTGTTGAGCGTTGCAATCGCTTTATCCCACTCTTTATCTTGAGAATACATATTCGCTAACACACCATAACTCGCAATCTGTTCTGGATTTTTCTCAATAAAAGCATTCAGATATTGTAATAACTGCGGCTTTTGATCCAGCTGCAGATAACTAAAACCTAGGCCTTGTAATGCGCGCATTAGGCTAGGGCTTTTAACTAGCGCAGCTTTATACGCTTCGATCGCATCTTTATAGTTCTCCCGTCCCTGTGCAATCTGCCCATCAAGATATAAAGTTAATGCCGTATCTTCTCTATCTACACGTAATGAATCAACTACAGATTGCGTGCCTTGCCAGTCTTTTTTCAAGATCTTTACTTGCGCTAACGCTTGTAATAACGGTTCTTTATTGGTCGCGGTCGCTAGTGCTTTTGTCAACACCTCTTCTGTGCGATCCAAATCCCTCTCTTTCATTAGCTTATTAGCAACAAATAAAGCCGCTACCGTGTTACCTGGGTTTACTATCAAAGCTTGACGAAAGTTATCATCTGCCAACTCTGTTGAGCCTGTATTCATATAAGCTTGGGCTAATAGAACAAGCGCCTGATCTGATTCAGGATTGTTTCTCAGAATAAGTCGTAAATCAGTTACCGCAGCATCTACATTCTTGTTAATGAGTTCAATTCTAGCTTTTAACAATAGTGCGGCTTCATCTTCTGGTGCTACCGCTAAAACATCAGTTACTTTTTGTTGAGCAGATTCAACATTACCTTGTTTAAAATCATAGCCCGCCAACATCATTTTAGCTCTACGGCCATCATTACCATCAGCATCTAGACTTGCAATCTCCTCTAAACCAGCAATCACTCCATCACTTCTTCCTAAATCTAAAAGTAGTTTAGCTTTAGCAAAATAAAGCCCGTAATTCTCTTTATCCTGTTCTATATAACTCTCTAATAAAGTAATGGCTTGTTCTGGGTTTTTTGTTTTTACCAGTGCCACCAACAATAGCTTAGCCTCTTTATCATCTTCATGATCTGCTACGTATTGTTCTAACACCTTTTTAGCATCTGGATAACGGTTTTGTATATTCAATAACTTTGCTAATGCCATCGCAACCCAACGTTCATCTGGTCGCTGTGTCAATAATTTACGATAGATTGCTTCAACCGCGACATAATCTTTTTGTTTCTCTAAAATTGATAACTGAATCATTGTCAACGATAACTGTTCGGGATCTATTGCTAATGCTTTATCTAGAAGAGCTAACGCTTCTGTTGGTTTATCCTGAAAATTTAAAATCAATGCTTTAACCGATAAAGCCTCAATATTTTCTGATTCTATCGATAAAGCTTGTTCCACATCACTCATAGCTGAGCCTAGATTTTGCTGCTTCATCTCAATAGTTGCCCGTAAAACCCATGCCATCACATTGCTGTTATCAGCGTCTAATACCGTATTAGCTTTTTCTGATGCCAGCTCAAAATTTCCTGCCAGTAAATAAATTTGTCCTAATTTAACAATAGCATCGTAATGAGTAGGATCTAATTGCTCAACAGTTGTCAGGTTAGCAAACATGCCTTTCCATTTTTGCTGTTTCTCATCAAGCAGTGCTAATTGATAAAAAGGCTCCGCCATACGTGGGTCAATCTGAATGGCATTTTTAAATTGCAACCTGGCTTTTTCGACCTTACCTTCTGCCACCAACTCTTTACCACTTTCTATAAAACCAGCCGCGCTATCAGCCGAAGAGCCACAACCCACTAAAAGGCTCAGCAACAAGCTAGCTATTCCTACGTATTTAATTACTTTCATTTCTTTATACTCTTTAAATTGTTAATCTAAAATATACTGTTTTAATTCCGGTTTAGCGATGGCCATAAACTCTAATATTCGTGCATCAGCCTCAGCCAAAGTTTCATTCGGTGCAACACTAGTCACCACACGAATTAAACTACCATCAGTTCGATTCTCGAACAGTGCATCTATAAATAAATACCATTTTTTTATGTACTCGTTGGCGATTATTCTGCCGCGTTCTTGGAACCAATAATAGACCAACTGAGTTTGTTCACCTTTTTTAATAACCGACCTATTAACAGGATAACCATCGACTACAATCCGCTCAAACACTGAAATCTCCCAACCACCACCCGGTATACAAACACGGGGTGAATGAGGAGACAGGCCTTTTCGTTGTGACTCATAATAAGCAACATAAAAATTTACGGCAGGTTGATCGCCTTTAACATAGTTAGCCAATAAGTAGTCCGTCATGCCCAGCTTAGTTGCCACATCTTTATCTAGCGTATCGTGCTGCCCGCGCCAACCATTTAATGTCATCGGGAAGTTAACAAAAGATACATGGTCTGGTATATTCTCTACCCGTTTATCAACAACCTGCGTCATCACCATCACTGAAACAAGCATAATAATTACCCATAATAGTGGCTTATTTGTTGCGTTATCAGCTAAATATCTATCTCCCTTAGCTGGCTCAACCACATCTACCACACCAAAAACAGCGGCTAAAGAACCATTTTTATTAGTGAGTTTTTCCATTATCCAAATCAATAAAAACAAAATAATGGCACAGGCCATAAAGATGATCCAGCCTTCAAAGTCATGTAAAAAACCTTCTGCCATCGATATGCCCCAATTATCGACCAACACACCAATTGCACCAATCCTAAAGCTGTTCATCAAAATAGTGACGGGAATAGTTACTAAAAATACCAGTGCACGTTTCCAAAAAGCTACTTGATAAAAATAAGCTATAATAAAACCCAAACTCATCAATGGGAACAGATACCGTAAACCACTGCATGCCTCAACAACCTGCAACTGATAAACACCCAAATCAATCACGTTACCTTCTAAATAGACGGGAATATTAAAAAGGCGAATAAAGGCGACACCCAACTCCGAAGAGATCAGCTGTAATTTGGCCGTTAGCAATACCTCAATTACATAAGGTAGTGGAATAGCAAAAAGTAATAATAGAATAGGCGCTGCTGTATATTTTGTTGCTCTACCTATGGTAACCATAGAAAGGCCTAATAGCACCATCACAAAAGAGTATTGAATCAATAAAAATAACGCGCTAATTTCACCTACTATAAAAATAGCAATGGCGATAACAATAACAAATAGTCCAGACCAAAGTGGAGGACCCAGTGCGGCCTGTATTTGCGCTTTCTTTTCCCATAATATATAGAGTGAAACAAAAGGAATTAGAAATCCATGGCTATATTCTTCCTGATTACCCCAACGAGTAACGGCTTCAGATAAGCCGCCCCAGTAGGCTACCACTGCTAAAAGTAACGCTATACTAAAAAATACGGTTTGTTTTACACTCAGCAAAAGAATGCTCCTCTAATTTGTTCTATACCCAAAATACTTGATGATGCAGGTTTACCTTTTTCGTCACTCCCGCATGTTTTAAGCGGGAGTCTAGTGTTTCTGCCATAGATCCCCGATAAAAGATCTCGGGGATGACGTATAAATTCTGTAACTTGAATGATAACGGGTATATACGGATGATCATTCAATTTGCAAAAAAAATCATCGTCATCCCGGTATGCTTTTAGCCGGGATCTCCGCACAAACAAGACTCCGGCTAAGCTTGTGCTCAGCTTGACTGGGTAAGCATACCGGAGTGACGGAGGAGCGAAAATTCACACATTGAATGATCACGGGTATATATCCGTTAAACTGTGCCCCACTAAAAACATTTGGACACGACAAAAATAAGCTTCAAACCGCTAGGATAGCGTGAAATACTTAATAACGCTACTCAAACGTAGTATTCTAATGATTCTTGAAGATACATTATCCAAAACCAAGCTTCGTCCTTGTTGGTTCAAATGACGCTGGAACAACAAAATGGTCGCAATAAAAGCACTATCAATATAACTTAATTTAAAGCAATCTAAAACGACATCATTCTCATTATTAATCGTAGTTGCGAGGCTGTGTTTAAATTCATCTATTATTTGGTGATGAACACTACCTATTACCCTGATAGTTGTTTTTTCATTCTCAATAAGCTCAATTTTACATACTTCATTAAAACATTCTGAACGCCGTAGTATGCGATCATAAATAGCCAGTGGTAATACATTAAAAACCAGTAGTCGTAAAAATGCCAACCCATCAAATAAATAACGCTTCCACAACGTAGGTTCCTGCCGAATCCGCCATAACCATTCCACGCCCAATCGTTGCCACATAACTGGCGCACGCTCTACATTACCTGCTACAAAATTAATTACCGCACCTAAATGGCTGATAACAGCGGCATTTAATTCATCTCTATTTTGTTGGATCCACTCCTGCCCTTTTCTTGCACCTAAAGCCACAACAATAAAGTCAGGGTCACAATCATTAATCGTATTAATAATGTTCTCGGTACTCATCTCGGTTACAGATACAAAACCAGGATCATAATATCCACAACTTATCATCCCAAGACTATTTTCATTTAATTTCTGATGTGCCAACTCAGCAATACCCTCTTGTCCACCAAAAAAGAAAACATTTATTTTTTCAGCTTTATTTTTTTGTTTTGATAGCTCATCAAATAACGTAGATCCTGCAACACGCTCAGCTATTGGAATACCCAAAAGTTTAGCCACCCAGATCAAAGGCATGCCATCAGCAACACTTAAATCACTGTCGACAATAGATTGAAAAAAAGCATCATCAGCTTGTGTAGCTATTACAAAATTAAGATTGGGGGTAGATAGAAAACAGGAAGCATCTTGCTCAATTGATTTTCTGACTATAGCAATAGCGCCATCCAGTGACACGGAATCAAAAGGCAAACCAAGAATGCTATGTACATCTCTGTCTACAAAACATTCTATTTTATTTGTCATTACTTAACATCAAATCTAAAATCACTTGGTTTTCCTAGATGTTCTGATCCACGATTTCTGGCGTTTAAATAAAAACATCACATAAATAGATATTTTTGAAACTACGTAAACGGGAATCATACATAGCTCTTTTAGCGTTAAATAGTCACGACCAAATCGCCACCACGTTATCACCAACATCAGTGCAAACAAACAAAAGCTAGTTAGCAGCATTAAAAAGGCACTATAACTACTGCCCACAGTATATGAATATATACCTAACAAAAACAATCCTGCTATGGCAAGTAAAACCAGTAATGATAAGGGTGGAACGGCGATATCTAAAGCCAAACCTAATAGCCTAAAATCCTTGCGAATTATTGCCAGCTTAAGTAACTTTGGGACTTGTTGAACAATTGTGAGCAAATGACCATGCTCCCACCGTGTGCGCTGAGTGTCTTCTGCATCACTACCCTGTTCAGGAAAATCGCTATAAACAACGGCTTGTTCACACAACATTGGAGGAAATCCTGCCAGTGTGCAATCAATGCCTAACTGCATATCTTCCACAATATTACCATGTGCAACATTAACCTCTGAAATCACTTTCCAGGGAAAAGTCATACCTGTTCCCGTTAAAGTAACGGGCAAAGTCAATTTGTTTACCGCAATCGGTCGTATTTTATTTTTAACCAGCCAAGCAAAGCCCGCCACTCGACGAGCTAATGAATCTTCTTTATTATTTCGCATTAAATATAGTGCCTGTAATGGCACTTGATGCTCATGGCAACCATTGACTAAAACCTTTAGGCTGTTGGCATTAATCTCACAATCTGCATCTAATATAACAACAACATCTGGAGGGGTATGTGTCTTTAAATATTGAAGGCCATGATCAAGAGCAAAGCCCTTACCACGGTGCTTATCATTAAAACGCTCCACAATGACAACACCAAGGTCACTAGCAATTTTAGCCGTATCATCATTGCAATTATCAGCAATAACAATAACGTTATGAGCAGAAACGCCTTGTTGGATAAGATCTGTAAGGGTTTTACCAATAATTTCAGCTTCATTATGGGCGGGCATTATTATCTTGTACCTCACCACTGATTTCTGTTCGCTTAAACTTAAAGTTGTACTTTTTCGATGTGGTAATGTAATCAATAGCTGAAAAGTGATCACAAATAAAGGTATTGATAAAACCACCACCATACATACTAAAACGACATCAAACCACATTACTAATTGATACCTCTTTCAATGTGTGTTGCAAGTTTTTCTGCTTCGATTCTAATATTATGCTGTTCATTCACAGCCTTGTGCCCATTTAAGCCCATCATTGATAATGTTTGCCCATCAGCATCAAGTAATAATTTCATGGCTACTGTAAGCGCATCACTGTCACCCGCAGGTATCAACCAACCATTATGTTTGTTTTTAACCAGTTCGGGGATCCCGGCAACATATGTGGTAATCACCGGGCGGTATAAAGCCAATGCTTCCATAATAACTACAGGTAAACCTTCTGCAAAGCTGGGCAGCACTAAGCCTCGAGATTCTACTAACAACATCTTTACTTGCTCACTTGATATCCAACCTGTTATTTCAACTCGATCAGACAATTCATATTCCGATATTCTTCTTTCAACCTCTGCTCTCATAGGACCATCACCTGCCAGTACAAGCTTACAATTTATACCTGCATCACGTAATGACCTCATAGATTTTAATAATAAAAGTTGTCCTTTTTGCTCACATAAACGACCCACACAAACCAGCTGATTTGATACATTTGGATCTGTAGCAATATCTGCTAAAAAAGCATCATCCAAGCCACAATGAACAACCTTCACCTTATGCCATTGCTCTAAAGGGATCCACCTGAATAATTGACTACGACCATACGAACTAATAGCCACCACAAATCGACAATATTTAATTTTTTCTGCCAGTGAAATAAATTCAGGCTTATCAAATTCTTCAGGACCATGTACCGTAAAACTATAGCCTACGCCGCCTAATAAATAAGAAAACATTACAACCGTAGTCGAATTGGTACCAAAGTGGGCATGAATATGTTCAATGCCCGTTTGTAATTGCCACTTTAATAAAGTACAACTTTCAACAAAATAGGCAATATGCCTTAAAACGCCACGATCAGAACGAAAACCCAATTTAATCGCAAAAAACAAAGTCGTAATAAATTTTATTGGGTGAACAATAAATACCGTAAGCGATTGTAAAACAAGCCTTAACTTCGAGTCAGATAAAATATAAGCTGTTTTACCAAATTCTAACTGATCGGCAGGGTCAACTAATTCTGCTGCATCAGAACGCAAAGCAAAACGTTCAACACTATGACCTAATTGTTCCAAAGCTAATATTTCACGGCGAATAAAGCTATGACTGACTTTAGGATATTGATTGGTGAAATAGGCTACATGCATACTTATTTACACTCTATTATTTGAGAACTTTTATTTGTAGTTTTGTGTCTATAAAACTGAAGAAAACCAATAGCTTCAGGAATCTTCCCCAATACTAGACTTATAGCCCAAATGAATTTCATATTACCTAGGTTATGTCGTTTTCTAGCAACTCTTATAATTTGTGCTGCATAGACAAACAACAGTACTGAAAATGCTGGATTTAACATTGTCAAACCTACAATGAATAAAGGGATAACCAAGCCCCATATTATTATTCTTTGATTTTCTTTAACCCAATATTGCTCTTCTGATTTACCATGAATTGAACAACCTAGTGCAAAAGCATACCCTTTTCGAACGGGGCCACGAGAAACCATCCCATCATCCATTTCCGCATAAATCAGTCTGATCTTTCCAGCTAAATTATCCCGAACAGAATGCCATAGTGTTTGAGCTGATTGACTCATCAAAGTGCAAGGAGCAGAAGCCAACATTAATCCTTTTGATTCAGCAACGTCAACTAATAACGACGCCTCTGAGAAATTCATAGCAAGTGGCTTTTCTGTATATACGTGTTTACCCGCTTTCAGACATGCCAGCGACGTTTCATAATGAGCTTGAGAAATAGTAAGATTAACAACAAGATCCACACTTGAATCACTTAATAATGATTGGAGATCCGGATATACTTTTGTTGCAGAAATACGCGCTAAATTTTCTGCCCGTGACCGCTCAATATCCATAACACCCATTAGTTTCAACTCAGGATGCATCGCCAAAGTAAGCAAATACATATTTGCCACGTAGCCACAGCCTAATATTGCTATATTCATTCTATTCCTATATTTTTAGATGTCCCGTATATACCCGTAATCATTCAATCTGTGGGTTTTCGCTCTTTCGTCACTCCGGTATTCTTTTAGCCGGAGTCTTGCTTGTGCGGAGATCCCGGCTAAGCTTGTGCTCAGCTTGACTGGGTAAGCATACCGGGATGATGAGGATTTTTTTCAGTTTCAATGATTATGGGTATCTATAGACTTTGATGTCAAAATTATATCATGGCCATAAATGCTTATGGATAATTAGTCCCCTCATTACATGCAGAGAATCATCTTTCCACTATTCTGGTCGAACTTATGAAGTTAATAGCATTGAAAATTGCTTCACAAATCCATTATCTTGGATGTAATCATAAAGAACATCATAAGCAGCTCTAGTAATTTTCTCCCTCTCATCCTCATGTTCAAGGTAATAATTTACCTTTTCTGCTAAATCAGAAAAATCCCATGCTACCGGAATGTATGTTTCAAAAGGAATAAATATATTTGGGTTGGTTTCAATATGTGACATATCTGGCTTTATTAACAAAGCACCGCACATAATTGCTTCATAATCTCTCCAGCACACCTCCCCATAACCAAAAGGACTAAAACAGATCCGGGAAGATCTAAGCTCCTTCATATAGTTCGAATTTGAAACAGCAGCTGATGTAACAATTGAATTAGCTTTAAATTGCGTACATGCCAACAATGCATGTTCACGCATTTTTTGATACCAACCCGTCCCCGTGGCTCCAAGCCGAGCGTGCACATCATTTTTTTTAGCAAACTTAGGAGAGCTAGGGTTTGCTGTCAGTACTGGCAGCATTTGTCTAGAGGTAAAAAAGCTTGGCCCCACTACTAGTTTTTCCATAAAGTTATCTGGAATATTAAACTTAACCACATCGTCCTGAGGCAAGCCATATAGATCGTTATAATATTCTACTAAATTAGTATCTCCATGTGTTGACTGAGAATAGATTCCACGTTCTTGAAATACATGTTTTTTAATATAAAAGTCAATTAACGGAGAAGCCAAATCGGCAAATCGAAGATCTAATGGCGCAAACGAATCTAAGAAAATAACTTTTGCTGTAGGGTTGGCATCTCGAATCTGTGACAGCAGTGCAACTATCAACTTATGATCTTTGTTGAAGCATGGTTGAAAAAAAACAATGTCAGCCCCTCCCATTTCACCCAGCGTATAATATCTCTCAAACAGATCAATGTTAATTTCTCTAAATTCCGTAGGCCCAAAAAGCCTACTAATTTCATTATTATAAAAATAAAATGGATAAATCTGACTATCGCAAATTTTTCTGTTTTCTGTGATAAAAAGCACTCTTCGGCCACTTAGATTCTTCCATTTTCTCGTTTTCTTTGCTTTGTAACGATACATATCAGCAGAAAATCGAGTTACATATTTATAATTCATACTGTCAAGACTCAAAATATTTTAGTTAATTAATTTATCAATCACTGCCAAAGAGATCTCGAGTATAAATTTTCTCTCCAACGTCTTTGATATCATCCGTTAGTCGATTAGCAATTATCAAATCAGATATAGTCTTAAATTCTTCCAAATCACGTATAACCCTTGAATGAAAAAATTTTCTTTCCTTTAATTCAGGCTCATACACTACAACTTCTATTCCTTTGGCTTTAATCCGTTTCATAACACCCTGTATAGCCGAAGCTCGAAAATTATCCGATCCTTGTTTCATAATAAGTCTATAAATACCCACTACTTTAGGATTTTTGCTTACAATTTGGGCTGCAATAAAATCTTTCCTTGTCGTATTTGAATCGACAATAGCTCTAATGATATCACTAGGTACGTCTTGATAATTAGCCAATAGTTGCTTGGTATCTTTAGGGAGGCAGTAGCCTCCGTAGCCGAAAGATGGATTATTGTAATGATCGCCGATCCTCGGATCGAGCCCTACACCATTAATCACTTGTTTACTATCTAACCCATGCGTCTCACAATAAGTGTCTAGCTCATTGAAGTAAGCAATACGCATGGCTAAATAAGTATTAGAGAACAATTTTATAGCTTCTGCTTCTGTAGAATCCGTGAATAATACTGTTATATCTTTTTTATCCGCACCCTGTACTAGCAAATCTGCAAAAATAGTAGCACGTTCTGATTTCTCACCAATAATTATCCGTGAAGGGTGTAAATTATCATGTAAGGCCTTACCTTCTCGCAAGAACTCAGGGGAAAATATAATATTGCTTGTGCCTAATTGTTTGTTAATTTTTCTGGTATAGCCTACAGGAACAGTTGATTTAATTACTATCGTTGCATTAGGATTCAACTTTATAATATCTTTAATAACTGATTCAACAGTAGATGTATTAAAGTAATTGCTTACCTCATCGTAATCTGTTGGTGTCGCAATAATAACGTAATCAGCTTTAGCATATGCTACATCTTTGTCGAGTGTCGCAAGAAAGTTTAGTGTTTTATTTTCTAAATAATCTTCAATTTCCACATCAGCAATTGGAGATTTTTTATTCTTCAATAAATTTATTTTTTCTTCCGACACATCTAAGGCTACCACCTCATTATTTTTTGCTAGCAACATCGCTAATGAGAGTCCTACATATCCTGTGCCCACAATGGCTATTTTCATATTTTTATACTCATTTATATTCTATGATCTGTGCTCTGGTCTTTGTCGCTTTATTTATGTTGTACTGTATCAAACCAACAGCCTCAGGAAACTTCCCTAAAACCACGCTTGCAGCCCAAATAAATTTCATTTTTCCTAAGCTTGGTCGCTTGACTGCCACTCGTACGATTTGTGCCCAATAGACAAAAAAAAGTGCTGCCGATATTGGGTTTAATATTGTTAAACCAAAAATCACTATAGGCATAACTAATCCCCATATAATTATCCTTTGATTTTCTTTAACGTAATAGCGCTCTTTTGACTTGCCGTGGATTGAACTGCCTAGCGCAAATGCATAGCCAGTACGAATTGTTCTTTTCCACCATTGACTAAGCTTAGTCATCGCTGCGTCATGCAAAGTCATTTCAACATCAATTCGCCTGATCTTCCAGCCTTGTTGCCTAAGTCGAAAACACATTTCTGGTTCTTCGCCAGCAATTAGCTCTTCATTATAACCATCAACTTCCCTGAATGATTCAATCCGAATTAAAGCGTCTCCACCACAAGCAAGTGCATCACCAATTGGCGTATTCCATTCAATATCGCATAACTGATTATATATTGATGCCTCAGGGAAACGTTCACGTCGCCGGCCGCATACGATGGCATATTCAGTGTTTTCATTTAAAAAATTATTTGCACTTTCAATCCACTGCGACTGGACATCACAATCACCATCAACAAACTGTATAAATTCTAAATCAGGATACTGCTGCATAAGATGTGTAGCACCTTCATTTCGTGCCCGCGCCGCAGTAAACGGAATACTCATATCTAAAGACAGCACTTGAACACCTAATGATTTAGCTGAGTCAACACTCTTATCAGTTGATCCTGAATCAACATACATAACAATATCTATATTTTTAATTAATGATTCAAGGCACCTAACCAAACGTAGTCCTTCATTTCTACCAATAATTACAGCACCAACTTTCTGACTTATAAGTTTTTTACTCATCATACCTTCCGCTATGATCTAGCTTTACTAATTACTTTTGCAGGTATGCCAACCACGGTATCACCTGCAGCCACATCAGTTATAACAACTGCGTTTGCTCCAATAGTCACGCCATCACCAATAGTTACAGCTCCTAGAATTTTCGCTCCAGCACCTACATTAACTTTGTTACCTAATTTTGGCGCATCAAAAGGTTTATCTAAATATTTATTCCCAAGAGTAACACCTTGGCGAATAATGCAATCATTACCAATTATGCAATTACCATGAATGACGATACCATGTTGATGTTCAAATATTACGCGCTCGCCAAGAATCACCGTATAAGGCAGTTCAATCCCATATTTAAAACGAACTCGTCGCTCTAAAAAACGATAAATCGTACTGAATGGTACTCTGAGGAGTTTAGGTTTAATGGTCATACGCCAATTACCAAAACGATAAACCACTAAAACTCTAAACCCTGCCCTGTACGAAGACCGACCATGAGCAACCCAATCACTTTTTATATTTTTGAAAAAGTTTATCATGATTTATGCTTGCCATCGAGTAGATTGAAAAATATGCTATTTTTCCAAAAATCAACAAGCATGTTTTTTGGGTCAGTATCAGGCTTACGCTGAATAATTCGGCGTAGGCGCCAAATTAAAAATCCGATACCCCACGTTAAATCAGCCAATATTGTATAGAATAGGCCATGATTCTTTAAAAAATAATGCTGTCTCGCTTCAAACCAATAGCTAGGCCTTCTTGGGCGATCTTCATTACCACTTATAATACCAGTACTCTGACCAACAAAATGAACAACCCTGCTACTAGGAATATACCAACACTCCCAACCTTTACGTTTTGCCTGCAGGCAGAAGTCCGTTTCTTCAAAATACAAAAAATAGTCTTCATCCATAAGACCAATATCTGCAAAAACATCACTGCGGATTAACATGCTGGCACCAGCTACCCAATCAGTTATTATTGTATCATCTTCAATTTTTGGCGCTATTCTCCATCGTGATAACAATCGACTTATTGGCCCAAAACGTAAACTTGATTCCAGTTCACTCAATAAAGTATGGAACCGAAATGAAGAACACTGAGGAGTTCCATCAGGATCCTCAAGTCGACTACCAACTATGCCTACCTTAGGGTGATCCAATAAAAATAAAACTAGACTTTTTATTGCATAAGGCATCACAACCGTATCGGGATTAAGTAAATAGATAAATTCAGGCGCCTTTTTTTCTTTTATAAATTGCCTAATTGCAAAATTATTTCCAAAAGAAAATCCACCATTAAACCCTGAAGACTGCACCTTTGCCCAATCAACCCAACCTTCTGCCTCAATGGCTAAAGATATTTTTTGAAAAGACCCATCTTGTGAATCATTATCCACAACAATCACTCTAAAACAATTTAACACCCGCTCGTTATTTAAAGATCGTAAACATTCTATGGTTAAATCTGCAGTTTTGTAATTAACTATAACTATGCCAACAAGTATTTCCATATTTCAACTTAAATAACGAAAGCTAATCATCATAACCGATTATCCAAATATTCAAAACAAGTACTAGTCAAAATCAAAATTCTATTTTCTGAAAATCAGTCTAAATTTCAGCAATATATATAAGACTCGCTAATAAGTATCTTATTTAATTTCTCACGCCACAGTGCAATATTTAACAGCTATAGCGCGTGAACCGGTGCAATACCATCTCGCCAGTGGTCAGAAACTTTATCTTGTAACTGCTGAAATCATAGCTAATTTTACTGATATACTCGTAATCATTCAATGTGTGAATTTTCACTCCTCCGTCACTCCGGTATGCTTTTAGCCGGAGATACTGTCTTAAAAATCAAGTCTAAATCGAATTAATGTTGATAATTCACATCAAACGGCTTTCCTGATTTCAACACCCCATACGCAAGCACCAATAATTTTCTCATCACAGCAACTAAGGCTACTTTCTTCGGCTTTCCCCTAGCTAACAGTTTCTGATAAAAGGCTTTCATTAACGGGTTAAACCTGGCGGCAACCAACGCCGGCATATAAAGTGATTTACGTAGCCTTGCACAGCCCATCTTGGATAAACGCGTATGGTTAATACTGCTTCCAGCCTGCTCTATTCTCGGATTAAGTCCTGCATAACTACTGATTTGTTTCGCATTTTCAAACAGTGCAATATCACCAATATACGCTAATATTGCCCAAGCCGTCTTATCACCCACACCGTCAATACTGACGAGTAATGCGACTTGAGCATTAAGCTGTTCGTTCTGTTTAACTATTTCTGCTAATTTCTTTTTTATTGTTCCGATTTGCTTGTCGATAAAAGCAAGCATGGAGGCAACTGAACGGGCAGCTGCTTTATCCAAACTGACATCAAGCCGATTGTTTTCTTGGCTTCTCATTTTATTCAACTGTTCTAAACGTGTGACTAGAAACTGCACCCGCTCAAAAGCTTCACCTCTAGGCGTGAACAGGCTTTTAACAATATCGCCCTTGTCATGCAAATACTGACAGTAGCGAGCAATACTCATTGCATCGGCCTTGTCTGTTTTATTTCTAGACATCTCCATTTTAGAAAAAGCGTGGGTTTTAATTGGGTTAACCACCACGACTTTATGCTTTTGGGCGTGTAAATGTTTGGCTAGTGCTAAACCATAAATGCCTGTTGCTTCTAAGCAAAAATAAGGCGTGGCGTTAAAGGATTTTGTCCATTTTAATAAGGCTAAAAAACCTGATGAATTATTATCAAAATGACCATTATGATACTGCGAGTCAATCAACACAGCCACATCAAAACTTAACTTAGAAATATCAATTCCAACAAACATTATTCACCGCCTTATATTTTAAGATATAATTAATAAGATTGGAGCATTTAACACCAATGCATTCTTGTCGTTATACGTGCTACGGCTCTTTTCCGTGCACAAGATACTGTTCGCATTTTAGGTGTTAAATTTAAGGGGTGGGCATTAATCTCCCGCACAGAACTTAACTGTTCTAAGTCTTGTTACAATGTCTCCACCCCTTTATCCAATCTTCATTGAATAGTGTAACTCATTGCAGGTGATTTACACTTCTTCTAAGATACAAGTCTTGTTTGTGCGGAGCTCCCGGCTAAAAGCATAGGATGACGAGGGATTTTTTTTACAGATTGAATGATTACGGGTATATATTCACTATTTTCAAAAAAAATGCTGTAGCAGAGCGGAAGCCGCAACTCTTTTAACTGTCCGTGTGTATTTGCTTTGTTAGGGCTTTACCGTTATTATGTACGTATTTACAGTACATAATATAGGTGGTTAAGATGGATAGTGTTAGTGTAAATAAATTTAGAGAAAACCTAAAAAGCTTTGTAGAGAAGGTAGTTACTGAGCATTTACCACTTAAAGTCACACGCAGGAGTGGTGACGATTTTGTTGTACTAAGCGCTGATGATTGGGAGCGTGAGCAAGAAACATTATATATTTTACAAAACAATGACTTAATGAAACAAATAGCTGCCTCAGCTGCTACAAATGCCAGAAATAAGGGGTATAAGCCTACTGCCGGAGAGCTAGATGAGATCATTGGTATTTGAAGGGAACACTTGGGCTACATATGAAGAACTTAGGCAGAAAGACAAAAAACTACATAAGGTGCTTTGCCGATTATTGAAAGAAATACTTCGAGATGACCCAGGAGCGGGCACTGGAAAACCAGAACCATTAAAGCATAAGCTCTCTGGTTTGTGGTCTCGCCGTATTAGCCAGAAAGACCGAGTTATTTATAAATACGATAAAGACAGTGTTTATATCTATGCTATTGGTGGTCATTACGATCAATTTTAAAGCCCCCGATAGGGGATCCGTAAATCCCACGCCTTTGGGCGGCTAGGGTCAGGCGGTATGCTTAGTGAATGCACAATTGCAATTATAAACATGGTGATCACACTATTTGGGATTACAAATATCACATAGCCTGGGTAATGAAGTAGCGTTATCTGGTATTGGGTGGAGATCCCCCTATGTCAGGATAAATTGCATTATTATCAATTGGGTGCAATTAAAGGGTAGCGTCCCCTTTAACCCCTTTAACCACTAGGGGCACGCTGAATCTTAATGGCTTACCGATCCTTGTTTAATGTCTAGAGATAATCCAATAGCATTTAATATTTTAGATACGGTATCTAGTTTTGGTTGTGATGCACCTGAAATAGCTTTGTATAAGCTTTCACGACCCAAACCTGTATCTTTAGCTATTTGGGTCATGCCCTTTGCTTTTGCCACGTTTCCAAGRGCCAACATAAAGTAAGACATATCATTTTCTTCAATAGCTACTTTTAAATATTCAGCAATCATTTCATCATTATCTAGGTATTTTGACACATCAAATTGTTGTGTTTTCATAATGCCTCCTTTAATTTTTTAGCGCGTTTAATATCGTTAGATTKACTTGCTTTGTCACCACCACATAACAGTAAAATTATCTTTTCTTTTCGTAGGGTGAAATAAATCCGATAGCCTTTTCCTTCAAAGATCCTCATTTCACTAATGCCATCACCAACAGGTTCACAGTCTCCAAGGTTCCCTTGTTTAGCGCGATCAAGGCGAACCATTATTTTCGCTTTTGCCCTGAGATCTCTCAACTTAAAGAGCCATCGAGAAAAAGAGGGGCTTTCTTCTATTTCAAACATACTCCATTGTATCCTTTAAGATACTTGCAGTCTACTGTATTTTTAAGACGGTATCGTCCCCTTTAATGTTATAAACAACCCTGTTTGTATAAGAAAATTTATTATGACTCCAATAAAAGTTGACCCACATGACCTACATTGGTAATATAGATCTTAATTATGGAGGCGGGGCAATTATTATGATTATCAATATTTCAGAAGCGAAAGCTAATTTTTCAAAATTAATTGAAATGGCTTATCATGGTGAAGAAGTCACCATTGCCAAAAATAATCTGCCTTTGGTTGATCTTGTTGCCCATCAACCTAAGAGAAAAAGAACGCTCGGCTTATTAGAGGGGAAAATAAACATCCCTGACGATTTCCTAAAAGAAGACGATGATATTAATGCATTATTTTATGGTGATTAACCATGAAAATATTAATCGATACCCATATTTTTCTTTGGGCATTATCCGCGCCTGATAAATTAAGCTCAAAACGAAAATTTCAACTTGAACTGGCATCAAATGAAGTGTTTTTAAGTGCCATGAGTATAGCTGAGTTGATGATCAAATCATCCCTTGGCAAACTTGAGATCAATTTCAACCCAGTTGAAATGGCAAAACAAATGGGGATAGAGCTATTAGCTTTTTCAGGTGAAGAAGCTCTGCTGTTAGAAAATATCCCTTTTCACCATAGAGATCCATTTGATCGCATGATTATTTGCCAAGCGATTACTTATAAATTAAAGCTGATGTCGGATGATGCACAGTTTAAGTATTATGATTGTGTGTTAATTTAATCAGCACCCACACATTCACGCTGATAAGCCTGTTGCAAAGGCGCATTGTGCGCATACATAGCAAGCCCCGCCTTTATCGAGTAAAAGGGGACGCTACCCTTTGTTTTCTTTATGTGGCCGTCCCTGCGGCTTATACCGTAGCGATTTTTTTGCTATCGCCTCAAGCTTATCAATGAAGTTATCGTCACCACAAGGTAAACCTTTTTCTACATTTCGATGAATAATATCTATTACGCTCTGCTGTTCGGGTAGGTTCAACCATTCAGRCCAGTTACTTGGAGAAAGCCCTTTCATTGAACTTGGCAATTCTGAAAGTAACAAATCTTCTTTCAAACCGCAATGAGCGGCGGCACTTGACCAACGATAATCTTCTGCTTTTGCCAATATTCCCGCTTGAACAGGGTTTCTCTCAACATAACGAATCGTTGACCATGTGTACGCATCATCTAAGGGTGCGGAGAAGAAACGACCTTGCCACAAATGGCCTTTCCAATCTTTGACTTTATTAATATGTTGAGAATAACGCATATGGAGTGGTTTCAACACCTGTTGTAGCCCATCATCAGAATGAGGCACTAAAACAAGGTGTAGATGATTTGTCATCAGACAATATGCGAGAATAGAGACATCATGTTTTTCACAGTAAAACTGTAACCATTCCAAATAGATCAAGCGATCATCATCAGTAAAAAACACATCTTCTCGTCGGTTACCTCGCTGGGTAATATGGTGAGGAATATTAGGAAATACACTGCGGGCTATTCTAGGCATGTGTTGTATTGTACAATAATTTAAAATTAAAGGGTAGCGTCCCCTTTAACCAAGGGTAGCGTCCCCTTTAACCAACAGGAATAATATTATTAATTGCAAAAAAAAGCCTCGGCATAACCGAGGCTTTCTCTGTGCTTCATCAGGTCAAATCAATCGAGTCTGACCCCTTTGATTTCTTACAAAGTAGAACAGAAACCTTGAGCCAAACAACCACCCGTAACGATCCAATTAACTGAGCCATTAGCACTGTATGTACCTGTAATGATGTATGTATCACCGGCAACGAAACCATTTGTTGCGTTAGGTGTAGCGGTTACTACTGCTGTCGCACCCGCTAATGTTGCCGTAACACTAGTGACCTGCGGCGCATCACTTGCACCTGCAGCGGCTTGTAGAACCTCAAGATCAGCAGGAACATTACACAAAGCGGCACCAAAACCACCACGGGACTGTGCACAAACTTCAAGGGCTGATTTAACCCCTGATGTCGCAAGAACAACTTCCGAGTAACGTGCTTTTGCGACATATTGCTGATAAGCAGGCAATGCAATGGCTGCTAAAATACCAATGATCGCGATTACGATCATTAGCTCGATTAATGTAAAACCTTGTTGGACTTTTTTCATTTTTAATTCCTCAGTGTTAGAAAAGTTCAGCAATCTTGTTGCCTCGAAAAGTTAATTGCAGGTGTTGTGCCAAATCATAAGGCACTGTTTTTAACAACTATTAACCCTCTTCATTCCCAGCCCAAGGCGTTATAATCGTCATAATGTGACGCGAATGGTCAGTTTTATCTCCATTCTCAGTAAAAATAGGTAGGAGCGGCTTCAGCCGCGAATAGGGTTGTTAATGATTACCGGCTTGTTCGCGGCTGAAGCCGCTCCTACGTTTTTCATTGATGTAGATCCCGGCTACAAACCTAGCGGGATGACGAAAAGGAGTTAAGCTTATCCATCTCTGTGTGCTCTGTGCCTCTGTGGTAAAATAAATTTAATGCGAAACAAGCGGTCAGCCAGCTTGATTTTTGAATCTAAAACAGCGAGGAGTTCACTATGCAAACCGCCAAACAAGACGCACTCAACACAATCCAGCAACTGCCTGACAACGCTGATACAGAAGAAATGATTTACCAGCTTTATGTGCTGGAGAACATCCGCCGTGGTCAGCAGGATGCTGCTGAAGGTAAAACCCAAACCGCTGAGGAGGTACTTAAGGATATTCAGACATGGTGAAGTGGACGACTCACGCCAAGTCCCAGGTTCGTCATATCCACGATTACATTGCTCAGGACTCACCACTATATGCCAGACGGGTTAGTGAAGCCCTAGTTAAAAAAACTATTGTGCTGGATGAGCTATCCCGCAAGGGCAGGAAAGTTCCTGAGCTGCCAGTGAGTCGCTATTTTTGCGATAGCTTGTTTTGGGCATCCGAGCCCAAGCAAGCGGCAAAAACTTAACGCGACCATTAATGCCTGCGGCCCCCAGCCGTCCTGCGTTCATGGCGCTTTCACACTTCGCTCTGCTGAGCGAACCGCAAAACCACCATTACCTCAAATGACTTTACGGCAACAGAAAGCCTTTGCTAACATTATTCTCCACTGTTCGCTAACGCTCTCTATTACGAAAATGCACAAAGGCGTTGCCTACTGGCGACTAATCGACTCCGCTTCGCTCTCCTGTCGATCAGCGGAGGAAGAATACTAGCGTATAGCCACATCTGTTCGAGTTATTTGCCACCAAACATCTAACTCGACATCTTTACTTCACTATCTCGATAAGGAAGACAGTTCGATTTTAGATACTGCTTGGGTTGTTGATGGCACAATAGCTCTTAAAACAGAATATCTAACGTCAAATATTATGAGAGATTCAAGTGGCAAGTTTGTACCTAATTTTGATTCAAACTCCGAAGCAACAATGATAAAATTTACTGACTGGTGGAATAAGCCTGCACTTATAATCACTAAGCATGACAAGTTAATAACCAGAGGAGAGTTAATTAAGTGGGGAGCAAACAAACTTGGAGGCTGCCACGTACATGCTGCTGATAAACTACCTTCAGATTTAGTGCATTTACTAGATGAAGCAAATAACACCACAACCTTTGTATCAGGAAATTCCTTAAAAGATGCAATGAACAAAATTATTAATAAAACTGAAGAATCCCCATCGATGGGGACAGTGATCCCGCCAAGTATTGTACAGATAGGCTACGAAATAGTAAGCTCGTTTTGTTCTGAATACAAAATAGATTTTAACGAAACTTATCCAAACCATATTGGGATGCAAGCATTCTCAATAACACTGAAAGAGAAAGATTAAACTCGCTAAAAATTCCGTAGGTCGGATAAGCGATAGAATCAATAGGGTCAGACTCGATTGGTTTTGGACTTAATCAATTAGCAGTGTGATATAATCATACTAAAACTCATTTTAGAGGTGCTTTTATGGTTATGTTAAGAAAAACAATCACAGTAACAGAGCAACAAGACTCTTGGATAAAATCTCAAATAAATTCCGGACAGTACGGCAATGATAGTGAATACCTACGGGAATTAATTCGTCTTGATCAGGCGAATAAAGAAAAAATAGCTATACTTCGCGCCGCTTTAATTGAGGGCGAAGAAAGTGGCATTAGCCAACGTGCCATGAGCGATATTCTCAACGATGCTAAAGAGCGACATGGCTTGAATGATTAGGTTTTCTAATAAAGCCAGTCGCGACTTAGATGCAATTTTAGACTATTCAATTATCAATTTTGGCCTAGCTGTTACTGTTGATTACCACACTACCCTAGAAACATGTTTTGAAACCTTAGATACAAATCCTGATTTAGGGACTAGGGTTGAACATATACGCTCTGATTATTTGTGTTTCGAACACCGCTCTCATTTAATCTTTTACAAGAAGAATGATGACGACATTTTTATTGTTCGTATTATTCATAAAAGCATGGATGTGCAAACGCACATTTCCTAATAAAAATACCAATTCAAACTTGAAATAAAAAGATCCGCCCCCAGATCCAGTTTTAAGATAAATCATATTGGGTTGTAAAAATGAGCGACGAAGAAAATAACGAGATTGAATCTGAAGAAGAGAATACTGCTCCTGAAGCCGAAGTTGAAACCAACGAAGATCCTACTGCACTATTAGAAGATGCCCGTAACAAGGCGGATGAGCATTGGAATGAACTGTTACGTGCGCGTGCAGATATAGAAAACCTTCGCCGCCGTCAATCACGTGATTTAGAAAATGCCCATAAGCGTGCATTAGATAAATTTGTCACTGAGCTACTCCCTATATACGACAGTATGGAATTGGGTTTAAATGCGGCTAATGGTGAAGATGCATCGCTTGATGCTGTTCGTGAAGGTTTGGAAATGACGATGAAGATGTTTTTATCTTCTCTCGCTAAATTTGGTTTAGAAACCGTCAACCCTGAAGATGGCGATGCATTTGATCCCGAATTGCATCAAGCCATGGCAATGCAGCCGGTTGAAGGAATTGAAGCAAATCAAATTTTAACGGTAGCACAGAAAGGCTTCCAATTTAATGGAAGACTATTACGTCCTGCAATGGTTATGGTTTCGCAATAACCTGAATAAAATCAACAAAGTGAGGTCTAGGGCTTGAAATATAAATTTCGTCCCCCACTTAATAATCAACAGCTGGTGAATCCGGCAAACTATAAGATAGATGGAGAATAAACAATGGCTAAAATTATTGGTATTGACTTAGGAACAACCAATTCCTGTGTTGCAATATTAGAAGATGGTAAACCACGTATTATCGAAAATAGTGAAGGTGATCGCACCACACCATCGATTGTTGCGTTTACTAAAGATGATGAAGTATTGGTTGGTCAATCAGCTAAACGTCAAGCAGTAACAAACCCTAAAAACACCTTATTTGCTATCAAGCGTTTGATTGGTCGTAAATTTAAAGATGATGTTGTGCAGCGTGATATCGACATGGTGCCTTACACTATTGTTGAAGCTGATAACGGTGATGCGTGGGTGGAAGTTAATGGTAAAAAAATGGCGCCGCCTGAAATTTCTGCACGTATTTTGATGAAAATGAAAAAAACCGCAGAAGACTATTTAGGTGAAGAAGTAACCGAAGCCGTGGTCACTGTGCCTGCTTATTTCAATGACTCACAACGTCAAGCAACCAAAGATGCCGGTAAAATCGCTGGCCTAGAAGTTAAGCGTATTATCAATGAGCCTACAGCCGCAGCACTGGCTTATGGTATGGATAAAAAACGTGGTGATTCTACTATCATCGTTTATGATTTGGGTGGTGGTACCTTTGACGTATCGGTTATCGAAATTGCTGATATCGATGGCGAACATCAGTTTGAAGTATTATCAACAAATGGTGATACATTCCTAGGTGGTGAAGATTTTGACCAACGTATTATTGAGTTTTTAGTTGATGAATTCAAGAAAGACCAAGGTATCGATTTATCAAAAGATCCGTTAGCGTTACAGCGTTTAAAAGATGCGGCTGAAAAAGCGAAAATTGAATTATCTTCAAGCGAGCAAACCGATATTAATCTACCTTATGTAACGGCTGATGCGTCGGGCCCTAAACATATGGAAGTGCGTTTAACGCGTGCTAAATTAGAATCATTAGTTGAAGATTTAGTTGAACGTAGCCTTGCGCCATGTAAAACAGCCATTAAAGATTCTGGTTTATCTTTGGATGAGATTGATGATGTAATCTTGGTAGGTGGTCAAACACGTATGCCAATGGTTCAAGCGGCAGTACAAAAATTATTCGGCAAAGAGCCTCGTAAAGATGTCAACCCTGATGAAGCAGTTGCGGCCGGTGCGGCAATTCAAGCGGCAGTATTATCGGGCGATGTTAAAGATGTATTGTTACTTGATGTCACACCATTGAGTTTAGGTATCGAAACAATGGGCGGTGTAATGACCAAATTAGTTGAGAAAAATACAACTATCCCAACGAAAGCGAATCAAACATTCTCAACGGCAGATGATAATCAGCCTGCGGTAACGATTCATGTATTACAAGGTGAACGTGAAGTGGCATCGGGTAATAAATCACTAGGTCGTTTTGACTTATCTGATATTCCACCAGCACCTCGTGGTCAACCACAAATTGACGTTACTTTTGACATTGATGCTAACGGTATCTTGAATGTGTCTGCTAAAGATAAAGTAACAGGCAAAGAACAATCTATCGTCATTAAAGCATCAAGTGGTTTATCTGATGAAGAAGTTGAAAAAATGGTGCAAGATGCCGAAGCACATGCCGATGAAGATCGTAAGTTCCACGAATTGGTAACCGTTCGTAATACTGCTGATGCGTTAATTCACTCAACTAAGAAATCAATCACTGACTTGGGTGACAAGTTAGATGCTGATGAAAAAGTAAAAATTGAAGCAGCGGTGACTGATTTAGAAGAAGCGGTGAAAGGCGAAGATAAAGCTGATATCGAAGCTAAAACTGCGGCATTGACTGAGGTATCTGGCAAGTTATCAGAACAAGCGTATGCTGAAAATGCCGAAGCGGGTTCAACAGAAGAAACAGCTGACAAAAAAGCTGAAGATGATGTGGTAGATGCTGAGTTTGAAGAAGTAAATGACGATAAAAAATAAACTTTAATTAGATTATTTTGATTTAAAAACAGGCGGGGGATTTTCTCTCGCCTGTTTTGTTGTATTTAAAGATAGGCAAGACACGCGAATGGAAAAACAAGATTATTACCAAACTCTGGGCGTTTCACGCACGGCAACAGAGAGTGAGCTCAAAAAAGCTTATCGTAAAATGGCGATGAAATATCATCCCGATCGTAACCCTGATAATGCCGATGCCGAAGCACACTTTAAAGAGGCAAAAGAAGCCTATGAAGTATTAGCTGATGCTCAAAAACGCGCCGCTTACGATCAGTTTGGTCATGAAGGTGTCAATCAATCTGCTGGCGGTCAACGCGGAGCAGGCGGTTTCAGTGATATTTTTGGTGATGTGTTTAATGATATTTTTGGCGCATCCGGTCGCGGCGGTAGACAAAGCTATCGTGGTGCAGATTTACGCTACCACCTAGACTTAAGTCTTGAAGATGTCGTAGCAGGGGCGACTGAAAAAATTCGTATTCCTGTTCATGTAGAATGTGAAAGCTGTGATGGCAGTGGCGCTAAGAAAGGCACTGAACCTGTAACATGTACAACCTGTGCGGGTCATGGTCAAGTGCGCATGCAACAAGGGTTTTTCCAAGTTCAACAACCTTGCCCACATTGTGGCGGCACCGGCAAAATGATTAAAGACCCTTGTGGCGATTGTCACGGTGAAGGTCAAATCCAAGAGCACAAAACACTTTCAGTCAAAATACCTGCAGGTGTTGATACAGGTGATCGTATCCGCCTCAGTGGTGAAGGTGAAGCCGGAACAGGCGGCGCAGAAGCAGGTGATCTCTATGTTGAAGTACAAGTTCTCCCTCATGATGTATTTACCCGCGATGGCAGCAATCTTTATTGTGATATGCCGATTAGTTTTGTCACCGCAGCACTTGGTGGTGAGTTAGAAGTACCGACCTTAAACGGTAAAGCTAGCCTTAAAATTCCTGAAGGCACACAAACGGGTACGCAATTTCGTTTGCGTAGCAAAGGTGTAAAACCAGTACGCGGCGGTGCAGTAGGTGATTTAATGTGTCGTGTAATTCTTGAAACCCCTGTAAAATTATCCAAGACACAAAAAGAATTATTAGAACAATTTGAAGAAACATTGGGTGGCAGTCGTAACAAACATAGCCCTAAAACAAGCTCGTGGTTGGATGCGGTAAAAGATTTCTTTGATTAACCCACTATCCGTCGTCATTCTCGCATGTTTTTAGCGGGAATCTATTGTTGTATAATTTAGATCCCAGCTAAAAGCTACCGGGATGACGATATAATTTCACCTAGGATGAATAAGTATGACAATACGTATAGCAATTAATGGTGCAGCAGGCCGAATGGGACGATGCTTAATTCAAGCAGTTGAGCAAACCGAAGGGCTTGAACTCAGTGCTGCGATTGACCGTGCTGATTCGAGCCTAATTGGTGCAGATGCCGGAGAGCTTGCTGGTGTTGGCAAACTAGGCGTTGCCATTAGCGCTGATGTTGCCACTGCTACTGCACAATCAGATGTTATTATTGATTTTACTTTACCCGAAGTGACGATGGCATTATTAGAACACTGCGTGTCGAATCAATGCCATTTGGTTATTGGAACCACCGGATTTAGTGACCAGCAAAAAGCCACGATTGAACAAGCGGCACAATCCATTTCAATGGTATTAGCCCCCAATATGAGCGTCGGTGTCAACCTTTCACTAAAACTATTAGATATTGCGGCACGTGTTTTAGGCGATGATGTCGATATTGAAATTATCGAAGCGCACCACCGCCATAAAGTAGATGCACCCTCTGGCACCGCCTTACGAATGGGAGAAGTGATAGCCGATGCTTTAGGTCGCAATTTAAAAGAATGTGCGGTTTATGGTCGAGAAGGTCGCACCGGCGAACGTGATCGTAAAACAATCGGTTTTGCCACCGTGCGTGCTGGTGATATTGTTGGCGACCACACCGTCATGTTTGCTTCAGACGGCGAACGTGTTGAGATCACCCATAAAGCATCAAGCCGCATGACCTTTGCTTTAGGCGCGATGCGCGCATCAAGTTGGTTGATGTCACGAGATTCCGGCTTATACGATATGCAGGATGTATTAGATCTGTAGGAGTGGCTTCAGCCACGAACAGCCTAGTAACCCTAATATCGATCGGCTATTTCTTTTGCCTTTTTAGCCCCACTTTTATTTCCTGCAACAGTTCTTATATCTGCGATCAAAGTCCAAAACTTATGTAACTGTTTTGGCTGACCCTGCACTATCGACACCCCTTTCAGCGCCACTTGTTCCGCCAAGCCATAATCTTCTAGTTCAATATGAACCTTTGCTAAATCGTAATACACTTCTGGCTCGCGTGGTGCAATGCGCTGCGCACGTTGCAGGCTGGTTTGAGCAGAGCGTAACTCTCCGCCTTGCTTTTGCTGTTTTGCAGAATCTAGCAAAGCAACCACAGCCGCGTTCTTCGGTGCAGCCTCTATTGACGAGGGCGCAACCGGTACAATCGCTTTATTGGGCTTTTCGATAAGCTCGTCTTCACCAATCTCAGAGGAGGATTGCACCACAATATCATCATCTACCCCTGAGATAATAACGGTAGGCTCGACCTCTGGCTCTATCATTACATCATGATCTTCTATTGGCCCTTGAGAAACTGGCGGCAGCGCCGTACACCCAGTAAAACCTACTACTAAACTGACTATCACTATTCGAAAGGTATTCATTTTTAGTTTATTCCCTAGTAACTTCAATTTGCTTAAAACTACTCACGTCATCCTATGCTTCTAGCCGGGATTCCCATACACAAGACTCCGGCTTAAAACATGCCGGAGTGACAGCGGAGCACATCCTATCTAAACCAGTTGTTCATCCAACCACCAAATGGCGGTGACGGGCTGACTTCTTTATTTTGCCCGATACAGTCAACCGATAAGGTCGGCCCTGTTCCTAATAAAAAAGGTAATTGCTGTGCATTAAGGCATGTTTCTGCTGAGAGCTCGCCACTCTCCTGATCAATCCACAAATATTCTATACCTTCTGGTGCCACCGATGTGAAAGAATCTAATGTTTCCGTGGTCATATAAGATGTCCACACACGCAATGCGCCGCCTGAACCCGTGAACGGTAAGGGCGCATTATCATCCCGACCTAACCAAACCACTGCTAGTCTATTGCCTGTAAAACCAGCAAACCAACTATCGCGCTGGTCATCCGATGTGCCTGTTTTTCCTGCTACATTTATGTGTTCTGGAAGCTGCCAATAAATTGATCTGGCTGTGCCTACTCGCGTCACTTCTTGCAAACTGTATTGCAAAAGATGAATTGAGTTTGAGCTGATAGTTTGTTTAAGTTTGAAAGGATAACGTGATAATTCCTCACCCACACTGTCCGTTACCAATCGAATGGTTCGCAGCGGCATCTGAAAACCATTTGCCGCAATGGTTTGATACATGGTTGCCACTTCGAACGGCGACAAGCCCTGTGCACCTAATAATAATGATGGATAGGAATCAATCGGCCTCTTAACGCCCAATCTCTGTAGTGTATTAATCACTTTATCAAGCCCTACTTCCATACCCAAGCGTGCTGTCGATAAATTATAAGAGTGTGCTAACGCTGTATGTAAGGGCACGATGCCATGTGATTTATGATTAAAATTTTGTGGCTGCCAATCTGGGCTACCTTTAATCGCTAAGCTATAAGGTGAATCATCCAATTCACTAACTAAGGTATAACCTTGTTCAAGCGCGGTTAAATACACCGCAGGTTTCACTAAAGAACCAATGGGACGCACAGCATCTAAGGCGCGGTTAAAGCCTTGATAGCGCGTTTTACGACCACCAATAATTGCCAACACCTCTCCCGTTTGAGGTTCAGTAACCACCATGCTGCCTTGTAAGTCTTTTACCTTTTCGCCATGCTTTCCCTCAAGGTTCTTAATAGTTTTGAGCAATGCTATTTCAGCTTTATTTTGGGCGATGGGATCTAAACTAGTGAAAACACGCAAACCTTCTGATCGCAGATCCTCATCATCATAACTTTGTCGTAATTGTCTTTTCACCAAGTCTAAATAAGCAGGATAAGCGCCTTTAAGCAAGCTAGCTTGTTTAACAATACCCAGTGGTTTTGCGACAGCACTTTGATATTGTTTTTCATCAATTTTACCGGTGTCATAAAGCGCCTTAAGCACCAAATCACGTCGTGCTTTCGCTTTTTCCGCATAACGACGTGGATTATGAGATGTTGGCCCTTTCACCATGCCCGCTAATAATGCCACTTGATGCAATTTCAACTCTTGGATCGGCTGGGCAAAGTAATATTGTGATGCTAGACCAAAACCATGGATCGCCCTTGCACCTTCTTGCCCCAAGAAAACCTCATTAAGATAAGCTTCTAAAATCTCATCTTTGCTGTAATGCAATTCCAGCAGCAATGCCATTGGGATCTCTAACAACTTGCGGGCTAAGGTGCGATCGGATGTTAAATAAAAGTTTTTGATTAATTGTTGAGTAAGCGTGCTACCACCCTGCACAAAACGGCCTACTTTTATATTGACCCACATAGCCCGAGCAATGCCTCGTGGAGACACACCATGATGTTGATAAAAGCTGCGATCTTCAATGGCAATTAATGCGTCAGCCAAACCTTGTGGTGCATCTTGCAACTGAATAAGATCACGATCTTCATTATTTAAGGGATAAATTCCGCCAATTAAAACCGGCTCTAAACGAATTAAAGTGAGTGACGTGCCACGATGATCGCTTAATCCAGATAACATCTCACCTGAAAATTCTAGTATTAACTTTTGGGCATGCTCGACGCCATCAGCAAATTTGAAACCACGGCTTGAGATAATGGCTTTTGTTGATGAAAACTCAGCTTGCCCCAGCTGCGTTACTTTTTTTACAAACTGATAACCAAGCCCACGTAGCTCAATCTTTAGTTCCGCAATAGATAAAGGTCGACCAACATATAACTCTAAAGGCCGCGCATATACTTTTGCTGGCAATGCCCAGCGTTTACCCTCAAATTTTTGGCGGACCTGATTATCAAGGTATATAAGCCCCAGCCCCATTAAAATGACAGCCACAAGCATTAGTTTAAGCAAAAATTTGAATAGCTTTATTGTTAAGCTAGGCTTAACTGTTTTTTTGTTGCGACGTGATCGTTTAGGTGTTTTCTTTGTTGCCATTATTATATGTTTATATCTTTAGGTTTGCTTAATTTAAGTATATACCCGTAATCATCCAATCTGTGAAGATTCAGGGAAAAAATAGGAAGTCAGAGCAAGGCGCAATGTGCAGGTAATGACTAGTCCTTATCAAGCATTGTAACGCAGCACTGGCTTTCTAGCTTTTGGTCTAAAATTTACAGATTGAATGATTATGGGTATATACCCGTGACCATCCAAAATGCAGGAAATGATCCTTCGTCATCCCAGCTTGACTAGGTAAACATGCGGGAGTGACGAAGCAATGAAGCCTGCATCTTCAAGTAGTTTGGGTATAGATGACTATTGAACTAATAAGTTCAGATAATTGTTACAGCTATTCTAGCTTACCCTAGAATAGGTCTATTGACACTCAACTACTTTAGTTGATTATGAAGAGCAACACCCTGTTTCCCTCGTTACTGAATATTCAACACAATTAGAACAGGCCATAGAAAGCTTTGATATCGCAGCAATCAAGCTAGCACTTAATGCATATCCTAAATTGATCTCACAACTAGAGTCACTGCTTGAGTAGTAGTTTTAAAACTTCACTCTCAAACATCGTAGCTTTTCATCGTCATTCAATGGCCCCGTTAAACAGATACTTTTACCCTCTTCTGAATAATACGCTGTGCCACCAGTCTCGTAATAAGGGTTTTGGATATAGCTTAAATCACTAGGTAGCTCAACTTTATTAGCGGTTTGATTGAAGATGGCTATTTTTGCATTTAGGTCAAATAGCGGTGCTATGTATTGATCAAAGTTAGGCTTAGCAATATTATTCAAAATGCTGCCCACCCAATTTTTTATCTGCAATTTTTGTGGTTGAGCCCTTTCAACAACCGCAAATACAAATTCTGTTTGTGCTAGTTGTGAGCGTGCCGAGGTTTCTTTATAAAATAGAGAAGCTTGATTAACTGACATATTAGGCTTAAAAGCCGCCCTTGCAACCCATTCAGGAGTTTCAAAACTATTATTATTATCTAAACCCTCCTTTGCGTGTGCAAAAATTTCTGGGCTTCTATCTAAACTACTATAAAGCTCATAACTCATTGCAACTTCCCGAGCCATTGCTATTTCAAGATCTCGTTCTGGCAACGAAATAGGAGGCAGGGCATCATTAACAGCAATGTCTTGTTGCTGAATAATTAAAGACAAAGCATCAATATTATCCGAAATCATCTTAGTGAAAATCATTTTGCCGATAACAGTATCAGCGCTTTTTAGATGCTGTCGTAAGCTAGTAATATGCTCCGTTAACTCACTCACTGCCAGTGCTGGTTTTGCTGATTGCATCTTATTAATTGCACTCAATATAACCAGCCTATTTGCCTTCAATAAATATTGGAATGGGGGGTAGACTTCCGTTAATCTGGGCTTAGATAATGTCTGATAATCGGGTGTCTTGATAAAGGTCTGATAACGTTGAAGTAATACCGCATGTGTTTTTAATGCTTGATCCCTTTCGTGTTTGTTATCAAAAACAGCTTGCCAACAGCCTTCTTGCCAACTCTTGCAAAAAAGTTCGCCTGTTGGCAAAATCAATTTTTTATCTTCGGGATAAGCTTCAAACTCAAAAGTTTCATCACCGAATTTATAGCCGTCTTCTGCTTGACGCATAGCATTCAACAGCTGGTTGCCCAGCT
Organism: Methylophaga sp.; assembly: GCA_002733505.1. Lineage (GTDB taxonomy): Bacteria > Pseudomonadota > Gammaproteobacteria > Nitrosococcales > Methylophagaceae. Next base: position 75,452 of record NVVW01000003.1, on the reverse strand, counting down.
CTAGAGGCTCTTCATCTTCAGCCGCGACAATACCTAATAGATAAACGTATGCATCACTGTGTTTCGCAGGTTCAGCTTGCTCTAAAAAAATAGCAACTTCAGGATCAAGATCATCATCAATCTGTAATAGAAGTGCAGCTATAATGCCAAACAAGATAATTCCAATCAGTATTTTTTTAAACATTTCATCATCCTAGATAATACTTTGGATACATTATCTAAGGTAATATAAGAAAGAGTAAATTAACTATTTCTCCACCACAATTTAAGGCGAAAAGTGAAGGTGATGCTCGCTTTATTAGTCATTTTCTGCTAAAGTCACCTGCTCTATGTTAGTTCCAAAAACGGTACTTTTTCAGGGAAATTACTGGAAAAGCATGTGCTACTTATGACGGGAGCCTAATGGTTAGTTTAGAAACACCTGTATGTGATTTTGATTTACCGGCAATAGATTTTTCTCTGCCCGGTACGGATGGCAAGATCTGGACACTTGAAGATTGTCGTGGTGAAAACGGCTTATTAGTCATGTTTATTTGCAATCATTGTCCTTATGTTAAAGCCATCCTCGACCGCCTTGTTCGTGATACCTTTGAGCTAAAACAACTAGGCCTAAATACGGTCGCCATCATGTCTAATGATGTGGCTGACTACCAAGAAGACTCTTTTGACAATATGAAACTCATTGCACAGCAGCACGGTTTTTCCTTCCCTTATTTGTTTGACGAAACACAACAAACTGCCCAAAAATATGGTGCAGTGTGTACCCCTGATTTCTTTGGTTATAACAAAGATCTTCAATTGCAGTATCGCGGTCGCTTCGATGCAAGCCAAAAACAAGCAGCCGCAACGGACGTACCACGTGATTTATTTGAAGCAATGAAGCAAATTGCTAGAACAGGTCATGGTTCACAACAACAAATCCCAAGTATGGGTTGCTCGATCAAATGGCGAGCAGCGTAATGAGTGCTTTGCATAATATAATGATATTGACATTATGTTGTGCAAAGTGCTTTTTTAATTTTTAATTTTAGGAGAATGTAAATGGCTACACGCAGACATTTAGCAAATGCTATCCGTGCTTTAAGTATGGATGCAGTACAAAAAGCAAGCTCTGGTCATCCAGGTGCACCAATGGGTATGGCGGACATCGCCGAAGTATTGTGGAATGACCACATGCAACACAACCCAACGAACCCAGAATGGGCGGATCGCGATCGTTTCGTTTTGTCTAACGGTCATGGTTCTATGTTGATTTACTCATTGTTACATTTGTCAGGTTACGACTTGCCAATGTCTTCATTGTCATCTTTCCGTCAGCTTCACTCGCAATGTGCGGGTCACCCTGAATACGGTTATGCACCAGGTATCGAAACAACAACGGGGCCTTTGGGTCAAGGTATCGCTAACGGTGTTGGTATGGCGATGGCTGAAAAGTTAATGGCAGACCAATTTAACAAACCGGGTCATGACATCGTTGATCACAACACCTACGTGTTCTTAGGTGATGGTTGTTTGATGGAAGGTATCTCTCATGAAGCCTGTGCACTTGCTGGCACATGGGGTCTAGGTGGTTTGATCGCGTTTTGGGATGACAATAATATCTCTATCGACGGTCATATTGATGGCTGGTACACCGATGACACCGTTAAGCGTTTTGAAGCTTACGGCTGGCATGTTCAATCAGTAGATGGTCACGATGCAGATGCAATCAGTGCTGCAATCACAGCTGCTAAAGCAGTGAAAGACAAACCTTCGATGATTTGCTGTAAAACAATCATCGGTTTTGGTTCGCCAAACAAATCGGGTACTCATGACTGTCACGGTGCCGCTTTAGGTGAAGAAGAAGTTGCATTAACACGTAAAGCATTAGATTGGGATGCAGCTCCATTTGAAATTCCTGCTGACGTTTACCAAGGTTGGGACGCTAAAGCTTCAGGTGCAGAGAAAGAAGCTGCTTGGAATACTAAATTCGAAGCATATGCTAAAGAATACCCAGAATTAGCGGCTGAGTTCACCCGCCGCATGGCAGGTGACTTACCCGCAAACTGGAAACAAGCAACAGATGCGTTCATTGCTGAAACTAACGAAGCGGCTGCAAGCCTAGCTTCTCGTCAAGCATCACAAAAAACAATCGCTGCTTTAGCGCCAATTTTACCTGAATTCTTAGGCGGTAGCGCAGATCTGACCGGTTCTAACTTAACAAGTTGTGATAGTTTTACCCACGTATCGGGTAAAGAGCTAGGTAACTACATCTCTTACGGTGTACGTGAGTTTGGTATGTACGCAATCATGAACGGCATGACACTACACGGTGGTTTAATTCCGTTCGGTGGCACATTCCATATGTTCTCTGACTATGCTAAAAGTGCCTTCCGCATGGCTGCATTGATGAAAATTCGTACCATTGCTGTGCTTACCCATGACTCTATCGGTCAAGGTGAAGATGGTCCAACACATCAACCCATCGAAAACACAGCAGCAATGCGTTATATCCCTAATATGGATGTATGGCGTCCTGCTGATTCTGTTGAAGTTGCGGTTGCGTGGACATGCGCTGTTGAACGTAAAGATGGGCCTTCTGCTTTGATTTTAAGTCGTCAAGGTATTGCTGGTCGCAAACACGATACTGCTGATTTTAATGCTATTCGCAAAGGTGCCTATGTATTAGTTGAAGCTAAAGGTGCGGCTGATGTGATCCTGATCGCTACCGGTTCTGAGGTTGATTTAGCAGCTAAAGCTGCCGAAGCATTAGCTGCTGATGGAATCAATGCTCGCGTTGTTTCTATGCCGTCTACTAATGTGTTTGATCGTCAAGACCAAGCTTATAAAGATAGCGTATTAACACCCGGTGTGAAACGTGTTTCTGTTGAAGCCGGTGTGACTGACTTCTGGCGCAAGTATGTTGGCCTAGAAGGTGGAACGGTTGGTATCGATACATTTGGTGAATCTGCACCAGGTGGTATATTGATGGAACACTTCGGCTTCACAGTTGAAAACGTGGTTAAAGTAGTTAAAGAAACACTATAAGTTTTTCTAAAACACACTTTATAACAAAGTAAATAAGGGTGGCCGGCGAGCAAAAGCTCGCTGGTCATTGTTTCTTAAATTAGTATCATATACCCGTAATCACTCAATCTGTAAATTTTCGCTGTTCCGTCACTCCGGTATGCTTTTAGCCGGAGTCTTGCTTGTGCGGAGATCCCGGCTAAAAGCATACCGGAGTGACGAGGATTTTTTTGTAATTTGAATGATCATCGGTATATACCTTTAAAAGCTAAGAACTGGAATAGGGATCTTAGCTTTTAGCGGTATCTTTTGGAGAATTTAAAGAATGACAATCAAAGTAGGTATTAACGGTTTTGGTCGTATCGGCCGTATGGCATTTCGTGCTGCAGCAAAAGACTTTAAAAATATTGAAGTAGTTGCAATCAACGATTTATTAGATCCTGAATATTTAGCTTACATGCTGCAATACGATTCCGTTCACGGTCGTTTCGATGGTGATGTATCTGTTAAAGATGGCAACTTAGTAGTGAATGGCAAAACAATCCGCATTACTGCTGAGCGTGATCCTGCCGATCTTAAATGGGATGAAGTGGGTGCAGACTTAATTATTGAATGTACCGGTTTCTTCTTAACCAAAGATTCTTGCCAAGCCCATTTAGATGCTGGCGCGAACAAAGTAGTGCAATCTGCTCCTTCTAAAGACGACACACCGATGTTCGTTTATGGCGTTAATGATGAAAAATATAATGGTGAAGCAATCGTGTCAGCGGCATCATGTACAACCAACGCATTAGCGCCGGTTGCTAAAGTTCTTAACGATAACTTTGGCATAGTAAAAGGCTTGATGACAACCGTTCATGCTGCAACAGCAACACAAAAAACCGTAGATGGTCCTTCAATGAAAGACTGGCGTGGTGGTCGTGGCATTTTAGAAAATATCATTCCATCTTCAACCGGCGCTGCTAAAGCAGTAGGCAAAGTATTACCAGAATTAAATGGCAAATTGACCGGTATGGCTTTTCGCGTACCGACCTCAGATGTATCCGTCGTTGATTTAACGGTGCAACTAGATAAGAGCACCACATACGATGCTATTTGTGCCGCGATGAAAACCGCTTCTGAAGGTTCAATGAAAGGCGTTTTAGGCTATACGGATGAAAGCGTTGTTGCCACAGACTTTCGTGGTCACACCGCACCCTCAAACTTTGATGCCGGTGCTGGTATCGCACTAGATAGCACATTTGTTAAAGTGATTGCATGGTATGACAACGAATATGGTTATACCTGTAATATGATGCGTTTGGTTGAGCTAGTAGGCAAATAATTGTAAAGAAGACACCATAAAAGGCCTCCTTAAAGGGGGCTTTTTTATTTTATGCTCGTACTACTTGAGAATATACCCGTGATCATTCAATGTGTGAAGATTCAGGGTAAAAATAGGAAGCCAGAACAAGGCGCAATGTGCAGGTAATGACTAGTTCCTTATCAAACATTGTAACGAAGGGCTGGGGCTTTCTAGCTTTTGGTCTGAAATTTACAGATTGAATGATTGCGGGTATATAATCAAACTGTAATAATTAAACGATACGATAAGAGGAAATTCATATGTCTGTAATTGAAATGGCTGACTTAGATTTAGCTGGAAAACGCGTATTAATTCGCCAAGATTTAAATGTACCATTGAAAGCGGGGGTAGTCACTGATGACACGCGTATTCGCGCCTCACTGCCCACCATCAAAATGGCGTTAAAAGCAGGCGCTAAGGTTATGATCATGTCACATCTTGGCCGACCAACAGAAGGCGAGTTTGATCATCAATATTCTCTGGCTCCCGTGGCTAATTATTTATCTGCATTATTAGGTAAATCCGTACGTTTGGAACAAAACTGGTTAGAGCATGATCACATCAAAATGAATGATGGTGAGATTGTCTTGTGTGAAAATGTTCGCTTTAATATAGGCGAAAAAGCGGATGATGATGCTTTGTCAAAACGGATGGCAGGCTTATGTGATATTTATGTAATGGACGCATTTGGTACCGCCCATCGTGCTCAAGCTTCAACTCATGGTGTGGCCAAGTATGCGCCTATTGCCTGTGCCGGCCCCTTATTGTCAGGTGAATTGGAAGCACTAGGAAAAGCCTTAGATAATCCTGCTCGCCCTATGGTAGCCATTGTAGGCGGCTCTAAAGTTTCAACCAAATTAACAGTGTTAGAGTCATTATCAAAAATTGTTGATCAACTTATTGTCGGTGGCGGCATTGCCAACACCTTTATTGCAGCGGCAGGTCATAATGTCGGAAAGTCATTATACGAAGCTGATTTAATAGACACCTGTAAAAAACTAACCGCAGCAGCTCAGGCAAGCGATAGTGATATTCCGGTACCCACTGATGTGGTTTGTGCCAAAGAGTTTTCAGAAACTGCGGAGGATACCTTAATGAATGTAGATCAAGTTGCTGATGACGATATGATCTTTGATATTGGTCCTAACTCAGCAGCCGAGCTTGCAGAAATCATCAAAAATGCGGGTACCATTGTTTGGAATGGCCCGGTGGGTGTATTTGAATTTGACCAGTTTGGCGAGGGTACCAAAGCTATTGCAATGGCAATTGCAGAATCGGATGCCTTTTCTATCGCTGGCGGCGGTGACACCTTGGCAGCAGTGTCTAAATATAATATCAGCGATGATATATCCTATATTTCAACGGGTGGCGGTGCCTTTTTAGAGTTTTTAGAAGGCAAAAAACTGCCTGCTGTAGCTATGTTAGAATCACGTGCCTAATGCCTAAACTACTTGAATATAGCACCCCTTTCGCCCTCTCCATATTTTAAGGAATACTGTTTTGACGGTAAGAAGAAGAACCAAAATCATTGCTACCTTAGGGCCGGCAACTAATACGCCTGAAGTTATCGATGCCATCATTGAGGCGGGTGTTGATGTGGTGCGGCTTAACTTTTCTCATGGTGATCCCAAAGAACATGTTGCGCTTGCTGAAACCGTGCGAAATCGTGCTCGTGCTTATGGTCGTCAAGTTGGTGTGCTTGCCGATATGCAAGGGCCAAAAATTCGAATTGCGAAATTTTCAGCAGGAAAAGTGTTTCTTGAAGAAGGTGCACAATTTGTTTTAGATGCTGATCTTGATTCAGATATCGGCGATATTGATCAGATAGGTATTGACTACAAACAATTGCCACACGATGTAAAACGTGGTGATACTTTATTGCTGGATGATGGGCGTGTTGTATTGTGGGTTGATCAGGTTAAAGAGCAGCGCATTACTTGTCGCGTAGTGGTAGGGGGCTACCTTTCAAATAACAAAGGCATCAATCGACAAGGTGGCGGTTTATCAGCCGATGCACTGACCCCAAAAGATAAAGCGGACATTATTACAGCTGCAGAAATGCAGGCTGATTACGTTGCTATTTCTTTTCCACGCTCAGCAGAAGATATTAACTATGCCCGTCAGTTATTACGTGATGCCGGTGGGCAAGGTGGCATTATTGCCAAAATTGAGCGTGCTGAAGCACTTGATGTGCTGGATGAAATTATCCTAGCATCTGATGCAGTTATGGTGGCACGTGGTGATTTAGGTGTTGAAATAGGCGATGCCGCCTTACCCCCTGTCCAAAAGAAAATTATCACTCGGGCGAGGCAGCTCAATCGTGCTGTTATCACTGCAACTCAAATGATGGAATCAATGATTACCAATGCCATCCCCACTCGTGCAGAAGTGTTTGATGTTGCCAATGCGGTATTAGATGGCACCGATGCGGTGATGTTATCGGGTGAAACAGCGGTAGGCAAATATCCCGTTGCTGTTATCGAAGCGGTTGACCGTATTTGTCTTGAGACAGAACAGCAACGTGAAATTCGAGTATCACGGCATCGTATGGATTCACATTTTGAACGTATGGATGAGGCCATTGCGATGGGCGCGATGTATCTGGCGAATCATCTCAATGTAAAAGTCATTGCCGCATTAACCGAAAGTGGCACTACACCACTTTGGATGTCGCGGATCAGCTCTGGCATACCTATTTTTGCCTTAACACCCCATGTAGCAACACGGCGCAAAGTCACCCTGTTCCGTGGTGTCTATCCCATTAGCTTTACCATAAATCACGATAGCCATGCCTCGCTAAACAAAGATATTGTTGACGAATTGCAACGCTGCGGTGTTGTCCGTGATGGCGATATGGTCATCATTACTAAAGGTGATTTAGAAGAGCGAGACAGCACCAATACGCTGAAATTAGTTCGGGTTGGTGATATGGTAGCGCCTGAGAACACATAACAGAAGCAAATCAAAAAACTACCCCTTTAAAATATCTCGTAGCGGTTTAAGTTTGATCGTCCACTCACAGGGAATCTTTCTTTAATGGAACTAGAGAGGGCGGTATTTTTCAAGGTGGCACCTTAGAGATTTGCGAGATCCCTAAATCTTCAGCCATGGATATTAAAAACATAACAAAATGAGAAAGACTTTATGAACAATTCAGCCAAAATACCAGAACATAAACCACGACCGTTTATTGACCTGCTGGTCAGTATCGTCATTCCTTCGGTCATTTTAATGAAGTTCAGTGGTGAAAGTGATCTGGGTGCTAGTGGCGCGTTGATTACCGCGTTAGCCTTTCCGATAGGCTGGGGGCTTTTTGAGCTGATAAAATATCGAAAGTTTAATTTTATTGCGTTACTAGGTTTGATCAGTGTATTGCTGACTGGCGGCATTGGTCTATTTGAGCTTGATACCAAATGGCTGGCAATTAAAGAAGCCGCCATTCCAGGCATAATTGGCCTCGCCGTATTGATTTCGACTCAAACACGTTATCCATTGGTCAAAACCTTGCTGTATAACCCCAAGGTTTTAAATGTCGACAAGATCGACCAAAAACTTGAGGAGCTAGGAAAAACCTCAGCATTTGAATCGCGTTTAATGAAAGCGACCTATTTTCTGGCTGGCACCTTTTTCTTTTCATCGGTAATGAATTATATTCTCGCCAAATGGATTGTCACCAGTCCGTCAGGAAGTGAAGAGTTTAATGAGCAACTTGGGCAGATGACGCTACTAAGCTATCCGGTGATTGCGATTCCATCAATGATAATGATGATGGTTATTTTTTATTACCTATGGCGTACAATTAATGGCATTACTGGCTTCACCCTAGAAGAAATTATCCATGTACCGGAAAAATCTTAGATAAACCGCCCTATTTATGTGCGTCGTAAAGACTTGCCGCGCCTAAGTGGTGCGAACCCAGTGACACCCCGCTTGGAAACCACCCTATCTAATTGTTTTTAAAGCAGTTATCTCTTGGCATAATTATTGTAACTAAGCTAATTATGCATGTATACCCGTGCTCATTCAATGTGTGAAGATTCAGGGTAAAAATAGGAAGCCAGAACAAGGCGCAATGTGCAGGTAATGGCTAGCCCTTATCAAACATTGTAACGAAGGGCTGGTTTTCTAGCTTTTGGCCTGAAATTTACAGATTGAATGATTACGGGTATATCAACATGTCTAGAAATTTATAGCTTAAAGAGAGAAAACTATGTCTTATTTAGAACCAACAGAATTTGTAACAAAAATGGTGGATGCCGGTGAATCCAAAGTCTATATGTCCACCAGTGACACCTTAATTCGTGCCTTTATGGCGGGGGCAATACTGGCACTTGCTGCTGTTTTTGCTATCACCGTTGCCGTACAAACCGGCTCCTTCCTGCTGGGTGCAGTGTTATTCCCTGTTGGCTTTATTATGCTGTATTTAATGAAGTTTGACTTATTAACGGGCGTGTTCACACTAGTGCCGCTTGCCCTGCTTGATAAAAGACCCGGTGTAACCGTTAATCAAGTATTACGAAACTGGGGATTGGTGTTTTTAGGTAACTTAGGGGGTGCGTTAACCGTAGCCTTTATCATGTCTTTTGTCTTTACCTATGGATACAATATTGATGGCGGCGCAGTTGCTGATAAGGTAAGCCATATTGGTGAAGCCAGAACCTTAGGCTATAAAGAACAGGGATTAGGTGGCTGGATCACTATCTTTCTGCGCGGTGTGTTGTGTAACTGGATGGTATCAATGGGTGTGGTCGGTGCGATGATTTCCACCTCTGCAACGGGTAAAATGGCAGCAATGTGGATGCCTATTATGCTGTTCTTTTACATGCAGTTTGAGCATTCAATCGTCAATATGTTTTTATTCCCCTTTTCAATGATCATGGGCGGTGACTTTACCATTGCAGACTATTTGATTTGGAATGAGGTACCCACGATATTAGGAAATCTGGTGGGTGGGTTAGTGTTTGTTGGTTTGCCCTTGTATTACACCCATGTAAGAACAAGTGCTAGTCGTAATTTGAAATAATATTATAATAGTCTCTGCTCCTCAATAGAGCAGAGGCTGTTTATACCCGTTATTATTCAAGTTGCGGTTTTTTAGTGCTCATAATGGGTGTGTCATCAAGGCATAATAGTGATGTAATAGTCGCTCTATTGCTCACTATTATAACGAAGAGGGCGCATTCAGTATGTGTGCTAAAATTCTGCAACTTGAATAATAACGGGTATATACATGTCAAACTCATTAAACATTGCCATCGGGCAGTATTCCGATAAAGGGCGCAAGCAAATCAATCAGGATTTCCATGGTGTTTCTATACCTAGAGAGCCTTTACTGACCTCCAAAGGTGTTGCTATTGCGCTAGCCGATGGCATTAGCAGTAGCCATGTTAGCCAAATTGCCAGTGAAGCCAGTGTGCGTGGTTTTTTAGAAGATTATTTTTGTACGTCTGAGGCATGGTCCGTCAAAAAATCTGCCCATCGCGTACTCACCGCAACCAATTCTTGGCTCTATTCTCAATCTCAAAAAAGCCATCACCGCTATAATAAAGATAAAGGCTATGTCTGCACCTTTAGCGCGGTAGTGATCAAGTCGACCTCTGCACATTTGTTTCATATTGGTGACACGCGGATCTATCGCCTACGCAATAATGAACTCGAAAAATTAACCCATGATCATCGCTTGTGGGTGTCAGAAGATAAAAGCTATTTAAGCCGCGCTTTAGGGATCAATCAAAAATTTGAAATTGATTACCAAATGTTACACGTCGAAAAAGACGATATATTTATATTGGCGACTGATGGCGTATATGAATATGCCAGCTCAGATTTTATCATCGATACTATCCACTCACATGATGCACATTTAGATGCGGCCGCTAAAACTATTGCTGATGAAGCATACTCACAAGGCAGCACTGATAATCTGACCATTCAGATAGTTAAGATCAATGACTTACCAGATCAAGATGCCACAGAAATCCACCAGCAACTTACCGAACTGCCCTTCCCCCCCGTATTAGAGGCACGAGCAGAATTTGATGGTTATACCATTATTAGAAGCCTGCACGCCTCTAGCCGTAGTCATGTTTATCTCGCCGTAGATAATAAAACCAATATTCAGCTTGTTATTAAAACGCCATCTATTGATCTGCAGGGTGATCCCGCTTATTTAGAGCGTTTTTTAATGGAAGAGTGGATTGCCCGGCGTATTAATAGCCCTTATGTTTTGAAACCTTGCTCACAGTCTCGCAAACGCAATTACCTTTATATTGTGATGGAATTCATTGAAGGCCAAACATTGACTCAATGGATGAGGGATAACCCAAAACCTGATGTAGAAACGGTTCGAGGAATTGTCGAACAAATATCTAAAGGTCTATTAGCATTTCATCGACTTGAAATGTTGCATCAAGATTTAAGACCTGAAAATATTATGATCGATAACACCGGTACAGTGAAAATCATTGATTTTGGCGCCACTAAAGTGGCGGGGATTGATGAAATTTCTACCCCAATAGAGCATGCTGATATATTGGGGACAGAACAATATACTGCGCCAGAGTATTTTTTAGGTGAAAGCGGTTCATCGCGTTCAGATTTATTTTCTTTAGCTGTCATTACCTATCAAATGTTATCACAAGGAAAACTGCCCTATGGCGTTCAGGTATCACAAGCTAGAACACGTTCAGCACAAAAAAAACTAAACTATGCATCCGTATTAGATGATGATCGTGAAATCCCCGTTTGGATTGATTACACACTCAAAAAAGCACTGCAGCCAGATCCTTATAAACGTTATGAAGAATTATCCGAGTTTATGTTTGATCTGCGCCACCCCAATAAAGAATTTTTAACTAAGACAGCTCCGCCTTTGATGGAGCGCAATCCCGTACTTTTCTGGAAAAGTGTTTCATTTATCCTCACTATCATTATTATGATCTTGCTGTTACCTTAACCGTTCAAAATAAAAATAGATGAAATAAATAGCATTTCGTCTTACACTAGGCGCTTAATCCGGAGAAGAGTAAATTAGCTTTTGAAGCTTTCTACGCTAACAATTCAACAAAAAATCACTACCTTATTGCTAGTGTATTTTGTTATCGCCTTTGTGGCCATTGCCTCAACCTTATATGTTTCTAGACGCTTAGAAGGCGGTGGTGCTGCAATCAACGATGCAGGTAGTGAGCGTATGCGTTCTTACCAGATTGGTTTTTTGTTAGCACAACATATTGACCACCCCTCTGATGCATTAACGACTGAGATTGACCAGCTGATCCAGCAATTTGAACAAACCTTGACCCTTTTGGAAAAGGGTGATTCATCACGCCCATTATTATTACCAAAAGACACCGATATCCGTCTAGCCTTAGCAAAAATACAGCAAACATGGTATCAACAAAATAAGCCTACTGTTACGGCAATTTTAAATGAAACCAATCAACAAAAAGCATCGTTATTATTAAAAGAATACCATGGTGAATTAAGAAAATTTGTGGCTGGTATAGATAAGTTGGTGATGATGGTGGAAAACAGCCAAGCAAAATCTACCAGGCTACTACGTACTTTTCAAAATGGACTAGTTGGATTAGCATTTATAGGCACCATATTATTGCTTTCATTGTTTACCAAAATGGTTATCACCCCCGTTCGACGACTAAAAGAAGGTCTGGACATTATGGGACAGGGAGATTTCAGTATTCGCCTGCCTGTGACCAGTCATGATGAATTAGGTGATTTAGCTGACGGCTTTAACCATATGGTTAAACAATTACAAGAACTCTATGCCACGCTTGAAGATCGTATTCGAACTAAAACGCATATCTTAGAATTAAAAAGCCGGGAGCTAGCAGCACTTTATGATACTGCTGCATTTGTAAATACCGCACCCGCTACAAATGTGCTGTGTGATGTTGTGCTTCATAAAATGGTGGAGTTATTTGATGCGCCAGCAGGCATGGTTAGGCTTGTTGATCCTAAAGGCTCAACCATTCCTATTATTGCGGGTTTAGGTCTGTCTGAAGAATTTATAAATAAAGAGAATCAGCTACAATGTGATGAATGTTTATGTGGAAAAACGATCAGTAATGATCATGCCATTAGCTGTAATACTGTTCCACTAAAAGACGGTGGCTTGCTTTCAAAACAACTCTGCAAGGATGAAGGTTTTCATGGCGTAGTATCTGTGCCCGTTAAAGCCAGAAAAAAGGTAATTGGCGTATTTAACTTATTCTTTCATCAGCCACGAGTGCTACCGAGATCAGAAGTAAAATTACTAGAAACAGTGTGCCAACATCTTGGCTCAGCTATTGAAAATCAACTTTTTGTCGATCGTGAAAAAGAGCTGGCAATCTCAGAAGAACGTAATCTATTGGCACAAGAATTACACGATAGTATCGCCCAATCGCTTGCTTTTTTGAACATTCAAGTACAGTTATTACAAGATGCACTTCGCAAAGGTGAAGCTTCACGCATAGACAGCACTTTGTCTCAGATTAAAGAAGGTATCCAAGAGAGTTATGATGATGTGCGTGAATTATTAGTCCATTTCCGCACTAGAATAGAACATGGTGATATTGATGTTGCTATCCGTAGTGCATTAGAGAAGTTTGAAGGTCAAACGGAGATTAAAACGCACTATGAATTTGAAGGGAATTCATTAAGCTTTCAACCTGAGATAATACTGCAAGCGTTACATATTCTGCATGAATGTCTCTCTAATATTCGCAAACATTCAAAAGCCAGCCATGTTGATGTTCAGCTATATCACGGCAGTGAGTGCCAGTTAATCATCCACGATGATGGTATTGGTTTCGACAGTAATAAAGATGCCGGTGAAACACATGTCGGTTTACGTATTATGAAAGAACGCACCCACCGTATTAACGGCAAGTTAACCATTAACTCTTCCCCAGAGGATGGGACAACTATATACTTAACACTGCCGTTGGCTACATCTATTTTGGTCAAGGAGCCCTCAGCGGCATGAATATAATTCGTATTTTATTAGTCGATGATCACAGCCTATTCCGCAACGGTATCAAATCCTTGCTTGAAAGCCAGCAAGGTTTTGAGGTGGTAGGTGAGGCCAGTGATGGGCTTGAAGGCGTTAAACGAGCCAAGCAACTTAAACCAGATGTAATCTTACTCGATTTACATATGCCTGAAACTAGTGGTTTAGAGGCATTGCAGATGTTAGCTGAAGAGGTGCCTGAAACGGCGGTATTAATGTTAACCGTTTCAGAAGATGCTCAAGACTTGATGCAAGCTTTACGCAGTGGTGCTCGAGGTTATTTACTCAAAAATATTGAAATCGATTTTCTGGTTGATTCCATTCGCAAAGCCATTAATGGTGAGACTGTTATGTCGCCTCAAATGTCTGCCGCACTTATAGAGGCAGTTCGCAAGCCTATAGTTGAACAAAAACCTGAAAAAAAAACGATAAAATTAACGCCTCGTGAAAGTGAAATCATTATCATGTTAGCTCAAGGTGAAAGCAATAAGAGTATAGCTCGAATCCTTGATTTAGCAGAGTCAACAGTCAAAATTCATGTACAAGGCATATTGCGAAAACTCAAAATCAGTAGCCGTGTTCAAGCGGCAGTTTATGCTGTTGAACATGGCTTAATGCCTAAGCAAGATTAGAGAGTAAAAGCTTTTCCTGTTGTTTTAAGTGTTCACCACAGAGACACAGAGAACACAGAGTTTTTAATGGCTAAATTTTCTTCCTCTGCGCTCTCTGTGTCTCTGTGGTTTAACTTCAAATTAGATTTTAGTTGGCTTCTTCAAATCCTCCACCCTACCCAAAAGAACTAGTTCTTATTTCTTGCAAACCTATGCTTCTGGAGGATAGGTTATTACAGCCAATGCGCCTATCCTAACACTATGCAAATTTAGTATTTTATGGAGAGTAAAATGCCCACCCAGAAAGCCAAGGCATGGTCTGTCACAGCAGCAAGTACCTTTTCGTTCACCGTCTGTTTTATGATATGGATGATGTTTGCCGTTATCGGCATCCCCATTAAAGAAACACTGGGATTGAATGAAACCCAATTTGGTATTTTAATTGCCATGCCGGTATTGACGGGTTCATTATTTAGGTTGCCTGTCGGTATCTTAACCGATATTTACGGTGGTCGAATCGTCTTTATGGGCTTGATGATCGCCACTATTTTCCCCATTTGGTTTATCTCTGCCGGCACCGAATATTGGCATTATTTGGTATTGGGCTTATTTGTTGGTCTTGCTGGCGCTTCATTTACGGTTGGTATAGCTTATGTTGCTCGCTGGTTTCCTAGAAACCAACAAGGCACGGCAATGGGTATTTTCGGCGCTGGTAATGTGGGAGCCGCGATAACTAAATTAGTCGCCCCTAGCATTGTGGTTGCTTATGGTTGGGCAATGGTACCAAAAGTCTATGCCATCTTAATGACTGTAACGGCCATTCTTTTCTGGCTATTTACCTATGATGATCCCGCTCACAAAATGAACAAAAAATTTAGCCTTGCTGAAGAATTAAAAGCATTAAAAGACCCCGTGGTGTGGAAGCTTTGCCAATATTATTCCATTGTATTTGGTGGTTATGTCGCTTTAGCACTCTGGATGACTCAATACTATATCGCTGAATATGGCTTTGACCTTAAAACGGCGGCTCTATTAGCCGCTGCCTTCTCATTACCGGGTGGGATTTTACGTGCTCTTGGTGGCTATTTTTCAGATAAACATGGTGCGCATACCGTGACATGGTGGGTGTTATGGGTTTCATTAGTATGCCTGTTTTTCCTTTCTTACCCACAAACGCAGTTAAGCATTATGACTGTGGACGGTCAAATGGATTTCCATATTGGTTTAAGCGTAACTGTATTTACCATCTTGATGTTCACTATCGGTATTGCCTTTGCGATTGGTAAAGCATCAGTGTTCAAATATATCGCCGATGACTACACCCATAATATCGGTGTGATTTCAGGTATTGTTGGGCTGGCCGGCGGTATGGGCGGTTTCTTCTTACCTATTATGTTTGGTGCCTTAGTTGATCTAACCGGTGTCCGCACTTCTGTATT
The DNA here is from genome assembly GCA_002733505.1 of Methylophaga sp. Taxonomy (GTDB): domain Bacteria; phylum Pseudomonadota; class Gammaproteobacteria; order Nitrosococcales; family Methylophagaceae. The sequence goes on along the minus strand of NVVW01000003.1, from coordinate 60,041 downwards.
TATGTTGATGTTTGGCGTTGTTTGGGTGTCATTAGTTTGGATGTATTGGACTGAAGTGCGACCAAGAGATAAGGATCAACATCAACAATACTTAGCAACAAAAGTTGCTGAAATAGCTGAATAATAAAAGGGGTAGTCATGTCAAATGATTTAAAAAAATGGGATGTTGAGGACGAGCAGTTCTGGCAATCTGAAGGTAAGCACATTGCTAACAGGAATCTATGGATCTCCATTCCAAGCCTGTTAAGTGGTTTTGCTATATGGCTAATGTGGGGCATTATTACCGTACAAATGCTTAACCTTGGTTATGGTGGCTTTGAAAAATCACAATTATTTACTTTAACTGCCATTGCAGGTCTTTCAGGGGCAACACTCCGCATTCCATCGACCTTCTTTATTCGTTTAGCGGGCGGTCGAAATACCATTTTCTTAACAACAACATTATTAATATTGCCTGCATTAGGTGTTGGTATTGCATTATCTAACCCTGACACGCCATTTTGGCACTTCCAGATCCTAGCTTTATTATCGGGTATTGGTGGCGGTAACTTTGCTTCTTCAATGTCAAATATCTCTTTCTTCTACCCTAAAAAAGTGCAAGGTTTTTCATTGGGCATGAACGCCGGCTTAGGTAACTTTGGTGTCACCACCATGCAAATCTTAATTCCACTTGCCATGACACTAGCGGTGGGTTTCACTGGCGGATCAATGGCTTTAGAAATTTCATCCGGCACACTCATTGGCAAGATCCCAGCTGGCACTGAAACCTATATTCAAAATGCAGGTTATATCTGGTTGATTGTCTTAATTCCACTTTCAATCGCCACATGGATGGGCATGAACAACATCACTGATGACCATGTATCACCTAACATTGGCTCTACCATGAGTGCCTTTATAAAAATTATTGTGATGTTGGTTTTAGGTCTAGCAACAGCTGCATTTGGTTTATGGTTAATGTTGCCTGAAGCAGTAAGTGGCTCAGGGATCATGCTCAGTAAATGGGTCACCCTGCCTATCATCATTGCACTGACCGTATTTTTATTGAAAATGTTACCTTTAGGCAATGATTATAAAGAAGGCTTAAACCGCCAATATAAAATCTTTAATAATAAACACACTTGGGCAATGACCGTTATTTATATCATGACTTTTGGTTCATTTATTGGTTATGCCGCTACCTTAGCCTTGTCTATTAAAGTGGTGTTTGGTTTTCAACATATATTAGTCGACGGGATAATGACCCATGATACTGTTAACCCTAATGGCCCATCAGCATTAACTTACGCTTGGATGGGTGCCTTTGTAGGTGCATTAATTCGTCCATTCGGCGGCATGCTTGCTGATAAAATGGGCGGTGCAAAAGTCACCCAAATTATCTCAGCGATTATGGTGGTATCGGCATTAGGTGTCGCATACTTTATGAAACAAGCTTATGCTTCAGCAACGCCTGAAGAATTCTTTGTGCCTTTCTTAATTTTGTTTGTGGTGCTTTTCGCTGCAACGGGTGTGGGTAACGGATCAACTTTCCGTACTATCTCACAGGTATTTAATAAAGAACAAGCGGGGCCAGTATTAGGTTGGACATCAGCGGTAGCCGCTTACGGTGCATTCATTATCCCTAAAGTGTTTGGTGAACAAATTAAAGCAACAACACCTGAAAATGCATTGTATGGTTTCGCCATTTTCTATGTGGTCTGCATGGTCATTAACTGGTGGTTCTACTTACGTAAAAATGTAGAGTTTTATAACCCTTAGTAAACAGTAAGGCAGTCAGATGCACTGACTGCCTTTATTTAAGTATTAGCAGCAAACGTAAAAACGGAGAGAGAAAAATGAGTCATTTTTTAGATAGGCTAAATTTCTTTGATAAGGTTAAAGATACCTTCTCAGATAATCATGGCATCGTAACTAATGAAGATCGTGACTGGGAAGAAGGTTATCGTAATCGCTGGCGTCATGACAAAGTGGTACGTTCTACACATGGGGTGAACTGTACTGGTGGTTGTTCATGGAAGATTTTTGTTAAAGGCGGTTTAGTTGCATTTGAAATGCAACAAACAGATTACCCTCGCACCCGTGAAGACATGCCAAATCATGAACCTCGCGGTTGTCAGCGTGGCGCTAGTTTCTCATGGTATCTATATAGTCCACACCGCATTAAATATCCTCTTATTCGTGGTCGTTTGCTTGAACTTTATCGTGCTGAACGTCGCTCAGGCAAAAAGCCTGTAGATGCATGGGCAGCGATTCAAGCAGATGAAAATAAACGCAAAAAATACACCTCTGTTCGTGGTTTAGGCGGCTTTGTTCGTGCAACATGGGATGAAGTGACTGAAATTACTGTAGCTGCCAACGTTTATACTATCGACAAATGGGGGCCAGACCGTATCTATGGGTTCTCACCTATCCCTGCCATGTCGATGATTTCTTACGCCGCCGGCTCTCGGTATCTCTCTCTCATCGGTGCAGCTGTCGGCTCTTTTTATGATTGGTATTGTGATTTACCTGCCGCCAGCCCACAAACATGGGGCGAGCAAACAGACGTACCAGAATCCGCTGATTGGTATAACTCAACCTACTTAATCATCACCGGTGCTAACTTGCCGATGACACGTACACCCGATGCCCACTTTATGACTGAAGCACGTTATAAAGGGACTAAAGTTGTGTCAATGGCACCTGATTATGCTGAATATGTAAAATTTGCTGATCTCTGGATGCCGGTTAAACAAGGTACCGATGCAGCAGCATTTATGGCCATGGGTCATGTGGCATTAAAAGAATTCTATATCGATAAGCAAGTACCTTACTTTATCGATTATGCACGCCAAAATACGGATTTACCGATTCAGGTTATCTTGCGACAATATGAAGATGGCTATGTATCGGATCGCTGTTTAAGAGCCTCAGATTTTGCTAAAAATCTAGGTGAAGATAATAATCCCGAATGGAAAACCATTGTCTACGATGAAACCAGCAAAAGCTTTGTTGCACCCAATGGCTCAATTGGTTTTCGTTGGGGTGAAGAAGGTAAATGGAATTTGCTTCCAAAAGCTGGCAAAAAAGATATTGTTGAAGAACTATCTTGTCTCGGTAATCATGATGAAGTGGTTTCTGTATGCTTCCCTCACTTTACGCCAGATGAGCCTGATTTATTGTGGAGAAACATGCCTGTTAGAAAACTAACACTGGCAAATGGTGAAGAAGTCTTTGTCACCAGCGTATTTGACCTACAACTTTCTAACTACAGTCTAGATCGTGGTTTGGGTGGCGACAATGTAGCTAAATCGTATGCTGATGCTAATGTAGCTTACACACCGGCTTGGTCAGAAAAAGTAACCGGCGTTAAAGCGGCTGATATTGAACGCACAGGTCGTGAGTTTGCTGATAATGCAGCTAAAACAACCGGCAAATCAATGATCATTATGGGTGCAGCGATCAATCACTGGTATCACAATGATTTAAGCTACCGCTCAATTATGAACTTGCTTCACATGTGTGGTTGCGTAGGTCAATCAGGTGGTGGTTGGGCACATTATGTAGGCCAAGAAAAACTGCGTCCTCAAGCGGGTTGGGCACCGATTGCCTTCGCACTTGATTGGCAGCGTCCACCTCGTCATCAGAACTCTACATCCTATTGGTATTTCCATACTGATCAATGGCGTTATGACACGATAAACCCAGACGAACTACAACACCCCGCAGCGAAAGCAAAATATAAAGGTTATACCATCGCTGATTACAATATCGTGGCAACGCGTTTAGGCTGGTTACCTTCTGCCCCTCACTGGAACAAGAACCCAATAGAATTGGCAAAAGAAGCCGAAGCAGCGGGCAAGGCTGACGAAGCAAGTATTGGTGGCTTTATTGCCGATAAATTAAAGTCAGGAGAATTAGACGTCGCTTTTGCTGATGTCGATGCACCAGAAAACTGGCCTCGTAACTTATTTGTATGGCGTGCCAACTTAATTGGTACATCTGCTAAAGGGCATGAATACTTCCTTAAACATCTTCTTGGCGCACAAAATGGTGTAATGCAAGAAAGTGGCGATGGTAGAGGCACTAAAGAAGTTAAATGGCATGAAGAAGCGCCGATCGCTAAATTAGATTTAATGGTTGATATCAACTTCCGCCTCAACTCAACCGGTGCGTATTCAGATATCGTTTTACCAACCGCTACGTGGTATGAAAAAAATGACTTGAATACTACCGATATGCATCCGTTCATTCACCCATTATCTGAGGCCGTATCGCCAGGTTGGGAATCTAAATCAGATTGGCAAATATTCCAAGCCTTAGCGAAAAAATTTAGCGAATTAGGTGGCGAACATCTTGGTGTAAGAAAAGATGTGGTGGCATTACCTATGCAACATGATTCTCCTTTTGAGTTAGCACAGCCGTTTGGTGAAGTTAAAGATTGGAAGCGTGGCGAATGTGAGCCTATTCCCGGTAAAACAATGCCATTGATTAAGATTGTTGAACGTGATTATGGCAGTATCTATAACAAATACATTGCACTTGGCCCGTTAATGACCAAGCTGGGTAACAGCATTAAAGGTATTGATTGGAACACTGATCAAGAATACGAAGAGCTTAAAAAGCTGAACTATACGGTGAAAGTGCCTGGTGTTTCATTTGGTATGCCGTCATTAGAAGAAGATATTTATGTCTGTGATTCGGTGATGCGTATGGCACCAGAAACTAATGGTGAAGTAGCGCATAAAGCATGGACTGCATTATCGAAAAAAACAGGGCTTGATCATCATCACCTCTATGCTGGCAGGCAAGAAGAAAAAGTGACCTTCCGTGATATTCAAGCACAACCACGCAAGATTATTACTGCGCCAACGTGGTCAGGTATTGAATCAGAACATGTATCGTACACGGCGGGTTATACCAATGTGCATGAACATATTCCTTTTAGAACACTGACTGGTCGCGCCCATTTCTATCAAGATCATGAATGGATGTTGGACTTTGGTGAAGGGTGTTGCACATATCGCCCACCGATTGATATGAAAGCACATGAAAAATTGCCTGATGAAGTTCGCAAAAAACCTCATCTAACGTTGAGCTGGATCACACCGCATTCAAAATGGGGTATTCATTCAACGTATCAAGATAACTTACGTATGTTGCAGTTATTCCGCGGTGGCCCATACACCTGGATTTCTGAGGAAGATGCCAAAGTAATCGGCCTAGTCGATAACGATTGGATTGAAATAATCAATGCCAATGGTGCAACCATTACTCGAGCTGTTATTTCACAACGCATACCCAATGGTATGGCGATGATGTATCACGCTCAAGAGAAGAATGTGAATGTACCGGGCTCACCTTCAACTGGTAAACGAGGCGGTATTTTGAACTCGGTAACCCGTATCGCGATGAAACCAACCAATATGATTGGTGGTTATGCCCAATTATCATATGCCTTTAATTACTATGGCACCGTAGGTAGCCAGCGTGATGAAATGGTCGTGATCCACAAACTTGAAGACCAAGATATTGATTGGTTAGAACGCCCGCTTACTGATGAACGTGAAGCGCAGCTCAACCCTGTCGGCATAGGCAAAAAATAGGAGAATGTTATGAGATTTTTACACAGTTTAAGCGCACTTTATATAAACCATAAAATGCACCTTACCACCGAAAAAACTCGGCCAATAGTTCACTATTTTTCTCCTTTTTTCGGTGAAAATGCACTATTTTCTAATTCATCTAAACCGCACTCAAATTGTGCAAAGGTCTCATTATGAAAGTCCGTGCTCAATTTGCCCTTGTCTTTAATTTAGACAAATGTATTGGTTGTCATACCTGTTCAGTAACCTGTAAAAATGTTTGGACTAACCGTGAAGGTGTGGAATACGCGTGGTTTAATAATGTTGAATCGAAACCCGGTGTCGGCTTCCCTCAAAACTGGGAAGACCAAGAAAAATGGAATGGCGGCTGGGAACTCAACAATGGTAAATTACAATTAAAATCAGGCAGCAAGATCAAACGATTGCTTAATATCTTCGCAAATCCAGATATGCCTGAAATTGATGATTATTACGAGCCCTATACGTTTAACTACGCACACTTACAAAATGCACCGTTATTAGAAGCAACGCCCACTGCTCGTCCAATCTCTCAGATCACTGGTGAAGTGATGGATAAAATCACTTGGGGTCCTAACTGGGAAGATGATTTAGCGGGTGAGTTTAAACATCGCTCTAAAGACAAAAATATGGATATTGCTCAGAAAGAAATGTATGGCGAGTTTGAAAATACTTTCCATATGTATCTACCGCGGATCTGTAACCATTGTTTGAATGCATCCTGTATTGCTTCATGTCCTTCTGGTTCAATTTATAAACGTGAAGAAGACGGTATTGTTCTTGTTGACCAAGATAAATGTCGTGGCTGGCGCATGTGTATCTCAGCCTGCCCATACAAGAAAGTATTCTACAACTGGGAATCAGGTAAAGCTGAAAAATGTACCGGTTGTTACCCTCGCGTTGAAGCAGGTTTACCAACGGTATGTTCAGAATCATGCGTAGGACGTATTCGCTATAACGGCATCATGCTTTACGATGCTGACCGCATTGAAGAAGTGGCCAGCATGGATGATACACAGGATTTATATGAAGCACAGTGCAGCATATTCCTAGATCCCAATGATCCTGAAGTGATTGCCGCAGCACGTCGTGATGGCATTAATGATGATATGTTGATCGCAGCTCAAAAATCACCTATTTGGAAAATGGCAATGGATTGGAAAATAGCCTTCCCCATGCATCCTGAGTACCGAACATTACCCATGGTATGGTATATCCCGCCCCTATCACCTGTTCAATCTAAGATTGATCAAGGCCGACTGCCAACGGGTCCTGACGGTGTGATTCCCGTTGCTGAAGCTATGCGTTTACCTGTTCAATATCTGGCCAACCTATTAACGGCTGGTGAAGAAGCGCCCGTTCTATCTTCATTAAACAAGTTGATTGCTATGCGCTCTTATATGCGTAGCATCCATGTTGAAGGGGTTGTCGATACTACGGTTCTTGATGCCGCAGGTTTAAGCGAAGATCAAGCCAAAGAAATGTATCGTTATTTAGCTATCGCCAATTATGAAGATCGTTTTGTTATTCCAACAGGCCATGAAGAAATGGTATTAGATGATGTGTTTGCACAGCAAGGTCAAAACGGCTTCACCTTTGGTAATGATAGCTCATCAGGTGTATCAAAAATCACCTTATTCCCTCGTCGTCGTAAGACTAGCAAAGAATCAAGTGCACTAGCACCTTCTGGCGATAATCTATAGGAGCATATGATGAAAATTTATAAAATATTATCAGTATTATTACAGTATCCAGAACAAGAGCTTATTGATAACCTACCCGAAATTAATGAATGGGTGAATGACACGCCTGATATTGATAAGCAAGAGCGTTCAACGCTTCAAGCTTATCTTAAACAGTTGGAAGATAAACCATTAATCGATTTACAAGCAGACTATGTCAATACATTTGATATGGTGCCTGAGCACAGCTTGCATCTAACCCATCATTTATTTGGTGATGACAAGAACCGTGGGCCCGCATTAATTGATTTAGGTGAATTATATAAAGACTACGGTGTTGAAGTATCAGAATCAGCAAAAGAGCTACCCGATTATCTACCACTAATCTTAGAGTTTGCGGCCTACCTTGATAGTAGTGAATCAACTGTCTTTTTAGCCGATGCCAAAAAAGTATTTGGCGTGCTGATGGATAATTTAAAAAAAGCGGCAAGTCCCTATGCGGATTTGATATCAATTATTGCAGGTCGAGCTAGCTTGATCCGTATAGAAGCAGCATAAGGAGAAACGACATGAGATTAGAAAATTTCCTTTTCAGCATTTACCCTTACATCGCATTAAGTGTGTTTTTTATAGGCAGTTGGCTCCGTTTTGATCGTGAGCAATACACATGGAAGAGCGATTCAAGTCAATTACTGTCTAATAAAAACTTGCGATTAGGTAGCAACCTATTCCATATCGGCATTATTGCTATATTTGGTGGGCATTTTGTAGGGCTATTAACACCTCATAGTGTATTTCTAGCGTTAGGTGTATCAGATATGGCGCATCAAATGACAGCGATCTATGCTGGTGCAATTTTTGGTAGCATGTGTTTAGTTGGTGCAGTTATTTTGTGGATCAGACGGTTTTTTAACCCGCGTGTGTCCGCCGCCAGCCGTCCATCAGACAAGTTTATCCTTAGCTGGATCCTGATAACGTTACTGATAGGCCTATCTACTATTCCTGTTTCGATGGGTCATGCAAATCACAACGATCCTAGCGTGATGATTGCATTAGCCGAATGGTCACAGAGCATTGTTTATTTAAGACCTGAACCCGCATTACTAGCTAATGTTGATACCGTCTTTAAAGTGCACATGTTTTTCGGAATGACAATATTTTTAGTGTTCCCATTTACGCGTCTGGTTCATGTCTGGAGCGCACCCTTTAGCTACGCATGGCGACCTTATCAAATAGTGCGAACTAAACGCAATTTATAAACTTTTAGGACATATAAAATGAAAAAATTAACATTATTAGCAGCAAGCATAGGTGTATTAATCGGTGCCCCGAGCATATCTACCGCTGATGACGCATTTTTCGAAGCATTAAGTAGTGGCAAGGTCAGCTTTTCAGCTCGGCTACGATATGAAAGCGTTGATCAAGATAATGCATTAAAAGATGCTGATGCTTTTACTATTCGCACAACCTTAGGCTATAAAACAGGTCAATTTCATGGTTTTAGTGCCTTTGCTGAAGTTGAAGATGTCTCTGAATTAGGCTCAGATAATTATAATAGTCTGACCAATGGTGAAACCGCCTATTCAGTCGTAGTCGATCCAGAAGGTACTGAAATCAATCAAGCTTATCTACAATATAATGGTTTTGATACCGAATTTAGGTTTGGTCGTCAAGAAATAACCTACCGTAAAGCACCATTCCACCGCTTTATTGGTAATATATTATGGCGCCAAAATCATCAATCATTTGATGCATTAAGTGTCAGCAATTCATCGTTTGAAAATACAACTATTAATTATGCCTATATTGATGAAATTCATACTATTTTTGGTGATGACCGTGATGTGGGCACCTTTATTAAAGATGGTGATATTGACCTAAATGCACATTTAATTAATATTCAATACACAGGTTTACCCATTGGTAAATTAGAAGGCTATGGTTACTTCTTAGACTATAACGATAGAGAAGCCATCTCGTCACAAACCTTAGGGTTACGTTTGTCAGGAGCACGGCCATTAAATGAAAGTGTAAAAATCATATACACCGCTGAATACGCAAATCAAGATGATTACAAAGATGGCACAATGGATGATCAAAGCTACTATTTAGCTGAATTAGGTGCCAAATATAATGGTTGGCTAGCTAAAGTATCGTATGAAATGCAAGAAGGTGATGGCACTGATAGCTTTAAAACACCATTAGGCACTAATCATGCCTTCCAAGGTTGGGCAGATCAATTTTTATCTACGCCCGCCCAAGGTCTAAGAGACATATACTTCACCGTTGTAGGTAAAGTATTAGGCGCTAAAGTGGTCGTGGTTTACCATGATTTTGAAACAGATAAAGATAGCTTAGATGCGGGTAATGAGTTTGATATCCTAGTTCAAAAAACTTTTAAGCAACATTACACCGTTGGCGTAAAATACTCTGACTATAATGCAGATAGCGAGTTTGCATCAAGAGTTGACACAGAAAAATTCTGGTTATACGGTCAAATTAAATTCTAAGAAACGCCTCTCTTACCAGACTGGGCAATCACTGCCAGTCTGGTATTTTTTTGCCTGTCATTCTAGCTTCCTCGCTTTATGTTGATAACACCACAAAATATCTGCTATTCTTTTAGCTAAATGAATCATCACGCTAACGGAATACGGAATATCATGCAGAACATATCAAAAACTACGGATTTCTTATCTATCCTCGTCCGCTCATTAGGCTTGATCATGCTTATTATTGGCTTGTATGTCGGCATCAAAGTCATTTTTGAAGCATGGGGTCTCTATGATGAACCTCAGCGTATCGAACGCTTTGCTGATGCCATTGATCATGGCTCAAACCTTGATAGCACTATTTCATCGCTCACAACTAGTGTATTGAGCAGCAATACAACAGATGTAGAACCACGCTCGGATAGCCCTAAAATCAATGATTCCTTGAGAGTTTCTTATTTTTTAGCCTGGTTTCTAGCGGTATTGTTACTGATGATTATCGGCGGATTGGCAATGAGCGCTATCAGAACAGGTGGGCAACTGGCACTCTATGATCTTGAGGTCAAACGCTTTGCACGACAGTTGATTAAAGAAGCCCGTAAAAAAGAAGAAGATTAGCTAGCTTTTTCGCATGTGTTAAACCAAAATCTACTTTAATTTAGTCTTTCTTCACCATTAAACTAAATACGCCAAGCAGTATCATTACACCACCTAATGCAATCATTAAGCTAAACGGTTCATCCAATAAATAAACCGCCAACACAATCGTAAAAATGGGCCCTAGCATTCCTACAATACCTGTTTGAGCGGGGCCAATTCGATTGATGCTTTCCGTCATCATAAAGCTTGGGATTACTGTGCTGAATACAACCAGCATCACCAGCCATAACCATGCCATTGCTGAGAGGCTTAATGTTGCCCAATCTAGCACCACCGCACCATGAATAAGACCAAAAATACTAGAAGCAATCATAGCTAGACTGGTAAATAATGGGCTACCTAGTTTTTTAATAAACCTTTTACTAAATAAAACATAGAATGAAAAACTTAAAGCGCTGCCTAACACCAAAGCAACACCCAACATGACATTGTTGCCCGTCAGTTGTAACTCTTGTCCCATTACCAGCATTAAACCAGAGTAAGTGATCACTAACGCAACGATCAATCTTCGTGTTAAAGGCTCATTGAACAGAAAATAGCCTATTATTGCCACCATAAAAGGATAGGTGAACAAAGTTAACCTTTCTAGTTGAGCAGTGATTAATTCCAAACCCATTAAATCCAGCAAAGAAGCCAGATAATAGCCCAGAAAACCCAATAAAAATAGTGCACGCAAGGTAGAAAAATTTAGCTTGGAATGCTGAGATTTACCGCGTAATAACCACGTTAAAACTACTATATAAATAGGTAAAGCCAAAGCCATTCTTAATACCAACACAGAATGAGCATCTAGCCCTTGTTGGTATAAAAATTTAATGAATATAGATTTCAACGAAAACAGCAGCGTACCGAAGGCGGCCAAAGCAAAGCCAATCCAGATGTTTTTATTATGAGAAACGTTCATTATATTATTCACCACAGAGACACAGGGCACACGGAGAGCACTATTTCAACTCTATGGCTATGGTTAGAAGCTCTAATTACACTACGTGATAAGGCTCGCTCAAACGGTGTACTGAATCAACCAGACGTTGCATTTTCTCAGGATCGATTGTTGGGTGAATACCATGCCCCAAGTTAAACACATGGCCTGTTTCAGCTTTGCCAAAGCTCGCTAAAACACTGGCTACTTCTTGTTCAACACGATCAGCAGAAGCATATAAAACACAGGGATCCATATTACCTTGCAAGGTAACTTTATCACCAACACGTTGACGTGCTGTGCCAATATCCGTTGTCCAATCAAGACCCACAGCATCGGCACCAGATGCCGCCATCAGCTCAAGCCATTGACCGCCACCTTTAGTAAACATCGTTACAGGTACTATGCGACCCTCACTTTCACGGGTTAAGCCTGAAATGATTTTTTGCATATACGCCAATGAAAATTCTTGATAATTGCCCGTGCTTAATGCACCGCCCCACGTATCAAACAACATCACAGATTGCGCGCCCGCTGCAATCTGAGCATTCAAATAGGCAATAACCGAATCAGCCATCACATTCAGCAACGTATGCATTTGCTCAGGCGCATCAAATAGCATGCCTTTCACTTTGGCAAAGTCTTTACTGGAACCACCTTCAACCATATAACACGCCAATGTCCAAGGGCTTCCACTGAAACCAATCAACGGTACTTTGCCATCAATCTCACGACGCGTTAAACGAATCGCATCCATCACATAACCCAAGTTATCTTCCATATCTGGCACGCCTAACTTGGCAATATCAGCAGCTGATTTTATCGGCTTAGTAAATTTAGGTCCTTCGCCAGCAACAAAATGTAAACCCAAACCCATTGCATCAGGAATCGTCAGAATATCAGAGAAAATAATCGCCGCATCCAAATCAAAACGACGAAGTGGCTGCAAAGTCACTGCACACGCTAAATCAGGCGTACTGCACAGCGTCATAAAATCACCCGCCTTAGCGCGCACTTCACGATATTCAGGTAGATAACGCCCCGCCTGCCGCATCACCCAAACCGGTGTTTTATCAACAGGCTCACCTAATAAAGCGCGAAGGTAACGATCATTTTTTAATTCTGACATTTTGTTTCCTACAATTAATACGAAAATAACTCTTGGAGCCTATCGCACACTTTTATTTGGGTTTCACTTTCAATCTCACCTAACTTTTTAACTAAACGAGATTTATCAACCGCTCTGATTTGGTCTAATAAAATTAGACCGGTTTTGCCTTTAAAATCACACTCCACACGACACGGGAAATCAAAGCCCTTTGTTGTCATCGGGGCAACTAATACGGTAGAAAGTGATGCTATTTCATCTGGAGATATAATCAAACAAGGTCGTGTTTTATTGATTTCTCGTCCCTGTGTCGGGTTCAATGCAACTAACCAAACTTGGAATCGTGCAACATCTAGGGCTACCATTCTAAATCATCATCAGATGTAAGCGTTGCTCCAAGCCATTCTTCATCCGAGTTTTCCATGCCCTTAGATGCAATTATTGCCTCAATAGACGCCGCCCAACCCTCACGAGGCTGTTTTTTAGGCGCGATAAACAGCCCGCCATTAACCACTTCTAAAGCCAGCTCTTTTCCCTCAAGATCCGCTTGCTCAATAAAGGGTTTCGGGATCCTAATTCCCTGAGAATTACCAATCTTAACTAAATGCACCATTTTTCACCTCCGACAATTCTACATATAAATGTAACTATAATGTAATTACATTGCAGTTGCAAGAAGAATTAATGAGCCGTAGATATTGTCCCTATCGTTGGGTTCCCACGTTCGCGAGAATGACGCCCCGCCTGCCGCATAACCCAAACCGATGTTTTATCAACAGGCTCACCTAATAAAGCACGAAGATAACGATCATTTTTTAATTCTGACACTGATATTCCTTAAACTTAAAACAGCGTGGGAGCTTTGCACGATTCAAAATGTTTAACTACTAGCAAACCCCAATAGTTTTTTCTCAACAATCATTTCAGCTACAGATCCTGGTACTAAACTTTCCCAGTCACCGTGACCTTTTTTAATATCCGCAGAAATACTAGAACGATCTACACTTTGCAAGCTAGTATCTGCACAGGCTAATCCAATTAGATAGCCATTTTCCAGCAAATGAGTATATAAATGCTGTAAATGTTGTGGCGCTTTAAAATTATCAACTGTCACTATTTCATCTTCTTCCAAATTCTTATAGGGGTAAACATAGAGGCGGGTATTGTCAGGAAATAATTTTGCAAATGCTTCTAAGATCCCGCCTTCCATCCCTTCATAATACTCTTCGTTGAACACCGCATCTAAGCTAGAGATCCCTAGGATCATGCCGATTTGCTTTTGGGTATAGCGTCTGAAATAGGCACGTAAGCGGAAGTAGCGTAAATAATTGGACACCAGCACCGTATAGCCTTGCGAGTTCAGCATGTCAACGCGGGCTAGAAAGTCGGCATCATCAATTTTATCGCCAACGGTGAGACTTGCCATCGTGAGTTCAGCTAACACCATTGTTTTATCCGTGCTAATATTTTCCGTTTCATTGAAATAACGTTGACCACATCCAGTCATATCAATATGCACATTGGTTAAGGGCGCAAACGTACCACGGAGGATCAAAATATTCTTTTTATATAAACGCTCGCCGGGTATTTGAATTTCACCTTTATCATTAAACATAACCGCATGGGTTAAACCTTTATGTACCAAATGTAAATTCATCAATCTATTTTCAGTTTCTTCAAAATAGGGACCGGAGAAGTTGATCATATCGACTTCAATTCGGCACGGCCCTATATTATCTAACAACGATTCAATGATTTTTTTAGGGTTGGTAAAATGCTCAAAAGTTGCATGGATCAAGTTCACCCCAAGAATACCTAAAGCCTCTTGCTGTGCGCTACCATCATCGTCCAGCATCCGCACATGTATAACAACATCACTAGGCGCTGCACCACGATAAAGCTGCAAGCGGATCCCTAGCCAGCCATGGCATTCGTTTTTTTGCAGATAGCTTTTTGCGGTCACCGTGGCGGCGTAAGAAAAAAAAGTGGTGTTTTTAGAACGGATCGGCGTTAACAGATCGGTGAGCGACGAAAATTCCTTATCCAGCATCTTCATCAAACGGCTACGGGTCACATAGCGCCCAGACTCTTCTAAGCCATAAATATCATCACTAACTTGCATATCATACGCTGACATGGTTTTAGCAATGGTGCCTGCCGCACCGCCAGCGCGGAAAAAATTGCGTGCTACTTCTTGCCCTGCTCCAATTTCAACAATGGAGCCGTATTTACAATTATCTAAATTTATTTCTAAGGCTTTTTGTAAGGTGTTTTGTTCTGCCATGTTGCTAACATCCTATGCTTGTATGTTCGTTATCAATAAAATACCCAACTCTCCGTTAGCTAACGAAATATCACTGCTCGGGTAAAAGAACAATGATACTTTTTCAGTAATACCCTTTTCTCTTTGACTCTAATAAACATCCCGCACATAACGTTTTGCTTTCTTCAAATCATTAACATACGCAATAGCGGCGGCCTCATCCATTTTGCCATGTTCGCTGATAATATCGTGCAGTGTTTTATCAACATCTTTTGCCATATAGGTGGCATCGCCACAAATAAAAAAATAACCGCCACGCTCTAGCCATGCAAATAGTTCAGCACCTTTTTCTTGCATCCGCGTTTGCACATATATTTTTTGTTCTTGGTCGCGTGAGAATGCTAGATCAAGTTTGGTCAGTAAGCCTGATTTTTGCCATGCTTCAATTTCGTCTTGATAAATAAAATCTTCTTTTTCTGTACGATCGCCAAAAAACAGCCAGTTATCACCTTTTGAATCGGTCGCTTCACGTTCTTCTAAAAAAGCTCTAAACGGCGCAATACCCGTGCCAGGCCCAACCATAATGATCGGCGTGTCTTTATCTTCTGGCACTCTGAAAGTGGTGTTGGGGCTGAAATAAACCAGCACTTTTTCATCATCAACCACACGATCAGCTAAATAACATGATGCAACCCCTTCATGCTTTCTGCCATGACTTTCATAGCGCACACTAGAAATAGTCAGGTGCACTTCATCATCATGTTTCTTCGATGAGCTAGAAATAGAATAAGCACGCGCTTGTAATTTGCGTAATAATTCAATGAATGCTTCGGCAGTAAATTTAGGTTTTAAGTCAATGACAAAATCAATAATATCACGCCCCCAAAGGTAGCTGTTTAATGCTTCTCTATCATTATTTTCAAGCAGACGTGTTAATTCTTTGTCGCCACTTTGCTTGGCAACTTCTTGTAAAAACGGTATGG
The DNA here is from genome assembly GCA_002733505.1 of Methylophaga sp. Classification (GTDB taxonomy): domain Bacteria; phylum Pseudomonadota; class Gammaproteobacteria; order Nitrosococcales; family Methylophagaceae. Next base: position 44,328 of record NVVW01000003.1, on the reverse strand, counting down.
TGGGGACTTTGATATCGTAGGTTTTGATAAGCGCTTCTCGCACGTTTTCATCACCGACAAATTCATCTGCTGATAGCGCCAATTCGGCCATCAGCTCATCCACTAAATCGGGATCATTTTGCGGAACGATATTAAGCACATCACCCGCTTCATAGCTTAAACCACTGCCTTTTATACCGATCTCAAAATGTTTAATTTCTTTGCTAGAATTAGCACCTGTGATTGTTTTATTGGTCAGCAAATGCGCAGCAAAAGGATTTTTACGATTATATTGCGATTTTTCTTTTGTTGGTTTAGCCGCCTTATTCTCGCTGACAACCGGTGTACTGCCTGTTTCTTTTATCGCATCTAATGCTGTTTTGATCCATGCTTCGGCATCATCATCAAAATCAACATCGCAATCTACCCGATCAGCAATACGTTTTGCACCTAATTCTGCCAAGCGTTCATCCCATTGCCTGCCTGCTTCACAATATTCATCATAAGAACTGTCACCCAGTGCTAATACTGAAAAATGCATTTTAGTTAAATCAAGATCATCCGTTTCGCTGATTTCTTGCCATAATATTTCGGCATTATCAGGCATCTCGCCTTCGCCATAAGTGCTACAAATAACAAATAACCGTTCGATATTTGTTAGTTCCTCTAGCTCAATGTCTGCCATATCAACGACGGTAGCCGACAAGCCATATTCACCGGCTAATGCCGTAATATCATCACCAAGGTTTTCACTATTACCGGTTTGTGTGCCATACATAATAGTAAGCGGTCTCATGTTTGAGTTGGCCTGATCGTCAGCTTGATCTAATAAGCGTGTATTTGCACCTGCAAAATAACCACTCAACCATTCTTGTTGTTGTTCACTAAACAGTGTTTCCATTATCTTGTTCTTAGTCATAAATTTGTTAATCTCAAGCTCTTTATTACTTACGCCGCTTTGTTCGCTGTTAATACGGCCTTCACTAAATATTCTGCAATCAGTTCTCTAAAATCAGGAAGATGACCCATTGCCTCTGCATTCACTCGATCTTGGGCAATAATCCATGCCGTTGAGCCGAGAGAATAAACGGACTGCACATCGCGTAGCGTTAAGCTTTTTTTGTAATCTCTAATACGCTTGTCGGCTAATATAATAGATAATTCTTCTTCATTATAGCGTTCCAATGCTTTTTTACATTCTTTTGCCAACGCTTCAAGCAAGGCATAATCTTCTGTTTTTATTAGGTTTTGGGCTACGCTGCTTTCAAAAAGCTCACTCACTTCGCCTATCGATTTTTTCTTTGCCAAGGTATGAACTGCCTGTTTGGCCATTCGCATCACACCGTAAGCATTGAGCAAATCAAAACTTAATGCCGTATCAACTTGCTGATAGGCTGGCACATGTCCATCTAAAATTGTTCCACCTTCAATTAACACCTTTTTAAGCGGTGTTAGCTGATAATCTGCCATGGCAAATGATAGCTCTTCAAGCATCACTTTACGACCCAATGTCACCAAGGACTGGGCAGATTGCGTCTGCTGCAATGCAATAGGCTGCAAATATAAGAAGTGTGCGCGCTCCTCCGCCCAATTTTCCAGCAACATTTTTGCTTTGCTTGAACCCGTATATTGAACATGTTGCTCAAGCATATGCTTAATAAACTGCTCATGGCCAAGCGCTTCATCACTGTTATCTGCAATATGGCCATATTTTACCGAGCTGGCATCATACAATACTTCAATTCTATTTTCAGGATCATACTGGTAAGCAAAGCCGCCCGACATACCATTGCCAAGCCCCTTACCAAAGGTGCCGATATTCAGCACGCTACCATTGATCATATATTCACAGCCAAAATCGCCTAAGCCTTCAACCACTGCCATTGCACCAGAGTTGCGCACAGCAAAGCGATCGCCGGCTTCACCATTGATATAGGCTTGACCACCCACGGCACCAAATAAGGCAAAGTTACCGATCAAGGTGTTCTGTTGTGTGGGTGCTACGCCGTCATTTTCAGGGATTTTAATAGCAATAACACCGCCACTCGCGCCTTTACCCACGCCATCGTTACAGGTGCCTTCGTGGTGCATATGCATGCCGACAATGTTAAATGCGCCATAGCTTTGACCTGCACTACCTGTTGTATTAACTCTAATGGTAGCGTCATGACCAAAATAGCGTCTGCCGTTTGCCGCTGTATGAATAGCACTTTTAATACCGTTACGCGTTTGTTGATCTAACTCATAATTCAACGCACGTTCAACATCAATGGCAAGTTGGCCACCCACCGTTTTATCACGGTTATTAAGTTTATAACGGTCACCTTGCAAGACAATGGCGGCTTTCTTGCCAGAGAAAATCTGTTCTTTTACCGCCTCTAAAACCATATCATCTATTTTAAAATTGGCTTCTAAATAAACAGGTTGGTCAACGACAACGGTGTCCTCTTCAGCAAGCAGACCACGCAAGTCTAATTCACCCACTATTTTTTCATGATCAATTAAATGCAATAATTCAGAGCGACCTCTAATCTCTGCAAGACTACTAAACCCTAAATTCGCCAGCAGTAAGCGTACTTCTTGGGCAAGGTTCATATAATATTGCGCCAACACACGGGCATCACCGTCATAAGCTTCGGGGTTGGTCGTTAACCCCACTGGGCATTTGATATTACAGGTTTTTGCTTGTACACAGCCGAGCATCATTAATACCGCCGTGCCAAACTCAAAACTATCCGCGCCTAATAGCGCCGACTTAATCACGTCTGTGCCCATTTGATGCGCACCTGAAGTTCGCAAAATCACTTTATCGCGCAGACCATTTGCAGATAAGGCTTTATGCACCTCTGCTATACCGATTTCTGCCGCACGCCCAGTGTGTTTTAAACTGGTCACTTGTGCCGCTCCTGTACCACCCGTATTGCCCGCGACATTGATCACATCTGCACCTGCTTTTGCAACGCCGACGGCGATAGTACCGATGCCTTCTGATGACACCAGTTTGACAACAACGCGACGACGCGTCGCCTTACAATCATGAATAAGCTGCCCTAAATCTTCGATAGAATAAGTATCATGATGCGGCGGCGGTGAAACAAGCTCTACACCTGGCGTACCACCACGCATTGCTGCGATTTCGACCGTCACTTTTTTAGCCGGTAACTGTCCGCCTTCGCCTGGTTTTGCACCTTGTGCAATTTTAATTTCTACTTCTTCTAATAATGGATCGGCTAAAAAGCCTGCCCACACACCAAAGCGACCCGAGGCAAATTGTTTGATCCTGCTGGCGAGAATGCTGTTTGAACGAATAAATTCTTCGCCACCTTCACCACTATTTGACAGGCCGCCGACAATATTTGTGCCCTGTGATGCGGCACGATGAGCAGGCTTAACCAGCGCACCATAACTCATTGCACCCGATGCAAAGGTTTTGGTGATTTCGTGTGCTGGCTGCACCTTTTCCAACGGTAGTGCTTTCGGGGCTGGTTTAATAGCCTTAAGGTAACTTAAAAAATAATGGCCAGCTGCAATCGTTAAATAACCTTTCTGCAAGGAAATTTTATGATCTGAATGTGGAAACCGTATTTCAAAATGTTGTTTTAATTGTATAAGCCGATCTTCATCATTTGCTGATTCAAAATAAACTTTAAATACGCCTTTCCTCTTCTGTTCGACATGTAAACCTCGAATAACAAAGATAGAATTACCTTTGAACTTTTGACTGCCTAATAATTGATCAAATTGTTGCGTTGTTTTGGCAGCTGATACATCGACAGGCAAACCCATTACATCACGCAATGCCGCGGGGCGCTGATGACGTTCTTTAGTCATTTCAGTAATAAACTGTGTGTAATTCGGCGAAATTTTATGTGCGTCAATTTGTTCAGGTGTACGCGCCTCATAACCAAAGTCTTGGTAACCTTCATCACTCCCCAAGGCTTCATCACCCAACAATTTCAAATGTTTGGCTTGTTCTTTTTCTATATAAGTGATGTTTTCTTTGTACATATGACCATATTCACGTACAGAAACCACGCCAAAGCTATGTCCCGCACCTTCGGCACGCTCTTTAAATAAACCCAGATTCGGCAGATCTTGTTGGTTTTCAGCCGTAGCCAATGCATGCCATTTAGCACTTGAAGTGGCGATATCAAGAAAGTGAACACCACCCACGGGCGCATCAATCCCCGGAAAAACCTGTTTAAGATGTGGCTCTTTGGTATCTAAAAAGCTACTTTCGAAAAACTCGCCGCCGATGTAACTTTCAGCCGTACACAAACCAAACTTACCCATCGTTTTCATTAAAGACTTGTTGATGGCCTTTTGGAAGTTTTGCATGGCCTTATCAGCCGTTTCAGCATTTAACGCTTCTGCTCGTGATTGTGCGCTAATCGCAAAAATAGCAGAGGCGCCAAAACCTAAGGTGGTCGCCACATCGTGAGTAGATACGATTTGACCACTATCTACAATAAGACTGGAGTTAAAACGTAAGCCTTTCTTGATCAATCGTTGATTTGCTGATGCCACCGCTAACAATAACGGTATTGCCGCTTGTTTCGTTGAGATCTCACGGTCAGACAATACGATAATTCCTATATTATCCCGCGCTGCTTTTTCAACGGCATTACAGACTTTAGCCAACGCCAATTCAAGCTGGCTTGCATTGCGTTTAGCGTTATTATAATCAGCTTGATAGGTGATCGGGATAATACGCGTTGCTACACTAGTTTGAGCTAATATCTTAGTCAAATCTTGTTGTAATAATACCGGCGATTGAATAATAATTTGCTGTTGATCTTCAACAAAACCCGGTTTTCCACCTAAAGCCACCCGCAAAGTCATACCGTCTGCTTCACGAATACTATCTAGTGGTGGGTTAGTAACTTGAGCAAAACGCTGGCTAAAATATTGGCTCATGCCGCCTTCATCATCAGATAAGGCATTTGGCGTTAGGCCATAACCCATAGCATAAACACGTTCTGCACCGTTATTAAGCATGGGATCTAACATAAAACGCAGGCTTTCTTGGTTCAAGTAATAAGCCACTTGCTGACTAGTCTCGTCCAGACCTTCGCTTGGTTTAGCTAACTCTGCCTTAGTTTCAGCTAAATCCGCTAAATTAATTACGGCATCATCTAATAATTTTTTATAGTCTTTACGCGCCGCTAATTTTTGTAAGTATTCTGCACCGTTGTATGATCGGCCTTCTTCATGTGACCAGAAAACCATATCGCCGGCTTCAATGCGACCACGCTTGATCACTGTTTCAGCAGGAAAATCAATCTGACCTGATTCTGACATAACGGTTAAATATTCTTCTGTTTCAGTAAGGCGTAGCGGTCTCAAACCTAAGCGATCAAGCCGAGCACCAATAAACTGACCATTACCAAAAACCAGCGCGGCGGGGCCATCATTCTTTTCTTCATATAAACTGAAATATTCAAGCATCGCCGCAACATCCGGGTTGAGATCGCTAATGTTCTCCCATGCTGGCGGCATCATCGCAACAATGGCTTCAACCACATTCATACCATCATCAACAATACGACGTGCAATAGTTTGATCTAATCGCGCACTATCAGACTGACCTTTGGGGAAATGTACCGTTTTGCCTTGTTGTGTTGCAATCGCTTTTTCTGATAAACGGTTTTTCTTATCGGTATTTAACTCACCATTATGAGCCATACGGCGAAAGGGTTGCGCCATCATGGTGGCAGGTTCGGTATTGGTTGAAAAACGAGTATGGAAAAACAGCGAATGAATTTCATGATCAGGATCCATCAGATCTTCAAAATATGGCATCACCTCATTTGAATTTAGCCGACCTTTCAGCACCTGCGTACGTGCGCTCATTGAACAAGGATAAAAGCCATCCAATTCAGGCATCTCGTAACACACATCTTCAATCGCTTGCAGACAATGTGCAATGGCAGAATCGAACTCATTCCAACTTGCATCTACCAGCTTATTGCTACGCAAAAACACCACTTGCTTAAGAGGCAATTGCGCCTGCACACTGGCATCATTTAATGCATCATTATTAACGGGCACATCGCGCCACAATAATATTGGGAAATTAAAGGCTCTTAATTTTTCTTCAACCAAAGCAATGGCATCGTCTTCATACTCTGCTTGCCTAGGCAAAAAGAAGTTTGCAACACCAAATTTGCCTAGTTCCAAATCATCTTGGTTGGCAATTTTTTGGAAAAAACGCTGTGATAAATCAATATTCACCCCCGCACCATCGCCGATACCTTCCGCACTCATCCCGCCACGATGTGGAATGGTGCATAAAGCCTCGTGGCTTTTTGCTAATACATCATGCGTCTGTTGCGAATTCTTATGGGTAATGAAGCCAACACCACAGCTATCACTATATTTTTCATGATCGTAAATTTGACGATCACGTAAATCCACAATGAAATTATCGTCAAACGCTATAGTCTGTTTTGTTATTGTTTTTTTCATAATCACATCACTAACTTTAATATGTTTTTCCGCCACAGTAGCTTGCAAGGCCGGTGGCTTAGGCTTGATTCTAATTCTTAAATACCGACAGATTTCAGCTTTTTACGGATGAGAAACCATTAAAGTATCTTTAAAATATTCAAAATTTGATGGGCACGCCTTAAAAAATAATTTTAAAAGACAATAATGCGCCCGAACCCTATTTGAGCCGCGAAAAAACGGATCTAATATTATAGCTGTTATAGTCCTTTTCATCAATCTTAAACACTATCCCTAATCCCCAAATAGAAAAATGGATAGAGCGCAAGCCAACTCCTTCACGTTTTTGCGCAACGAGATTTTCTCACAAAACTAAAATAAAGCTTAAATGGGCTTTTCAGGTCATATCACTGAGGGATATGACCTGTTTTAAGCCTTATGACTAACTGTTTGATATTAAAATATTTTTCCCTTGGAATTTGCTGGGATTTTTGTACACTTTTTCTCCCATTGTACATTTATATCTCAAGAGAAATTCTAGCTTATGCGCTTAGCCAACCAAACCCTACACTTATCGTTTCTGCCCTTATTTATAACCATGGCAATTTACCCCGCTACCGCTTTTTCAGCAGAAACTGCTCTAAAACTTGATCCCTTAAGTGTCACTGCAACCCGTGTTGACCGACTTACCCGTGAGGTACCGGCAGCGATCACGGTCATTGATGAGGAGCTGATTGAAAGCACAAAAATGATGAACATCAAAGATGCACTTCAAGGCGTGCCGGGGCTATTGATTGACTCAAAAAATGGCGGTTATGATGTACGATTGATCATCCGTGGTGCAGGGCAAAAAGCCAATTTTGGTGTACGGGAAATCATGGTGCTACGAGATGGCGTACCGATGACCGATCCCGATAGCTTTTCACGCTTTGACTTTATTGACACCCAAGATATCGAACAAATTGAAATCACAAAAGGCCCCGGCTCTTTATTTGCTGCTGGCTCCGCAGGGGGTACTATTCAAATACTTTCTAAATCACCTTTTGATGTTGATAGCAATCGCATTCGCATTGGCTTAGGTAACGAAGGTGCTGAAAACTATAATTTACGTCATGCAATGTTATTAAATGATAACAATGCAATATCAATTACCGCTTCTCGCCGCGCCTTCGATAATGATTGGCGGCACTGGAATGAATTTGATAGTAATCAAATCAGCTTTAAACATGCCTTTAAATTTAATGAACCGGATTCCTTAGACACAGAACTCAGCTACGCTGAAGCTAATATGGAACTACCTGGATCTATGGGCAAAGCACAATTTGCTGAATATGAACGCACTGGCAAGCAAAAAGATAATGGTAATGCTTGGAAACATTCTGGTCGATATTCAAAAATATGGTTTTTTAATACCCGTTTAGAAACACAGTTAACTGATAATCTTCGTTTTAGACCCAAAGTTTATTACACGCACTGGACACATTTCCACCCTATAACAGGTACCATTAGTGATATTGAAAGTGATGGCGTGGCAAGTTATGGTACCGACTTGGAGTTTGTATTTGATCACCAGCTGTGGGGAGAAAGCACTTTAGTTGCAGGCATCACCGCTCGCCAAGAAAAAAGTGATGACCGTCGAAAATATGCTTTTCGTGATGTAGAAACCATCCCTTTTGGTCCGCAAGCTGATCGTATCCTCTCCACACTCTCTGATAAAAAAGGCGATTTATTACAAACCGAAGACGCCACCAACACCTTGTATGGCTTTTATTTTCAAGAAACACTACGTCCCTCTGAAAAATGGCTAATTGATATTGGCTTACGCTATGACCGTTCTAATTTTGATATTAAAACCAATGAAATGGGTAAATATGATTTTTCTTCCGGTAAATATGTAACGGGGGAAGGTCTGAGCTCAACAGATAAAACCTTCCACTTATTATCACCTAAAATTGGCGTGTCGTATCAATTGTCAGATACGCTAAGTGCTTTCGGTACTATTGCCCGCTCAGATCAAGTTCCATCATCTAATGAAATAAATGAAAGCACCGACTTAGCTGAATCAACTGCAACTAATTTTGAAATAGGCCTCAAAGGTCGGCATCAAAAATGGTCATTTGATACGTCCATTTATTACACCGAAGTTAAAGATGAAATCATGGCGATTTTGTTGGATTTCCACACCACCACGTTCCAAAATGCAGGCAAAACCGATAAAAAAGGCTTTGAGTTCGCAGGTAACTATGAGCTGCTGCCAAATCTTCAGATTGGTGTTAACTATGCCTATAGTAACTACACTTTTGACAAATTCACTGAAGTTGTCGATGGTGGCCCTAGTGCTACAGAAATAAATCATGCGGGTAATCAAATGCCCTATGTGCCTAAACAACAATATGGTTTATTTGCCCATTATCAAAACAACACTGGTTTTAAAGCGCGCATCCAAACGAATAGTTGGGGCGAATACTATATTGATAATGCCAATACTGAGAAATATGACGGTTATGACTTTGTAACCAATTTAATGGTGGGATATGACATCGGAGCGCACTCGTTTGCACTTAATGTCGACAATGTATTCGACAAACACTATGCCGTTGAAGTGAAAAAGTCATCTCGTGGCACAAAGTCTTATTCGGCCGCTGCACCTCGTACAGCAATGCTGATCTACACCTATAATTATTAAGGAATATTGCCGATGAAAATGCTCATTAGCATCGTGCTTGCGCTGTGCACGCTCACAACAACTACAATGGTGTTAGCCACCGTTGCTGACACTAAACAACCCTCGATATTATGGCTAGCAAATGCACCCTCTGAGCCTGCCAAGGCACGGTTATTACAAAAACTAGCTAGAGAGCATCACATTAATTTGAAACCGATGTTTATTATGGGGCAAGATAAAGACAGCATTGCTCAAGAAATGCAAAAATATGACATGGTGATGTTTGATTATGTCTACATGGGGCAATTTATACCCATGATCAATCAATACCGTGGTGCAATTATGCAACATGGCGGAATAGTCTTCCCCGGGCTTTGGTACAAACAAGCACCATTGGCAAAAGGTTTGTCACCCCAACAAGCACAACGTATTTTTGATTATTATAATAATGGTGGTCAGCAGAATTTTAACCGCTTATTTGATTACCTGAATCAGGCCATTTTTAAAGTATCAGATAAAACGGCTCTACCTCCTATCGTTTTCCCTGAAAGTGGTATCTATCACCCTGATTATCCGCAAATGGTTTTTGCTAGCTTGGAAGACTATTTGATATGGAAAAAACCTGCCAAAAATATTGCCGTCATCGGCGTAGGTTTTCATCAACTAAGAATTGCTGATGATATGACCGAACATCTTGATGACTTAATTCGTCGCATCGAAAAAGCGGGGGCTTTGCCCGTCGCTTTTTATGATCCTAATAATGCCGAAAAGACCGATGCACTGCTGTATCGCTCTAACCATACCGAGCAGGTTGAAAAGAAAGAATTATTTATTGATGTGATGATCAATTTTGCAGGCATGTATACCTCGGTTGAAACCCAGAAAAAATGGATGACTAAACTAGATATACCCGTTATGCAGGCTATGCTTTACCGCGCGGGAGACTATGAGGATTATTTAAAAGATGATCAGGGTCTGTCATTTGTATTCTCACCCACTTTTATTGCCTTACCCGAAATTGCCGGGCGCATAACACCCAATATTGTGGCGGTTAAGCGCAAGATAGATGAAAAATATGTAGCCGTGCCTGAACAAATGGATCTCATGTTAGAACGGGCGTTAAATTACGCCAAGCTTAGAAGAATGGATAATAAAGACAAAAAAGTCACCTTTGTCACATGGAATTCACCCGAAGGTGAAGAAAATTTCAGCGCCTCTTTCTTAAATATCCCCGAGAGCTTAGCGGATATGTTTATTGAAATGAAAAAGGCGGGCTATACCGTGCCATACACCGATCCAGATATGTTAATCAAGCAGATTAAGAAGCTTATAAAACCATATTATCGGGTCGATAATGAGCAAGCATTACGCGATCTATTAAAAGAAGATTTAGCTGAAAAAATTGCCGTTGATGATTACAAGCAGTGGTTAACCAGCTTTCCTCAATCACAACAAGATTGGATCCAGCAAAGCTGGGGCGATCCCGAAGATAACTACTTAACTATTAAAGATGAGGGTCGCTGGTATTTTGTTGTGCCTAGACTAAAGCTCGGCAATATCATTGTGATGCCACAGCCTAATCGTGGCTCGCGACGTGATCGTGAAAAAGATATTTCTCATGATAAAAAAGTACCGCTACATCATGCTTATCGAGCGGTCTATCATTATATTGTTGATGGTTATAAAACGGATGCCATTGTACACGTCGGAACACATGGAACTCAAGAATGGCTAGCGGGTAAAGAGCGGGGCTTATGGGCTTATGATGATTCCTATTCAACCATTGGCGGTGTGCCGGTTGTTTATCCCTACAGTGTGGCAAATACCGGTGAAGCATTAATTGCTAAACGTCGCGGACAAGCCGTAGTTATTTCACATAATACTCCGCCCTTTGCACCTGCTGGTTTATATGGTGATCTAGTGGAAATTCATGAAAAAATGCATCAAATCGGTGAGCTAGAAGAGGGACGCGTTAGAGAAGAAACCAAAAAATCGATGGTGGCGCAAGTTGTTGCTTTAGATTTTCATAAAGATATGAGCTTAACAGAGGAACAGATCTGGTTAAACTTTGAGGCATTTAATAAAAAACTACATGATTATTTGCTAGAACTAGCGGCAACAGCGCAACCGATGGGCTTGCATAGTTTTGGTAGTGTTGCTGAAACAAATCATCTGTTGCTGACTGTTTTTCAAATGTTGGATAAAGACTATATTCAGGCAGCTGATGGGGTGGAACCCTCGCATGTGTTGGCACAGCAATATCAACAGATTTATAATACTAAATCGTTTAGCTATTTAAACGATTTTTTGGTCAACAAAAAACCATTAGATAGCTTCCCAGCTAATGTTCAACCCTATCTCCAGCAAGCACAAAGTCATTATAATAATTTTCTAGCTGAACAAGAAATTGAACATTTATTAGATGGTTTAGCAGCAAAACATATTCCGACCGGCACCGGTAATGACCCGATAAGAAATCCCGAAGCCATACCCACCGGTAAAAATATCTACGGCTTTGATCCCACCAAAATCCCAACAAAAGCGGCTTGGAAGGCTGGCAAATTTTTGGCCACTGATTTAATTGAAAGCTATAAAGCAAAACATGGCATATACCCAGACAAACTAGCGTTCTCAATGTGGTCTACAGAAACGTTAAAGCATTTTGGTGTCTTAGAAGCTGAGATTTTATACGCCATTGGTGTGCGCCCAGTCTGGAATGAACGAGATCAAGTTGTAGATGTAGAAATTATTCCCATGGATGAATTGAAAAGACCGCGAATAGATGTAGTGCTTTCCGCCACAGGATTGTATCGTGATAACTTGCCGGGGTTAATGGACAGAATTTCACAAGCGATTGTTAAGGTAGCTAAATTAAAAGAGCCACAAAACTTTGTGAGCAAGCATTCCGATCAGTTAAAAGAACGTTTATTAGCTCAAGGCTTAAGCGAACAAAAAGCGGCTAAATATTCGCGGGTTCGTTTCTTTGCCAATGAAAGTGGTGTTTATGGCACTAACCTACCAGATGCCACCTTAGCCAGTGATACTTGGGATTCTGATGAGTCGATGGTGAAAACCTATCTCTCCCGAATGGGGCATTTATTTGGCACCGAAGCGGGTACACGCAATATAAAATTAAAAGATTTTGACCTGTTTGCCGAAAACCTAAAAGGCACAAAAGCCGCTATTTTATCCCGAAGCTCTAACCTGCATGGCATTTTGACTGTTGATCACCCCTTTGAATATCTAGGTGGAATAGGTCAGGCCGTTAGATATTTAGACGGGAAAACGCCTGAACTCTATATTGCTAATCTACGCAACACCAAAAACTTTAAAAACGAAACAGCGGCCGAGTTTATTGCCAAAGAGCTACGCACTCGCTATTACCATCCAAACTGGGTAAATGAAATAATGGATGAGGGCTATTCAGGCGCACTTGAAATTTTAGACGTGGTCAATAATTTTTGGGGTTGGAATGTAATGTCACCCGAAGCGGTGCGAGCAGATCAGTGGCAAGAACTGTTTGAAATTTATGTAGAAGACAAGCTGGAATTAGGTGTGGATGAATGGTTTAAAGAAGTTCAACCGGCCGCCATTGCCCAAATCTCTGAGAGAATGCTAGAAGCCATTCGCAAAGAGTATTGGGATGCGCCCGATGAAACCGTGAAGGCACTCGTAGAAAAATACCTAGAAATCATCAAAGATAATGATGTTTATACTCCTAATGACAAATTTAAACAATTTCTACAAAGTAAAGCTGTCGGCTTTGGAATAGATATATCCGCATTGCAACAATTAAATGAGTTACAAGCAAACCCAACTCAGCAACACACTTCAGCCACAGCAGTCGAATCAGTTCAAATCGAGGGCATTAAATTAGAAAAACAAGCAGAACAGGATGTCAATGAAGAGGACAGCTATATTTACTGGGTGGCGCTAACTTTATTGTTATTGCTAGTGTTGGGATTTGTTTTTGAATTGATCCGACAACAACGAACCACTCAAATTTAATTTAGGTAATTTAACATCCATGGAAAATATAGCATATCAAGTTTCACAAATTCTCCTACAGCCCGTCCTGGTAGGCATTTATCTTTCATTTTTGTATGGCATCATAGAAATAGGCCGAATGGCTGCCTTTGCTTGGTTAAGACACCGCTTGCCTTTGTCTGCAAATTCGCAAGCGGGATACCCCATTGTGCATTATTTCAATAAACACCAATCAGAATCGCTCAATGAAATTGAAATTTACGCACTAAAGCAATTAGAAACAGTACGCATCGTCACTCGCATCACACCAATGCTGGGCTTGATAGCCACTTTGATCCCCATGGGGCCAGCGCTAGTTGCATTGCAGGAAAATAATAGCTATGCCATGGGCGAGCATTTGAATATTGCTTTTACTGCCGTCACACTCAGTCTAGCTGCCGCCTCTTTAACTTTTTGGGTCGCATCCATTAAAAAACGTTGGTTTGCAGAAGAGCTGGTTGAAATAGAAAAACAACTAGGGGCAAACTAATGCCATCAAAAATTCTTGATGAAGATGAAGAACTCAACCCGATGTTATCAGTGATCAACTTAATTGATGTCTTGCTTGTCTTGGTTGCCGCACTATTGATCATTATTATTCAAAATCCACTTAATCCTTTTAGCCAAGATGAAGTGACTGTAATTAAAAACCCCGGTCAGCCTAATATGGAAATGGTCATAAAAAAAGGCGAAGAAATTGAGCGTTACAAAGCCTCCGACACTATCGGTCAAGGTGAAGGCATCAAGGCAGGTGTGGCTTACCGAATGAAAGACGGTTCTTTTATTTATGTACCTGAAGAATAGTTTTGATCGGCTATATACCCGTAATCCTTCAATTTGCAAAAAAATCATCGTCATCCTATGCTTCCCGGTATGCTTTTAGCCGGGAGCTCCGCACAAGCAAGACTCCGGCTAAAAGCATACCGGAGTGACGGAGAAGCGAAAATCCACAGATTGAATAATTACGGATATATTTCCCTAAATTCAATAAATTAGCTAAAATAAGCCGTTGTTTCTAAGTAAATAATGGATAACACATGAACAAACCTGTAATTGGCGTTGTAATGGGTAGCAATAGTGACTGGCCTATTATGCAAAAAGCAGTTGAGCAACTTGAAGCCTTCGGCGTGCCTTTTGAAAGCAAAGTCGTCTCTGCACATCGCACACCCGACTTATTAACAGACTATGCTAAAACTGCAAAAGACAAAGGTCTAGTCTGTATTATTGCTGGTGCAGGCGGTGCGGCACACTTGCCGGGGATGCTGGCGGCTAACACCACCATTCCTGTTTTGGGTGTACCTGTTCCATCCAAATATCTCAAAGGTCAAGATTCCTTATTATCGATAGTACAAATGCCAAAAGGCATTCCCGTTGCTACCTTTGCTATTGGTGAAGCCGGTGCGGCTAACGCCGCGTTATTTGCCATTGCCCAGCTAGCAACCACAGATAAGGCGCTTGCTGAGAAACTAGAGCAATTCAGAAAAGACCAACACAAAAATGTGCGGGCAATGACGCTGCCACCCGAATAGAAACCCAGAGTAAAACTATGACAACTAAAACTCCAATATTGCCTGGCGCCACATTAGGCATACTGGGCGGCGGCCAGTTAGGCCGCATGTTTACCACTGCGGCTCAAACAATGGGCTACAAAGTGATCATGCTAGAGCCTGATGTAAATAGCCCCGCGGGCATTATTGCTGATCAACATATTTGTGCAAAATATACTGATGAAACAGCGCTCGCCCAGCTTGCAGAACACTGTGATGCCATAACCACTGAGTTTGAAAATATTCCTGCCACTGTATTGTCTTACTTAGAAGCAAAAACAGTGGTTCACCCCTCATCAAAAGCCTTATCTTCAACTCAAAATAGATTGGTTGAAAAAGCCTTTATTGAATCCTTAGGTATTAATGTCGCCCCCTATGCACCCATCCGTAATATGGCAGATATTGACGCGATTGCAGAGTCGTTCCAGTTCCCTGCCATCATCAAAGCCGCGAGCTTTGGTTATGACGGCAAAGGTCAGTCAGTATGTAACAGCGCCGATGATGTGCGTACTGCATTCACCGCATTAAAAAAGGTTGAATGTGTGCTTGAGCAACGCATTAATCTTGAACGTGAAATTTCGACCGTTTTAGCGCGCAGTCAATCGGGTGAAATAACTCACTTTCCTGTTGCCGAAAACGTACATGTAAATGGCATCCTACATTCAACGACTGTGCCGAGCAGCGCACCAGAACAACAAATTCAACGTGCGATAGAAATGGCAGATAAAATTGCCGATGGCTTAGCTTACGTCGGCACCATGGCGGTTGAGTTCTTTATTTCAACAGAAGGCGATATCCTTGCTAATGAAATTGCACCCCGCCCACATAATTCAGGCCACTTCACCCTAGATGCCTGCCAAACATCACAATTTGAACAGCAAGTTCGCATGTTATGTGGTCTGCCATCAGGTAACTGTGAATTGGTAACACCCGTGGTAATGATCAATCTACTAGGCGATATCTGGGGCAACAGCCAACCGCATTGGGATACATTATTATCTCAGCCACAAAACAAACTGCATTTATATGGCAAAAAAGAAGCACGCCCGGGTCGAAAAATGGGGCACTTTAATACACTTGCAGCGACAACCGAACAGGCAAATGAGATTGCACAGCAAACTTTTAAAGATTTAAAGGCAAATTAAGCCTTAAAAGCATGCTGGGATAACGATATTTATTTAGCAAACACACGTAATAAGGTAAACTATGCCTTTAATTTGATTGAGAAAACAAAGTGCAACAGTTATTAGCTATTGCTGGTGGTGGTGCGTTGGGTGCTGTGTTGCGCTTTTTGATGGCTTCCAATATTCATCGCGTATTTGGTCGAGACTTCCCGTATGGAACCTTGGCGGTAAATGTGTTGGGTTCATTTGCAATAGGTATCGTCTTTGTTTTAATCGCTGAACGCGGCTTATTATCTGCTGAATGGCGAAATGTAATTATCATCGGCTTTTTGGGTGCTTTTACTACCTTTTCAACCTTCTCTATTGAAACATTAGGCTTATTAGAGTCTGGCGAGTTAAGTCGCGCCGCGCTTAATATATTGTTGAGTGTGGTCTTATGTTTATTGGCTACGTGGGTCGGTCTTCTCATCGGCCGCCAAGCGCTTTAATAAACTTGAGAACCCCATTTTGTTATACATTGCTTTTAGAAATAGGAAAATATTGTGAGTGAGAACAAAAAACCAGTTGTTTTATCTGGTATTCGGCCAACTGGCGACCTGCATTTAGGTAATTATTTTGGTGCTATTCGCTATTTTGTTGAACTTCAACAGCAAGATAATGATTGCCTTTTCTTTGTAGCAGACTTACATACATTAACAACTGCGATGGAAGATCATATTGATGTTGATGCCGCCTCTATAGAAGTGGTTCGCTGGTATTTGGCCTGTGGTGTTGATCCAGACAAAGCTATTATTTATCGCCAAAGTGATATTTTAGAAATTCCCATGTTTGCACTTCTCTTAGGCATGGTGACACCTGAAGGTGAATTGCACCGCAGCACAACCTATAAAGAAAAAGTAAAAGATTTAGAAGGTAAACGAAAACTGGTTTCTTTTGGATTATTGGCATACCCGGTATTAATGGCAGCAGATATTTTATTTTGTAATGCTGATATCGTCCCTGTGGGTGAAGATCAAAAACAACATTTAGAAATTGCTCGCCAAATCGCGCGCAATTACAACCGCTATTTTTCTAATACGCATACTATCGTAGAGCCTAAATCACATATGCTCGAACCTATTCGGGTACCGGGGCTGAAAGGCGAAGGTAAAATGAGTAAATCTGTCGGTGGCGTGGACAATGTTATCTTTTTGAATGACTCAGAAAAAGAAATCCGCCGTAAAGTGATGTCTGCTCAAACGGACTTGGGGCCAGAACAAGGGCAGCCTATGTCTGATGCGATGAAGAATATTTATAAATTATTAGAGCTTTGTGCGCCTAAAGAAGTCTATGAAGACTATCTTAGTAAATACCAAAATGTAGAACAAAAATTTTATGGCTCGCTAAAGAAAGATTTGGCAGAAGCTATTGTTAAATTAGTGAAACCGATTCAAGCGCGTTACAATTCGCCTGAATGTTCACCTGAACGTGTTCAAAAGCTGTTAGCAGAGAATGCAGAAAAAGTAAGGCCCATTGCGAAAAGAAATCTGAAAAAGATGCTCGTTGATATGCGCTTTAACAATTTAGCTGAAAATTATGACGCATAACGCGCAGCTTGAATTGATTACAGGAAATAAGAGTTAAATGTTAGACCCGAAATTATTACGAAATGAACCTGAAAAGGCTGCTGAGTTACTTGCCCGTCGTGGTTATACCTTGGATCTAGCTTTGCTCAAATCATTAGAACAAGAACGCAAACAGGCGCAAACGGATGCCCAAAGTTTACAAACGGAGCGCAATAGCCGTTCAAAAATGATTGGCAAAGCAAAAGCCGCAGGTGACGATATTGCTCCTTTGTTAGCTGAAGTTGAAGACTTGGGTGCAAAACATAAAGCCGCCGAGAATCGCCTTGCAGAAGTATTGCAAAAACTTAACGATGTGGCGATGGAATTACCTAATATCCCACAAGAAGATGTGCCTGCCGGTAAAAGCGAAGATGATAATGTAGAAATTTTACGCTGGGGTGAACCAAAAACCTTCGACTTTGAGCCTAAAGATCATGTTGATTTAGGTGAAAGCCTGAGCGGGATGGACTTTGAAACAGCCGCCAAAATTAGTCAAGCCCGTTTTGTTACCTTACAAGGGCCATTAGCGAAACTACATCGTGCGCTAACACAGTTTATGTTAGATATGCATACCGAACAACATGGCTACACAGAGACTTATGTGCCCTACTTAGTGAACAGTAATTCATTGCGCGGCACGGGTCAGCTGCCAAAATTTGCTGAAGATTTGTTTGCAATTAAGGATACTGATTTATATCTAATCCCTACTGCTGAAGTGCCAGTGACTAATATCGTACGTGATACGATTTCAACAGATAAACAACTGCCATTGAAATTTGTAGCCCACACGCCTTGCTTTCGGAGTGAAGCCGGATCATACGGCCGTGATGTACGAGGTTTGATCCGCCAACATCAATTTGAAAAAGTGGAATTGGTGCAAATTGTTCGCCCTGAAGATTCTGATGTTGCACTTGAAGCCTTAACAGGGAATGCTGAAACTATCTTACAAAAATTAGAATTACCTTATCGCAAAGTTATTTTATGTATGGGTGACCTTGGTTTTTCATCTAGCAAAACCTATGATTTAGAAGTGTGGCTACCTAGCCAAAAAACCTATCGTGAAATTTCATCATGCAGTAACTTCCAAGATTTCCAAGCTCGTCGTTTGCAAGCACGCTGGCGTAACCCGGTAACAGGCAAACCTGAGTTGGTGCACACGGTCAATGGTTCAGGCTTAGCAGTCGGGCGAACACTTTTAGCCGTGATGGAAAACCATCAAGACGAACAGGGTAAAATTCATATCCCTAAAGCATTGCGCCCTTATATGAATGGGCAGGAGTTTATCGGTGGTTGAATTTAGCCTTTTACAGAAAATTCTTATCAGTGTTATACCCGTTATATTTGCGATCACTGTACATGAGGTTGCGCATGGCTGGGTAGCGATGAAGCTGGGCGATCGCACTGCGCAAATGCTAGGTCGATTAACATTAAACCCCGTTAAACATATTGATCCCATTGGCACTATTTTAGTGCCGGGCATGCTACTGGCATTCGGTGGATTTATGTTTGGCTGGGCAAAGCCGGTGCCTGTTACATTTCAAAATTTACGTCACCCAAAAGCGGATATGGCGTGGGTTGCCTTGGCTGGACCATTAGCAAATCTTTTTATGGCCATTCTTTGGGGGGCAATAACTAAAGTAGGCGTAATCTTATATAAAGCGGATATTGCAATGGGGGAGGCCATGTTTTATATGGGCGTTGTCGGTGTGTTGGTCAACACTATGCTGATGATCTTAAATTTGTTACCGTTACCTCCTTTGGATGGCGGACGGATCTTGGTTAGCCTATTGCCCGGGCCCTTATCTTGGAAGGTCAGTCGAGTTGAACCCTATGGTATTTTTATACTGATAGGATTAATTTACTTTGGCATACTTGCTATGGTGCTTTGGCCGTTTATCGGCTTGTTTTTAGCCTTGGTTGAGGCCTCATTTTATTTACCCGAAAACTTTTTTATTATTTATAGTAGCCGCCTCTTTGGATAAGGGTAAAGGAGAACATTTTTGGATACGGTAGCATTACAATCTCGTCGTGTTGTTTCAGCCATGCGCCCTACAGGCAAATTGCATCTAGGGCATTATCATGGCGTCTTGAAACACTGGGTTAAGCTCCAGCACGAATATGATTGTTTCTTTTTTGTTGCTGATTGGCATGCCCTAACTACGCATTATGAAACAAGTGACATTATTGAAGACAGCGTATGGGACATGGTAATTGATTGGATCGCAGCAGGAATTGAGCCTTCTGCGGTGACATTGTTTTTACAATCAAAAATCCCCGAACATGCTGAATTACACTTATTATTATCAATGATAACGCCTGCTTCATGGCTTGAGCAGATCCCCTCTTATAAAGACCTCAAAGAAAAAAGCCAGTCCACGTATGGCTTTTTAGGATATCCATTATTACAGAGCTCCGATATTTTAATGTATCGCGCAGGCCAAGTTCCTGTAGGAGAAGATCAAGTTGCGCACATTGAGCTGACGCGTGAAATCGCCCGTCGCTTTAATCATATCTATGGTCGTGAAAAAGATTTTGAAGAAAAAGCCGAAGAAGCTCTCAAGAAAATGGGTAAAAAGAATGCCCTATTATATTCTAACTTGCGTAAAGCTTATATGGAACAGGGTGAAACTGAAGCACTAGAAACTGCACGAGCATTGCTAAACGATCAGCAAAACCTAGCGTTAGGTGATACTGAACGCCTATTTGGCTATCTTGAAGGCAATGGCAAGATAATCCTTCCTGAACCTCACGCATTGCTCACTTCCTCGGCAATAATTGCTGGCTTAGATGGCCAAAAAATGTCTAAATCTGCTCATAATACGATTACGTTACGCGACTCCGAAGACATTATTGCTCAAAAAATAAATAGTCTGCCAACCTCCCCTAACACGTTAAATAAGTGCCCTGTTTGCCAATTATATGAACTCTATTCTAATGCCGACCCAGCAGAGAGTCAGCAAGAAGCTTGTGGCGCACCTGGTAGCCACTGCGTAGATGGCAAAGATTCATTAATTGATCTCATTAATACTGAGTTGAAGCCTATTCGCGAACGTGCCGAAGAATTAAGTGAACACCCTGAAGATATACGCCGTATTATTGAAGATGGTAGTGAAGCGGCACGCGAGGTAGCACGCGATACGCTAGAAGAAGTCCGCGAGGCAATGGGGTTAAGCTATAAATAGCGACCCAAAACATTTATAATACCCGTGACATTCAATGTGTGAATTTTCGCTCCTCCGTCACTCCGGTATGCTTTTAGCCGGAGTCTTGTTTGTGCGGAGATCCCGGCTAAGCTTGTGCTCAGCTTGACTGGGTAAGCATACCGGGATGACGAGTTTTTTTGCAAATTGAATGATCACGGGTATAAACAATCATGTCGGGAGACAATACAATGGCAGAACGAATTCAAAAAGTATTAGCACGCGCTGGTTACGGATCACGCCGCGGGCTTGAAGAAATGATCAAACAAGGCAAAATTACCGTTAATGGTGAGCAAGCTAAACTGGGTGATAAGATAGCCTTCGGCGACACTATTCGCCTAGAAGGTGGCAAACCCTTATCACCCAAACGTTTATGGCAACAACCACAACAAGTGATGCTGTATAACAAGCCTGTTGGTGAAGTGTGCACGCGTAATGATCCTGAAGGTCGTCGCACAATTTTCCAAGCATTGCCTTCGCCTGAAGAAGGTCGCTGGGTGAGTGTTGGTCGTTTAGATATTAATACTAGTGGATTAATCATCTTAACTACAGATGGCGAGCTAGCTAATAAATTAATGCACCCTTCAAATGAAATGGATCGAGAATATGCCGTACGGGTCTTAGGTGAAGTAACATCTGAAATGATGCAAAACTTGCGTGATGGGGTTGAGCTAGAAGATGGCAAAGCACACTTTGCAGATATTCAAGAAGCCGGGGGTGAAGGTGCCAATCATTGGTATCACGTGGTTATTCAACAAGGTCGTAATCGTGCTGTTCGCCGATTATGGGAAAGCCAGGGCGTGCAAGTTAGCCGCCTAATGCGCGTTCGTTATGGCACGGTGATTATTCCAAAACCATTAAAAATGGGCAAGTGGTCGATGCTGGAAGGCAAAGATCTAGAACGGCTCTATGAATCTGTTGACTTGCAATTTAACGAGCTTGAAAAAATAGGTCGTGCACAACGTGAGAAAAAACTTCGCCCGATTAAAATGGCTAAAGCACCAGCACGACAAAAAGCGAGTACAAAACCAAAAGGCAAACGTTCACCTCGTATTCGAGGTCATTAATTAAAATGCGCCTCTAATAAGCAGGGCTTTTTAAGCGCTAACAGCGGTTTGATTACGCCCTGCTTTTTTTGCTTTATACAAAGCGCTATCGGCACGTGAAAATAAAGAATCACCCTTCTCGCCATGTTTTAATTGGGCCACGCCCAAGCTAACGGTAAAACCAAATGTTCGTGAGCCATCATTACAATTTAATTGCGAGATGGCAACACGGATCCGCTCAGCTACTAATAGTGCTGCTTGACTATCAGTATTACTTAGAATAAGCACGAACTCTTCGCCGCCATATCTAAATGCAATATCACTTGCACGCATAGAATCGATCAGAGAATCAGCCAATTTTTTTAGTGCCAAATCGCCACCACCATGGCCGTAGGTATCATTTACTGCTTTGAAAAAATCAATATCTAACATCACTAATGACATCGGTAAATGTTGGCGTTTAGCTAAATCAATTTCACGTTTTAGGCTATTATCAAAAGCGCCACGGTTATTTAAACCCGTTAATTTATCCTGCAAGGCTGCGGCTTGTGCCTCACGATAAAGCAAACAATTGCGTAACGGATACACCAGTTTACATAATAAATCTTCTAACAACTGTGTGTCAGAATCAACAAACTTTTTACTACGAGTAAGCGTTAATTCGCCCAACCATGAACCATTCATCTCTAAACGATAATGACAAGAATGACGGCTACGACTGCCCGTGCTAATTTCACAATGAGAACTTTGATTTTGATAGTGCAGGCTATCGTAAGCTAATACTTTATTTATTTCTGTATGAAATAGTTCAATAACCGCATCTACTTCTAATGTTGTTTGCAATACTCCAGAAAGTCTTGCCATAACCTCTTCAACACTATTCGATGCACTTTGTGGAAGATTAAAATCAATTGCATGGCTGTGTTTGCCAACCAAAGATAACCTTGCTGTTTCTGTAGTTAGTTGATTTTCCATTTTGCATATCCTCAAGTTCTAGTTCTATATGACTAGTGCTTAAGCTATTTTCATGCCAGTGTGTTATTTTAATTAAAAATCAATATGTTATATTATGATCGCCGATAAATTGACAGCCTTATTGTGCCGAAATACATTGCCCCGTTTCCGTGAGACTATCTCTTCCCATTAAATAAAGATAGGTTGGCACAATATCATCTGGCGTGGGCAGTGAGTTTGGGTTAATTCCGGGAAAGGCGCGTGCATAAAGTGTTGTTCGCACCGGCCCCGGTATCACACAATTCACCCGTAATCGGCCTTCATTTTCAAATTCATCTGCCAACTGTTTACTTAGCGTTTCAATCCCCGCCTTAGCTACACCATAACCCGCCCAATATGCTTTATCTTTATAGTCATCACTAGTGAAAATAATGGCACTCTGTTCTTGCTGTCGAAGCAGTGCTACACATGCGCGTGTTAATAAATAAGGCGCGGTAAGGTTAATGTGTAGTGTATCCATCCATGTAGCGGTATTTTGATTATCAAAAGGTGCGATCTGACCTAACGCTGCAGCACAATGCACAAGGCCATCTAAGCGACCAAAATTTTCAGCAATATTACTGGCTAAGGTTTCATAATCGGTCACATTTGCCCCGATTAAGTCCAATGGATAAATCGCTGGCTTTTCACTGCCGCTCGCCTCAATATCATCATAAACCTGCTCTAAGGCTTTGATATTTTTATCTAACAAAACAACTGTGGCACCATGTTTAGCATAAGATTTAGCTACGGCCGCACCAATGCCATCTCCCGCACCAGTTACCAGAATAACGTTATCAACAAGAAGATCAGATGCGGCAGAGTAGTTCATATTTATTCGGTTCAACGGTTAAAAAGTGACAGTATATACCCGTGATCATTCAATGTGTAAATTTCAGGCAAAAATAGGAAGCCAGAACAAGGCGCAATGTGAAGGCACAAAAAATATGCTCCTGCATTTTTTGCATACCGTCCATCCATGGACATAAATGACTAGTCCTTATCAAACATTGCAACGAAGGGCTGGTTTTCTAGCTTTTGGTCTGAAATTTACAGATTGAATGATTACGGGTATACCAACTACTTCAGGTCGGCCACCATTAGCTTTGCACAATTTTCACCATTGCGGATCGCACCCTCTAAAGTGGCGGGATAATTATTGGCAACATAATCACCGGCCAGCCACAAACCCGCAATATCTGTTTGGTGCTGTGGCCGCTGTTGTTCTATGCCTACCGTGCAGGCAAATGTGGCGCGTTTTTCACGAATAACAAAGCCTTGCTCTACTTGCTCTGGCATCGCAGGAAAGAGCTGATGTATTTCTTTGCACACTAGAGATATTAACGCCTCTTTTGCCATTTTTTCATGCTCACCCGGCGCGCTAATTACCACCGCCATTAACCCCGGAGTTTGCTCACTACGATCGAATATCCATTGGCTGATCGTACCTGACATCCCCAGCATGGGCGCGGCTAAACGTGTCTCGGCACCATACTGCAAATACACCGTACAAATGGGATATTCTGCTGGCAGATGATAATGAATATAGGAGGATAGTAGTTGATTACTTTTTGATAGGTTTGTGGCAACAATAATAGTGTTGGCCTCGATCTGAGTACCATCGCCGAGCACTAGACCGGTCACTTTTTGTTGTTCAACAATTAGACTTTTCACCCTTGTTGCTAGACTAACTTTACTGCCATGCTGTTGAATATATTTTGCTGCTATCCTAGGAAACAAATCACCCAATGGCTGACGCGGAATCAACAAATCAGCAGCAGGCTTACCCTTTCCTAAACTATCTCGCAGCACGATGGCTAACAAATGTGCCGACGCTTCTTTTATTGGTGTATTCAATGTAGCTAGGCATAATGGCTCCCACAACTGCTTAATTAAGCGCTTAGATTGTTTTTTTGATAGTAACCATTCACTTACGCTAATATCTTTTGACTTCAATGTGTTTTCAATACTGGATTGCAGGATTGCAACTTGTTTCAATCCCGACAGCCCCGCGCTACTAGCAAGGTTCCATGCCAAAGATAATGGCCAAGGCAGAAAGGATTTACTTGATAACTTTAACGCTGGGTATTCTGTATCGTAAATAACAATATCCATCGCTTGCCGCTGAAATACACTGTCTGTATCAACACCTATCGACATCATCATTGCCAACATTCGATCATAAGCACCTATCATTAAGTGCTGACCATTATCAATAATATGGCCATTCCATGATACATTTCGGGCGCGTCCACCCAGTTGTTTCGCCGACTCAATTAAATGAACGGGTTCTCCCCTTTGCACACAGGCAATGGCTGCAGCAAGGCCACTCCAGCCTCCCCCCACTATCAACGTCGTCATTTAAACTGCTTTTGTTTGCGTGCTGTTTGCCATGCTATCCATAATTTTCTGAGTGGCGTTAATGAAACGCGGTGCTGCATTACCTGAAAGCCATCCTTCTCAATCTCATCCAACGTCGCCTCATAAATAGCCGCCATAATTAAACCTGTTCGTTGGTTATAACGATCGCTATCCGGCAATACATCCATAGCTTGCTGGTAATATTGTCGTGCACGAGCTGTTTCAAATTTAAGACAAGCAATTAGCTCATCACTTGATTTAAGCTCTAATATCTGTTCTGTTTTAATATTAAATTTCTGCAAATCTTCTTGTGGCAGATAAATTCGACCACGCTCTGCATCCTCCCGCACATCTCGAATAATATTAGTCAACTGCAATGCCATTCCTAGATTTTCGGCATATTTAAGCGTATTTCGATCTTGATAGCCGAAGATCTCAACAGATAGTAGCCCGACCACACTGGCTGCACGATGGCAATATAGGGCGAGGTGTTTAAATTCTTGATATAAAAATTGATCTAAATCCATTTCCATACCATCAATGATTTCCATGAAATATTCTTCATGCAAATCAAAATTTTGTATCGCTGTTTGTAAGGCCTTGCCCACTGGATGCGCGGCTTCACCTTTAAACGTTTGGGCTATCTCAAAGCGCCACCATTCTAGTTTCTTGCGGGCAATATCAGCGTCACTTATTTCATCAACGGTATCATCTACTTCACGGCAAAAGGCATACAAGGCAATAATCGCTTGTCGCTGTTTTTCGGGCAAGAATAAAAAGCTATAATAAAAACTAGAACCGCTTTTAGCTGCCTTGTCCTTACAATATTCATCTGGCGTCATCGTTTTAAGCGCTCCACAATCTGGCTCTATTATAAGTGATCTTTATAGATACGGATAAACCGCTCAGACAAACGAAATGTGCTAAATTGACCATTATCTAGGGGTAGATATTAACTCAAATTTGTGATTAACTTAGCAAGATCGTGATACACCTATAAGAAAAAATATCGTTTAACGGTATGATACAGGAAGTACCTTACTAAGTTGCCATAAATGAATTTAATTCTAATCCTGCTTACTATCAGCTGCCTATTTTTTATTGTCTGGATAATTCGTTTACAGCAGAAAATAAGCTCTCAAGCTGAGGCTGATAAACTGCTAATTAAAAGCGAACAGCGTTTCCAATCACTATTAGAAAGCATCCCCAATATTTCTGTGCAAGGCTACAACCGCAAAAGACGCGTTATCTTCTGGAATAAAGCCAGTGAAAAACTCTATGGCTATAGTAAAAAAGAAGCAGTTGGGCAATTAATTGAAGATTTAATTATTGCTGATGAAATGAAGCCTAGCACGATTAAGCACATCAATAATTGGATGTCGGGCGGTCAGGCTATTCCAACAGCAGAATTGACACTTAAAACTAAAGCCGGCCATCCCATCACTGTCTATTCTAGCCATGTTATACAATATGACAGGAATGGTGAACCTGAAATGTATTGCATTGATATTGATCTTGCTACTCGCAAACAAGATGAAGTCGCATTAAAACAAAGCGAACAAAGAGCCCTCGCAATTATTGACGCTTCGCCCATACCGTTTGCATTACACGACAGCCAGTTGAAGCCGACCTTCTTCAATTATGCCTTTATCGATCAATTTGGTTACACTGTGGAAGATCTTCCTGATCGTGGTACATGGTCAGACAAAGCTTATCCAGACAAAGAATATGGAGAAGAAATTAAGCAGCTTTGGCAACAACGCTTTGAAGATTCTGTGCAAAGCGGCGCCGATTTTGAACCACTTGAGATTACAATACGGTGTAAGAATGGCGATTTTAGAACTGTCATGGCTCAAGCTTCCTTACTGACAAACTCTATCGAGAGTGAAGTATTAATTAGCCTTTATGACATCACCGACCGTAAGGAGTTAGAAGAAGAACGAATATTAACTACAACTGTATTCCAGCATACTAGCGAGGGTATGCTGACAACAAATGCGGAAAGAATAATTACGGCGGTTAACCCTGCCTTCTGTGAGCTCACCGGTTATTCTGAGGATGAAATTATAGGAGAGCCCTCTCTACTATTAATGTCTGATCGACATGATGCTAGTTTTTATATTAAAATGAATAAGGAACTTGATCGCACAGGAAAGTGGCAAGGTGAAGTTTGGAACAACCGGAAAACAGGTGAAGAATTCCTCGTTTGGTTGACCGTTAATACCATCTACAATGAAGATAATACTGTTAAGCTACGTGTAGGTTTATTCTCTGATATTACCGAAAAAAAACAGACTGAATTACTTGCCATAAAACAAGCTAATTACGACAATCTAACATCATTACCCAACCGTACTATGTTTAATGATCGTTTACAGCAAGAAATAAAAAAATCTAATCGCTCCCATAAACCGCTGGCTCTTTTCTTTCTTGATTTAGATAAGTTCAAAGATGTAAATGATACCTTTGGTCATCCTACTGGAGACAAACTACTCATTGAAGCCGCTCAGCGCATCACTGATTGTGTACGTGATACGGATACCGTGGCTCGGCTCGGTGGCGATGAATTTACGGTGATTTTACCCGATCTAGATGATATTCATGGCATTGAGCGAATTGCCTCCAAAATCATCACATCATTAAGCCAACAATTCCAGCTAGATGATAATATTATCTACGTTTCAGTAAGTATTGGTATTACCCTTTACCCGAATGATGCTAATGATGTAAACGGACTGCTAAAAAATGCCGACCAAGCGATGTATTTTTCTAAAGATTCTGGTCGAAGCCGTTATAGCTATTTTACCCCGCAAATGCAAGAATCCTCTTTAGAGCGGTTTAACTTAACCAATGATCTACGCGTGGCCTTAGCTAAGAATCAATTAGAACTTTACTATCAGCCTATTATTTATTTACCAACGGGGAAGATCCATAAAGCTGAAGCATTATTACGCTGGAAACATCCTGAAAGGGGCATGGTAAGTCCCGCTGAATTCATCCCGCTCGCTGAAGACTCAGGCCTAATTAATGAAATTGGCAACTGGGTATTCCAACAGGCAACGCAGCAGGCTAAATCTTATCAGCAATATGATGCTGACTTTCAGGTAAGTATTAACGTCTCACCCGCACAATTTAGAGAAGAAAATGATTGGAGCTCAGTAATAACTAAAGAGTATTTTGCTGGCAGCAATGTCGTTATTGAAATAACCGAAGGGCTACTGATGGAAGATAATGAGCTGATAGCCGAGCAACTATTGAATTTCCGTGATGCAGGTATTCAAGTGGCCATTGATGATTTTGGAACAGGCTACTCTTCTCTGTCATATCTGAACAAATTTGATATTGATTACTTAAAAATAGACCAATCTTTTATTCGAAATTTATCAGCTGATTCAAGTGAAATGGCCTTATCTGAAGCCATCATCGTAATGGCACACAAGCTAGGCCTTAAAGTTATTGCTGAAGGCGTTGAAACAGAACAGCAACGTGACTTATTAGCCGCCGCAGGCTGTGATTATGTTCAAGGTTACTTGTTTTCTAAAGCTCTTCCTGTCGACGAATTTGAAGCACTGCTTAGCTCAGACAAACTTGTCGATAGCTAAAGTTGAGTCATCACAACTGATGTGGCGGACAGCGCGTTGAAACCGAAAACAAACCTATGCTATATTTATACCCCTTAGAATACTGAGTACGTGCATATGTCTAGTGAATTATCTATAAAAACCACGCACATCGCGCAGACAATTTTAAATGCCTCCCCAACCCCATTTATCGTACATAATGCACAAAAAGAAGCGGTATATATTAACGACGCATTTACATTGCAGTTCGGTTATACCCTTGAAGATATCTCGACATCTTATAAGTGGGGAGTCAATGTTTATCCCAATCTAGAATATGGTCATAAAGTCCGAGAAAAATGGGAGCAATGCCTTGAAAATGGTATTAAGAACAATATTTTTAAACCTTTAGAAATAGAGCTTTGCTGTAAAAATGGTGACCAACTAACAGTGCTAGCACATCCTTCCCCTTTCCCTGAGTCACCGAACAAGCTATTAATTAGTTTGCATGACATCACCAGACACAAACAAACTGAAGAACTGGTTCAGTTGGCATCTACCGTTTTTCAACATAGCAGCGAAGGTATGCTAGTCACTTCTGCTGAAAAAAAGATTATAGCCATTAACCCGGCTTTCTCAAACATCACCGGCTTCTCAGCAGCAGACATTCTAAATAAATCTGCATTTATACTCATCTCTAAACGCTATGATTCTACGTTTATACTGGAGATGCAGAGCATTATTGATACTGCTGGACAATGGAAAGGAGAAGTCTGGGCTAGCCGAAAAAATGGTGAAGAATTTCTTGTGTCAGCAACCATTAACACCATCCATAATGAAGACGGAAGTATAAAGCAGCGTGTCACCTTATTTTCAGATATCTCCGAAAAAAAGGAAGCGGAATTACTGGCTTTAAAACAAGCCAACTATGATCCATTGACATCTTTACCAAATCGTACTTTTTTCTATAATCGCTTAGAACAAGAAATTAAAAACTCTAATATTACCAATAAACCTCTAGCCGTTTTTTTTCTTGATTTAGATAGGTTTAAAATAATCAATGATACTTTTGGCCACCCTATGGGCGATAAACTGCTTATTGAGGCGGGCAGGCGCATTGCTGACATTGTACAGGATGAAGAGACTGTAGCTCGCCTTGGAGGCGATGAGTTCACCGTGATTTTAGCTAATTTAAATGATCTTAATCGAATTGGCCTCGTCGCTGACAAAATTATTGCCTCATTGAATCAACCTTTTCAAATAGAAAACAATCTTGTTTATATTTCTGCAAGCATTGGTATCACACTATATCCTGATGACGCACTCACCGTAGATGATCTACTAAGAAACGCTGATCAGGCTATGTACTTTGCTAAGGATTCAGGTCGAAGTCGCTATTTCTATTTTACTCAACAAATGCAACGATCATCAATGGAACGTTTTAACCTTACCAATGATTTACGTGAAGCTCTGGCACAAAATCAACTTGAAGTCTATTACCAGCCCATTGTGTACTTACCCACACAAAAAATTCAAAAAGCTGAAGCATTATTACGGTGGCAACATCCAGAAAGAGGTATGGTTAGCCCTAATATTTTTATTCCGCTTGCTGAAGAAACAGGGCTTATTAACGAAATAGGTAACTGGGTTTTCCATCAAGCCGTTCAACACGCCCAGCTCTTTCAACAACATGACCCTGACTTCCAAGTCAGCGTAAATATGTCGCCCATTCAATTTAAAGCACAAAATGATTGGACATCCGTAATCTCAGAAGTCTATTTTTCTAGCTGTAATCTCGTAATAGAAATAACAGAAGGTCTATTAATGGAGGATGATAAACAAATTATTGAGCAATTATTAAACTTTCGAACAGCCGGCATTCAAGTCGCCATTGATGATTTTGGCACCGGTTACGCTTCTTTATCTTATCTAAAGAAATTTGATATTGATTACTTAAAAATTGATCAATCTTTTATTCGTGACTTATCGCCAAACTCCAGTGATATGGCATTATCTGAAGCTATTATTATAATGGCTCATAAATTAGGCCTTAAGGTCATTGCTGAGGGAGTCGAAACAGAGCAACAGAGGAATTTGCTTTATAGTGCGGGGTGTGACTTTGTCCAAGGCAATCTATTCTCTCAACCATTACCCGTCAGCAAACTCTTAGATCTGTTGTCTTCGGAACATACTACTGATAGTAAAGATTTACTTTGAATAAAAATTTGGTGGCTATGGGTGGCTCCCAGTTCACCCCGTAGATGCGCAGTTTTACTTGGTCGCAATATTTTAGTTTAAAAAGTTACCACCAGAGTTACCACCAAAATATACTTACTGCAATTCGTTTATCAGCACTTAAACGGCTAGTGTTGTGAATAACTTAAACAGTGGCTCGTTAATATAATAGTTATATCGGCCTATTTTTTGCTTCTTCACAAAACCCTGCTCAGTTAATTGGCTTAAATATTTGCCAGCCGTTAGTCTTGATACATTTAAGTCATGCTGCATGTATTCAATTTTAGTATAGGGATGACTAAATAGGTTATTGAGCAGTTCTTGGCTATATATCTTAGGTAGTTCAACTCTAATACGGTGCTTATAGTCTTGCATCAGATCCTTGATGTCCGTTACTAACCTGATCGTATTACGAGAAGTGACCTCTATCCCATCCAGTATATATATTAACCACTCTTGCCATGAGCCACTATCTCTTACATCTTGTAGTAATCGGTAATAGTCTTGCTTTGTTTGGATGATATAGCCACTTAAATACAGTATTGGAATATCTAGCAAACCCTGTGCAACCAAATACAAAATATTGATTATTCTGCCAGCACGACCGTTACCGTCATAAAAGGGATGAATACTTTCAAACTGGTGATGGATTATTGCCATTTTTACCAAAGGATCGACATCAAGCATAGATCCATCATTAATGAATTGCTCTAAATTTGTCATCAATGCCACTATTTCATCATAGCTTTGAGGTGGTGTATAAATAATTTCACCTGTTTTATCATTCTGTAATGTCGTGCCAGATTGACGACGAATACCACCATCATTTTGCTCTAACTCTTGGTACAGGGAAACAATCAAATTGGTAGTGATTAATCCCGTTTTACGAACTTCTGCAAACCCTGCACGTAATGCAGTAGCATAGCGCCTTACTTCTTTAGCGGATAGGTTGTGTATAACATCCTCAAATAACGCACTTTTATATAATTCATCATGCGTAGTGATTATGTTTTCAATTTCTGAGCTATCCTTGGCCTCTTGTAATGTCAGTGTATTAATTAAAATACCTTCATTTGGTATGGTACCAACCACGCCTTTTAACTCGGCAAGATACCGATGAGCCTTTGTTAGTTTTCGTAACACAGGCTTAGTTTCTAGCTCTATGGCTGGTGGCAAAAAGGGCAGTACAGCTTCACTCACAAAGCAATCCTTAATAAAATCGTCATGTATAGATAATTCAGTTTTCTTTACACATAGTACCCCTCATGTATAGATAACTCAATTTTCTTTACACGTCGTACCGTCATGTATATACCCAAATTACTTGAAGATGCAGATTTCAGAGCTTAGCACGAAGGTCAGAGCAAGGCGCAATGTGAAGGCATTGTCAAGCATTGTAACGCGGCGCTGGCATTCGTGCTAAACTCCCGTAAGGCAAGAGGATAAGCCATTATCTTCGTCGTTATAAATCCTTAAATGAGAATGACTTATTCTGCGGATTTATGCCTAGAATATAATGGCTTCTTCTCTTGCTGAAACCTGCATCTTCAAGTATTTTGGGTATATATGCAATTTGTCACCTATGGTATTAACCATAAAACAGCGCCGATCCATATTCGCGAAAACATCGTATTTAATGACGATGCTCTTCCCGCCGCGCTGACCTCGCTTACGCAACATCCTAGCGTTATTGAAGCGGTTATTTTATCGACCTGTAACCGCACCGAAATCTATTGTTATATTGATAATGATTCTGACAACATAATCAGCCCTTGGTTGCATCAATTTCATCAACAAACTGAAAATACCTTAGACCAATTTCTCTATCACCACCAAGGTGATGACGCTATTAACCACTTGTTTCGTGTCGCATGCGGGCTTGATTCTATGGTGTTAGGTGAGCCACAAATTTTAGGCCAAATAAAAACAGCGTATAGCCATGCACTGAATCATGGCTCATTGAAAAAAGTACTCGGTCGTTTGTTTCAACATGCCTTTACCGTTGCCAAGCAGGTGCGCACTGACACCGCTATTGGTAGCAGTCCAGTTTCTGTTGCCTTTGCCGCAGTCAGTCTAGCAAAACAAATTTTCAGCAAATTATCTGATTCAACTGCCTTATTAATTGGGGCAGGTGAAACCATTGAGTTAGCCGCTCGCCATCTTCGTGATAACGGTATCGGCCGTATTATTATTGCCAACCGCACCATCGAGCGAGCACATAACTTAGCGATGGCAGTAAATGGCTACGCCATCAGTTTAAGTGAAATGCCAACGCATCTGCCGGAAGCCGATATTGTCATAAGCTCCACCGCCAGCCAATTACCCATTTTGGGTAAAGGCGCTGTCGAACGTGCATTAAAGCAACGTAAACGTCGCCCAATGTTTATGGTTGATGTTGCCGTGCCACGCGATATAGAACCCGAAGTGGGTAACTTAGAAGACGTATATCTATATTGTGTTGATGATCTGCATGACATCATCGATGAAAATCTACAGTCTCGCCGTGAAGCAGCCCAACAAGCCGAAGAAATCATCAATACACAAGCCGAACACTTTATGGCGTGGATCCGAACTCAGGATGCTGTGCCCGTTATTACAGCAATAAGAGAGCGAGCAGAATCAGACAGTGAATGCTTAGTTAATAAAGCAAAAAAACAACTCAAACAGGGCCTGCCAGCAGAACAAGTGATCAGCGAATTAGCACGCACACTCACCAAAAAACTCTTGCACGAACCCAGTCGCCAACTGCGACAATCAGGTTTAGATACTGATAACAACTTAATCGAAGCGGCGCGTAGCCTCTTCAATATTAAAGATTAATAGAGATCTCCTAAGTGAAAGAATCAATTAAACACAAACTAGAAACCCTTGTTGAACGCCATGAAGAAATTGCGGGCTTATTAGCCGAGCCTGAAACCATGGCCGATCAAAATAAATTCCGCGAATTATCGCAAGAATATGCGCAGCTAGAACCTGTTGTTAAAAACTTTACTGGTTATAAAGCAAGCTTGGCTGCCATTGAAGATGCCAAAGAAATGCTCAAAGAAGACGATAAAGAAATGCGCGAAATGGCAAAGGAAGAACTAGCCGAAGCACAAGCCTCAGAAAAAGCATTAGAGATCACACTACAAAAATTATTATTACCGAAAGATCCTAATGATCAACGCAACATATTCTTAGAAATTCGTGCTGGCGCAGGTGGTGATGAAGCGGCATTATTTGCAGGCGATTTATATCGCATGTATACCCGTTATGCCGAATCACGCAAATGGGGTGTTGAGCTAATCAATGCACAAGAAAGCGAGCAAGGCGGCTATAAAGAGGTCATTATTAAAATAATCGGCGATGGCGCCTTTTCACGCATGAAGTTTGAGTCTGGCGGTCATCGCGTACAACGTGTACCCGAAACAGAATCACAAGGCCGCATCCACACCTCGGCTTGCACCGTCGCCATCATGCCAGAAGTGGATGAAATCGACCAAGTAGTTATCAACCCTGCCGATCTTCGTGTTGATACCTTCCGCGCATCCGGTGCCGGTGGTCAGCATGTCAATAAAACCGACTCCGCTATTCGACTCACACATTTACCAACAGGTATCGTAGTGGAATGCCAAGACCAACGCTCACAACATAAAAACCGCGCCCAAGCGATGTCGGTTTTAGCTGCACGTATTATGTCGGAACAACAAGATAAAATTGATTCAGAGCAAGCTGAAACTCGTAAATTACAAGTCGGCAGTGGCGATCGAAGTGAACGCATTCGCACCTACAATTATCCTCAAGGCCGCATGACCGATCATCGAATCAACTTAACCTTATATAAATTAGCTGAAATTATGGGCGGCGATCTTGAGCAAGTGATTGAACCATTGATTAATGAATATCAGGCCGATCAGCTGGCTTCTTTGGCTAGTGATGATTGATTTTATATATGTTTATCATATTCTTACAAATAAACTAAGTCTGATTCGACCCCACTGATTTAGCTGTTTTACAGCCCAAGAGTGAGGAATGAAAGTGACGCATACAGTCCTAACTTCACTTACTTATTGCATTAATAGCTTTATTGAGAAATCAAAAATCAAGAGGGCCAAACTTGATTGATAAACTACCAAGGATTCAACAACTCCACACCCATATACTGAAAGTCTTTGATGTTTCTAGTAACCACAGTCATGCCGTGAATTAAGGCGGTAGCGGCAATTAAAGCATCTCGATCTGAGCGTGGATCGGGTATATGGAGTTTGGCGCATTGCTGCGCTACTTTCACATCAATCGTGATAACACGATCTTTAAAGGCGGGCAATACATGAGCATCAAGCCATGAGCGAAGAAGCTTGCCTTGTTTTTGATCGCGGCGCTCGATTGCAAGCACGCCTGTTTCAAGCTCTAAAATAGTAATAACTGACAAAAAAAGACTGGCTGTAGGCACACTTTCTGCCCATGCCATGACATTTTTATCTGCCTTAGTTGATCGAGCTTTTCTTAATTCAGAAATAACATTGGTATCGAGCAGATACACTAAGATAAATCCGCTGGGCGCTGTAAATCAGTTAAACGAGCAGGCTCAAAATCAATATCAGCTATGCCATCCATTGTTAGCAAATCAATAATGCTTTTTTGCTTCCCCGTGATTTTTTGGTATTCGTTAATGCTCAATAAAACATGTGCGGTATGACCGCGATCAGTAATAAAAACAGGGCCGCTACCAGATGCTCGTTTAGCCTTGCTAACATCGTGATTAAATTCTCGGCTTGAGATAGTTGTAATTGTCATAACACCTCCTACATCATAGTATGCAATGTAGGTATGTTACTACATTTTATGTTGTTACGCTAATTTTAACCAATCCCGCGGTTTAAGAAACTTTTGATACAACTCATCTTCAGCACTACCAGATCCCGGCTGCCAGTTATACCGCCATTTCACCAGTGGCGGTAGTGACATTAAGATTGACTCAGTACGCCCACCTGATTGTAGACCAAACAAAGTACCGCGATCATAGACCAAGTTAAACTCTACATACCGTCCTCGGCGATAGAGTTGAAAATCGCGTTCGCGTTCGCCAAACTCGGTCTCTTTTCGTTTTTGTACGATAGGTAGATACGCTTTGGTATAACTATCACCCACACTTTTTATTAAATTAAAGCAGTGTTCAAAGCCACCTTCGTTTAAGTCATCAAAAAACAAGCCACCTACACCGCGCGGTTCATTGCGATGCTTTAAAAAGAAGTAGTCATCACACCATTTTTTGTAGTCCGCATAGACCTTGTCGCCAAAGGGATCGCAGGCTTGTTTTGCTGTTTGATGCCATGCAATTACATCTTCTTCAACACCGTAATAGGGTGTTAAGTCATAACCACCACCAAACCACCAAATTGGCGCTTCGCCTTCTTTTTCAGCGATAAAAAAACGCACATTGGCATGCGATGTGGGTACATGAGGATTGTGTGGGTGGATCACTAATGACACGCCCAAGGCTTCAAAGCTTCGCCCTGCTAATTCTGGTCTGCTGGCTGTGGCTGAAGGCGGCAAGTTATCACCTGTTACTTGTGAAAAATTAACCCCACCTTGTTCAAATACCGCACCATCAGTTAGCACGCGAGTGCGTCCACCGCCACCGCCTGAACCTTCTCGCTGCCAGTTATCTTCAATAAATTGTGCACCACCATCTGCCGCCTCAAGTTGTTGGCAAATGCGATCTTGTAGATCTAATAAATAGCCACGAACGGCATTGATATCGGGTACGCTCATCGAAGAATAGCTCCTGTTTGTCCGTCTCTTATTTGGGTGGGTTTATCCGCACCCATACACTGTCCTGATAATACGATCTCAACTTCTGGTAAATGCCGTCGTACTTCATCACTAGATTTAGCTGGTTGCTTGCCCGCCTTATTGGCACTGGTTGAAACAATGGCACCACCAAATTGACGGCAAAGTTCTGCGGTTTGCGGGTGAGCGGTAACACGCACTGCAATAGTTTTATGTTCACCTCGCAGATAATTTGGCACCTGTTTTTTTGCTGGCAATACCCATGTTGTAGGTCCTGGCCATGATGCATGGATTTGTTGTGCTAAGTCCGAATTAATCGGCTCAATAAAATCATCCAGTTGTTCAAACGCCGCCGCAATCAAAATCAATCCTTTCTGCCAAGGTCGATCTTTTAATTCTAGCAGTGAATATACCGCATGTTCCTGCCAAGGATCACAGCCCAAACCATAAACGGCTTCGGTGGGATAGGCAATAATTTTGCCGCTGTTTAATGCTGAAACTGCTTGCTTTAGCTGCTCATTCGACATTATTTATACTCAATTATTATTCAATTTATAAAAAGAGCTATAAGATTAACCCCGTTGCCTCTTTTTCACCATCATGTCATCAATAAGAGGGGTCAAAATGATCTCCATTGCCAATTCCATCTCCACTTCTGGCACAACAATGCTATTAGCGCCAGACAAAAATGAATTTTGCAACCTACTTAAATAGTGTGACAAATCCGCTTTTACAAGACCATTAAAACAGATCACAACCAAGCTTTGCTCAGGTGTCGGAACGTCACGTGCTTCGAATGGATTGGATGTATCAATTAATGGTACACGTTGAAAGTTGATGTGTGTTCGTGAAAATTGAGGGGTAATATAATGGGCATAATCTGGCATCCGCTTTAAAATATTATCTACCACTTCCTCTGGTGAATAGCCACGATTACTACAGTCGCGGTTAATTTTTTGGATCCATTCCAAATTAATTACCGGCACGACACCAATTAACAGATCGACATATTGGGCAATATTCACTTGCTCGGTGACAATACCGCCATGCAGACCCGAGTAGAATAATAAGTCGCTATCATCAGCAAAGGTTTGCCAAGGTGTAAATGTGCCGGGAGCCTGATGAAACTTAGTGCCTGCTGCTTCATCATGAATATAGTGGCGTTTTTCACCCTTGCCTGTTGCAGCATATGTTTGTAACAATAGCTCTAATCGGCTTAAGCAGTTTGCTTTAGAGCCAAAATGCGTTAATAGCTGCCCCTTTTCTTCTGCCTTGATGACTTCGGCTTGCATTTGTTTACGATCATAACGATGAAAGCTATCGCCGTCGATCATGACTGATTTAACGCCATCTCTGCGGAATATAGCTGCAAACGCCTGCTTTAACGTAGACGTGCCAGCACCAGATGAACCGGTAACAGCGACAATAGGATGAACAACGGACATTAAGGCCTTTCCTTGTAATCTGACTTTATTCTTGTTCTCGCGCTATCGCACGATAAGCGATATCGGTTCGATAATACATATCTTGCCAACTGATACTATTGATTCTTTTATACGCTAAGCCTTGCGCTTCGGCAACTGTTGCAGCCAATGCAGTAACGCATAAAACACGACCACCAGCGGTCACAACCTTGCCATCTTTTAAACTTGTTCCCGCTTGAAATACTTTAGTTTCATCAGCAGAATCAAGATCTAAACCGTTAATTACATCACCTTTTTTATAGCTGTCAGGATATCCTCCCGCCGCCAAAACCACGCCCACCGCCGCACGCGGATCCCACTGCACTTGTGCCTGATCTAATTTACCCTCTAGCGCAAGCTCACATAACTGCAATAAATCAGACTGCAAGCGCATCAAAATAGGTTGCGTTTCGGGGTCGCCAAACCGGCAATTGTATTCTACAACCCGAGGCGCACCTTGCTCATTAATCATCAAGCCAGCATATAAAAAGCCGGTGTAAGGGCGACCATCTGCTGCCATGCCTTTTACTGTTGGCTCAATCACTTCTTCCATAATGCGTTTATAAACAGCATCCGTCACTACGGGCGCAGGTGAATAAGCACCCATGCCTCCAGTATTAGGCCCTTCATCACCGTTATCTCGCGCTTTATGATCTTGCGATGTTGCCAGCGGTAAAATATTTTCACCATCCACCATCACAATAAAACTGACTTCTTCGCCTGTCATAAAGTCTTCAATCACCACTTGACTACCGGCCTCACCAAAAACATTGCCAGACAACATATCTTCAACAGCATCAATTGCCTGCTGCTCGGTCATCGCAACAATCACGCCTTTACCTGCTGCTAAACCATCGGCTTTTACCACGATAGGAGCGCCTTGCTCTCTAATATAAGTGGTGGCAGGTAATACCTCAGTAAATACTTTATAAGCGGATGAAGGGATGTTGTGGCGGGCAAGAAAATCTTTGGTGAAGCTTTTTGATGCTTCTAATTGTGCCGCTTCTTTTGATGGGCCAAAACAGCGTAAGCCTGCATCTTCAAAGGCATCGACAACACCCATAACTAAAGGCACTTCAGGGCCGACAATGGTTAAACCAATATCGTTACTTTTAGCAAATTCGACTAACGCCGGAATATCGTCAACCGCGATCGCTACGTTTTCGATATTTTCTTCATTTGCGCTACCTGGGTTACCCGGTGCCACAAATACACGTGAACAACGTGGTGATTGAATTAATTTCCACGCCAATGCATGCTCACGACCGCCGCCGCCAATAACTAATACTTTCATTTATTTCTACGCTTTTAACCAAATTTAAGATGGGTATATGATACCGTAAACACTGGAGTAACAAAAATACAAAAATAAAGAGGAACAAGATGGAAGACATCAAAAAAACAGAGGCATGGCGCGTGCTACGGATCCAATCCGAATTGGTGACAGGTATCGATACCTTGCATGACCTAGGCCCTGCTGTCTCTATTTTTGGTAGCGCGCAATTGCCGCCAGAATCACCTTATTATAAAGACGCAGAAACGGTTGCACGCATATTATCGCAAGCTAAGTTTTCAGTAATTAGTGGCGGTGGCCCTAGTATTATGGAGGCTGCAAATAAGGGGGCTTACGGGCAGGCAGGGCAATCTGTAGGGCTAAATATTGATTTGCCTTTTGAGCAAACGCCCAACTCCACACAAGATATCAGCTTATCTTTTCGTTACTTCTTTGTTCGCAAACTTATGTTTGTAAAATATTCCATGGCCTATGTTGTCTTCCCCGGCGGGTTTGGCACGCTTGACGAGTTTTTTGAAGCGCTGACCTTAATGCAAACCAAAAAAATAAAACACTTCCCCATCGTTTTGTATGGTTCTGATTTTTGGGCAGGCCTGATCGATTGGCTTAAAGATCAACTTTTAACACTAGGTTGTATCCGTGAGAAAGATTTAGACCTTTTCTACATCGTTGATTCACCCCATGATGTATTGCCCATTATTGAAAAACATCAACACTATTTAAACAAACATCCTGAAGATGATCATCGCTATGCGGTTTGATCTACATCATTTCATCTACATGCCTAGAGCGTTATAATCCACGCCTACTAAGAATTTGGAATAAGCACATTGCAACAAACCGTATCCTTTGATCTTGAGCTTATCCGTCGCTATGACAAAGCAGGACCACGCTACACCTCATACCCGACTGCCGTAGAGTTTGATGAAAAATTTAATCCTGATAGTTATCGAAAACAAGTAGAAATATCAAACCAGCGTGGCGGGCCTTTATCGCTTTATTTCCATTTGCCCTTTTGTGACACGGTCTGTTTCTATTGCGCCTGCAACAAAATTATCACTAAAAATCGCAAGCACGCTGAACCTTATCTAGCCAATTTGCACAAAGAAATTATCATGCAAGCCGCACTATTCGATCCAACTCGTGTCGTCGAACAACTACACTGGGGCGGTGGCACCCCCACCTTCATTAGTCACGATCAAATGCGTGAACTGATGACCGTTACCCGCCAACATTTCAACTTAGCCGATGACAGCAACGGTGAGTTTTCTATCGAAATCGATCCGCGTGAAGCTGATGCTGCGACCATTGCCGTTCTGCGTGAAATTGGTTTTAACCGCATTAGCCTCGGCGTGCAAGACTTTAACCCACGCGTTCAGAAAGCGGTTAACCGCATTCAATCCGAAGAAGAAACCGTTGCCGTAATTGATGCCGCTCGCGCCAATGGTTTTCGCTCGGTTAGTCTTGATTTAATTTATGGCCTACCCCTGCAAACAACGGCTAGTTTTTCAGAAACGCTCGATAAAATAATTGATATCTATCCTGACCGGATCTCTGTTTTTAACTACGCTCACCTACCAGAACGCTTCAAAGTTCAACGTCAAATGCGCGATCAAGATATGCCAAGCCCATCAGTTAAACTTGATATTTTACAACGCTCTATCGACAAGCTAACCGCCGCTGGCTATGTTTATATCGGTATGGATCATTTTGCAAAACCCGATGACGAACTAGCTATAGCGCAGCGTGAAAACAATCTTTATCGTAATTTCCAAGGCTACTCGACGCATTCAGAATGTGACCTTATTGGTTTCGGCATCACTTCAATTGGCTCTGTCGGTGACTCCTATTCTCAAAATAAACGAACCCTCCAAGAATATGCCACCAGTATCAACAACAATGAACTACCGGTGTTCCGTGGCATTACTTTAGATGCAGATGACAAGGTTCGTAGAAAAGTCATCACCAAACTAATTTGTCATTTTTCTTTAGATATTGTCGCCATAGAAAAAGAACTCAACATTAACTTTGCAGATTATTTTGCCGACGTTTACCCACAACTAGACCGATTTTCGAAAGATAAACTACTCAAATATGATGCGGGATCTATAACGATATTGCCCGCTGGCCATTTACTCATTAGAACCATTTGTATGGTATTTGATCGTTATATTCAGCAAAAAGATAGCCAACGATTTTCGAAAGTTATTTGAGCACATCCGATAAAAAGTTAAAAACCCTTTAAAAAATCAAAAGAACTACGTTATAATGCTCTGATGCCTGGGTGGTGAAATTGGTAGACACAAGGGACTTAAAATCCCTCGGCTTCACGGCCGTGCCGGTTCGATTCCGGCCCTAGGTACCAAAATATGAAAGCCTCTTCTCACTAACGTGGGTTGGGGCTTTTTTATTTAAAGCCGTCTTTACGCTTATTCTTACTTAGCTTTTCATTTGGGTGCTAATCATATATATACCAGGACTGATAGCTACTGGAGGTAACTGCTTGCCCATCTTTTTTTTCAATTTGATTACACTCTTTGCACAATAATTGTATATTTGAGACATCATTGATCCCATATTTAGCTAAAGGGACAATGTGATCATAATTTTCCTTATTTTCTATATTAAGCATCCCTGATAAGTCTTTATCGCATAAAACACATCGCCCTTGCTCTCTAAAGAAAACAGCACGCTGTACCCACTTAGGAATTGATTTTCTTTTCAATTTCCCAGCCATTGAGAAAAGCTCTTGTTTTTCTTCTGGCGCTCCCCCATTGCTTTCATTTTCAAGGGCAGAGGCTATCATATCGTTAAATAATAGCATTAAGGCTCTATTCTGAAAAAGAACATGAAAGACTTCTTTTACCGTCAGATCAATTAGCTTTTCATACTCTTCACCACCTCTAAGTTCTGCCATGTAATCAATAATGTCATCCTCATCACAAAACACAAATGGTTTCATTCTACCTTTTAGGAATGATTCAAAACTATAAAATTCTAGGCCATGAAATTTAAACGCCTGCTCTATCGGCAGTGTTGTAGGTGTCATGTCTAATATAGCTTCAGGAATATTCTTGAAATCTGCTAAGAGATTCTTTCTATGTTCAAGATCAATATCATTAATTTTTTCAACATATATATTTTCAACAATGAATTCAATAAACTGATGAAAGGTTGAGTATTTCTTGAATGGAGCTATCAAATAGAAGATGGCTTCATCACCATAAAAATCATTAAGGTTTCTTATATAAGAGTATTGGTCGTGGAGGACATTTCTTATGACATTGCAGAAATAATAAGTTTCAT
The DNA here is from genome assembly GCA_002733505.1 of Methylophaga sp. GTDB lineage: Bacteria > Pseudomonadota > Gammaproteobacteria > Nitrosococcales > Methylophagaceae. The sequence goes on along the minus strand of NVVW01000003.1, from coordinate 1,706 downwards.
AAAATTTAGCTTCTAGCACAATCTTCCCCCGAAAAAGTGATATTTAAAAGTAAATTACACCAAAAAATGTACCGACAAATGAAGCTAGATCTAAGATCTAAACGGCACGAAGTTAGGCTTATGTAAATCATATTTTTAATAATATATTGATTCGTAAGTTAAATTCAATTAATGTTTTATTTTTGTTATCAACTCAAATACAATATTAAGATAAAATGGAAAAAATAAATTTACCGCCAAATCCCTCTTCTCTTGCTGAGTCAATGAGAGATATTGGCTATTCGATAGAAACAGCTATAGCTGATGTGATTGATAATAGTATTACGGCTGAGGCTAAGACTGTTGATGTGCGGTTTTCTTGGGATAATGGAAATCCATGGCTAGCTATTATTGATGATGGTTATGGAATGGTTAAAGATGAATTAATTTCAGCAATGAGGTTTGGCTCTTCGAATCCGCTAGAAAAAAGGGATAAAAATGATTTGGGTCGTTTTGGTTTAGGGCTTAAGACTGCATCATTTTCACAATGCCGCTGTTTAGTGGTAATAAGCAAAAAAGAAAATGTTACTAGCGGCGTAAAATGGGACTTAGATCTTATTGCCCAATCAGCTGATAATGACTGGATACTTTCTGTGTTAAATGAAGATGAAGTTAATTCGATATCTGAATTGTTTATTTTAAGGGAAGAATATCTAGCTCGCGATTCAGAGGGAACTATAGTTTTCTGGCAGAAGATGGATCGACTTGAGTCTGGCTTATCCAAACAGTCTCAAGAAATAAAATTTAATGAATCAATTAACAGTGTTAGGCAACATTTAGAATTGGTTTTTCATCGTTTTTTGTTACCTGATATTGGAAAAAGTAAAGTTAATATCTTCTTTAATAAAGATAAAATAGAGGCTTTTGATCCTTTTAACTCTGCTAAATCAGTTGAGTTGCGTAAAGAAGAGTTTCTGTTTGAAAATGAAAGTATATATATTCAGCCATACATACTTCCACATCATAATAAAGTAACTAAATTAGAATGGGAAAAATATGCGGGTAAGCAAGGATACCTACATGAGCAAGGCTTCTATGTTTATCGAAACCGGAGGCTTATTATTTCCGCTACTTGGTTTAGGATGCTGAGGAAAGAAGAGTTAACTAAACTGCTTAGAGTTAGAATTGATATTCCGAACTCGCTGGATAGCTTTTGGCATATTGACGTAAAAAAATCACATGCTACTCCTCCAGTTAAGATTAGGGATGAGTTAAAACGAATAATAGGTAAGATTGAGTTCTCAGGTAAGCAGGTGTATAAACAACGGGGGCAACGTCTTTCTTCTGAAGTGAAATTTCCCGCCTGGGAGCGTATTGCAAAAGACAATCAGATTTACTATCAGATTAATAGGGAACATCCATTATTGATGAAATATGTTGATAATTTGGATGAAAAACAACGATCTTTATTTAATGATATTATTTCAACGCTTGAATCTTCTTTTCCGCGAGAATCATTTTATAGTGATACAGCATCAACCCCTGAAAATGTGGCCGCTCCTACCTTAGATAAATCCCAAATCTTAGCTCTTATAGAAATGTTTTTAGGAGACTCTCAAGCAGAAAGCTTGAAGTGGTCAAGTATTAATGCAGAAAATTTAAGCCACTTTTTTCAATTGTGCCATTTTTTGTGCAGGTGTAATATAGCCGAGCGATGAATGTAATCG
>NVVW01000026.1 GCA_002733505.1 Methylophaga sp. | reverse complement strand
AACTTCATTGATAAGCTTGAGGCGATAGCAAAAAAATCGCTACGGTATAAGCCGCAGGGACGGCCACATAAAGAAAACAAAGGGTAGCGTCCCCTTTTATATTGTAGCGATAAAAGAGCTTTGTTTATGCCAAAAAGCAGGATAATCTCCGCCTTTTTTAACTAATACCGCTGGAATGTTTGCTTCTTGGCGGGGTGGTAATTCTTTGGGCAACGGGACTTCGCCCTGCCAAAATTGTTTTAAAGAAATTTTGTCTGGTATTTTTGTAAATTCAGCTTGGGTGTAAAAACTTTTTACTGGAACTAACTCACGTGTTGCTGATGTTTGAGCTTCAGCTAGAATTTTACCTAATGGAGATTTAATTAATTCTTGATGTAACTTTTCGGGTGAAAGCCCTCGCAATTCAAATAATAGCAAAGGATTATGGTCTAGAACACTGGCTAGTCGATAACAAACTCCGGCAATATGTTTACAAGGCACTGCATAATCAGGGCAGTCACACGAGACCTTAAAGTCTTTATAGCTGTTGGGTAAAAAGTGGCTGTTAAACTCTGCAAAGACATCTTCAATATTTTGCGGAATTTCGTCAACTAACAGTTTAGCGATAAAACCAGCGCGTTGAGTTAGTTTGGCAATGATTTTTTTCCATTGTGATGCGGACAGGTGAACCATTTTGACTTCAGTTTTATAGGTAGGCTCTGTATAAACACCAAAATAAGGGTTTTTGTTGCCTCTGATTTTCGCTTGCACAACCCCTTTTTTTATCAGCCATTGTTTAATTCGATGTTCACTGGCATAAGCGCGTCCTCTGGCTAATCGTCCACTATCAGTAAATTCCTCTAAGGCATCAAGTAAGCGTTGTCCCCACCAGGTTTTAGTCATGGTAGCCATGGTTAAGTCTCCATTATGCTATTTTTATTTAAGGCAATGAGTTCTTTAAAGGCCTGGTTATCTAATTTTGTTAACCAGCTTTCATCATTGCCTACAATGTTATCTGCCATTTTTTGTTTGTCTGCTATCATTTGGTCAATACGTTCTTCTAGGGTGCCTAAGGTAATAAATTTATGTACAAATACCTTCTTTTTCTGACCGATACGGAACGCTCTGTCTGTCGCCTGGTTTTCTACCGCAGGATTCCACCATCGGTCAAAGTGGAAGACATGATTAGCACGGGTTAAGGTGATACCTACGCCGCCGGCTTTAAGCGATAGCACAAAAATTGACGGTGGACTGTCCGGATCTTGAAAATCTTCTATCATTTGATCACGCTTTTTTCTACTCACGCCACCATGTATATAATGAGTCGGGTAATGTTTTTCTTTATTTAAATACTGTACTAATTGCTCGCCAATTTCTGTAAATTGGGTGAATATCAATACACTGTCACCCTCTTCAATAGCCTCCGCTAACATATTGCTTAACCGTTCCAGTTTATGGGAGCGCTCGCTAGTAAAGGCGCTGCCATCTTGTAAGAACTGCATGGGATGGTTACAGATTTGTTTAAGTTTCATTAAGGTGGATAGCATCAGACCTTGTCGTTCAATGCCTTGTTTTTCTTCTAACTGTTGTTCTACATCTTTAACCACAGCCTGATACAGGGACGCTTGCTCTTTACTGAGGTTGCAATATTGTTTGCTTTCAATTTTATCTGGCAAATCTTTAATGATATTTTTATCGGTTTTTAATCGTCGTAATATAAAGGGCTGAATCAATTGTTTTAAAACGGTTGATTTTATTCGGTCGTTATCACGCTGTATCGGGAGTTCATAGTTTTTTCTAAACTGGGTTTGTTTGCCTAAATAATTTGGATTTAAGAAATTAAAAATTGACCATAAGTCCATCAATCTATTTTCTACAGGCGTACCGGTTAATGCTAGCCGATGATTCGATTTTAGTTTTAGAATGGCTTTGGTTTGTGCTGATTTTGGATTCTTAATATTTTGTGCCTCATCCAAGACTACACGGTGCCAATCAATGGATGTTAATAAAGCATTATCTTTACGAGCCAAGGTATAAGAAGTGATTAACATATCTTGCTCTGCGCAAAGTTTAGAAAATTGCTTGCTGTCTTTTTCTCGCTGACTGCCATGGTGGATGAACGTTTTTAGGTGAGGTGCAAACGTTTGGATTTCTTTTTCCCAGTTGCCAATCACCGAAGTCGGTGCTATTAATAAAGTGGCTGCGGTTTGATTCTCCTGCTTTTCTAAAATTAGCATTGCAATAACTTGCATGGTTTTTCCTAAACCCATATCATCTGCCAAACAACCATTTAACCCCAAGGTTTCTAAATATCTTAACCAGGATACCCCACGTTTTTGATAGTCACGTAACTGCGCTTTTAGTCGTGTGGGATTCTCTATCAATGAGAACTGGCTGCTATCGTTCAGCTTGGTCATCATTTCTGCTAGGTTGCCATTATGATCAAGCTCTAAACTATCGCCTTCTTCGGCTAGTTTTTTTAATAATTGCTGTACTGATAGCGCATCGGGGTTATCTTTTTGTTGTTGCCAGAAGGCCAGCATTTCCTGCATTTTTTCACGGTCTAATTGCATCCACTGACCACGGAAATTAACTAATGGCGTTTTCATATCGACAAGCTGTTGCCATTCTTCAGGCGAAACGGTTTCATTCCCCATGGAAAACTCATAGTGGTAATCGGTTAAGGAATCAAAGGACAAATAGGATGCTGCTGATGTAGTGGTACTGCCTTTTTTGTTATCACTGCTACGCAAGCGCATTTTTGCGCGTTGTCGGCCTTTGGGTGTTAATCGTGCAGGGATAATCACTCTAAAGCCTGCGTCCTCAAGGATCCAGGCTGACTCTTGTAAAAAACCGAAGGCATCATCCAGACTAAGCATTAGATTTGAAGGCTCTGCTGTTTCCATCCCTTGCCAAAGTTTGGGGTAAATTCTGGCAGCATGGGCTAAGTTGACTAACACCTGCTGTTCAATGGTATCGCCAAACTGTTGAATAATGAGTTGTTGATAGCTATCACCTTCAAGCCAATAGTCTGCTAAATCTAGTTTAAATGACGGGTCTTTATGCGAGCATAATAAAAAACTTAGTCGCCAGTTATCCACTTGCTCAGCATCCGCTTCATATAATTGAAACCCTAATTGCAACGCACTTTTCTGCTGGGACTGTAACAATTTCTGTTGCCATTGGTGCCACTGTTGAAATTGTTCAGGCACCTTGGTAGCCGTTGTTATAGGCTTGCCTGTTTGCTGCGCTAAAAGAATGGTTTCTAAAAAGTCGTATTGCAGTTTTTTGGTGAAAACTTGCGGTAATTTATGCAGGCTAGATGCTATGATTTGATTGATGGTTACTTCGGCAAAATGGCGCAATAAGGATTCAGCTTGATAAGTCTGTGAACAGGCTAAGGGCATTGATTTAACAGAGTGTTCTATCAGGCTTTCATACGCCGGGGAAATGATTTTCCAGCAACGGTAAAGCTGGGTCTTGGTGTTCACTTTTTCGGCTAAAACTATAGGGATATATTGGTCTTTTGCTATGAACTGTTTTAGTGATTGGCTGAAATAATACCAAAACAAAAAATCACGGCTGATGCGAATATCTTCATATTGATAGTGACTTAAGAAATAAATGTCAGCTATTGTTTTTAGAGGTGTGGTTAAAGGGCATGCGTACACCAGCCAGTCTTGTAGGGCAACGTCTTCAGTCACTTCAGTTATTACAAGTTCTGGATCAGCTACGGGTTTATCAGCTATGGTAGGTAAATAGACATGCTGAAAATCCGGCTTGGGATCATAAGGGTTTAAGTCATATGCGAAGGTGGATTTTAGAAAATCTAAGCATGCTTTGTCAGTTAATTGTTGAGGATGCTGGTTGTTATTTTTCTTCGTTCTAAGCTCGTCAGTCTCCACCCAAATAGTAAACTGACCTTTTTGGACAAAACTGTCTTTTGGATAAGGAGTCCAAAGCCCATGGATCACTTTCATATTTTATAAACGCTACATAATGAAAAATCCAATACTATACCCATAATCATTCAATCTGTGAAGATTCAGGGCAAAAATAGGAAGTCAGAGCAAGGCGTAATGCGCAGGTAATGACTAGTCCTTATCAAGCATTGCAACGTAGCTCTGGCTTTCTAGCTTTTGGTCTGAAATTTACAGATTGAATGATTACGGGTATATACCCGTGACCTTTCCATTTGTACAAAACCTAATATGATTTTACAGAAGTTTGTCATCCTCGCGAACGCGGGGATGACACCTCTATTTTGAATGATTACAGGCGTATACTAAGGTTTAAAATAGAGTAAGGAATATAATTATTAATGGATAACTTGTTTTTCATACTTTCAAAACTTGTTTGGGGTTTATTAAGCCCTACGAATCTAATTGTATTGCTAATGGCGTTAGCCACGATTCAATTGTTCCGTAATAAAGTGAATGCGGCGAAGAAAATATTGTTGCCTACTGCACTAGTGAGTTTGATACTGCTTTGGTATCCCATTAGTGATTATCTAATGCATCCATTAGAAACACGTTTTGCTAAACCAGAAGTTTTACCCAATAATATTGATGGCATTATTGTGTTGGGAGGAGGTGAAAATCTAAAAATATCAGTTGGCTGGGATACAACCGAAGTAGGTAATGGTGGTGATCGTTTTATTGCTGCAGCAATATTGGCTAAACATTATTCACAAGTGCCAGTTATTTTTTCTGGTGGTAGTGGTTTATTGCGTTTTGATACGACAGTGACAGGTGGCGATATTGCCCACCAATTATTAGTCGCCGTTGGCATAGATGAAGACAGATTGATCATCGAATCACAATCTCGAAATACCTATGAAAATTTTGTGTTGTTGAAAGATAGATTGCCTAAAGCTGATGGCAGCTATTTACTCGTTACTTCAGCGTTTCATATGCCAAGATCAGTCGGTATTGCACGACAACAAAATATTAATGTGATTGCCTACCCCGTAGACTATTACAGCAATAAACCAGACTTTCGCCAATGGGATTTTAGCTTGCTTGAGCATTTACAAACACTAGAACCAGCTTGGCGAGAATGGATTGGATTAACGGTTTATTATTGGACAGGTAAAACGTCGGCGTGGTTACCTCAGCAATAATATAACGTAAGTCAGTTGCATAGGGTAAAATGGGTAAATTATAGAATTTATGGAGCGCCCGATGAAGGTCAAAGAATTACAATTATTAGTGATTGATGCACTAGAAGATATTAAAGCTGAAGACATTAAAGTGCTGGATGTCACTAAAATGACCGATGTGACCGACTTTATGGTTATCGCTACCGGTAAATCAACACGTCAGGTTAAGGCATTAGCCAACTCAGTGAGCAGCCAAGCTAAAGCAGCAGGTATTGTGCCGTTGGGTGTGGAAGGTGAAGATGTCGGCGAATGGGCATTGGTTGATTTGGGTGATGTGATTGCGCATATTTTAACGCCTGAAATGCGTGCAAACTATAATTTAGAAAAATTATGGAGTGTGCCTGAGGATGTCGATCAGGTTTTGGCTGAAGATTAACCTCCCCAACAATGAAGCTCAATTTGTTGGCTGTGGGTACCAAGATGCCTGCTTGGGTCACCGATGGCTATCAACAATATGCCAAGCGCTTGCCACGTGAGTGCAGTTTACATTTATATGAAATAGCACCCGCAAAACGGGGGAAAAGTGGTAGCGCTGCCCAATGGATGCGAGAAGAAGGTGAGCGACTGCTTGCCGCTATCCCTGACGATCATCATGTAGTCGCATTAGATGTTAAAGGTAAAACATGGTCGACCGAACAGCTGTCGCAACAATTACAAAATTGGCAACAAGATGGTCGAGATGTGTCGCTAATTGTAGGTGGTCCGGATGGTTTGTCAGAGGACTGCTTAACACGGGCTAATCAAAAGTGGTCATTGTCGGCACTCACCTTTCCTCATCCTTTAGTGCGCATAGTGATGGCTGAGCAGTTGTACCGTGCGTGGACAGTATTACAAAATCATCCGTATCATCGCGGATGAATTTTCCTAAGATTTATTTAGCCTCCAAGTCACCTAGACGACGTGAACTTTTAACGCAAATTGGCGTCGAATTTTCTGTATTATCGGTTGAAGTGGATGAGAGTCGATTGCCCGACGAACGCCCCGTTGATTATGTTCAGCGAGTGGCGCTAGCTAAAGCACAACTAGCTTGGGAGAATCTCAATAGAAAAGATCAATTACCTGTATTAGGATCGGATACTTCAGTGGTATTAGGTGATGTTATTTTAGGAAAGCCTAAAAATAATGATGATGCCCGAAATATGTTGCAACAATTATCGGGTCGACCCCATAGCGTTATGACAGCGGTTGCCGTGGTAACGGGATCACAGGTTTTGTGTGAACTTAACACCAGTGAGGTAAGCTTTGTGAAGCTAACAGATGCCGATATAGAGTGGTATTTATCGACTAAAGAAGGCGTTGATAAGGCCGGTGGATATGCAGTGCAAGGCTTAGCTGCGATATTTATTGAGCAGATAAAAGGCAGTTATTCTGGCATTATGGGCTTGCCAGTGAGAGAAACAGCACTATTGTTAAATAAATTATCGGGAAGATAATATGGGCAGTGAAATATTAATCAATGTAACACCCAGTGAAACACGCGCTGTTGTGGTGGATAACGGCGTGTTGCAAGAAGTGTATATTGAGCGTAATGAATCTCGCGGTTTAGTGGGCAATATTTATAAAGGCAAAGTGTGCCGCGTTTTACCCGGCATGCAAGCGGCGTTTGTTGAAATTGGCTTAGCGCGAGCAGCATTTTTACATGCCTCTGATATTTCTATACCACAAGGGCAAAGCGGCGATTTACATGAAACGGAAGTGCCGCCGATTACGTCGCTGTTACGTGAAGGCCAAGAGATTTTAGTACAAGTCATTAAAGATCCTATGGGCAGTAAAGGTGCCCGTTTAACCACGCAACTGTCAGTGTCATCCCGCTATTTAGTCTACATGCCTGAAGCGCAAGGTATTGGCGTATCGCTTAAGATTGAAGGTGAGGAAGAGCGAGAACGGTTAAAAGATTGCTTAAGTAAAAAACTGGAAACAGATACCGCAGGTTATATATTGCGTACCGCGGCTGAAGGCGTGAGTGAAACAGCGCTATTAACCGATTTACATTATTTACAGCGCTTATGGCACAAACTATCGGAGCGAAAATCATCGGTGAAATGTGGTGATCCTTTGCATGAAGACTTACCTTTGGCACTACGCTCTTTGCGTGATCTGTTTGCTGATGATTTTGAACGTATCCGGATTGATTCAAGTGAAACCTATCAAAAGGCGGTTCAGTTTGCCGAAGAGTTTATTCCTAGCTGTGTGCCACTACTAGAGCACTATAAAGGCGATCGACCACTGTTTGATTTATTCAGTGTTGAAGATGAAATCAATAAAGCATTAGGTCGTAAAGTTTCGCTTAAATCAGGTGGTTATTTGATTTTTGATCAAACTGAGGCGATGACTACGGTTGATGTTAATACCGGTGGTTTTGTTGGTAATAAAAACCTTGAAGAAACCATATTTAAAACTAATCTTGAAGCGGCTCAGGCTATTGCACGTCAATTAAGGGTACGAAATTTAGGCGGCATTATCATTCTTGATTTTATTGATATGAAAGAGCAACAACATCGCGAACAAGTGTTACGCACCTTAGAGAAGGCCATGTTACCTGATCGGGCGCGGCATAATATTTGTGGTGTTTCAGAACTCGGTTTAGTCGAAATGACACGTAAAAGAACGCGGGAAAGTTTAGAACATATTTTATGCGAGCCTTGCCCATGTTGTGAAGGTAAGGGTTACACTAAAAGTGCAGAATCGGTATGCTACGAAATATTCCGAGAAATTTTACGTGAAGCTAAACAGTATGAAACAACACAGTTTTTAGTGTTAGCTTCACAAGATATTATTGATAGATTCAATGACGAAGATTCCACCAATTTAGCTGAGTTAGAGCAGTTTATCGAGAAACCCATTTTATTCCAGTGTGAAACGCAATATAACCGCGAGCAGTTTAATGTGGTGTTAATGTGATCATCCACGGTCTAAAAATAGCGGCTAGGCAGCTAATCTATTTATCGATCATTTTAGCGGTGATACTAACATTATTAGTTGCTACCGTTTATTGGCTCTCAAACGCTGTTGAGCAGCGGCAAGATGAAATTGCATCATGGCTGAGTGAGAAGATGGGTTACCCCGTTAAAATTGGTGCAGCAAGTTTAGATTGGATAGGCCTTGAGCCCAAACTCCAAATTGGCGATGTTGCGCTGTTAACGAAGGATGGACAAAAAGAAATAATAGTGCTTGGTAGTCTTCATTTGGGACTAGATTTAATTGCAAGTGTGCAACGTGGCCAACCTGTGCTTAATGATATGGCCTTGAATGGTTTAAAGTTAACGGTGATACGTGATTATTCAGGCCAATTTCAATTACAAGGTTTTATATTGCCAGCAGCATCTTCAAGGCAAGAGTTTGATTGGAAATCATGGGCAAAATTACTGGATGATGTTCATTTTGAAAATCTTAAGGTTGATTATATTGACCAGCTAAACTCAGCATTGTCTGGTTCGTATGAACTAGTAAGCGGTACGATTATTCATCAAGATGCACAGTGGTCAACAGCAGGCACTTTAAAGCTGCCATCATCATTAGGTAAAAATATAGTATTCACTGCGCAAGCGGAGTTAAATGATGATGCTTCTCAAGTAGGCGAATGGCAGGGACAGGCGAAAATAAGTAATGCGCAAATCGCTTTATTAGCAGATGGCTTTGATTTGCAAGGTATCATCATCTCAAAAGGTGCAGTTACTGCTGATATTTCTGTAACAGGCACTGGATCACACGTTACTGTGGCGACGACAGATTTCAAATTATTTCAAGCTGAACTGGCCAATCATAATACTAATTTCCCTGCTGTTGCATTAGATTCTATACAAGGAAATATGGATTGGAAACAAACGGAAGAATCATGGCAGTTATCAGGACGAACATTATTATCTATTAACGGCGATGATTGGCCAGAGACAGCGTTTTCAATTAATGGAACGCCCCAAGGCGACGTGCAGCTTATAGCGCAATATTTACGCCTAAGTGATCTCACCTCTATTGCATTATTATCAAATAAAACGCCCGAAATTATTCAACATCAGCAACCGGCTGGGGATGTTGAAGCACTGAGCCTTTATTATTCAGCCGAAAATGGTTTGACGGAATTAGCGTTTAAATTAAAAGAAGGGGTTATTTTACCTTGGCAAGATTACCCCGGGGTTACCAATTTAACCGTCCAAGTTAATTGGCAAAATGGATTTGGAAATGTTCGCTTAGATAGCCGTGACCTGACGTTATATGCAAAACCCTGGTTGGATGACGCCCTGTTTTTTGATTCTATTGTAGGTGTGTTGCAATTGGAGTATGAACAACAAAAATGGCAGTTATATAGCCAAGGACTGCGTGTTTGGAATGATGATTTAACGCTACAATTAGACGGTGAAATAAAGAAAGAAAATGATGGCAAGATTATAAACGATTTAAAAGTCACATTAGAGGATATTGCAGTAAAGCAATGGAAAAAATATGTGCCGACCAAGAATTTTCATGCTGATTTTAAAGAATGGTCTAATAATACCTTTGTAGCAGGAAAAATTACCAAGGGTGAAATAATATTAAAAGGAGATCTGGCTGAATTTCCTTATCAAAAAGAGCCTGATAAAGGCCAATTTAAGATGGTGTTACAAGCAGAAAATGTGCAGTTACACTATGCACTAGGTTGGCCAGGTTTATATGGATTAACAGGTACTATAACTAGCTCAGGAAATGACTTAATTATAAGAACTAAACAAGGAAAAACAGCAGGTTTTGATTTTATAGATGTAACAACAACTATTAAAAATATTATCGAAGATGAACCTGTTTTATGGGTTAAAGGTGATGTAACAGGGACTACCGCTAAAGCCTTACAGTTTTTGGAAGACAGTCCACTAAAAGAACGGTTTGGTGTAGTGGCTGAGTTGGCAGTAGCAAAAGGTAGTAGCAATATAAATTTAGACTTAATGGTGCCATTAGTCGATACTGATAATACAACTATCGCGGGTTACGTTAGCTTTAAAGACAGCCAATTACATTATAAAGCGTCTCCTGAAATAGGACTAACACAGGTTAATGGCAAATTATATTTCAGTGAGAAGGGTGTTAAAGCAAAAAATATAACGGCTATCGCTTTTAATGAAGCCGTTACTATTGATGTTAAACCTGATGGCGATAAAGCCATTATTTCCGTTTTAAGCTATATAGATACAAAACAAATCAATAAGGTTTGGCCGGGAGAAGTACCTGATTATATTACTGGAAGAACTGCCTATAAAATGAATTTAACGGTTGTAGAGAGAACCCTAGGAAAGTTCTATCTTGATGTTGATCTTAGTTCAGATCTAACAGGTTTAGCATTCGCCATGCCTACACCGTTGGGTAAAGTGGCAGAGCAGAAAATACCTTTTAAAGCCACCATACAGAATATTGATAATAGTCTAGTCTATACCACTCAATATGGTGATGTGTTGAATGCAATAGCAAAGCCAAAAAAGGACTTATGGCAGGGTGAAATAAGGTTTGGAAAAGGTAAAGCAGCATTGCCGAATAATGGCATTAAAATAACAGGGCAATTAGCAGAAATATCTGTTGATGATTGGTTTGATTGGGCTGGGCAACAACAAGCGGGCGGTAAAACACCGTTAGTGGATAGTATTGATGAACTATCGTTGGAATTTGGAAAATTAACCGGTTTTGAACAGACAGTAACAGATCTCAATTTAGTGAGTCAAAAAGATGCTGAGGGTTGGCGAATAAATGTGGATAGCAAGCAAGCACGAGGCTTTATATATTTGCCTAACGACTTAACAGGTTCTGCCGCCATTAAAATCAACTTAGCTAAGCTAGCGCTTACACTTCCTAAAAAGTTTGAAGATGATAAACAGGCGGATGAAGATCTACCAATGAATTTATGGCCAAGTGTTGATATTTCAATTGACTCACTGATACTTGATGAAAAGCCATTAGGCACATTAAATATACAGGCAAAAAAATCAGCAAATCAATGGGTGATTAGTTCAGGAACATTAACCTCCAATGTTTTTGATCTTTCTGTAATAAAAGGTGTGTGGAGCAAAGCAGCAGAAAAAGATAATACACGGCTTCAATTACAGTTAGAAAGTAGTGATTTAGATTTATTATTAGCTAATTTAGGCTACCAGGAAGCGATAGATGCTGAGACAGTTATAATAGCAGCAAGTGTATCATGGCCTAGTACCCCGTTAAATTTTACGATGAGTGACCTTTCAGGAACACTCAATATGGATATAGGAAAAGGTACGTTACAAGATGTCGAACCCGGTGCGGCAGGTCGTATGTTTGGTTTGATGAGTATCACCGCATTGCCAAGGCGTTTGTCATTAGATTTTAACGATTTATTTGGCAAAGGTTTTACTTTCGACTCAATAACTGGTGACTTTAACTTTAAAAATGGTCTTGCGTTTACCGATAATTTTATGCTAAAAAGTGCGAGTGCTGAAATTAAAATTACAGGTGCTGTAGATCTCGTCAATCAGCAATATAATCAGCAAGTGAAAATTACGCCAAACGTTTCTTCTACTCTACCCCTTGCAGGTGCTGTTGCGGGTGGTCCCGTAGGCTTAGGTGTTGGTACTGCCATTTTACTGGTGGATAAATTAACGGGTAAGCTGTTTGATAAAAATATCATCAATATAATTAGTTATAAATATGATTTAACAGGGCCTTGGGATGAACCCTCATTGGTTATTTCTAAGCCGTCACAGCAGAGCAACGGTGCTAATGTTCAAAGCAATGTTATTAAGAAATAAGGTCACATAAAGTGAAGATCTGGTATGATCTTCTACCTTGCATAAAAATATAAAATCCATGCCCAACTCACTATTTGAACAAGTTCACCAGCAATTATTAGTCCCAGCGGGGTTGATTGAGGCTGATTTGGAACGAACACTTGCCATGACAATAGGGCGAGGGGTGGATTATGCCGATCTCTATTTTCAGCAATCCCGCCAAGAAAACTGGATGCTAGAAGATGGCATTATTAAAGACGGTGGTTACCACATTGAGCAAGGTGTGGGTGTTCGCGCGTGCAGTGGCGAAAAAACAGGCTTTGCTTACTCCGATGACTTGATTTTACCCGCACTACATGATGCAGCAAAGGCAGCGCGCGCTATTTCTAGGCAAGGGGCTGATAGCAGTGTGCAGGCATGGAAACGTACCATTGCGCCTAAATTTTACGCTGAAACAGATCCACTTTCGGTATTAACCGTTGAGCAAAAATTAGATTTATTGAAACAGGCCGATGCAGTTGCACGTGCGGCTGATCCTCGTGTTACCCAAGTAAATGTCAGTTTGGCAGGTGGCTTAGATACCCTACTAGTTGCTGCCAGTGATGGCACGTTTGCTGCCGATATTCGCCCTTTGGTAAGGATGAATGTGTCAGTCATTGTTGAATCAAATGGTCGTCGTGAGCGCGGCAGTGCTGGTGGTGGTCGACGACTCGATTACCGCTATTTTCAAGATAACAATCTTGCAGAGTCATACGCAAAAGAAGCGGTTCGCCAAGCATTGGTTAATTTAGAAGCGGTGGATGCGCCTGCAGGTACTATGCCTGTGGTATTGGCATCAGGTTGGCCAGGTGTGTTATTACATGAGGCGGTGGGGCATGGTCTGGAAGGAGACTTTAATCGCCGAGAAAGCTCGGCATTTTCTGGTCGCATCGGTGAAATGGTCGCATCACCCTTATGTACCGTGGTGGATGATGGCACATTACAAGATCGGCGTGGTTCCTTATCTATTGATGATGAAGGGGTGCCCACTGAATATACAACCTTGATTGAAAATGGCAAGTTAACGGGTTATATGCAAGATAAACATAATGCACGATTAATGGGTAGCCGCAGCACGGGTAATGGTCGCCGTGAATCTTATGCGCATTTACCTATGCCGAGAATGACCAATACTTATATGTTGCCAGGTCAACATGAGCCTGAAGAGGTGATTGCATCCGTTGAAAAAGGGTTATATGCGGTCAACTTTGGTGGTGGACAGGTAGATATAACATCGGGCAAGTTTGTATTTTCGACTACCGAAGTTTATATGATTGAAAATGGCAAAATAACCTATCCAGTAAAAGGCGCTACCTTGATTGGTAATGGTCCCGAAGTAATGGGAAAAATAAGCATGGTAGCCAATGATTTAGAGTTGGACTCGGGTGTGGGAAACTGTGGCAAGGATGGTCAAAGTGTGCCGGTAGGCGTGGGACAGCCGACACTGAAGATTGATAGTTTAACGGTCGGTGGAACAAAATGACAAAAAAACATAAGGCCGTTGCCTTAATTTCGGGAGGTTTAGATTCACTACTTGCCGTGCGCGTATTGCAAGAACAGGGGATTGAAGTTGAAGGTATTAACTTTTATACGGGTTTTTGTGTAGAAGGCCATACCCATGCCATTCGTAATCATGATAAAGACAAACAAAAACGCAATAACGCTTTATGGTCTGCTGAACAACTAGGTATTAAACTTCATATCGTTGATGTAATAGAAGAATATAAAGATGTATTGCTCAATCCAAAACATGGTTATGGCGCCAATATGAACCCGTGTTTGGATTGTAAAATTTTTATGGTCAGTAAAGCGGTGGAGTGGGTCAAAGAGAACCGTAAAAATGACTTTGATTTTATTATTACCGGTGAAGTGATTGGTCAAAGACCGATGTCACAGCGCAAAGAAACCATGCCTATTATTTCGAATGAATCGGGTGCGGATGATATTTTACTTAGACCACTCTGTGCCAAAAACTTACCGCCCACAAAACCCGAGTTAGAAGGCTGGGTAGATCGCGAAAAACTGTATGGTTTTAGTGGCCGTAATCGTAAACCACAAATGGCTTTAGCGAAACAATTTGGCTTCACGGATTATGCTTCACCTGCTGGCGGTTGTTGTTTCTTAACCGATAAAAATTATTCAGATAAGTTGGTTGACTTATGGGATGCACGTGGCAGCCGTGAATACGAGATGGATGACATTATGTTGCTCAAAGTGGGTCGCCACCTTCGACCAAAGCCGGCGTTTAAATTGATCATCGCTCGAGATGCCGGAGAAAGTAAATATTTAGAAGGTTATCGAAAGCAATTTGTTACGATTCAGGTTACAAGTCACAATGGACCATTAACGATGGTTGACGGTGAGATCAAAGCTGAAGATTATGATTTAGTAGCAGGAATTGTTGCGCGTTATGGACAAGGCCGTGATGCTGAGCAAGTTGAAGTCGAAATTGCGGTGCCTGGGGAAGAAAAGCAAACACTGCATATCAAACCTCTGTCAGCGGAACAAGTATCAGTGGAGTGGCATGTATGAGCCATTATAAGCTAGATGCTAGACGTATGCTATGCCCTATGCCAGTGATTAAAACGCAGAATAAAGTTAAAGAATTGGCTGAGGGTGACATTTTAGATGTGATTTGTACTGATCCTGGTGCATTAAGCGATATTCCAGCATGGGCAAGGATCAATGGTCATAAAGTGATTGCAAACCGTGAAATTGATGATGAGCTCATTATCACAGTTCGTGTTGGTGGTTAGCACCGAAATCGTGCGTGACAAACCCGATGCGCACTATTTTGGTGCGGTTATAAGTGGGTTGAATTAAGTAAGCCGTTGATTTAGTTTTTGTTAACTAGTTGGCGTATTTTGTGCTATAAATGCATATTAGTTTTTTTGCACGAGTTATTTCGTGCTGTTTTTTTTACAAATTGGAGATGGTAAATGTCAGTCGAAAAAGTACTTCAACTAATCAAAGATGAGGATGTCCTGTTTGTGGATTTCCGTTTCACAGATACCCGTGGTAAAGAACAGCATGTATCTTTCCCTGCGCACTCTATTGATGAAGATACCTTTACTGAAGGTAATATGTTTGATGGTTCATCTGTCGCAGGCTGGAAAGGTATCAATGAATCAGATATGATTTTGATGCCCGATCCAGAAACAGCATTTCTTGACCCATTTACAGATGACGTTACATTGATCCTTAGCTGTGATGTTATTGAGCCATCAACTATGCAAGGTTACGAACGTGATCCACGCAGTGTTGCGCATCGTGCAGAAGCACATATGCAAGCTTCGGGTATGGCTGATACGGCCTATTTTGGTCCTGAAAACGAATTCTTTATCTTTGATGATGTACGTTGGTCTAGCGATATCTCAGGTTCATCTTATAAGATTGATTCTGATGAAGCATCTTGGAATACCGATAAAGTATTTGCTGATGGTAACAAAGGCCATCGTCCAGGCGTTAAGGGCGGTTACTTCCCCGTACCTCCGGTCGATTCATTACACGACATGCGTAGTGCAATGTGTTTAACTCTGGAAGAAATTGGTCAAATAACAGAAGTTCATCATCATGAAGTAGCGACAGCTGGTCAATGTGAAATTGGTGTGAAATTCAACACATTAGTTAAAAAGGCTGATGAGGTTCAAGGTCTTAAATACGTTGTGCATAACGTGGCGCATGCATACGGTAAAACAGCGACATTTATGCCTAAACCTATCGTAGGTGATAATGGCAACGGTATGCATGTTCACATGTCTTTATTTAAAGAGGGTGAAAACTTATTCTCTGGTGATAAATACGGTGGTTTATCTGAAACCGCATTGTTCTACATTGGTGGCATAATCAAACATGCTCAAGCATTGAATGCATTTGTGAATGCAAGTACCAACAGCTACAAACGTTTAGTGCCAGGCTTTGAAGCGCCAATCATGCTTGCTTATTCAGCACGTAACCGTAGTGCCTCAATTCGTATTCCTTTTGTAAATAACCCCAAAGGTCGTCGTATTGAAGTACGTTTTGGTGATTCAACTGCGAACCCATACTTAGCATTTTCGGCATTATTAATGGCAGGTCTTGATGGTATCAAAAACAAGATCCACCCTGGTGATGCAATGGATAAGGACTTGTATGACTTGCCACCAGAAGAAGAAGCAGCGATTCCACAAGTGTGTTATTCATTAGAGCAAGCCTTAGATGCATTAGATCAAGATCGTGCGTTCTTGACAGATGGTGGTGTATTCACTGATGACATGATTGATGGCTACATTGAATTGAAAATGGAGGAAGTGACACGCTTACGCATGGAAACTCACCCCGCTGAGTTTGATTTATACTATAGCTGTTAATCAGTCTTTCGAATAAATCGAAATAAAAGCGCCCTCACTATAATTTATGGTGGGGGCGTTTTTTTATGCGAGCTTTGCATGATTATTTAAGCTAGAGAGTTGCAGTAAAAATATACATGGCATATTATGCAGATATGAAGTATTTAGGTCTGATTTTATTATTATGTATATCGTCGCTCAATGCGGATGTTTATCGCTTGCAAGATGAAAATGGGCGCATCATTTATTCAGACCAATTTCACCCTGACGCTGAACTTATAAATATAACTAAACCTACTAGTTATAAGCCTCCAGTGATTAATAATCCTCCTGATGTGCCACAGCAAGAGCAAGTGCAAGCTTATGAGATTGCAATTTTATCACCCGAGCAAGATGAAGCATTTTGGGCAAATGATGGTAATGTTCCAGTGACTGTTGATGTGCAGCCAGCATTAAATGTTGAAAAAGGTGAAATGCTTATAATAATGCTGGATGGTATGCAAATTGGAGAGCCACAGCCATCAACAGATTTAACAGTGTCCATTACCGAACGAGGCGCACATACGATTAGTGTTTCACTGATTAATGAAGTAGGTGTAACGCTTGCAACAAGCCCATCTGTTAATTTTCAGGTGCACCGCGCTTCCCAATAAAACTGTTCAATGATTATGGTTGCAGCACTAATTTGGTGCAAATAGCGTTATACTTCCCTGTAATCAGATATCCTAATTAAGGTAATTAACCGAAATACAATTTTAAGTAATTGTTAAGTAAGTAAATTTATATAATTGGGAAAAAATGATACTTTTGGAGCGATTATTGCTCGTATCTTCATGCCTATGTTAGCGGACAACGTACTATCATGACAGCCCATATTTCTTGTCAAGACATCATTGAAAACTTAGTTGTATCCATCGTTATTGTTGACGAACAATATCGTGTTGTTTACTTAAACTCTGCCGCCGAAGTGTTATTTGATATTAGCCAGCGACAAGCCGAGTTTATTCCATTTCAAACAGTTTTACCGGGCGAAGAACAACTATTCTTGGGATTAAAGAGAGTTAAAGAATCTGGTCATGCGATAATTGAGCGTGAAGTCAAAATTTATGTACCTGCCCATGGAGAGTTGGTTGTTGATTGCTCAATAAAGCCTGCAGATTCTGAAGGGGGCAACGCATTCTTATTGTTAGAGTTCTTTCAATTAGATGTTCAACATCGGATTAGCCGAGACGAAAGCCTACAAGCACAACACCAAGTTGTGAGGGGGCTTGCACATGAAATAAAAAACCCATTAGGTGGCTTAAGGGGGGCAGCTCAACTATTAGAGCGACAGCTTGAATCCGATGAGTTAAAAGAATATACCCAAATTATAATAAGTGAAGCAGATCGTTTACAAAACTTGCTTAGCAATATGTTGGGCCCATACCAACAGTCTAAAAAAGATTGGCTCAATATTCATGCTGTGTTGCAACGCGTGCGTCACTTGGTCAAAAGTGAAGTTGATCAACGTCTGGTATTTGTGGGGGATTATGATCCAAGTTTGCCTGAAATATGGGCAGATATGGATCAACTAGTACAGATTTTTTTAAACATTGTGCGAAATGCTGTTCAGGCGATGAATGGCAGTGGCAATATTATTTTACGGACACGGATCCAACGCAATATAACGATTGAAAATAAGTTCCACCGCTTAGGAATGGAAATTCAAATAGAAGATAATGGCCCTGGTGTTCCAAAGAGTATGCAAGAAACGATGTTCTATCCTTTGGTAACAGGTCGGGCAGAAGGAACTGGACTGGGATTATATTTGTCACAAAATTTAATTCATCGAAATAATGGTGTTATTAGCTGCTCAAGTCGAGCAGGATCTACTGTTTTTTCAATCACCTTCCCATTGGAGAAAGTAAGTGCCGAATAAATCAAATGTATGGGTTGTTGATGATGACCGCTCAATTCGCTGGGTATTAGAAAAAGCAATGCAGGCTGAAAATATTTCTGTACGTAGCTTTGATAATGGCAATGAGGTTTTGACGGCATTAGAAACAGAACAACCTGATGTTTTAGTGAGTGATATCCGAATGCCAGGTATTGATGGCTTAAAGCTAATGGCAGAGTTGAAACAAACTGCTCCAGAGTTACCTGTGATCATTATGACCGCATATTCTGATTTAGATAGCGCTGTATCAGTGTATGAGGGAGGAGCCTTTGAATATCTGCCTAAACCATTTGATGTTGATGAAGCCGTTGATCTTGTTAAGCGCGCCATTAATTTTAAACATGAACAAAGTGAAGCGACAGAAACTCAAACTGATTTTAGCCGTGATATTATTGGTGAAGCACCCGCGATGCAAGAAGTCTTTCGTGCAATTGGCAGGCTTGCCAAGTCAAATATTACTGTCCTTATTAATGGTGAATCAGGAACAGGTAAAGAATTAGTAGCACTTGCACTGCACAAGCATAGCCCCCGCAATAAAGCACCTTTTATAGCGCTTAATATGGCAGCTATTCCAAAAGAATTAATGGAGTCAGAGTTGTTTGGTCATGAAAAAGGTTCATTTACCGGAGCCCATGCATTGCGAAAAGGACGTTTTGAACAAGCCGATGGTGGCACTTTATTTTTAGATGAAATTGGTGATATGTCACTTGAACTGCAAACGCGATTATTGCGCGTATTGTCTGATGGTGATTTTTTTCGGGTGGGCGGACACGCGCCCGTTAAGGCTAACGTAAGAATTATTACAGCAACGCATCAAAATCTAGAAAAGCGAGTTGAGTTAGGGGAGTTTCGCGAAGATCTATTTCATCGCCTCAATGTAATTCGCATACAGTTGCCAGCGTTGAATGAACGAAAAGAAGATATTGCGGCTCTAGCAAAACATTTCTTAACAAAAGCCGCTAAGGAGTTAGTCGTAGCTGCCAAAGCATTATCGCCAGATGTTGAACAGTATTTGATGGAATTAAATTGGCCAGGTAATGTGCGCCAGCTTGAAAATGTGTGTAGATGGTTAACGGTAATGTCACCCTCTCAAATAGTACAACGTGATGATTTGCCTAGTGATATAGCTCAAGGAGATATGACTAGTGATAATGATATAGGAGATTGGCAGACATTATTTAAGCAATGGGCAGTAAAAAAAGCACTCTCAGGAGCAGATGGAGCATTAGCCAATGTAGTCTCTGAAGTAGAAGCATTATTAATGCAAGTAGCGTTAGAGCGAACAGCGGGCAAACGACAAGAAGCGGCAAAATTGTTGGGGTGGGGCAGAAATACACTTACAAGGAAACTAAAAGATAGTTGAATTTAGGCTTGCGTGATGCGTGATGAGGACGTATAATTCGTCGCTTAATCCGGTGCGGGGTGGAGCAGTATGGTAGCTCGTCGGGCTCATAACCCGAAGGTCGTTGGTTCAAATCCAGCCCCCGCTACCAAAGTATCTTTGATTAGATAATATGAACCCCGGAATGGGGTTTTTGTTTTTCTGGAGATTTGAAATTGGGCCCATAGGCCCTTTTTTTTTACATCCTTAACCATTAGGATAGCTATTTTATGGCAGTTAGCGACCAAATTGAACAGTTGATTGAAGCACCAATAGAAACATTGGGCTATGAATTGGTGGGAGTTGAATATATAAAGAACGGTAGTAATACCATTTTACGTATTTACATCGATTCGCAGCAGGGGATTTCAATAGAAGATTGTGAGCGTGTCAGCCATCAGGTTAGCGGTATATTAGAAGTTGAAGAACCTATTATTTCTGCTTATAGCTTAGAAGTATCATCACCTGGGTTTGATAGACCGTTATTTAAAGAACGTGACTTTGTACGTTTTGTTGGAAGTGAAGTAAAAATCACAATGAAATTACCCGTTCAAGGTCGGCGCAATTTTAAAGGTAGCTTACAAGGTATGAGTGATGGTGATATTTTGATTGAAGTTGATGGTGAGATCTATGAATTACCATTAACAAAAGTATCAAAAGCTAGGCTTGCAGCATAAAAAAAGCGTATTATTGGCGGTTGAACAAGGTTATGTGAAGGAACCATTGAGGGCGAAATGAATAATAAAGAAATTTTACTGGTTGTAGATGCTGTTTCTAATGAAAAAGGTGTCTCGAAAGAAGTTATTTTTGGTGCGATTGAATCTGCACTTGCTATAGCTACTATCAAGGGTAGTGATGCCGAACTAGATGCGCACGTTATCATTGATCGTGAAACAGGTGACTATGAAACATTTCGCCAATGGTTGATTGTTACTGAAAGTGAAGAAGAACCCTTTGAATCGCCAGAAACACAAATTCTTCTAGAAGATGCGCTGAAAAAGCAGCAAGATGTTGAGGTCGATGGCTATATTCGTGAACCTATGGAATCAGTAGTCTTTGGACGTATTGCAGCACAAACCGCAAAACAAGTTATTGTGCAAAAAGTACGTGAAGCCGAACGGGCACAAGTAGTTGAGCAGTACCAAGAAAAATTAGGAAAAATGATTTTAGGCACAGTCAAACGTGTTGAACGTGGCAGTGTAACGCTTGATTTGGGTGGTAATGCGGAAGCCTTTATTCCAAGAGAAGAAATGATTCCACGTGAAAATTTTAGAACAGGTGACCGTGTTCGCGCCTATTTAAAAGAAATTCGTGCCGAAGGGCGAGGCCCACAGCTATTGGTGAGTCGTGTCGTGCCAGAACTTTTAACCGAACTATTTACTTTAGAAGTGCCAGAAATCAGTGACAATATGATTGGAATTAGAGGGACAGCCCGTGACCCTGGTTTACGCGCAAAAATAGCCGTAGAAGCACTAGAGTCGCGTATTGATCCGATCGGTGCTTGTGTCGGTATGCGTGGTTCACGTGTGCAAGTGGTGACCAATGAATTAGGCGGCGAACGTGTTGATATTATTATGTGGGATGAAGATCCTGCACGATTTGCCATTAATGCGATGGCGCCAGCTGAAGTATTATCCATTGTCGTTGATGAAGAAGCGCATAGTATGGATATTGCAGTTGCCGAAGATCAGCTTTCGCAAGCGATTGGTCGAGGTGGCCAAAACGTACGCCTTGCTAGCCAGTTAACGGGCTGGGATTTGAATGTAATGTCTGCTGCCGATGCGGATCAAAAAGCAGAATCAGAGCTGAGTGTTCATATTGAAATCTTTATGAAAGATTTAGATGTCGATGAAGATGTAGCGCTTATTCTGGCTCAAGAAGGCTTTTCTAGTTTAGAAGAAGTGGCGTATGTGCCAGAAAAGGAAATGCTTGAAATAGAAGAGTTTGATGAAGATATTATTGCAGAACTTCGTTCTCGTGCACGAGATGTGCTGTTAACACGAGCAATAGCGAATGAAGAACAATTAGAGTCAGCTAAACCAGAGCAGAATTTATTAGAAATGGAAGGCATGACCAAAGAATTAGCGTTAACGCTGGCGAGTAATGATATCAATACCATTGATGATTTAGCGGATCAATCAGTTGGCGAGTTAACGGATATTGATAGTATTGATGAAGAACAGGCCGCAGCGCTTATTATGAAAGCGCGCGAGTCATGGTTTGCAGATGAAAGTGGTGCGGGAGAATAGGCAATGAGCGATATGAAGGTTAAAGACCTAGCCGATAATATAGGTATAACGCCAGACCGATTGGTCGAGCAGCTTAATGAAGCAGGCGTCACGGTATCTAAAGCAACGGATAGTATTACTGAAGAGCAAAAACAAACGTTACTAAGTTTCTTGCAAGCACGGCATGGTAAAGAGTCAGGAAATACCATTTCAAAACCGAAGAAAATTACGCTAAAACGTAAATCAACCAGTGAAATAAAACTGGGTGCAAGCTCTCGTCAAGGTGGCAAAACGGTGAGTGTTGAAGTGCGTAAAAAACGTACTTATATTAAACGAAGCGCGGCAGAAGAAGCAGAAGCAGAAGCTCAACTACAACGCGAAAAAGAAGCAGAACAAAAAGCAATAGCAGATGCTAAGGCAGAAAAATTACGCTTAGAAGAAGAAGCCAAACAGCAGCAAGAGCAAGAACAGCGTGAGCGTGAAGAGCTTGATGCCAAAGAAGCAGCGCGTGCAGAAGCCGCGGTTGAAGATGCTGTTGAAGCAGAAAAACAAGCAGAAAAAGAAGCGCATCAAGCAGCTGAGGAAGAGAAAAAAGCCTTAGCAGCGGAAGCAAAAGAAAAAGCAAAGAAATCTACCAAAAAAGCGGTAAATACAACAAAATTAACAGCTTCTGAAATTGCACATAAAAAATTAGAAGAAGCAGATGCTAAACGCCGTGAAGCTAACTTAGCACGACTGGAAGCGGAACGTGCATTAAAAGCACGTAAAAAAGCAAGAGAAGAAGAAGCTGTATTAGAAAAACAACGTGCGAAAGAAAAGGCTGAGGCTGAGGCTGAGGCTAAAAAACACAAAGAAGTACGCAAAGAAAGAGATGCTGCTGCAGCAAAAACTAAAGAAAATGATAAGCCAGCAGCTGGCGCTGGTCGTCGTGCTGGGCGTAATACAAGAACGGATAAATTTGAGCGTGCAGAATTGCATATCACGCAAGGAAAAGGCCGTCGCAAGAAGAAAAAAGGACGTGGTGCTGCTCAAGCTCCAGTTATCGAAACGTCGTCAGAACATGGCTTTACACTACCAACAGAACCTGTAGTACGTGATGTTGATGTACCTGAAACGATTTCAGTATCAGATCTTGCACTACGCATGTCAGTTAAGGCGGCAGAAGTAATTAAAGCGCTAATGGGGCTGGGCACGATGGCAACAATAAACCAAGTCTTGGATCAAGATACCGCGGTTATTGTTGTAGAAGAAATGGGTCACAATCCTAAACCAGTGCAAGACAATGCTATTGAAATTGCCTTGGAAGTATCAGATGAAAATTTAGCTGAAGCAATGCCTAGAGCACCGGTAGTTACGGTTATGGGACATGTTGATCATGGTAAAACGTCACTGTTAGATTATATCCGCAGCACCAAAGTAACCTCAGGTGAAGCGGGTGGTATCACACAACATATTGGTGCATATAAGGTTGAAACCAGCCGAGGTGAGATTACATTCTTAGACACACCTGGACATGCGGCCTTTACTGAAATGCGTCAACGTGGTGCTAAAGTTACTGATATTGTGGTATTGGTGGTTGCTGCCGATGACGGTGTTATGCCGCAAACAATTGAAGCGGTTAAGCATGCCAAAGAAGCAGGCGCATTGTTAATTATCGCGGTGAACAAAATGGATAAAGAAGAAGCTAACCCTGATCGCGTTAAGACCGAGTTAGGAAATCATGATGTTATCCCAGAAGATTGGGGTGGTGATGTACCGTTTGTTGCTGTTTCAGCACTAACAGGTAAAGGCGTTGATGATTTATTAGATACTATTTCATTACAAGCTGAAATGTTAGAACTTAAAGCGCCTAGTGAAGGTGTTGCCAAAGGTACGGTGATTGAGGCTAGGCTAGATAAAGGTCGCGGTACCATTGTAACGGTATTGGTTCAAAGTGGTACCTTGAAGAAAGGTGATATTGTTGTTGTCGGTCAGGAATATGGGCGGGTACGTGCTTTATTCAATGAGAATTCTGAAACGCTAAAAGCTGCAGGTCCATCGACACCTGTTGAGCTTTTAGGTCTTTCAGGAACGCCCGCTTCAGGTGATGAATTACAAGTGGTATCTGATGAGCGTAAAGCACGTGAAATTGCTAACTTCCGCAAAACCAAAGCGCGTGATCTTAAAATGGCAAAACAACAAGCCGCTAAGCTTGATGATATGTTTAATAAAATGGAATCAGGTGATGTCAAAACACTTAATGTGGTGGTTAAAGCGGATGTGCATGGTAGTGCTGAAGCAGTAAGCCAGAGTTTATTGAATTTATCTACTGATCTAGTTAAAGTGCGTATTGTTGCTTCTGGCGTCGGTGGTATTAATGAAACAGATGCCCAGTTGGCTGGCGCTTCAGATGCTATCTTAATTGGTTTTAATGTGCGTGCTGATAATACGGCTCGTCGAATTATTGCTGAAAAAGGCTTAGATGTTCAATATTTCAGTATTATCTACGACTTGATAGACGTAGTAACTAGCGCCATGACAGGTATGTTGGATGATGTCTATAAAGATGAGATCATCGGTCTGGCACGGGTAGATGAAGTCTTTAGTTCACCCAAATTTGGTGATATTGCAGGCTGTTTGGTTACCGAAGGTACTATTAAGCGTACCAGCCCAATTCGTGTGTTGCGAGATAACGTCGTTATATTCGAAGGTGAGTTAGAGTCATTACGTCGCTTCAAAGATGATGTCGATGAAGTTAAATCAGGTGTTGAATGTGGTATTGGCGTGAAAGGTTACACCGATGTTAAACCGGGTGATCAGATTGAAGTGTTTGAACGCGTATTAGTTAAGCCGGCACTATAAATATGGCAAGAGAATTTAGCCGAACTAATCGAATTAGTGAGCTCATTATGCGTGAGCTTGCCCAGATGATTCAACATGAAGTATCTGATCCACGTGTAGGCATGGTGACGGTCTCTCATGTCGATGTTACTGCTGACATGAAATATGCCAAAGTGCTAGTAACGCGCTTAACCACCGATAATTCAGCAGAAGATATTAAAGAATGTATTGCTGGACTAACTAATGCAGCGGGTTTCCTACGTCGTCGTCTAGCGAGTCGTGTTGAGCTACGTAATATTCCAGAACTACGTTTTCATTATGATAAATCGCTTGAGCATGGTTTTCATATGGATGAGTTGATTGCTAAGGCAAACAAAGATCTTCCGAAAGAAGATGGGACGTCGTAATAGAAAAGGCCGAAATATCACCGGTATTGTGATTATAGATAAGCCTACCGGCCGCAGTTCAAACCATGTGTTGCAGCAAGTTAAACGCTTGTTTGATGCCAAAAAAGCAGGACATACCGGGGCGCTTGATCCACTGGCAACAGGTGTTTTACCCATTTGTTTAGGCGAAGCGACCAAAGTCTCCTCTTATTTACTTGATGCTGATAAACGCTATCACGTCACCTGTCAGCTAGGAGCGGTAACAGATAGCGGCGATGCTGATGGTAAAGTATTAAGCACCAGTGATATCTCTGATTTCTCAGAACAAGATATTATAGCTTTATTACCCGAATTTACGGGTGAACAAGATCAAGTTCCCCCGATGTTTTCGGCACTTAAATATCAAGGGCAACCTTTATACAAATTAGCCCGTCAAGGTATTGAAGTTGAACGTAAATCACGTAGAATCACTATTTATGACATTCAACTATTATCAATAACATCTGATAGTTTCACCTTAGATGTGCAATGTAGCAAAGGCAGCTATATTCGCACCTTGGTTGAAGATATCAGCCACAAATTAGGCAGCGGTGGACATGTTACGATGCTACGGCGTATTGCGGCAGCAGGCTACCAACTTGAACACGCTGTAACGATTGAATATTTAGAAGAACTAGCTGAAAGTGGTTTATCGGCTTTGGATGATGAATTGTCACCAACAGAAAATGCACTAGCTGATTGGCCCAGTATTTATATAACGGATGATATGGTTGATGCGTTGAGGCATGGCCAAACAATTAAAGTAAACCAAGATTTTGATGGTGACAAGGTGCGCTTATTCGATGCCAGTAAACAGTTTATTGGCTTGGGTGAAATGAATGAAGAGGGCATCGTTGCACCTAAGCGAGTATTTGTGTTGGAAACTGCTTGATTTGGCAATAAAAAGTAGGTAAAATTGCCGCTCTTTGAAAGGTTGGGTATTTTGGTCACTGTTCTACAGACGCTGAGGTAATCCAGAATTTAACTGGTAGCCCCTTAAAACAATAAGGCCACACCAAAAGTTGGAGTTTTTAATGTCATTATCACTAAAAAAAACACAAGAAGTAATTAGTAAATATCAGCGCTCAGAAGGCGATACCGGTTCTGCAGAAGTGCAAGTTGCTTTATTAACAGCACGTATTGCAGATCTTTCTGGTCACTTCGAAAAAAACATTCATGATCATCATTCACGTCAGGGTCTACTTAAAATGGTAAGTGGTCGTCGTAAGATGTTAGATTATTTGAAAAAGAAAGATATCACCCGTTACCGTGAATTAATTGCAAGCCTTGGCTTACGTCGTTAAGCGTTGCAAGTAGTAACAATAAATATGAATAACACCATGCTTTCGTTATTATTCGATTGCAAGGATAGTATTTAAAAATACGCCCCTAAAGTCTTATGGCTCTAGGGGCGTATTTGTTTAGAAATTTAAATTTAATGTTTTTTACGGAATAGGCCGTAATAAAACTATAAGGAATAAAAAAGTGAAATCAGTAATAAAATCGGTTCAATATGGTGACCATACTTTAAAGCTTGAAACAGGCAAAGTAGCACGTCAGGCAACAGGTGCAGTCATTGCTAGCTTAGGCGAAACATCAGTAATGGTTACCGTTGTGGGTAAAAAGAACGTTCAACCAGGTCAAGACTTTTTCCCGTTGACAGTAAACTACCAAGAGCGTACATACTCAGCAGGTAAAATCCCGGGTGGATTCTTTAAGCGTGAAGGTCGTCCTTCAGAAAAAGAAACATTAACCTGTCGTTTAATTGATCGTCCATTACGTCCATTATTCCCCAAAGGTTTCTTGAATGAAGTTCAAGTTATCGCAACAGTAATGGCATTAGATCCAGCTATTGATCCTGATATTCCTGCAATGATTGGTGCATCAGCTGCCTTAGCAATTTCAGGTATTCCATTTAACGGCCCTATCGGTGGCGCACGTGTGGGTTATATTGATGGTGAATATGTACTTAATCCAAGTAAAGAACAATTACTAACAAGTGACTTAGACTTGGTTGTTGCCGGTACTGATAGTGCCGTGTTGATGGTTGAATCAGAAGCCGCTGAATTATCAGAAGAAATAATGCTAGGCTCAGTGATGTTTGGTCATGACAAATTGCAAGCAGCGATTAGCTTAATCAATGATTTAAAAGCAGAGGTAGGTAAAGAAGCATGGGATTGGACTGCACCAGAAAAAGATCCTGCTATTTACGATGCGGTTAAAGCAAAAGCATTGTCAGGTATTGAAGCGGCATACCAAATCAGTGATAAATTAGCGCGTCAAGACGCGTTAGGCAATGTGCGCAAGGCAACACTTGAAGCATTAGCGCTAGAAAACGATACCTTACCTACTGATGAAATCACAGCAGCATTTGCAAAAATTGAAAAAGAATTAGTTCGTGGCAGAATCATTGCTGGCGAACCTCGTATTGATGGTCGTGATACATCAACAGTACGTCAAGTAACGGTTGAAACAACAGTATTACCTCGTGTACATGGTAGCGCATTGTTCACACGTGGTGAAACACAAGCGATTGTGGTGGCAACACTAGGTGCTGAACGTGATGCCCAAATGATTGATGCGGTTGAAGGTGAATACCGCGATCGTTTCATGTTGCATTACAACTTCCCTCCATTCTGTGTGGGTGAAACAGGTTTTGTTGGCTCACCTAAGCGTCGTGAAATCGGCCATGGTAAATTAGCAAAACGAGGCATTGCAGCGGTAATGCCTTCAGCTGAAGATTTTCCGTATGTTATTCGTGTTGTGTCAGAAATTACGGAATCAAACGGTTCAAGCTCTATGGCTTCTGTTTGTGGTACGAGCTTGGCATTAATGGATGCGGGTGTACCAATCAAAGCAGCTGTTGCCGGTATTGCGATGGGATTAATTAAAGAAGACAACGGTTATGCGGTATTGACTGATATCTTAGGTGATGAAGATCATCTTGGTGATATGGACTTTAAAGTAGCCGGTACGGCAAAGGGTATTACTGCACTGCAAATGGATATCAAGATTGAAGGTATTAATGAAGAAATTATGACAACGGCATTATCGCAAGCACGTGATGGTCGTTTAACGATTCTTGAAACAATGAATGCTAATCTTTCATCACACCGTGAAGAAATGTCTGAATATGCACCACGCATTATCACAATCAAAATCAATTCAGATAAGATCCGTGACGTAATTGGTAAAGGCGGTGCAACAATTCGTGCCTTAACTGAAGAAACAGGTGCGGTTATCGATATTGATGATGATGGTACGGTAAGAATTTTCTCATCAGATTTAAATGCAGGGCAAGATGCACTACGCCGCATCGAAGACATTACTGCTGATGTTGAAGTAGGTCGTATTTACGAAGGTCGCGTTGCTAAATTAATGGACTTTGGTGCATTTGTAACGATTCTGCCAGGTAAAGATGGTTTGGTTCATATTTCACAAATCTCAGATGAGCGTGTTGAAAATGTAAGTGACAAATTATCTGAAGGTGACACAATTCAAGTGAAAGTACTTGAAGTGGATCGCCAAGGTCGTATTCGTTTAAGCATGAAAGCTGTGAACGAAGAAAGCTCTGACTAGATATTAGTCGGTCAAAAATGTAAACTTAAAAGCCCCGTTTACCGGGGCTTTTTTGTGGGGTGATAAAATGTTAAAGTATCTTCTTAGTCTTGTTTTTCTGTGCCTTGCTATGCCCCTACAAGCAAATGAGATCCGTGTGGCAGCAGCGACAAATTTACGTTATGTGTTGCCTGCGATAGCTAAAGAATTTGAAAAACAAACAGGTTATCAACTGGCTATAAGCTTTGCCGCATCTGGTACGCTAACAACACAAATTCAACATGGCGCACCCTTTGAGGTTTTTCTATCAGCGGATCCACATTATGTTGAACGTTTGATTAAAGCAGAATTTACTGAGGGTGATCCGGTGAATTATGCTCAAGCACAATTAGCTTTATTTGCTGCTAAGCACTCGCCATTAAATATTGATGATGGCATAGTAAGTCTAAAAATAGCACTAGAACAAGGTAAGCTAAATAAACTCGCCATAGCCAACCCTCGCCATGCGCCTTATGGTCAAGCCGCTCAAAAAGAACTGGAGAAATTGGGGATCTGGCAACAAATCCAGCCTCATTTGTTAGTGGCTGAAAATGCATCACAAGCGATTCAGTTTTGTCTATCCTCTTCAGTAGATGCAGGTATAGTAGCTTATGGACATGTGATTCAAGCTGTTATTGCTGAAAAAGGACGCTATATTAAGCTAGAGACAACGCTACAACAGCAGGCTATATTGGTGCGAGGCGCATCTGAAAGTGCGAAGCAGTTTATCAACTTTATCCAACAGCAACCAGCAAAAACGATTTTTTTACAGTACGGGTTTTTGTAGCGTATGCTCCTTTTTTTAATGTCAGCTTATGGCATACTAAACATTCTATAATCACCACCTGATAAAGCCAGCCAAAATGCCAGAACTTAAAGATTTAGAAATAGCATTACGTAGCGATACCCCCATCATCGTAATCGAAACCCAAGAAGAGCCAAGAGCCGTTGATTTGGATAAGTTGGCGGTGAATAGCGCAGAGTTTAGTGGTGCTGAAATTGAGCAAGCCATTATTAGCGCTATTTATTCTGCCGATGCTAAAAACCTGATAGCTAATACAGATATTGTGATAGATGAACTATTCCGAACGCAACCGCTAGCCATTGTAATGTCAGAAAAAATTGGTGGGCTTCGGAGCTGGGCAAAAGGACGAGCCGTTGCAGCACATTAGCTTAGAAAGTTTAGAATACTAATGGATTGGCAGGCATTCGAGGTTTCCATTAAGCTGGCACTGTTAACCAGCTTGAGTTTATTACCTATTGGTTTAGCGATTGCTTATTTTCTGGCAAAATCGACCTTTGTTGGTCGCGGGGCTATTGAAGCGATCATTACCTTGCCTTTAGTATTGCCACCTACCGTATTAGGTTATTTTTTATTGGTAGGAATGGATAATAATAGTTTTCTGGGCAGCACTTTTATGTCACTAACGGGTGAAACCTTAGCGTTTTCTTTTGCGGGTTTGTGGTTTGCCTCCCTTATTTATAGCTTACCTTTTGCGGTGCAACCTATTTTACGATCGTTAGAACAGATCGCTCCTGAATTACGTGAAGCAGCGTGGTGTAGCGGTTTATCAAAATGGAAAACCTTTTTTAAAATTGAATTACCACTGGCGTTACCTGGTGTTATTACCGCTATGGTATTAAGTTTTGCACATACTTTGGGTGAGTTTGGCGTAGTTTTGATGATTGGTGGTAATATTGCAGGAGAAACACGAACAGTATCTATTGCAATTTATGACAGCGTATTAGCCTTTGAACAGCAACAAGCTCAAACGATGTCACTGATACTATTGCTCATTTCTTTTATTACTATTAGCATTGTTTATACTTTTAACCGCCGTAATTCACGGTCAGTGTTATAGCAATGCTTACGCTTAATTTACAGCAAGCAAAGCCAATAACACTTGATGTTGAGTTAACTTGTCAGACAGGTGAGTTACTGGCCTTAGTTGGGCCTTCTGGTGCTGGTAAAACAACAATACTACGTTGTATTTCCGGTTTGCAATCGTCACAGCAAGGTTTTATCGAGTGTAAAGGCAAAATATGGTTTGATAGCTCGCAGGCTGAAAATATGACACCTCAGCAGCGCCGTGTAGGCATGGTTTTCCAAAATTATGCTTTATTTCCACATTTGTCGGTCAGTAAAAATATTCAATTTACACTCGATGCCGATCAACAGCCTAACAAACCATCAGTTGGACAACTATTAGAAAAAGTAAACCTAACAGGTCTAGCAGATCGTTATCCTAATCAACTGTCTGGTGGACAGCAGCAACGGGTAGCGATTGCCAGAGCATTAGCGCGCCAACCTGAAATTTTATTGCTAGATGAGCCCTTTTCAGCAGTAGATAAAGTAACACGACGAAAATTGTATTTGGAGTTGAATGCATTAAGACGCGATCTTGCGATGCCGATGATTTTGGTGACGCATGATTTAGATGAGGCAGCCATGTTAGCCGACCAGATCTGCGTTATTCATCAGGGTAAAACGTTGCAACAAGGAACACCAGATCACGTTTTATATAAACCCAAAAACACCTCGGTAGCAAAACAAGTTGATGCACGCAATGTTACATCGGCCATGCTCATTGATGACGATTCACAGCTTAAGTTGAAATGGCATAATTATGTATTTACATTGGGTGAAGTTGGTGATTTTAAAGCGAATCAAACTATAAATTGGACTATTTCACCCGCAAAAATACTATTGCATCAGCGTGTTAGACCTTCAAGAGGTACACGTGAAAATCCGCTGTCAGGGATAGTTGTTAATAAGATGACTTTGCGGGGAATAACAACAATTCAACTGGAAATTGAGCATACTAATCGACAGCAATTGCAAATGGATTTGCCAGAGCATGTAGCTAATCGCAATCAACTGCAAGTGGGCGAGAAAATATCAGTGTCGTTGTTAGCCGATGCAATACATTTAATGGCAGACTAACTGCGTATTCCACTGTGACTCCTGTAGAATAGTCGACTTTCTAGACTATATCTTATTATTTTCATGGCTGAACTACTCGAAGCAATCAACAAACGCCGTACCTTTGTGATTATCTCTCACCCCGAGTTAGATGTCTAAGACAACCAGAGTCACCAAAAGACACTAACTTTATAAAAAACAAAAAGTTACATCATGTCTTGGGTTGTCGTATTGACGCCTTATGCTATAGTTTGTCATGCTGAGTCACACGAAATAGGTACAAATTTAGGTACAAAATTCGTGTTATCTCAGACCTAAAAATAATTTGTACCCATTCATTGAATTCAATGACATGGAGATGAATGATGGCACTCACGCAATCATGGCTAAAAGCCCAATACAGAAAGGTAAGAACCAAAGAACTTGTTAAAGCAGATCGTGACGGGCTAAGCGCCCGTGTATCCCCAAAAGGTAAGATCACCTTTACCATGCGATATTATTATGGCGAAACCCGCAAGCGCCTCGATATTGGCTCATACCCATTACTGACATTAAAAGAAGCTAGAGAAGAAGTGACACGGCTCAGAAAGCAGCTTGAGCAGGGGCATGATCCCAAAGTTGTCTGCCGACTAGAAAAGCAGGCAATCATGACAGCCTCTTCTCTGACTGCTTTATTTGAACTTTGGTATGACGCTTATTGTGTAAAGAACAAAAAGCGCCATCACGAGATTAAGCGCTCTTTTGAAATCCATGTCTTTCCTAGGATTGGCGACCTGCCTGCTGAAAAAGTCACGCTGCATGAATGGTTAGATATTTTAGAAAAGCTCGCACAAACAACGCCAGCGATCAGTGAGCGCATTCTTGTGAACGCAAAACAGATGCTTAAATATGGTGTGAAGCGAAAACTCATTCCTTCAAATCCGTTGGCAGACACCTTTGCCAAAGAAGATTTACAAATTCAGAAAAGATCAGTAGATCGTTCCTTATCAGATGAAGAAATCCAAATGCTCTGGCTGGCAGTGGATCACTCGCGCATTACACCAAAGAACAAGCTCTTCGTTAAGCTGTGCCTGATTTATGGATGTCGAAATGGGGAGCTTAGGCAGTCAAAGAAGGAGCATTTTGATTTTGACAAAAAGGTTTGGACGATCCCACCTGAAAACCACAAGCTTGGTAAGAAAAGCAATAAGCCATTACTGAGACCTATCGTGCCAGATCCAGTGAGTCGCTATTTTTGCGATAGCTTGTTTTGGGCATCCGAGCCCAAGCAAGCGGCAAAAACTTAACGCGACCATTAATGCCTGCGGCCCCCAGC
>NVVW01000025.1 GCA_002733505.1 Methylophaga sp. | reverse complement strand
AGGATAAGCCATTATCTTCGTCGTTATAAAACTTAGAATTAGAATGACTAATCCCTGCGTTTTATGCCTAGAATATAATGGCTTCTTCTCTTGCTGAAACCTGCATCTTCAAGTAGTTTGGGTATATACATCGTCACCACGAGATCTTTATAAAAACCGTCATCCTCGAGATCTTTTATCGAGGATCTTATGGCGAGTAAACTAGATCCCCGCTCAGCTTGACTGGGTAAACATGCGGCAGTCTTGCTTATATTCAGATCCCGGCTACAAGCCTGCCGGGATGACGTGATAAGTGAAGCTTGCTGGGATGACGGTTTGGTAAAATCTGCAACTTGATTGATTACGTTCTCCGCAAGATTTAGCCAGACTTTTTAGTCTGGCTCTTCTTTTTAAATCTTATAGTTCGAACAACGTACCAAAACCAGCCGATTAAGGCTAAAACCGCTGCAACTAAGCCATAAATCCATCGAGCATCTCGATCTGCCATTGCATATTTTCGGTATTCGGTTTTATTCAAAGCACGCACCGCATCTGCAGGAGTATGAACTCGAATCATCTCAAAACCCACGGCCTGTGACACCGCTTGCATAATGCCTTTATTAAATGAGGATGTATGTTCTGTAACATGATCTAACATGCCTTCTAACGCCTGCTCACCGGGCGCTAAAGCACGTATATAGGCGAGTAACTCTGGGTAATTCCCTTGTAATACTGCTTGTTCTTTTGTCCAATAGCCAACGACTTCATTGCGCTCATTTATTTGGGGAATAGGCTGCAAGGCATCGCCACCCACGCCCAACAATAGACCTTTTATTTTTCCACGATGTTTTATCAAGTCTATTACATAGGGATGGGTTCTTTGTGGCATTTCATCACCATCGGTAATCATTACAATATTCAGCTCGCGTTCTTTCGCTTCAAGGATGGCGGTATTCAAAATCTTAGTAATGAGTGAATCTCCAATCCAACGCATCCGTCTATCTAATCCCATTACCACTTGCTCTATAGCAGGAAAATGCCTACAGATCTCTAATGGCTCAAATAAAACCACGGCTTCTTCACCTGCAAACAATGCCACCGTAACACGCGAGCCACAAGGCAATGATGCCATGCCCTCCCTAACAACTAATTTTGCTAACGTCAGTCTATCTGTCCGCGGCTTTGGATAGTCCACATCACGCACATTCATACTCTCGCTAATATCAATGGCAAACAGCGTATCTTGCACAAGACTATTAAGCTTCATTTGTGGATTAAACCAAACTGGGATAAGAACAAGCGCTGCCAGCAAGTAGAAAATCGCCCCATTTTGCATGATATGACGAAGATGAACACGAAAGTGGCCCCACCAATGCTTGAAATTATGGTGCATATTACGGCAAACCTCGGCGAGTATTGTCTTTCATCAATGCCCGTCCACTTTCCTTAAAAGGATCTAAACCTATGGTGTAACTTGTTGCTCCAATAAAACCTTGCGAACGTTTTTCTGGCGAGATCCTGTCTAATCTCTCTAAATTAAACCGCGCATCATAGAAATCAGGCTCAAGCCGCAAAGCACCTTTATAGGCTTCTCGGGCCAATAAAATATGTCCAACCAAGCGACTATCCGCGGTAATCCCTTCAATTGAACCTTCTGCCACCGCGGAGTGCAAATTAGCCATTGCATATTTTGCTAATGTCCGAAGATGCGGATCTTTGCTGGCCTCTGCAATATTAAACGCTTCTAATGCTGATTTTGGCTCATTGTCTGCCGCCAATAAATAGCCCACACTATAAGCATGCAGATGATTCTTAGAGGAGAGCGCTTGCATTAAAATAGATTGATCAGCATAGGCAATATTCATTTTATTTGCCTGCCACCACTGGCTGATAAAGTAAGCTGTTGCCACAAAAAGGCAAAGCGAAATCACTAATATAATATTAGGTAAATCATTAAAAAACCGTTGTCGTAGTGATGTTGTTTTTTTCATTTTTACGGTCTCCATGCTTTTATCTCAATTTGTTTTAACCAAAATAATACTCCGAGTAATACCATCGCCAGCATATAGAAATAAAGGGCATAATCCTGCCGTGGTAGGCGATATTCATAGCGTGTTGGTTTGTTGGTTGCCCGCCCTATTTCTGCCACAGCACGTTGCAAGCCTGCTTCACTGTTCACTTCAAAAGCCTGATAAGGCATACCCAATGAGTGGAATAATTGATTCAATGCCACATTGGGATCTACCGCACCATCATCTTTCGATATATCCTCCTCAAATTCAAGAGAAAAGTCATAGCCTGTGTGCACATAAATCCACATCAGCTCCGCCCTATATTCCTTAAACATATCTTTCAAGATAGCTTGGTCTTCAGGTTTAATTTTAGTGTCGCCATCGGATACCAACAATATCAAACGTGTTGCGGTATAAGATCTATCCTTAAAATAATCCAAGCCCATTTCTAAAGCGCGATTTAATGCGGTGAACCCTGAACTATTACTCTCAGCACTTTTTAGTGCGGCACGCGCAATGTCTCTGTCAGATGAAAGTGGAGCAACGGCAATAGGAGAAGCATTAAACACCACCAAACCAAAGGTATCACCTGGGCGCTGATCCATCAATTTCAGTAATACTTTTCGAGAAGCTTCTATTCGGGTTACACCTTTAACCCGAATCGTCGGATCTTGTTTCACCAAGTTTTCATCCATGCTGCCACTACGATCTAACACAATAACGATCTCTGCACCTTTACCAATCTTGGTGACCGTGCCGCCTTCAGTGAACGGACCTGATGCTGCAATCACCAAACTCATTAATGTTAGTACAGCCAAAACACGCACTCCCCACCGCAACATATCTGATATTTTATCTTTTGGCCAATCTTCTAAACCCGGATAACTAAACTGCTTCACACCATAAGAAAGCAGTGGCAATAAACACAGCGGCAATAGCCATAATAATTCGGGCTTAAATAAATGTAGTGATCCCATTTAGTAATTTTTTACCTTGCGTGTTTGATGACGAGAAAGTCGTTCTGATAATGCTGCACGACGGATCCAAGCCATGGTATCTGCCACATCAATAACATTTTTATTGTTTTGTGCACTATGAAATAAGGCCCAAGAATCATCAAAAAAATTGCTGATCTGGTTTTGTTCTGCCTTCAAATAAGGCGCATCTTCAAATAAAGAAGCCAGCGTGTTTGGATACAAACTTTTACCTGAACACCCTGCTAGACCAGCATGAATCAAGCGGATATCATCCTTCAAAAACTGATCTTGTTTTGCTGTGCCTTGTTGACGTAATTGGCGCGCCAAGCGCGTCATCGCACCAGGATGACGAGGTAGCCACCTTATTCTGTCCTGCAGCCACAAATAAAACCCAGCCAATAATAATGCAAACATAAAGCATAGTATAGCGAGTCGCAGAGGGGTTGAGGTATCAAACCTTGGTGGGGTAATCAGCGGTCGAAGCGCCTCTTCTTCTGTTAATAGCTCAGGAAAAACGGGCGATAAATAAATACCTTGTGACGGAATTGTGATGGGTAGCGACTCTGTTTCTTGCTCATTTTGTTCAACGGGTAAGGTATGCATAATAATAGCGGGTAGCTGAATCCTTTCTGCCTCAAGCACAGTGCCAAATAATTGCCAAATTAAATCCAGCGTGATCTGTGTACTACCATCCTTATTCTCTTGCTGTTTTAAATTGACATACCTCAAATCTACCCAAGCCGTTACAGGATCTTTTAAAGGAATACTTTTAGGATCTAATTTATCACCTTTTTTGAGTGTAAATTCTGCGCGCACTTCAACCAGATCTCCTAGTGTATAACCATGATCTCGCAAACTAATTTCCATCTCAACAACGGGTATATTAATCTGGTTAAGCTCATCATTAGCGGCTTCTTCAGCAAAAATTGCCGTGCTAAAAACAAATAACACAAACACTACCAATAAACCTCTTAAATTGTTTATCACGTGTTGCCTCCTCCTAAAAAATACTCCGTCATCAATGCCGTATCAAATTCACCCTTAACAACAAAAGGTCTCAAACCTAATATACGGCACGCTTCATTCACAGATTTAATATGCTTTATTCTTGACTCTTC
The DNA here is from genome assembly GCA_002733505.1 of Methylophaga sp. Lineage (GTDB taxonomy): Bacteria > Pseudomonadota > Gammaproteobacteria > Nitrosococcales > Methylophagaceae. The sequence goes on along the minus strand of NVVW01000025.1, from coordinate 29,482 downwards.
CACCTTCTGCCGTAGACTTTTTCGGATCCAGACAAACTGTTTTTCGCCTGTTTCAGCATCTGTCAAACTTGCAATTCCACGCCTAGGTAATGCATCTACCTCAGTTGGATCTTGCAACATAACAGGCACCACATCATGATGACTTAACTTCTTAAGCAGTAACTTTAATCGCCCTTCTGGCCAGCGAAAATCTGAGATAATAAACACCAAACATGGATTTTGTGGCAAGTAAGGCACTGCAGCAAACAAACCTTCTGCGTGCTGCCCTTCTGGCTTTATTTTTGAAAAATGTTGCTTTACCCACAGCCATGCACTGCGATTAGCTTTAGGCGGCAACATCCGTTTTTTATTTATCACCTCACCCGCAGCAAACACACCAAAAGCATCTCCTGTGCGGTATGCCGATAAAGCAAGTTGTGCTGTGATTTCTTGCGCGACTTTAAAGCGATGAACCCTACCCACATAGCCCATTGAGGCCGAGGTATCTACTAACACAATAACTTTCAATGCAGAATTCAAATAAAAATCACGCACCCATATATTTTCAAAGGGATCACGCAAACTGGTACGTAAATCTAGTCGCCGAGGATCAGGATGATCGCGTAATGGTACTACCGAACGTAATTGATCGCCTGCGCCGGGCACACGACCATGACCTGCACCGGGCTGATAGCCAGCAGGTCGCCAACGAACGCGATAATGAATAAGGGGTTGCTGAGCCATATAGTTCGAACTTAAGGAGTCGGTACGCTATTCAAAATGGCCTGGGTATATGCCTTTGCCAGCCAACCACGTTGCAATTCGTAAATTGGGGTAAAAAACACCCTATGCGCCACCACCTGATGGAAGACCGCGGCAACATCCTGTGGTGTCAATTCCAATCGACCATCCAGCCATGCTGAAACTTTAGCCGCACGGACTAACATACTCGCTCCCCTAGGTCCCATCCCCGCTACCATTAATTCATCCATCTCAACATCAGGTAATTGGATACCATAATCTTGTGGATTATGTGTGGCGCGGCGTAAATGAATCACAAAATCTTGCACCGCGCTGCCCGCTGTAACGGAATTCTGGATAATGGGGGCAAAATCGGTTAAATCTTTAAAGTTAACATTACTCGCCACCACTTCCTTAATCAGCTGATCGGTATCATGGAATCGCGAATCGAAAGTCAATGCCTTATGCACTTCGCTATTATCATCAGGAGCAATTTCGAGTTCCATTAGAAATCGATCTCGTGCCGCACCGGGCAACTCAAATGTTTCTTCTTTTTCAACCGCATTACGATCGGCAAATACTAATAAATGGGGAAGCTGGTAATCTTTATTAAATGCCGTGATGCTTCGTTCGGCCATGACACGTAATAATAACGAATGCACTTGCGGGCGAGCACGATTAATCTCATTAAAAAAGAACACTGAGAGATCTTCACCCTGCGCCAGAATTGGACCAGGATCAACTCGTGGTTTACCCGTATTATCAATATAAGTATGGTAAATTAAATCTTGTGGCATTAAATCTATGGTGCCTTCTATCCGTTGATAACCACCACCTAAACCTCTTGCTGCTGCGCGAAGTAATGTTGTTTTTCCTACACCCACATTTCCTTCTAGCAACACATGACCTCGTGCAAAAATCGCAATCACTAATGAACGAATAGCAGGTGCAAGTCCTAATACCACATTATTCAGTTGTTGTTCATAGGTCAAAGCGCGACTGCGCCAATCTTCAAGCATATTTTCCGACATAGATATTTCCAATATTGTTTGGGTATATACCCGTGATCATTGGAATTACATATTTTCAGGGCTAAGATAGGAAGTCAGAGCAAGGCGCAATGTGCGGGCAATGACTAGTCATTGCCAAACATTGTAACGTAGCACTGGCTTTCTAGCCTTAGACCTGAATTCTGCAGTTTCAATGATTACGGGTATAGACCCGTAATCATTCAGTTTGCGGTTTTTTATTTGTCATTGCGAGCGCAGTGCGGCAATCCAGCTCTGCCCTGTCTAGATTGCTTCGCGTTGCTCGCAATGACGAACTACCTACAATTCCAAGGGTTAAGGGTATATCCTAGAATTATCGATTATCCACTGCCTATTTAGCTAGTGAGATGTTCCTTGAATCAGGGTGAAAAATTACACTAAATAACCTGAAAATGGATAAATAAGTTACAAGCAAAAAAAAGCCCGACACAAGTGCCGGGCTTCTTTATTTAGCTTTTTAACTATTAAATAAATCTAATCAGATAAAGGTCTTATAGGCTAAATACGCTTAAAATACCACCTAAGTTAGTCCAGCTAGATAGCGCTGAGTACGCACCTACCGCGCCCAAACCATCAGAGCTTTTCTTTAAGCTAGGAATAGCAATACCGATACCAGCCCAACCACCAATACCCGAAAGGATTGCAATGTACTGCGTACCTTCATGCTTATAGGTATTTACGTTACCGATAATACCTGATGCTGTTTTAAAACGCCAAAGCTCACGACCAGTTTGTGCATCTAACGCTTTGATGAAACCTTCTAGTGTTCCGTAGAATACTAAATCAGACGCAGTGGCTAACGCACCACTCCATGCTGAGAAACGTTCTGGGTTAGACCAGACGATCTTACCTACACGTGCATCCCAAGCGATGAAGTTACCTAAGTGGGTACCACCTGGTGCTGGGAACATTTCTAAGGTCGCACCAACATAAGGTTGACCAGAGATATATTCAACTTCGAATGGTTCATAGTCCATACATACATGGTTTGTTGGCACATAGAATAAACCAGTACGTGGAGAGTATGCAGCAGGTTGCTGATCTTTAGTACCTAAAGCAGCAGGACAAATGCCTTGGGTATTTACATCTGGTCCGTTAGCTGCTGTAGAGTACTTAGCTACACGATTAGGAAGACCTGTCTTCATATCGATACTTGTAGCCCAGTTCACCGTTGGATCAAATTTTTCAGCTACTAACAATTCACCCGTTACGCGATCCATGCTGTAACCAAAACCGTTACGATCAAAATGCACTAACATTTTACGCATTTTGCCTTTGATTTTTTGGTCTACCAAGATGTTTTCATTGACACCGTCATAATCCCACTCATCGTGTGGTGTCATTTGGTATACCCATTTGGCCACACCCGTATCTAAATCACGGCCAAATAATGTCATAGACCATTTGTTATCACCTGGGCGTTGTACAGGATTCCATGTTGATGGGTTACCACTACCGTAATAGAACATATCTAGATCAGGATCGTAAGAATACCAACCCCATGTTGTACCACCACCAATTTTCCATTGGTCACCTTTCCAAGATTTCAACGATGACTCTTTGCCAACGGGTTTCAACATAGACATTGTTTTCTTAGGATCCATTAACATTTCAGCATCAGGTCCTGTGCTATATGCTTGCCACATTTCTTTACCATCTAAGTCATAAGCCTTGATGTAACCTCGAACACCAAACTCACCACCCGAAATACCGACTAGTACTTTATCTTTAAATACATGTGGTGCCGCTGTGCTGGTTGCGCCACGTGCCGCTGTATCACGTTTATGAGACCATACAACTTCACCGTTACCCATATTTAGAGCTACTAATACGTTATCAGCTTGTGCTAAGTAAATTTTGCCATCCGCATACGCCAAACCACGGTTAACGGTGTCACAACACATAACTGGAACCGTTTCGTCGTAGTCTTGCTTTGGCTCATACTTCCATTTGATAGCGCCATCATTGTTTAAATCTAAGGCAAAAACGATATTAGGGAAAGGTGTATGTACATACATGGTACCGTCGATAACTAAAGCATTACCTTCGTGACCACGTAAAACACCGGTTGAAAAAGACCATGCCATTTTCAAATCAGCAACGTTATCTTTAGTGATTTGTGCTAGTTTGCTATAACGTTGGTTATTATAGTTACCGGCTGCAGATACCCAGTTGTTTGGGTTTTCTTGTAGCAACCTAATTTCATCAGCTACCGCTACACCTGTTACACCAGTAGTAGCAATTGCCATCATTGCGATTGAGAGAGTTTTCAGCTTCATAAGTTTATCCTTCCAAATATTTCATCAATTTTATTATTATCGCTATAGTATCCCGTTGAAATAATTACTATGCGAAGCATGACTTTATCCTTATCCTTACCATGAAGCACTAGGAGTAGCTCCCCTTGTATATAGGAATTTATCCTGACCACGTTAGGATATAATAGCCTTGTCAAATAAAACAAATTTAAAACAACAACTTACTTCTAGCTATGGAATGATATCCGTATCCAAATCATCGAAATTATAGCGATCTATTTGTATAAAACCGCCATCTTTCATCTCGGGAACCTTGTGAATTCTGACATCGCCGACACGGATACTGCCGTCGTCTTCATTTAACCAGAAATCAATATCATAATATTCGTTGGTAGTGCCATGCTTGCGGAAATCGGTGCAGGCAAAATAACGACCATCTTCCTTGAGCCGTCGCACAGGTTGGTGTACGCCCACAAATTCCAAGCTCACTTTTTCACCTGTTTTATCATCTATTAAAATATATTCACCTTTATTCTTAAGTTTTTGTTCAATAATATTGCTTTCAATGGCAGAAATCACTTCCCATGCTTTCTTCTCTTCTGATTCACCCGGATGCTCCGAAGCAGGGATCCACCACCAAGGACGTGGATCACGCATCCATAGTGTCCATTTGCCATCATAACGCCGTGGTGCTTTATATATTCGCTCTTCCATCACGATTAATTGCCCATTCTCAGGCTTTACCCAAAAATCAATCAAATATTTTTTATCCTCAGAACCTTCTAAATGAAATTTCACACTGGGAAAGTAACCATAGCCATGTAATTTACGGGTAAAATCTATTTCATCATATTTCAATTTAAGATCGCGTCCTAAAATAGAATCACGTAGAGGAAATACGCCGTCATTTTTAGAAGATTTGTCCTTAATATAAGTATCGATAAATTTAGTAACATCCTTTGTTGAGAACAATCCCATCTGATCTTTTGTTTTACTTAAACTACTAACTGCATAAAACGCTTTGGCGCGTTCAACATTTCTAGTAGAATTTTCAATAAATACAGATTTAGCATCTTCACTCTGGAAGCAGTATGTTTTTTTATCGTCACTTTGCCAAGTTATATCACAATCTGTTTTAATCACCTTGCCTTCAGCCAGTCCCATCACACACAAACCACCAAACTCAGTATCATCAACCTCACCTGCAAAACTCACTGTTACAAAACACCAGAGCAGTATCATTGTTAAAAATATACGCATAGCACCTCACCTCATAATTAAATTAAAGCCCTCCCGTGCTGGGGAGGGCTATACCCAAACTAATTACAGTTTTTTTCAACAGGTACATCAAATTTAAGATCAATGTCTGACCATGACTTGCCTTGATGAAAACCTGCCTCACAAACATCTCTTAATGACTTAAATGCTTTCGGTGCAAAGTCTAAAATTTCAAGTTTTCCTGCTGCCATCAGCTTACCTTCTTCTACAGTGAATGACATTGCAATCGTTTTAGTTACACCATTCATGGTGACATCTAAATCAAGGCTGTCCTCATTAATAGCTGATATTGTCGCGTTAATTTTAGCGGGATCTGTTTTAAACTTATTAAAAAAGTAGCCAACTACGTTTGAATCACGCAAAGTCAGGAACATTGCCGGCCATTCAGCCCCTAAACCATTATCTTTGGTAAAACTCGTGTCCAATGAGGTGGCATCTATTTCAATCGATGCACCTTTGAGCAGCCCTGATTCTGAGGCCAACGTATATTCCTTAAACTTATTACCCTTAACGATATAGTTTTTTTCAGGTGCACCATAAGCAGTAAAACTCATATTAAACCCTTCTTTTTCAGGTTTATAAGTACATTCTGCAAAACTGGCAGTAGCAGAAAATAATAAACATGCTCCTGTAAGTAATGCTGAAATTAAATTTTTCTTCATCTTCTTGTCCTTTTAGATTAAAAAATTTTGGTTACTAATAACTATTCTGCACATCTGTTTTCATCTTTAAATTACGCTATTTATGCCAGTGATTATTGTCATGCACCTTGTGCTAAAACTTCAATGTCATTAATGGTTATTGGGATCTGATTAAGGAATATAAACACCCCATGGCATTGTGCCAACTGGGATAGTTGCTATCACCTCAAGTTTTACTGTATCAATCACCGAGACGCTATTTGAACGACCATTTGCAACATACAATTTACTATCATCTGAGGTTAACGCCATATTCCAAGGGCGCTCACCCACTGGAATGCTTTTTATTACAAAATCACCGTCCGTATCGATCACATCAACGGTATAGGATTTACCACCTGAAATATAAACACGCTGGCCATCAGATGAGATTTTGACACCATTAGAACGTTCGCCTGTCTTAATGGTAGTATGCAACGTCCAATCAAAGGTATTCCACACTTCTGTCACATGCGCAGCTTCATTCGCCACATAAAGCTTAGAGCCATCAGGTGTAAAAGCCATACCACGTGGGTGGCCGGCAGCAGGTAGTGTTGTTAATATTTTAGGGTTAATGGCATCAATCACATCAATATTATCCGAGGCCTCTTGACTCGCCAATACCCATTTTCCATCCGGCGAATAAACACAATGCTCAGGCGCCTCACCTGTTACTTTTATTCTTGATGTTATCTTAAAACTTGCAACATCAATAAATGAAACAGTATTTGCCTCCTCTTCACACAGCACTAATGTTTTACCATCGGGTGAAATATCTACGCCCTCAACACCATCGCCCGCGACCAGCTTATCCACTACTGTCCTTGTTTGCAGATCAACCTTGACCAACTCAGCATCATCAGCATCAACAACATATAAATACTGCTGATCTCTACTAATAACGACAGCATTAATTCCAGCGCCTAAGCGACCAGAAGCTGGCAACATGCCTACAACCTTATCTGTTGCTGTATCAATCAGTGAAATAGTGCCATCTTTATCATTGATTGCATAAGCTATTTCACCTTGCATCGATTTCACAGATGCACTTTGACAAGCTGACAGCGCCAGCACCAAAGGTAATAATTTTAATATTTTCATTCAGCTTTCCTTTTATTATTTTATAAAATCACTCTTAAATCTTATGTTCAAAAGCACTTATGACTTTGTTACCAGTTACGACGCTTTGGATCACCATTAAAAATGGTACGCATCCACGCTATAATTTTCCACACGTCTTCATCTGTTTTTATTAAATCACCAAAAGGTGGCATCGGACCGACTACACCTTCCATTCCTGTGCGGTAATAACCCATCTTCATTAATTCATCCGTTCCTAAGGTAATTAAACGAAAAATGGTGTCATCATCGCTGCCATAGACAAATACTTCATTTGATAAAGGTGGACACATGCCACCGCCACCGCCACCGCCATGACAGCCATTACAACTCATACCAAAATACACCGCCTTACCAGCAATAATCATTTCCTCATCATCGGTATAGGGATTTTTCAATTTACCTTTGGGAACAGCGGCCACGCGATCTCGAGGGCTCATACCCACATCTGAAACCATATCTTCTTCAACAACTTTATCTTCTGCTGCGTCAGAAGAACTATCTTGTCCTGGTATATAAATTTGTACCCTTGTTTTTTTTGGCTTCTCTACTTTAGCTTCGGCTCCTGCTGGCAATGGCGCAGCATACGGGCCACCATCGGCAACTGCCACATCAAAACTCTCTATTTGCGTGGTTTCTTCTTGTTCGGCATTACAGCCCGCTGAAAGCAATAGCATTGCAGCTAGTAACGTTGTTTTCATTAATATCATTTTTACACCCTTAAATTTAATTTAACCTTAATCGTGGATAAGAGAATTCAGCTTATTTTTCATCGCCCACCTTAGTTTGTTAGCAGGGATGGATAGATCCCTGCTAACAACCCTACGGCAACAACTGAATTCTTAGCAATTAGTCAACTATTTTTCTTATCTAGAACTCGGGTTAATTTATGAACTAGTATTTTCTACGTCAATATTGAGCCTTTTATATAGATCCAACACATCACCCGACTTTCGTTCTTTGCCAAAATCATAAGCCGTTTTGCCCACTGAATTTTTCAATTTAGGATCTGCACCTGATTTTATGATGAGAGAAAACAAATCAGCTGTATTATTTGATGCGGAAATCATTAACGCTGTATTGCCACCACTATTAATCAGATCAACTTTAGCGCCATATTGCAGTAACACTTGTGCACCCGGTAAATTACCTACTTTGGCTGCAATCATAAGTGATGTATATTGTCCTTTACCCATAGCAATATCAGGGTTAGCACCACTATCTAATAATGCAACTACCGCTAAGGCCTTACCTTTTTGCACGGCTAACCCTAGTGCGGTGCTCTGAGATAATTTTTCGACTAAATCAAGATCGGCACCATAACCCGCACCCATGGTACGGATCATTTTAGGTTCATTTAGCCATGCAGCATGCATAACCGCAGTCCAGCCATCACGGTCAACTGCATTGACATCTGAGCCATGGACTAATAACGATCGGACTAGCTCATAATCGCCACCTTTAACTGCATTCATCAATGGTGTTAACTCTCCTGTATCACGGGCATTAATATCTGCACCCCGTTTTACTAAATAATCAACCTTCACAAAATCCTTTACAGCTACCGCACCGAGTAATTCTTCGCCTAGCGAACTACCACCCGCTAGGGCAGAATCAATAGCCGCAGGTAATTCAGCCAATTTAGACTGTGGTGTAGCTTGATATTTAGCCACAATATGCTGTTGTGGTTTAGGAGGTCCATGTGAAGGAATATCACCCGAAACAATGCAGATATCACACTCAACCAGTGGCACACCAAAATCAACTAATACTTGCTTAATTTCATCTTTCTTTTCAACTAAAGCTGCTTCAATCAATGCCATCAACTTAGTGTCTTCTTTTTTCATGCCAATAGATAACTCAAATTCCATTGGCAATATTGTATCAATAGTATTTAAGGGCAATAATGTAAGTGGTTTATCAGCCCCCCCTTCGGTTTTTTCAGTGTTATACCAACCCGCCATTGGTCCCCAAGCAGCAGCAACATCCAATTTGCCATCTACTACATCTTGTACTTGGCGAGTTGGCTGGTTCTCTGGCACTAAATCTGCATTTGAACTAATAATATGAAGCTTTAAATTAACTCCTTCACCACTCACTCCATGTTCCATCAATTCGGTTCGCATCGCTGAATGCTGAAATACGCCAACCGATAATTCCTTTAAACGTGGATCGTCTAAACTTTTAAAATCATAATTCCTATCTGCGCGTGACGCTAATACAAATGTACTACGATAGACTGGTGTGGAAAGAATCATATGACCCGTGTCCGGTGCCATACCTATCAAGATATCGCAGCTATTATTTTTGAATGTTTGGCGGGTTAAGCCCCGCTCTAAATAAGGTCGGAAAAAGTATGTAGCGTGTGTGCCTAACGCATCGGCTAATACTTCCGCTATTTTGTTTTGAAATCCTTCCCTTCGAGTATTTGATAAAGGCATATTGCCAGGATCGGCACAGATCCGTAATGGCTCTGTCATTTTTCCTACTGTTGATACTACCGATGGATCTGCTACTTTAGCAGGGTCTGTACCTTCTTCTGTATCTGTATCATTTGCTAATAAAGATGTACTTGCTAAGATAACCGAGGCAGCCAATGCTACCTGAATAAAACGTGACATAAAAATTCCTCAACGTAAAAAGCCGATGAGATGACACCTTAATTAGTGTCAACTCATCGACATGTTTCTTACTTAGATTGAATAAATCCAAACAAACTCGTTACTCTTAATACAAACGGAATGCTGTAAACAAACCACCTTGTGGTATAAGATTCAAGTTGGTTGTTTTTGCCATCGCAGTTGCACCGATCGCACCGAATTTATCATTAAAGTCCAAGTCAGCAGTAACAGGTAAGCCAGCCCAGCCACCTATGCCACTGAATACACCAACATACTGTTTACCGTCAATTTTCCAAGTAATTGGATTACCGATAATGCCAGAACCCAATTTTCTATTCCAAACGACTTTACCAGAGTTGCGGTCTACTGCACGGAATTGACCTTCCATATTACCGTAGAACACTAAGCCACCAGCAGTAACAAGCGTACCACCCCAGTTTTGATATGCATCTGGAACTTCCCATGCTGTTTTACCGGTCAATACGTTAAACTTGATCATTTTAGCCGTTAAACCTGGTTTTTCTTGATACATGTAAACGTTAGCAAATACATACACAGTACCTTGTTGGGTATGAGTACGTTCTTGAGGTTCATCTTCCATACACCATTGGTTAGTAGGCATATAGAACCATTCTGGATCAGCAGGATCTACTGAACCAGGCTGCTGATCTTTACCACCCATTGCTGAGGGGCAAACCGCCACATTACGACCACGTTCAAATGGAGAATGCTCTTTCACTTTAAGTGGACGACCTGTTACCAAGTCAACTTTAGTAGCCCAATCAACCGTTACGAATTTATGCGCACGTAATAAATCACCATTGGTACGATCCATCACATAAGCAAAACCGTTACGATCAAAATTGACTAATGCTTTACGATCTTTACCATCAATTTTCATATCAACTAAGATATTTTCGTTTACGCCATCATAATCCCATTGATCAAAAGGTGTTTTTTGATAAGCCCAAACCATTTCACCTGTTTTAGCCTTACGCGCCATAATTGTCATAGACCATTTATTATCCCAGTTACCTGAGTTAATTTTAGGGTTATACTCATTACATTTTTCATGTGTTAAGTTTTTGCCTGTTTCACCACAACGATAAGCAGGAGACCAGTGACCTGGGTTACCTGTTCCGGTATAAACGATATCTAATTCAGGATCGTAACTAAACCACGCCCAAGCCGAACCACCACCAATTTTCCACTCATCATTTGGATAAGTAATTATTCCCAAATCATGACCATAGGTGCCGTAATGAGGATTGTCTTTATTGGTATCTGGCGTTAAACATACATCTTTATCAGAACCAGTACTATGGCATTTCCATACTTCTTTACCCGTTTGCAAGTCATAAGCAACAATACGACCACGCGCCGCAAATTCATTACCACCGAAGCCAGCAAACACAAGACCACCAGCAATCATTGCAGGTCCTGTATGAGTTTCACCTTTATCAGGGAAAGCATGTTTAGTGATCCATACTTCTTCACCTGTTGAGGCATCTAACGCAATTAATAGACCATCTAAGGTATGGAATACTACTTTGCCATCAGCATAGTTCAAACCACGGTTAATAGTGTCACAACATGCACGCGGTACAGCTGACATATCACGATCAGTTTTCTTATTATAATTCCAGATTTGTTTCGGATTATCTGGATCAGATAAATCTAAAGCTTGCACAATATTAGGCCATGCACTGACGAAATACATCATCGGCTTACCATTGTGATTAACTACAACTGGCTGCCCTTCATGACCACGTAATGCGCCGGTGGATTGTTCCCAAGACATATGCAGGTCTTTTACTGTTTTAGTGTTGATATCTTTTAGACCACTATGGCGTGTTAAAGCATAATCGCCACCAACAGAGCCCCATAAATTTTGATCTTTGTTATTAGCTATGACTTCGTCATTAGCTAAAGCCTGCCCTGCAAGTCCAACCATTGCTACTGCACTGAGTGCCACAATTGTTGTTCGCAAAGTAAAGTTTTTCTTCTTCATCTTTCTCCCCTTCCTTTTTTATTAGAATTTACGTTACCGTAATTACGGATAGCGTGGAGATACTATAATCAGCAGAACACTATTTCGATTGAGAGGCGCTCCTTAGTCAATACATGAATCACTCCCTGTAAATTCAGGACAAAAAAAAGCCCCATTATCTTCACGATAACAGGGCTTGAACCCACAATAATTGGAATTGCCGCGTTTTTATTCGTCATCCCAGCATGTTTTTAGCTCGGATCTGTTTAGAACTCTAGGCTCTCGCTAAAAAATGCGGGAGTAACGGGAAAGTAAAAACCTGAAAATTGAATGATCACGGGTATAAACATTATTAAGTAAGTGCTTAACTAACGGGGATAGTAATTGGTTTACCTTGTTGCCATAGTAACGCCAATTCTTGCGCCTCGACCAACTCATCCTCAGCCAAATTAGATTCAATCTCTTCTTTCATTTTGCTTGCTTCGCCATGACCTTCGCGCGTTGCCACGTCTAATAAAGCATAAGCTAAGACAAGATCTTGTTTCACTCCAACACCTTTTTTATACATCATGCCCATCGTATATTGTGCTTTATAGTGGCCTTGCTCTGCCGATTGTTTAATCCAGCCTGCTGCTTTTTTCTCATCTTTTTTAACGCCATTACCTTCTAAATAAAGTATGCCTAACATCAATTGCGCTTTATAATTTTCTAATACGGCGGCCTTCTCAAACCACATTGCCGCATCAGTAGCACTTTTGTTAACACCCCAGCCCTTCATATACATATCGGCTAAAGCATATTGTGCCGCAGCAAAATTTTGGTCTGCCGCTTTGCGATACCATGCTCCACTATGCTCAGCATTTTTATCGACGCCTTGCCCTTTGGTATACATTACACCAAGATTATATTGTGAATTAACATCACCTTGCTCTGCGGCTTTGGTGTACCACATCGCAGCGGTTTTATAATCACGAGGAACCCCTAAACCATCATCATAGAGGATCCCCATAATATATTGAGATTTCACATCACCACTATCCGCTAGCGGTTTAAACTCGACCATTGCTGTTCGATAATCACCCGCCATCATCGCAGTTTTACCTTGGGTAAAATCTGCAACGGCTACTACGGGTAATACCGCCATAACAAGTGCTGCAACCCTATTTATTCTATTTTTTTTCATTATAATTTCCTTAAAATTCTAACTTTCAATTACGCCATATTTAATCGCTAACCGAACTAACTCTACTGGGCTACTCACGCCTAATTTATGTTTTAATAAAGTTTGGTAATTAGCCACTGTTTTCTGACCTAGGTTTAATAATTTAGCAATCTCATCTACCATCTTGCCTTCTGCTAGAAAGCGGAAAACTTCAAATTCTCTAGCCGTTAATTTATGTGTTGGGTTTTCATCGCCCGCTAAACTTTGCAGAGCAATTTTCTGGGCCATTATTGCACTCAAATAATTCTTGCCTGCTGCCACGTCACGCACGGCATTAACGAGATCATCTGCATCACCTGATTTAGCAACATAGCCAACTGCACCAGAGGTGAGAGCCTGTGTTGCAAAAGTGGCATTTTCATGCATTGAAAAAATAACAATTTTCGCATTATGATGCCGTGCAAGAATTCGTCTGAGTGCTTCAAGCCCCCCCATTCCTGGCATAGACATATCCATAACTAATACATCCGGTAAGTATTCACCAAATATCTGATAAGCTTGTTCACCACTCTCAGCCTCAGCCACCACTTCGATGCCCTCATGTTGCTCTAGTAACCGCCGCACGCCTGACCGAACAACGGCATGATCATCTGTTAACAACACCCGTATCGATGCACTCATTTTTCACCTCTCATTGCACAGGGCAATTCAATATTAATGCTGGCTCCCTTATTGGGGGATGTAATAATTTCTAATTTTCCAGCCAAAATTTCCACTCGCTCCCGCATTCCTGCCAAACCAAAACCTGACGATCTTATTGATAAATCAAAACCTTGACCATCATCACTGACCGACAAAATGATTTTTTGCTTCTGTTGCGTCAAAACAATATGCACATTTTTTGCTTGTGCATGCCGAGCAACATTTGTCAGGCATTCTTGAATAATACGATAGATTGTAATGAGCACAACTTCATCATAATCACTAAACATTCCCTCAGTATGACAGTTGACCGTAATTTCTCTATGCCGTTGATTCCAACCAGAAACCAACTCTTGCAGTGCTGCTTCCAAACCTAGTTCATCCAATCCAGTGGGACGTAGTCGTTGCAAAATATTGTGCACAATATCCATCATCTGTCGCGCAACAACATCGATAGCAGATGCACTTTCTTTAGATGCCTTAACTGTTTTTGCTTTCAAAATAGCAGAGGCATCGACATGAATCGCTGTTAAATGTTGCCCAATCTCATCGTGAAGTTCTCGTGCAAGATTTTTACGTTCTTCTTCCTGCACTTTAATCAGTTGTTGCGTTAAATGGCGATTATCTGCCACACTTTCTTCCAAAGTATTCGCCATAATATTAAATTTATTACTGATACTGCTTAATTCTGGCAAGGTGAATTTAGGCAATCTTGCTGTCAAATTACCGAATTCTAAATCTGTTAATGCCTCCAAAATATTGTCAATAGGTCGTAAAGCCCAGCCCACAAAATAATAAATAAGTAGATTAACAACAATAAAAAAGATACCGACAAATATCAGCATGCCTTGAATTTCCTCCCATACTTCTGCTATTTCATAAGAAGGATCAGGAGTAACAACCAATTCACCGATAATTTGACCACCACCATAAACTTGCCGTTTTGTTGCTGGCATTTCATCTGTAACCGCATCCATCATTGAAATAAACCAGTTTGGCGGCACATCATCATTTATATAGCCTGACTGATTACTATCACGTAATCGTCCACGAGCATCATAAAAATCTATCTTCAAATGGCGCACATCCATTAGTTTATTTAGCTGGAAAATACTTCCGGAACCCACTCTAACGGGTGATCGTTGCCCATAGCTCATACTGTAAGTTAGGATTTCAGAATCCAACATATGTAATGCCAAAATAGCCGTTGAAGCTATTTCAGCCTGGACATTGCCTCGCGCATTATGAACAGTAAATATGCCACCGCCAATAATAAGCGTCAGAAATAGTAATACCGTTATAATTAGGTTTATGCGTAACTTTAAATTCATTGAGATCGATCTTTTAAATGCATTCGCTAGTGTAAATAAATATCGTTCAAATCAATATAGGATAATCTCCTATTAAAATATTATTGCTGTTTTAAATACAAAAAAGCCCTAATATTTTTCAATATCAGAGCTTTTCGGCTTGGATAAAACGCCCTCGGCGCTTAATCTACAGTGGGATCGCGCATAGTAACAAACTCCTCTGCCGCTGTCGGATGGATCCCCACTGTTGCATCAAAATCTGCTTTAGTTGCACCGGCTTTAAGTGCAATAGCAATACCTTGCATGATCTCTCCGGCATCGGCACCAACCATATGTACCCCAATTACTTTATCAGTATCATCATCGACTAATAATTTCATTAACGTGCGTTCTGCCGAACCACTGATGGTATGCTTCATCGATCTGAATTCACTGCGATATTTCACTACATTAGTATATTCAGATCGTGCTTGTTGTTCGGTCATACCCACTGTGCCAATATTAGGCTGGCAAAAAACGGTTGTCGCAATATTGCTATAATCCAATTTACAAGGTTCATTATTATAAAGTGACTTTGCCAAGGCCATGCCTTCCTCCAAAGCAACGGGGGTTAGTGCCATGCCCGGTGTCATATCGCCTAGAGCATAAATACTTTGTTCGCTGGTTTGAAAATTATCATTCACTGCAACATGACCAGAATCAGTCAAGGCTATATTGACATTTTCTAAGCCTAAATCAGTTAATTGTGGCTTGCGGCCTGTGGCATATAGCACCACATCGGCAACTATTTCGCCGCCCTCTTTCAAATTAATTTTAAAGGTGCCATCATCTTGCTTTTCGATGGCGTCAACATGCGTTTCTAAGCGTAAATCAATGCCCTTTTTGACCATTTCAGTTGCGGCAAACTGACGAATTTCCTCATCAAATCCATCTAAAATATGGTCACCACGATGTAATTGTGTCACTTGAGAGCCCATGCCATTAAAAATCCCTGCAAATTCAACAGCAATATAACCCCCGCCGACTACGACAAGCCGTTTGGGGAATACTGCTAAATCAAAGATTTCATTTGACGATAAAACATATTCGTTACCAGTAAAATCAGGAATAAAAGGCCGTCCACCTACGGCTAATAAAATCCGTTCAGCCGTATAATTTTGACCCGCCACCTCAACGGTATGCGCATTAACAATTCTGCCACGCCCTTCTTTCAAATCAACATTAGCACGATCTAGAATGCCACCATAAATACCATTTAGTCGGCTAATTTCGGTTGATTTATTTTGACGCAATGTAGTCCAATCAAATTGAGCTTCTGCTGATTGCCAGCCAAAACCCTTAGCTTCTCTATAGTGTGACGAATATTCAGAGGCATAGACATAAAGTTTTTTAGGTACACAACCCACATTGACACAGGTTCCGCCTAAATAAAGATCTTCGCATATTGCCACACGGGCACCATATGATGCCGACATTCGGCTGGCTCTCACCCCGCCCGAACCCGCACCAATCACAAATAAATCATAATCGTATTGCATTCTATTTTTCCTAATATTTTAAAAAGCAAAGACACCAGAAAACCCGGTGTCTTTACCCAAAATAGCTATAAAGCGTTTAACATTGTATCCACATCGCTACATGTGAATGGATCATCTGGACAATTATCCATCAAACCCGGCTCAGCAAATAACTGTTTGATTTCACCATCAACTACGTGCATCGAATAACGCCATGTTCTGTCACCAAATCCTAGATTTTCTTTCTTCACCAACATACCCATCAAACGGGTGAAACATGCATTACCATCGGGTAGCATTTTTACCTTTTCAACACCTAGGTTTTTTGACCATTGAAACATGGTGAACGCATCATTAACGCTTAGGCAGTAAACCTCATCTACACCTTTTGCTTTTAGCTCATCATATTTAGCTTCAAAACCGGGTAGATGTGTGCTTGAACACGTCGGTGTAAAGGCTCCCGGCAGTGCTAGCACAACAATGCTTTTATCTTTAAAGATATCGCTTGATGTGACGTCCTGCCAGCGGAATGGATTATCACCATCTAAGCTTGCATCACGAACGCGTGTTTTGAATGTAATTTCTGGTACTTGTGTTGCCATTGTTATTTCCTCATTTAATTAACATTTAATGTACTATGGATGCGTCTAGCTGCAACCAGTGGAGACATTATTGAGGAAATCACAAGCATTGTAAAACAAGTTATTTAGATAATATTAATCGTTTTTTACGATAAATAATCTTCAGGCAAAAAAAAGCCCCGATACTTTTCAGTATCGAGGCTTTTTAGTTTAGCTTTTGCTTAACGGTTACAAATGTACATTGTTACTTCAAAACCGAAACGCATATCTGAATATTCTGGTGTAGTCCACATAATAAATACCTCTGTTAAGTTTTTAGAATTAAGTTATCGAAAGCTTTTCTTGCTTCCACGGTTCTCACTATACGGATCTTAAAAATAGAGTGTTAGAGGAAAAAGCTTGATAGCACTAAGGATTTTCCCTAGTGTCTCTTTATGCATCTAATACACCATTACGAATAGCTAGCCTAGCTAACTCAGCAGAATTAGATACATCTAATTTCTGTTTAATATTAGTGTGGTGCGTACCTACCGTTTTTGGACTTAGATTCAACATAGCTGCAATCTCATTAACACTCCTCCCTTCTGCAAGCAGCCTGAATACTTCAAATTCACGCTGACTCAATACCTCTAATACATCATCAGTGCCTGTCAATTTCTGCATTGCAATTTGTTGTGCTATATCAGGATCAATCGCCATTTTTCCTTGTGCAACTTGTGCTATTGCTTTAATCATTTCTTCTGGCGCACTACGCTTAGGAATAAAGCCTTTTGCCCCGGCCTGTAAAGCCCGTGTGGTAAAAATGCTGTCTTCATGAACACTTAATACTAAGATTTTTGCAGCTGGATCACGTGCAATGATCCGTTCAATAGCGCCAATACCACCAATACCGGGCATAGATATATCCATTACCACTACATCAGGCTTATATTTGGCATAATCTTGCACAGCTTGTTCACCGCTACCGGCTTCAGTAACAACAGTAAACTGGTCATTATCTTCTAGTAATCGTCGAAACCCAGCACGTACCAGCTCATGGTCATCAACTAATAATATGGTCGTTTTCATTGTGTTTTATACCCGTTATCATTCAAAGTGCTGTTTTATAGTGCAGAGAGTGGATGGGCTAACAAGGCATAATATTGACGCAATAGCCATCCTATTGCTCAAGATTATAACGCAGCTAGCGCATTCAATGTGTGTGCTAGAAAATTGCATTTTGAATGGTCACGGGTATATATCAGCTCCTAACGGAATAGTAACCCGTATTGTGACACCCTTACCCAAGGCACTTTTTAACTCAAAAGTCCCGCCCAAACTTTGTGCTCGCTCTCTCATTCCTAATAGCCCAAAATCAACATCAGAATGAAAGTCTAGCACTTCCATGCCTTTCCCATTATCAGCAATACTAATAATAAGTTGTGATCTATTTGAGTCGTCTAATTGATTAGCAACTGAGACGACAATTTCAGAAGCAGCTGCATGTCGTATAGCATTAGTAATTGATTCTTGCACAATACGAAATACCGTCATATTCATTGCTTCGTTTAAATTATCTAACTGTCCTGAAAAAGAGTGCTTAAAGTTAATATCTGGTTGCCGCGTTTGCCATGCGGAAATGCTTTCTTCTAAAGTGGCCAATAGACCCAAGTCATCCAGTGGGCTAGGACGCAATCGGGTAATCATATTATGCACAACATCATAGATATGACTTGCCACATCAATAATTGCTTGTGAACTAGCAAATATTTTAGGTTCATTTTTTTCACTACGATTTCGGATCAGCACGGCATCTGTTTTAATCGCCGTTAAACATTGCCCTAGTTCATCATGTAATTCACGCGCCAGATGCCGCCGTTCATTTTCTTGCATCTCAGCCATGTGTTGTGCCAATAACCGTGTTTCTCGAAGCTGATTTTCAGCCTGTTCTGCCTGTTTATGCTCCGTTATATCGCGCAGGGTACAAATCACCCCACTCACGTTTTGATCGGCATCTAATAAGGGCACAGTAGAAAGCAATATTGATAATGCCTCACCATTAATATCTGGTAAGCTGGTTGCTAGGTTCTCAACTGTTTTACAATTTTTCAAAACATCAGCAATCAATTGTTGGTTCATTGTAAAATCTGAATCTGCCAGCTCACTACCTAATAAAGCAGAGGATGATCGGTTAAATAATTGTTCCGCAGTTGGGTTACACAGCATAATATGTCCCGTATTATCTAGTGATAAAATAGCATCACCTGATTGTTGTACTAAAACAGCTAAACGCCTATTTTCTTCCATACTTTGTTCTAATGTTTGCCCCATCTTGTTAAATGTTTGGCTGATTTTGTTCATTTCAGGCAAAGAAAATTTTGGCAATCTTAAATGGAGCTCTCCACGCTCAAAGCCCGACAATGCAGTTAATAGTCGCTCTAATGGATCCATTAACCTGCCCACACCCCAATATAACAACAAAGCTACCAACACAAAAATCCAGAAACCTAAAGCAAGGATGCTTCGAATATCTAACCAGCGCTCACCAATCTCATTGATTGGGGCAGCATAGATGACCATGTGGCCCTCACCAAACCGTTTGGTTAACGGCCTCACTTTTGGTAATAATAATTCTATAAACCACTCGGGTGGCTCCACACCTTTATATTTTTTAGGTGCGCCTTCAAACAGCAAACCTTGTGAATCAAACAATAAAATATGCAAATTGCGAATTTCACTTAATGCTTTGACTAAATCTTTTAAATGCTCATAGACACCTACTTCTCTACTTAATTTACCTTCTGCTAAAGAAACAGTGATTAATCGTGCAGCAGATGCCATGGTATCTTCCATTTCAAATTGCACAGACTGACGCGCATTAGAAATTAATACAGCAACACTTGCTAATAATGAGGCCACTAATAATAGTGCGAAAAACAAATTTACTTTTAATTTTAGACTCATTTGACGCGTGTTTCTGCTAAGCCTTTAGCGCCCACATTATCAACCCAGCGGAACTCAATCAAATCATCAGCTTTCCCGCCAACAAGTTGAAAAGAAAAATAAGGGTTACGCGCGGTTGCCGTGCCACATTTTATGGTTAATACTTCTTCTTCATTACGCCAGCAACGAATATCCTGAATAAACTCAGCGGGGATAAGTTCATCGGCCTTATTTTTGGCACGACCGGTATGCATCGGATGTGCCAATAACAGCCGTACACTAGTATTGCCTTTTTTTAATTTTGCGCGAATACGATCTTTAGCTACTAAACCCATCAGCCACAGCCCCCAATATCAACTTCAACAAAATGTGAGGTTTTATATAACTTACCTTCTGCACGAATAATGGCTATCACATTTGAGTCTTCTCGTATTTTAATCCTACTTTTAAAAGGTAAGATGGACGCGGGTGTTAAATCAAAACTCATCACCAATGGAAAAGGATTTTTTTCTACTAATATAGCAACGCGCTCAATATTTTCTAAATTGCTTTCAATTGCTACTGGAACAGAGGCACCATTCACTGCATAACTCGGTGGAGATCCCACTTTGAAGTTCAACGCTTTATCCGATGCAACTTCCGCCTGTCCCACCAAGGCTAATAACGCATCCTCAACTGTTTCAGCATTAAATGCATTGGTAGGCCAATGCGCCAACAGTCGTTGTGGCAAAATCAAACCACTTGCCGCTACCATTGCCAATGTTGAAGCAGAGATCGCGCCTTTTAAAATCGCTCTACGTTGTTGATCTGTTTTAGACATTTATAGTTTTTCCATCTGCTCTAAAGACACTTCAACTTTGCGTAATCTAGAATTAATTTTCGCCAATTGAAATTCATCACTCTTAGCAAAACCCGCTGCCAATCGCAATTGATCAGCCGCCTGCTCTAACCGACCTGAGCTATAATAATACTCTGCTAGCCAACTATGTGCTTGGCTTTTGTCACCCAAATCACCTTTCGCTTGAGCAAGTAATTTATACAGTTGTTGTGAAGGCGCACCTAATTCTAACTGTCTTAATAATAACTTTTCTGCCTGCTCAGCCATATTCACTTGCAGCAAAGCCACTACTTGTTTAAGTGTTAGTGCATAATCATCAGGGTATAAACGTTGATTATCATGATAAATCTTCAACGCCGCAGAATACCGCCCCACCGCAATTTCAATATCAGCCAATGCTAATTGATAACTTAACCTGTCACCATCTTCATCAATTAATATCTGTAACTCTTTTCGGGCTTTGGTATGATTGCCTTTTGCCGCTAATGCCAAACTATAACCATAGCGCGTTGCAGCCTCATTTAAATTATTGCCCGCCTTTAAAGAATTAGCATAATACTGCGTTAATTCCGTTAGATTAGTTGCTCCCATAACACGCAACTTTTCTCGTATTAAATAAAATTGCAAGGTATCGCTAAGCTGCCTTTTTAGCGGATAAGTCACAGCACGCCCTCGTGCATCGGCAATACGCGATGTTGTCACGGGATGAGTACGTAAAAATTCTGGCACCGCACCACTGCCACCATAAAAACGGCTAGTTTTCTGTAAACGTTCAAAAAATGTCGGCATTGCTTGCGCATCAAATCCAGAACGAACCAAGGTCTTCATACCTAAATTATCCGCTTCACGTTCATGTGCGCGAGTAAAATTTATTTGTGCTTGCACACCGCCAGCTTGTACCGCCAATAATCCTGCGGCTCCTGCGCTCGGATCTACGGCTCCTAATAATAGTGCGGCGACCAGTCCAACTGTTGTAGCTAGATTAACCTGTTTTGATTTTTCAAAACTACGCAACAAATGCCGCTGAGTAATATGCGCTATTTCATGTGCCAATACCGACGCCATTTCATCTTCAGTTTGACTAGCTAACATCAAACCGCTGTGCACACCAATAAATCCACCTGGGGCAGCAAAGGCATTAATCGTAGGATTAGACACCATAAAAAAGGTGAATGGCAAATGTGGCGCATCACTATTCGCTACTAACCTTGCACCGACTGAGCGTAAATAACTATTCACTTCAGGATCCTCAACCAAATCGATTGATTGCTGTAATCGCCAGAAGAAAGATTGTCCTATCTGATATTCCTGTTGCGGTGAAATTATTGAACCCGCGCTATCGCCAATTTCAGGCAAATCGATATCGGTAGCATAAGCTACAAACAGCGGCCCACTCCATAAGCCAACCAATAATAGTGCAAAAAATACTCTCATGATATATATGACATTTAACTTAGAACAAGGGTTCCTACAAGACAAAATGTGTTTTTCAGTTTATTATAGTCGATTAGTTTTAATCTATTTCATATTATTTTTTGAGAAAAAACATGTCAGATTTTGATAAAGAACTCGATACATCCGGCCTAAACTGCCCGCTACCCGTACTAAAAGCACGCAAAGCCCTATCAGAAATGGCTGTGGGTGAAAAACTACACCTTATCGCAACAGATACTGGCGCAAACCAAGATATTCCCGCATTTTCTAAAATGACTGGCAACCCGCTCATCGAAACAAGCGAAAAAGAAGGTAAATTACATTTTATTATCGAAAAAGGGGCGGAATAATGGCTAAAAAATTAGCAATCATTGCTAGCAAAGGCACACTTGATGGTGCTTACCCACCATTTTTATTAGCATCAACAGCCGTTGCCCTTGGTTTTGAAGTGAAAATATTCTTCACTTTTTATGGCTTACAGTTACTCAATAAAAACTTAAACCTAAAAGTATCACCTTTAGGTAACCCAGCCATGCCAATGCCGGTACCTGTGCCTAGCATCGTGCAGATTATCCCTGGTCTTGAATGGTTTGCCACCTGGATGATGAAACGCAAGCTAAAGCAAAAAGGCGTAGCCAGTGTAGAAGAACTACGTGATATTTGTGTTGAAACAGGTGTTGACTTAATTGCCTGCCAAATGACGGTAGACTTATTTGACTTCGATGAAAAAGATTTCATTGATGGCATCAGCTCAGGCGGCGCAGCCACCTATTTAGAATTTGCCGGTGACGCTGACGTCACACTTTATATCTAAAATAATAATGGCGCGTCCACATGTTAGACCCTTTATTTACTTGTGATGATGTAATACCTTGCAGTTTTTACCCTAACAGCAGGTTTTAAACTTAATTCTACTTAGCAATAAGAATCACCAACCCATGGAGGAACCTCTACTTTTAGACTGTGTTATCAATAACTCCACAGCGCATAGCAAGCCTGACAAAATCAACCGCTGTTTCAATATCAAGCTTTTGTTTAAGTGTCGTTTGATAATTAGAAACTGTTTTCTGCCCTATATTTAACTGCTTACCAATGTCTAAATGAGATCTTCCTTCAGCGATAAGTCGGAATATCTCAAATTCTCTAGCTGTCAAATTGTTAGCTGGATTATTAAAATTAGTCATACTCTGCAAAGCAATTTCACGCGCCATAAAGGTACTCAGATAATGTTTTCCAATAGCTGCTTGTCTAATCGCATTAATAAGGTCTTGCCCTGGGTCAGATTTTGTCACATAAGCTATTGCACCATTTGCCAGTGCCTGTGTCGCATAGGTTGTATTTTGATGTGCAGAAAAAATGACTACTTTAGCCTTATTATCACGCGCTAAGATTCGTTTTAACGTTTCTAGCCCTCCTATACCCGGCATTGACATATCCATAAGCAACACATCCGGTGATAGTTTTCTGTACGCCTCGTATGCCTGTTCACCATTACGTGCTTCATCAATTATTTTTATATCATCTTCAAGTCCAAGCAAGCATTGGACGCCTGCTCGCACAACATCATGGTCATCAGCTAATAAGACACTTATCATTGCTTCTCTCCTTCACTTAAAATCAGGCACGGCAAATGCACACTTACATTAACGCCAGTACCTATTGATGTCACAATTTTGAGCACGCCATTTCGCTCCGCCACACGCTCTCTCATACCTACAATGCCAAACCTTCCCGTTTTTCTATTTATATCAAATCCATTTCCATTATCAACTACATTCAAAACAATATATCCATCAACTCTTCGTATTCTTATCAGAACACTGCTCGCTTTTGCATGACGAGAAATATTGGTTAAGCATTCTTGAGTTAAGCGGAAAACCGTAAGCAAGACATTACTATCAACATCAGTAAATATTCCCGTTGTCTGCACATCAACTGATATACAAGAGTTATTCTTTCTCCAATCACGTATCATCTGAGAAATATTTTCAATAAAATTCAGTTCTATTTCTGCAAACTCTTCCGAACGTAGTTGCTTAATTTTTTTGTGTATAATATCCAACAGCTTATATGTGATGTGATCGATAGCATTAGCAGAATCATCAATAGATGCAGTTTCATTTAACCTCACGATAGAGGTTGCATAATAGTGTATTGCTGTTAGATATTGCCCCATCTCATCATGTAACTCTCTTGCTAGATTGTGCCTTTCCCTTTTCTTTACCCGCAGAATTTCTGAATCAAATCCTCGGGGGTACTCTGAAAGAGTATTTCTCACCATTAGTCTCTACTCTCATCGAATAAAAGTGCGCCTAATATTTCAATATCGACATTGGATAATGGTCTGACTGGCTCTCTTGGCTTGCCAACTGAAATACCTTTCAGTTCAAGACCCGCTTTCACAGATCTGGCTAGTCCTTTTTCCACAATAAATTTCAATAATGATTTATGTTTTGAGAATAATCGCTCTGCTTCTGCCAAATTATTTTGTTTAACCGCATTAAATATTTTCTGTGGCACATTATTTATTAAGTTAGGTGCAGCAGTACACCAACCAGCTAGTCCTGATTTCAACGCCTCCAAAGCCAAATAGTTACAGCCTGTAAAAATACTAAATGCAGGGGAACTCAATTCTTGCAACTTATGAATTCTATTAATATCAGCAGCGCTATCCTTAATCATGCATATATTTTCTATATTCTGAAGCATTGACAATATAAATTCAGCTGACATATCAACACCACAAATCGCTGGATTGTTATACACCATTATTGGGATTGTAATAGCATCCGAAACTGATGAAAAATAGGTATAGATTTCAAGATCAGTAATCGCATCATGCTTCAGTGGTGCTAGCATAATGACATCTGCCCCTTTATCTTCAGCAAAAACAGCTTTCTGAACAGCTTTATTTATCGTTAATTCTGAAATACCAATAATAATAGGAACCCGCTTATCAACAATTCTAATCGACTGCTCTGCTACTATCTTCCACTCATTGTCATCTAAATAAGTACATTCCCCTGCACAGCCTAATGCAGCAATCGCATTAACCCCAGAATTAAGCAAATACTCTGTACTCTCATGTAAAGCATGAACATCTATTGCACCTGAATTAACATCAAATGGAGTCACTGTATAGCCGACTACCCCTGAAATACTGTCTGTTTTCTTACTCAATTAATGCCTCTCTCTAGTATCATGGTCATAAACCACTTTACTGGATAATCTCTGCTCTTTATATCTACTTACACCTGTATTCAAGGTATAATTCCATAAGACTGCATACTCTTTTCCCATTATATTGTCATAAAACAAGTTGAAAGTATAAGTTTATATATCTATCATATTGATAACTATAATTTATCGATCAACATGAAGGTAACCAATGGAACTTAGACATTTTCGCTATTTTAAGGTCGTCGCAGAGCTACAACATTTTCACAAAGCTGCTGAAAAACTTTGTATCACTCAACCCGCTCTTTCTAACCAAATAAAACAGTTAGAGACCGAGCTTAATACTAAGCTGTTTGTACGTTCTGGACGAAACGTCAAGTTATCCGAAAGTGGTGAAATTGTTTTATCCTCTGCTAATCGGCTTTTAAATGAAATTGCCCTATTGAAAGAGAGTGTTAACGATATTGAGTCAGGTCAATTAGGTAGCCTTAAAATAGGAGTATTACAGTCTATAAATGCGCTATATCTTCGAAATTTAGTGGCGGAATTTGACAGAAAACATCCGCATATAGCTCTTCAGATCGAAGAAATGACAAACAGGGATATTGAAAAAAAACTGGTGGAGGGTGATATTGATATTGGAATTGGTTTTATTCTACAAAAAGACTATCCAAAGATCGAATTTGAAATATTGTTTTATGAGAACTGGAAACTTATCCTCCACCGTTCCCATGCGAATATTGCACAAAATATACTTCAGGGAGAAAAACATAATCTAAAAGCAATTTTATTATCGGAACAATTTGAAACCAGAAAGATCGTAGATAATTTTTTTACTGACAATCGAATTGAATATACCAATATCACTACTGTGAATACCATTTCTTCTATATTAAGCTTAGTCGAAAATGGACAATGTTTTAGTATACTTCCAGAAGCTTTTTCGGTGTTAAAATTGAATCCTAAATTAGCATTATTTGATTTAACTCCTCAACTTCCTCCAAGAACGATAGGCTTATTATTAGCAAAAGATCGGTTACAGAAGAAAACCGTACGACAATTCAGCCTATTAATTAGAAATCAATTATCTGATCTTAATGATTAGAGTCACATATCTTGCCTGTAACTTTCCTGTATTTAGTATGGCCATAGCCATATTCAAACTCACTATTAATATATACAATTTCTATACGTTATTAAGAATTCAGCTTCTTAGTAGCTCATGAGGAAAACTCCTCATTTTCTATTGCTTACTTTAAGGTAGGTTTTGGCCAGGCACATTGTGTCTGGCTTTTTTTAACTGAAACTACATGTTTTGATATAAAAAAACCCGACACCTTTCGGTGCCGGGCTTTCTGTTTTTCTAGATTTTATAACGTTTATTACTTAATCTAAAGACCTTACAGACTAAATACGCTTAAAACACCACCTAGGTTAGTCCAGCTAGATAGTGCACGGTATGCACCTATCGCACCAAGACCGTCTGAGTCCTTTGTCAAGCTAGGAATAGCAATACCGATACCAGCCCAACCACCAATACCCGAAAGTATTGAGATATACTGTTTACCGTCATGCTTGTACGTGTTTACGTTACCGATAATACCTGACGCAGTTTTGAATCTCCATAATTCACGACCAGTTTGTGCATCTAACGCTTTGATGAAACCTTCTAGCGTTCCGTAGAATACTAAATCAGACGCAGTTGCTAACGCACCACTCCATGCTGAGAAACGTTCTGGGTTAGACCATACGATCTTACCTACACGTGCATCAAACGCAATGAAGTTACCTAAGTGGGTACCACCTGGCGCTGGGAACATTTCTAAAGTCGCACCAACATAGGGTTGACCTGMAACGTATTCAACTTCAAATGGTTCATAGTCCATACATACATGGTTTGTTGGGACATAGAATAAACCAGTACGCGGAGAGTAGGCAGCAGGTTGCTGATCTTTAGTACCTAAGGCAGCAGGACAAATACCTTGGGTATTAACGTCTGCACCATTACGTGCTGTTGAATATTTAGCTACAGTAGCTGGACGACCTGTTTTCATGTCAATGTGTGTGGCCCAGTTAACCGTCGGATCGTATTTTTCAGCAACTAATAATTCGCCGCTTATGCGATCCATTGTGTAAGCAAAACCATTACGATCGAAGTTCACTAACGCTTTACGCATTTTACCTTTGATTTTTTGATCAACTAAGATATTTTCATTAATACCGTCATAATCCCACTCATCAAATGGTGTTTTTTGGTATACCCATCTAGCCATACCTGTATCTAAATCGCGACCGAATATAGCCATCGTCCATTTGTTGTCACCTGGACGTTGTGCAGGATTCCATGTTGATGGGTTAGCAGTACCGTAATAGAACATATCTAGATCAGGATCATAAGAATACCAACCCCATGTTGTACCACCACCAATTTTCCATTGGTCGCCTTTCCAAGATTTCAAAGATGAATCTTTGCCAATTGGTTTCAGCATAGATGTGGTTTTATTAGGATCCACCAACATTTCATCATCAGGGCCAGTGCTATATGCTTTATATAGCACTTTACCGTCTAAATCATATGCTTTAATGTAGCCGCGCACACCAAACTCACCACCTGAAATACCGACTATTACTTTATCTTTAAACACGTGAGCAGCAGCAGTACTGGTAGCTCCTACCTTAGGATCGTCACGTTTGTGAGACCATACAACTTTACCGGTATTAATATCTAATGCCACTAAAGTAGTATCAGCTTGGTTCAAAAATATTTTACCATCACCATAAGCTAAACCACGGTTAACTGTGTCACAACACATAACTGGAACAGTTTCATCGTAGTTTTGTTTTGGCTCATACTTCCATTTGATAGCGCCGTCGTTGTTTAAGTCAAGTGCAAATACAATGTTAGGAAAAGGCGTATGTACATACATAGTACCGTCGATAACTAGAGAGTTACCTTCGTGACCGCGTAAAACACCTGTTGAGAAAGCCCATGCCATTTTCAAATCAGCAACGTTATCTTTGTTGATTTGAGCAAGTTTGCTATAACGTTGATTGTTATAGTGACCTGCTGCAGACACCCAGTTGTTTTCATTTTCTTGCATTCTTGCAATTTCATCAGCTACAGCTACACTTGCTACACCAGTAGCAGCAATTGCCATCATTGCGATTGATAATGTTTTCAGCTTCATGTTATTTCCTCTTTATAATAATTTATAAACATAATTGCAGAAATTATTTCCTGAAATCATGCGAAACAAACTTTATCCTTTGTAATAATTGCATTCATCAGATATCTCCATCGGAAAAGTATGAAAAATTCCCGACTGATAATATTGCTGAAAAATATGGCTTAATGATTAGAGCTACTTCTAGGAAAGAAATAATTTTTATGCATTGAGTTGCTAAGGAAGTTTTAGTCTTAAGTAACCTGAATCCTGTTTAAGAAAAGGGAACTAAAAGCCTGTTAACCGATCAGATCTTTTACCATAAAGATTTTATCGAGAAAAACTACCCATTTTCAGCCTTAATCATTGGCCACCAAAACCCTGAAAAGAATGTGTTTCATCTGTTTAAATGAATGAGAAAACTCGCCGATGATTAATAAGTTCATGGTATTGCTAGGGCACTACCATGAACAAGGAGCCATCCTCTTGTCTTTATAATACGGCTGAACGCCATATTAACAGCCAACTCACCTCACAGCACCTCCCTGAACGTCCAGTACTTGGTTAAGGTTGAAATCCTCTTTTAGTATTTACTGCATTGAACATTTTGCAAACACTAAAATTCACCCGTTCGTCGTCACCACTGGCACTCGCCTCCCTATGTTACTGGTTGCAAAAGCACTTATCTAGCGATAAATGTTTTTTACCCCTGCGGGTTTCGCTGAACGCTTCACATCAACCTCGGGAGTCGAGCGCCAGCTAGGGCTGCCTACGACGACGAACACAAGCAACGCATTAAATGTTCTAGGGAATATTCAATGCCTGTTAGCTGCCCTCTGAACGAGGACAATTCTGCACGCTATGAAGTGGTCAAGTATTAATGCAGAAAATTTAAGCCACTTTTTTCAATTGTGCCATTTTTTGTGCAGGTGTAATATAGCCGAGCGATGAATGTAATCG
>NVVW01000002.1 GCA_002733505.1 Methylophaga sp. | reverse complement strand
CGATTGAAGAGCCGATTGATTTTCCAGACTTAGAAGCTTTTGGAAATAATAATTACACCAAAGAATTAGATGATTTAGAGGCTGTTACGGATACCTTTAGTTACACCATTACCGATCAAGATGGTGACAGTTCAACGACAACCTTAGTGATTACGGTGAATGGTCAAACAGATGGTCCACCAACGGTGACGATTGAAAACACTGACTTAGACGTAACCCCTGCTGATAACTCAGTAGTGGAAGCGACAGGCGATAGCATTACAGGCAATATGAGCGTGACCGCCTCAGCGGGAAATACGATTACCGCTGTTACGGTGGGTGGATTGGATATTACCAATGCGACGGCGGTTAATGTTGTGCTTCCTGCGACAGCAGAAGGTCAATTGACCATTACTGGCTACGATGCTGGTACCGGCGCAATCACCTACTCATATGTAGAAGATAGCGCGACTGAAGATCACACCGCAGGTGACGACAGTATTCGAGATAGCTTCATTGTCTCTGTGACTGATACCGGTGGTGCAACGGCAACGAATAGCCTTGATATCCAAATCATTGATACGGCGCCAACTGCGAATGTGGATGTGAATGCGATAGATGAAGGCAGTGCGACGGTTGTTGGCAATGTGGTGACAACGGGAGCGGGCGCCGATACATTAGGTGCGGATGCAACGAGCGTCACGGGCGCTGCTGCAGGCACGAGTGTTGTCGATGTTGTGGGCGGTGTAGCGTTATCGATTGCCGGAACATATGGTTCAGTGGTCATCAATGCCAATGGTTCATATACCTATACCCTAGATAACAGCAACACGACCGTCCAAGGATTAGATGATTTAGAGGCTGTTACGGATACCTTTAGTTACACCATTACCGATCAAGATGGTGACAGTTCAACGACAACCTTAGTGATTACGGTGAATGGTACTAACAATCCTCCATTAGCCGATGAAGTACGAACAACATCAAATCTTGTTACTGATATTGCGCCTTTAGGATTTCCTGTAGATAGTTCGGATATAGCCTTTATTAAGGTGCTAAATGTTGGTGGTGGTTTGGATGGTGATCTGAGCATTATTGAGAATAATCCAAGCGATCCGGCAGATCTTGGTGGTCAAGATGTTGAAACTGTTGAAGCTAACCTTGTATTTAATATTGAATCATTACCAGATTATGGTGATGTTTATGTCTATGACGGCAGCAGCTATACAATAATAGATGCGGGTAATCTAGGTACAGTTGACTTCTCTACAGCCGGTGAAGTGTATTGGGTTGCTACACATTCCCAAGTGCCAACAAATGGCTTAGTGCATAATCTGTCATTTACCGAAGCAGGCTATCAGGCTGGGTTAGCAGCTGAAAATATTACTGTTAATGGCTATGGCTTAGATGGTAATGATGCAACAATTACCTTTTCGTCAACAGATGGTTTGGGAATTGATAGTGCCGGTGACCGAATTAATCAGCTTGAATTTGCTGATGGCAAAAGTGAAGCACTACTATTTGATTTTGAGCATGCGGTGACGAATGCTACGATTGGAACGACTCATTTAATCAAGAGTGAAGGTGACGGTGAAATTGGCGTTGTAACAGCATATTTGGATGGCGTTGCTGTTGGCAGCTGGACGTTTACAGCTTCAACAAAAGCGACAGCTTATTTTTCTCCTTCCAATGGTAATTTTACATCTGAAAGTCTTGGTGGTGTGGGTAATAACCAAGGTGGAACCTTCACATTAATAGGGGTTGTCTTTGATCAATTGCGGTTCACAGGTACACAGTATGAAAGCCAAAATGGCTCTCAAGATTCAAGTGACTATTTTGTTGCCAGTCTTTCATACAATGATATTGATGCGAATACAGTTAACTTCCAATACTCTGTGACTGATGAGGATGGTCAAACAAGTCCTCCTGTTGATGTTGTAATTGATGTTGATACACATACTGATACACCCGTTCCTGTAGTGTTAGTACCAGAAGGTAACCTTGCACTACAGAGTGGTACTGCAGGAGATGATATCTTAAATGGTGATGCAGGTAATGATAGCTTAAATGGTAAAGGTGGAAATGACACCTTAACTGGTGATGCAGGTAATGATCTGTTAAGAGGTGGTGAAGGCCACGATAACTTGTCAGGTGATGATGGGGAGGACGTCTTAGCTGGTGGAGCAGGAGATGATACCTTAGATGGTGGAGCAGGTAATGACATCTTAGCTGGTGGAGCAGGTAATGACATCTTAACTGGTGGAGCAGGTAATGATATTTTTGTTTGGAACGCAGGCGATGTAGGTACAGTCACTACTCCGGCACATGATAAAGTTACTGATTTTGATGCTAATAATGATGTGCTTAATTTAGCAGATTTGCTATCTGATGGCTCTCATACCATAGAAGGCATGGAAACAGGTGCAGGTGATTTACAGCTTAATATTAAAGATGGTGGTGGCAATGTTGTACAGCAAATTGAATTGCACGGTGTTGCAGTGGCGACAACAGCAACACAATTGCTTGATGATTTGCTCATTAGCGGTGCCATAAATGATGGTATTTAGTATCTAAATTCACCTTCTAAATAGTCAACAAATAAAGCACCTTCGGGTGCTTTATTTGTTTATGGCTGGAATTTTAAGCGCATATTAAGGCGGCAATATTTGCCGTTATTATTTTGACATCTTTACCAGCACATCTACAACCATATGATTTAATTGGTATTTAACTTTTTGGCATATTTGGTGCTTAACTTTATTCAAAATAAGATTAAAGTTGGAGCAAAAAATGTCGATAAACTTTGATTCCGCCCTAGGAATTCATGCTGATGCACTTCGTATCCGTTCACAACGGGCAGAATTGTTGGCATCTAATTTAGTCAATGCCGATACGCCAAATTACAAAGCGCGTGATATTGATTTTCAATCTGCCATGAAAATGGCGGCGAGTAATCAGTCGACCGGCATGGTCAGCACTCACTCAAAGCATTTCCAAACATCTACAGCTCAATTCAATTCGCCCGCCGTACAGTTTCGTACCACCATGCAAGATTCTCTTGATGGCAATACGGTAGATGAGCAGATTGAACAATCACAATTTATGCAAAACTCAGTCCAATACCAAGCAAGCCTAAATTTTTTAGGCTCTAAGTTTAAGGGCTTGATGACCGCGATTAAGGGGGGGCAATAATTAAATGTCTTTATTTTCTATTTTTGATATCGCCGGTAGTGGCATGAGTGCTCAGTCGCTGAGGCTCAATACTACAGCAAGTAATTTGGCCAATGCAAATAGTGTAAGTAGTAGTATTGATCAGGTTTATCGAACAAGAAGCCCGGTATTTTCTGCTGTGCTTGATAATGCTCAACAGGGTTATACACAAGGTAGTGTTCAGGTGAAAGGCATTGTTGAAAGCCAAGCCCCTGTCCGTCAAGAATATAATCCCAGTCATCCATTGGCTAATCAAGATGGCTATGTTTTTCATTCGAATGTTGATCCTATTGCCGAAATGGCCAATATGATGTCGGCATCACGTTCATATCAAAATAATGTTGAGATTGCTAATACGTCGAAACAATTATTATTACGAACCTTACAGTTAGGTCAGTAGGAGAATATTATGGCTATTAGTGGCGTAGGTAATAATCCGTATGCATTTCTGAACACAGGTTCTGTTGAGAAAAAACCAGAAAAAGATGCAGGTGCATTAGCATTAGAAGACTTTATGTCGTTAATGACGACACAATTGAAGAACCAAGATCCATTAAAGCCAATGGACAGTGGTGAGTTTTTAGGACAAATTGCCGCATTTGGTACAGTGAGCGGTATTGGTGATCTTAAGAATGCATTCGATAGCTTTGCTAAATCTATGCAATCCGATCAGGCTTTGCAAGGGTCAGCTTTAGTGGGTCGTTCGGTATTGGTTCCGTCTTCAATCGGAGCAATGACAGCTGACAATGGTTTGCAAGGAAGAATCAATGTTGCTGAATCAGTAAGCGATTTGAAAGTACAAATTTTTACTGAAACAGGGGCGTTAGTGAGAACGATGGAGATGGGATCTGCTTCAGGTGACACGCCATTCACATGGGATGGTTTTGATGATGGTGGGACGGCGCTAGCGCCTGGAGCCTATCAGTTTAAAGCAACAGGCACAGTGGCGGGTGAAAATACAGCCTTTGCAACAGCAACAATAGCAAAAGTAGACAGTGTATTAGTGGGCGGAGCTTATCAAGGATTGGTGATGAATTTAGCGGGGATTGGCGCAGTTCCATTTAGTGAAGCACAAGAAATTATTTAGGAGAGGCTTATGTCTTTTAGTACAGCGATATCAGGTTTAAATGCAGCATCAGCAGATTTAAATGTTAAATCAAATAACATTGCCAATGTAAATACCACAGGATTTAAAGGTTCACGTGCCGAATTTGCAGATGTTTATGCTATCTCCGCATTTGGTTCAAGCAATACGGCTATAGGTAATGGTGTGGTATTGAAT
Organism: Methylophaga sp.; assembly: GCA_002733505.1. Taxonomy (GTDB): domain Bacteria; phylum Pseudomonadota; class Gammaproteobacteria; order Nitrosococcales; family Methylophagaceae. The sequence continues at coordinate 149,748 of NVVW01000002.1, read as the reverse complement.
AATGTTGCCCAGCAATTTACTCAAGGTAATTTAGAGTTTACCGATAATTCACTGGATTTAGGTATTAGTGGGCAGGGTTTTTTTGCCTTAGCGCCTAACCAGAATAGTGGTGAAGTAGTCTATAGCCGAGCAGGCGCATTTGGCATTAATAAAGATGGCTATGTAGTGAATGGATCGGGGCAATTTTTAAGGACATTCCCGGTTAATCCTGATGGTACGGTGTCTTCAACGGCGTTGAGTAGTTCATCGCCATTACAGCTACCTAGCTCATCAGGTACGCCTGCGGCGACTACAACAGTAGCCCTTGCTACCAACTTACCTTCAACAGCAACGCCTTTAGCAGATGCAACGGCTATTGATCCGGCGGATCCATCAACGTATACCAATTCAACATCAGTCACGATTTTTGACTCGCTGGGTAACCAAAATATTGTAACAAGTTATTATAAAAAGACCGATGCAGCACTAAACCAATGGACGGTTGATGTTTATATCGATGAACCTAGTGGTGGTAATGCTCAAACGCAATTAGGTGTAAGTAAAACACTGAATTTTGATCCAGCAACAGGTGGCACACTATCCAGTTCACCGACCGATCAAGCTTATAGTATTGTTGCCTTAGCAAGTGGTGCGGCAGTACCCCAAGTGGTTACGATTGATTTTGTTGGGTCTACACAAAACTCAGCAGCTTTCACAGTAAACACATTGCAACAAAATGGCTTTACTACAGGGCGGTTGAGTGGTTTGGATATCAGTGATGATGGTTTGGTGAGGGCAACCTATACTAACGGTCAGTCACAACCGTTAGGAAAAATCGCCTTGGCTAACTTTGCTAATCCACAAGGCTTAAAACAAATTGGTAATACGTCATGGACGGAAACTATTGATTCTGGCTTAGTGTTATCAGGTGAGGCTGGAACAGGCAATTTTGGTTTAATTCAATCAGGTTCATTAGAATCTTCGAACGTTGATTTAACAAAAGAATTAGTGGGCTTAATTATTTCTCAGCGTAATTTCCAAGCAAATTCTAAATCGATAGAAACACAGAATGCGATTACGCAAACAATTATTAATTTACGATAACACTATTCCTAACTTTATTTTATTAGAAATAAAAAATAGGAGGATTTAATTATGGATCGGATGATTTATATTTCAATGAATGCTGCTCAACAAACTATGTTGGCACAGGCAACCAATAGTAATAATTTGGCTAATGTGAACACCACCGGTTTTAGGCAAGATTTTGAGCAGTTTCGTAGTATGCCAGTGTTTGGTGAAGGTCTACCGACACGTGTTTATTCAATGAGTGAACGTCCTGCTACGGACTATCAACAAGGTTCCATTCACTCGACGGGGCGAGAATTAGATATTTCTGTGCAGGGCGAGGGCTTTATTGCAGTATTAGGTAAAGATGGTCGTGAAGGTTATACCCGTGCAGGTGATTTACAAATTACAGCTTCGGGTCAATTAGTTACAGGAACAGGATTAGCTGTAATGGGTGAAGGCGGTCCCATTGCCATTCCACCTGCGGAGAAAATAGAAATTGGCAGTGATGGCACTATTTCTATTCGTTCAATTGGTGCAGATGCGAATGCACTTGCAGTATTGGATCGGATTAAATTGGTTAAACCAGAACTGGGTAATGTGTTTAAAGATAATGATGGTCTGATTCGTATGCAAGATGGCAGTGCAGCACCACTAGATGCAACAGTTACCGTGGCATCAGGCACACTAGAAAGTAGCAATGTTAATGCCGTTGGTGCCTTGGTAAAAATGATTGAATTACAGCGTCAGTATGAGATGCAAGTCAAAATGATGAAGGTAGCAGATGATAACAGTGCTGCATCGGCACGCTTGTTGCAATCCAACTAATAATAGCGCAATAAAGCGTCAAAAAAATATAGGGAGTATAATGATGAACCAGTCATTAATGATAGCGAAAACGGGACTTGATGCGATTCAAAATCGGATGTCAGTTATCTCGAATAATCTAGCAAATGCCAATACCACGGGCTTTAAACAAGATCGGGTAGTGTTTGAAGACATGCTCTATCAAACTATTCGTCAACCTGGAGCACAGTCTTCGAGTGGTACGCAGTTACCATCTGGATTAATGATTGGTACAGGCGTTAGAACGGTTGCTACGGAGAAAATACATACCCAAGGTAATATTGTTCAAACTGAAAATGCTTTAGACATGGCGATTCAAGGACGTGGTTTTTTTCAAATAGTAATGCCAGATGGAGCCTTGTCATATACCCGAGATGGTACTTTTCAAATTAACTCTACTGGACAAATGGTGATGTCTAATGGTTATCCACTGGAACCAGCAATTACTATTCCTCAGGATGCACAAAGCGTCACCATTGGCAGTGATGGTACGGTGAGTGTTTTGCAGGCAGGGCAAACATCTCCCACCACAGTTGGTAATGTGCAATTAGCGGATTTTGTTAATCCGACTGGATTACAGCCTATTGGTGAAAATCTATACAAAGAAACAGGTGCGAGTGGTTCTGCAATAACGGGTACGCCAGGATTAACTGGGCTAGGAACAGTTGTAGCGGGAGCACTAGAAACCTCCAATGTTAATGTCGTTACCGAGCTGATTAATATGATTGAAACCCAGCGTGCCTATGAAATGAACTCAAAAGCGATTTCAACAGCCGATCAGATGTTGCAATATGCGAGTCAAAATCTATAGTTTGAGGCATAGTATGAAATACTTAATTAAGCTATTTATTATTACCAGTCTTATTGTGTTAACCGGCTGTGTCAATACGGCTACAAAACGTGATCCTGCTTATTCATCAGTGAGACCGGTAGCGGTGCCTGCCACAGAAAGACATGACGGTGCAATTTTTGATGTAAGCAAGAATATCTCATTTTTTGAAGATTATCGTGCCCGTCGTGTGGGAGATATCTTAACTGTGATTTTGGAAGAGAAAACAGCCGCTGAGAAAGAAACGGAAACAATAATCATTAAGAATAATAATAATAGCATTACCAACCCAACATTGTTTGGCACAACAGCAGAATTTGATCTACCGGGGATCTTACCTTTAGCCAATACTAAGGATAACAATTTAGCCTTTAGTCTGGGATCAACACATAACTTTCAAGGCGGTGGCGATAGCGATCAAAGTAATAAATTAACGGGTGATATCAGTGTTTCAGTAGTTGAGATCTTACCTAATGGCAATATGATTATTCGTGGTGAAAAAGTGATAACAATTAATCAAGGTAATGAATATATTCGACTTTCAGGCATGATCAGCCCGCGTGATATTGATGCTAATAATACTATTTCATCTAAACGTATTGCAGATGCACAAATTGCTTATGTCGGTGACGGCCCAACCAATGATGCCAATGTTGTGGGCTGGTTAGGGCGTTTCTTTTTAAGTTCATTGATGCCATTTTAAGGGGATAGAGAAATGAAAATAAAACATGTTTTAATCATCCTTGTTACGCTGTTTATATCAACTGTTGTGCAAGCGGAGCGTATTAAAGACTTAGCATCTATAGCGGGTGTAAGGAGTAACCAATTAGTAGGGTATGGCTTGGTGGTGGGTTTGAATGGCACGGGAGATAAAACATCGTTTACTGGACAAAGTTTACGCACCATGTTGCGTGAGCTGGGCATCACATTACCACCAGGAACCGATCCTAAAAGTAAAAATGTGGCTGCGGTTGCTGTTCATACCGATCTGCCCGCATTTATGAAGCCTGGTCAAACCATTGATGTCACCATTTCTTCTTTAGGTGATGCCAAAAGCTTGCGTGGTGGTAGCTTGATTATGACACCGTTAAAAGGTATTGATGGTCAAATTTATGCGATAGCGCAAGGTAATTTAGTGGTCGGTGGCTTTGGCGCTGAAGCGGGCGATGGTTCTCGTGTTACGGTTAATATTCCCAGTGCAGGACGTATTCCAAATGGGGCAACCGTTGAGCGTACAGTAGGCAACGCCTTTAATGTCGGCGATTCCATTATTCTTAATTTACACCAGCCTGATTTTACTACGGCCAGTCGGTTAACCGATGCTATTAATCATACATTAGGAAGAGGCACAGCGCGATCAATGGATGCTTCATCAATAAAAATTAATGCGCCACGTGATCCTAGTCAACGTGTGCCTTTTTTATCATTAGTTGAAAATCTTGAGCTTACTCCTGGCGAAGCTGCCGCTAAAATTATTGTGAATTCACGCACCGGTACTATTGTTATTGGGCAACATGTTAGAGTTAGCCCGGTTGCGGTCACCCATGGTAATTTATCAGTGACTATTTCAGCCAATACTGAAGTCAGCCAACCCAATGCTTTGTCTGATGGTGTAACGGTAATCACCCCCAACTTTGACATCGAAGTGACCGAGGAAGATAGCCGGATGTTTGTCTTTAATCCAGGTGTTTCATTAGATGAAATTGTGCGGGCAGTGAATCAAGTCGGCGCTGCACCAGGTGATTTAGTCGCTATTTTAGAAGCAATGAAACAAGCCGGCGCGCTTCGAGCTCAGTTAATAATAATCTAATTATTATGGCTGTAAATACACACATTTCTCAAACTGCGATTGATTTTCAAGGTCTTGCAGAGCTCCGTAGAGCATCAAACAAAGATGGCAATGATGCTGAAACAATGCGGCAGGTGGCAGGTCAGTTTGAATCACTGTTCATCAATATGATGCTTAAAAGTATGCGGCAGGCAAGCTTAGGTGATGGTCTGTTCGATAGTTCACAAAGTGATATGTATCGAGATATAGCCGATCAACAGATGGCAATGGATTTATCAGCTCGGGGTGGATTGGGGTTGCAAGAGGTTATTCTTCGACAATTAACGGGTAATAAAGAAAATAAAGACATTAATTCTGAATTGGGCTCTAGAAGTTATAGTGTTGATACTATTAAAACAAGATCTAAGCTTGAGGTGGTTGAAACAACCGTTGCTGAAAAACAAGCAATGGTCACTAAGTCTAAGGCGGTAGAAACTGTTGCAACACAAATGGATCTGATCTTTGATTCGCCAGAGAGTTTTATCCAGAAATTGTGGCCAATGGCAAAACAAGCTGCAGAAAAATTAGGTGTGGCACCGGAAGTTATCTTATCCCAAGCAGCATTAGAAACAGGTTGGGGCAAACATGTCATTAAGGATGTTAATGGGCAGTCTAGTCATAACTTATTCAATATAAAAGCAGACAGTCGTTGGCAAGGTGATTTTGTCACCAAAGGCACGCTTGAATATCGTGACGGGGTTGCAGCAAAAGAACAAGCAAAGTTTAGATCGTATGATTCTTATCAACAAAGCTTTAATGACTATGTTAACTTTTTGCAAACACAGCCTCGCTACCAAGATGCACTAAAACAGACGGCGAACCCAGATAAATTTATCGAAGGTCTACATAAAGCAGGTTATGCAACAGATCCTACTTATTCAGACAAAATAAAACGCATTATGCGAAGCGATACATTGGCACAGTTATCGCAATCATCAGGGTATTCATAACAACGTCGATAATTTGACGGACAGAGGTTAAGCCATGAGTCTATTAAATATTGGGGTATCAGCCCTACTTACATCACAGGCATCGTTAGCAACAGCCAGTCATAACATCAGTAATGTTAATACTGAAGGTTATATTCGGCAGCGGGCAGATCATATTACTCGCCAAGCTGATTTTCAAGGTAGCCACTATGTTGGCACGGGTGTCACTATTGGCGGTGTTGAGCGTATTTATGATAATTTTTTAGCCTCACAGGTTAGAACGTATACATCACAACAGTCACAACAAGAGACATTCTCAACATTTTCTAAACAAATTGATGATTTATTAGGCTCACCCCAGCTAGGCTTAAACAATGGCCTAGAATCATTTTTCAATGCAGTGCATGAAGTGGCAAATGATCCCACCTCACTTTCAGCAAGGCAAGTGATGTTGACAGAAGGCAGTATTTTAGCCAATCGTTTTAATACGATTGATCGCCAATTGGGTGAACTTAATAAACAAGCCGATAATTTATTGGCAGTATCAGTGAAAGATATAAATACCTTGTCGCAAGGTATAGCTGAGTTAAATAATGCGATTATTGCTGCAGGTGCATCTAGAGCGGGCGACCAACCTAATGATTTATTAGATAAACGCGATCAATTAATTAATGAGTTATCCAAATATTTGACGGTTAATACTATCCCTGAAGACACAGGAGCCGTCACTGTGATTGTAGGCAACGGTCAAGCATTGGTGGTAGGCACGTCAAATATTAAACTACATGAAATCGTAGACACCTCAACGAATCCAGTGCGGGTGGCTATTGGTTATGGGCCAACACAAATTGATGTCTCGCTTCAGCTAACAGGCGGCAGTGTTGGCGGTGCTTTTCAAGTACGTAATGATGTAATTGGTGTCGTTCAAGCAGAGCTTGATGCCTTGGCATTAGGAGTGACAGCTAATTTTAATAGTCAACACCAAAAGGGTGTGACCTTAGGTGGCAATATAGGCGGTGATTTTTTTGCCATTCCAACACCGCCTGCAACAGCGGATGCGGGTAGCATTCGTATGGCTATATCAGATCCTAGGGATATTGCCATTGCTTTTCCAGTCGGTGTAACAAACACATCAACGACAGGATCAGGACAAATTGAAATTGCCAATATTGATGCCGTACCCCCCTTAACGTTACCGTTGTTGGCTGCAAATATCACATTAACCTTTAATGCGGCTACCAATGAATATACGGCAGATGATGGTGTTAACCCGGCAGTGACTATTGCTTATAATCCCAACACGGATGGAGGTAAATCTGTTTCACTATTAGCACCAATGGTAGAATTAACCTTAGTATTAAATGGCGTGCCCGCTAATGGTGATGTTATCACTCTTGGTAATAGTGCGTCGGTCGGTGACAATAGAAATGCATTGGCACTTGCAGATTTACAAGTAGCGAAAACACTCAATGGTAGCACCCAATCTTTTGCTGATTTTTATGGTGTAACGGTTGCTAATGTAGCAACACGAACCCATCAAGCGGATATTGGTCAGAAAGCGCAGCAAGGTTTATTAGATCAGGTTAGTTTGCGCTTTGATAGTATTTCAGGCGTAAATCTAGATGAAGAAGCAGCCAATCTAATTAGGTTTCAGCAATCATATCAAGCCGCCTCACAAATCATTACTGTTTCAAATACCATCTTTGATGCACTACTAAGTGCTGTGAGGTAAGGAATTATGCGTATATCAACAGCGTATATATTTAACCAAAACTTGACTGCTATGCTGAATCAGCAGGTGGAATTAGGTAAAACACAATTACAAGTTGCTACCGGTAAAAATATATTAACCCCCTCGGATGATCCTATTGCTGCTGTTGCTATCTTAAATTTACAGCGTGAAGTGAATTTAACAGAGCAATATCTTAGTAATGCCGATAAGGCAGAGAATAAGCTGGTAGTAGAAGAAGGCGTGTTACAAAGCTCAACAGAACTATTGCAGCGTATTCACGAGCTTGCTATTCAAGGGCTTAATGATACCAATAGTAAAACTGATCGTAGTGTGATAGCTCAAGAAATGGTGCAATTAAATAAACAGTTATTATCATTAGCGAATACTCGTGATTCAAGTGGAGATTATTTATTTTCTGGTTTTAAAAATGACACCCAACCCTATACTTCAATTGGCGCGAGTTATGCGGGAGATAGCGGTCAGCGTAATTTACAAGTGGGTGCAGGTGTCTTAGTTGCAACCAATGACCCAGGTAACCAGATTTTTGAAGCAGAGCATGTGCAAACCACAGTAACGGATAATGCCGGCTCCAGCAGCGCATCATTGAGGATTACGGCAGTAGAGCAAGACAGAATTTTTTCTGCTCCTGTTACGATTAGCTTTGCATCAGCAACCAATACCTTAACAATAACAGATGGCACTAATGTAGAAACTATTTCACCTTATAGCGCGGGTGAGGCTGTAGTGCTTAATGAGTTGAATGCACAATTTCCCGCATTCACATTACAGCTTGATGGCACATTGGCAGATGGTGATTCCTATACCTTAGATACACAAGTAACACCTAGTCAGACAGTGTTTAAAACCGTTAATGATTTTGCAATTGCACTTACAAATGATGCTGTGGGTGCAGATGACTCGCCCAACAATGGTGATTTTTTGAGTAATCTTAAAGCATCATTGAATACTGTTGTTGATGCAAGGGCAAAAGTAGGCTCTCGCTTAAATGCAATAGATCAACAACGCCAAATCAATGATGGCTTATCGATTAATATGCAAGCAACACTTTCAGAAATTCAAGATCTTGATTATGCAGAAGCTATTTCACGGCTCAGTCAGCAGACACTCGCCTTACAAGCATCCCAACAATCATTTGTAAAGGTACAAGGTTTATCGCTGTTTAATTACTTATAACCTTGATAACATACTGATTACAAATAAAAATAAATTATGGCACATAGATTGCTTCATAGGTATTGAACAATGGTTATCTGTCAAAAAAATAACACAGTCCCATTGAATTTAATAAATAATATAGATAGAGGAAATTAACGATGGCTTCAGTAATTAACACTAATATTGCATCATTAAACGCCCAGCGTAATTTAACGATGTCACAATCCGATCTTGCCACTTCCCTGCAACGTTTATCATCAGGGCTGCGCATTAATAGCGCCAAAGATGATGCTGCAGGCTTGGCGATTTCAGATCGCTTTACCACGCAAATTCGTGGTTTAAGCCAAGCTTCRCGTAATGCCAATGATGCTATTTCACTGTCACAAACAGCAGAAGGTGCCTTAGCGGAAATGAGCTCTAACTTACAGCGTATTCGTGAATTAGCGGTGCAATCTGCCAATGCCACTAACTCCGCTTCTGATCGTGCTGCATTGGATTTAGAAGTGCAACAACGGTTAGCAGAGATTGATCGTATCGCCAGCCAAACAGCCTTTAACGGCCAAAAAATTCTTGATGGTAGCTTTGGTAATGCTGCCTTCCAAGTGGGAGCCAATGTAGGTGAAACCATTACCCTTGATTTAACTACCAGTATGCGGCCAGGGGCTATCGGCCAATTGGCAACCGTGACCTCTAGCGTTGATCTCAACACCATAGCAAGCGCAACGGCCACAGCCGGTAGCTATGTATCTGGCACCGTTGCCGACTTTAACTTTGCAACAGCGGATGCGCAATCTGTAGTTTCAGGCACCTATACTCAGGCTGCCTCAACTACTTCAGCAGATGCATTTCAATTTAGTATTGATGGTGTTATAGCTTCAGATAGATTAGTGGGTGACGCAACAGCAGCTAATCTTGATACCGATATTGCAGCATTTATTACGGCATCAAGTGGTGCTTATACCCAAGTAGGAACAGTAGCATTAGGTACTTTACAAATCACCAAGGCGGATGGAACAAGCCTTGCACTGACTACCTCTTTTTCTGATGCTGTGGCTTCAACCGGTACAGCAGTAGGCACTACCAGTGCTGGTACCTTTGGTACGGGCTTTATTGCTACACATAGTGTTGATACTAGTGCAAATAAATCAATAACAGTAGATGGCGGTAGTGCCATCACTCTTGATGGCGCTGATGAAGCAGCCAATATTGTATTATTGGCAGCGGCATTAGAGACACAATCTGCGGGTACTTATGCGGTATCAGGTGATGGTTCAGGTGTATTAACCGTTGCTAAAACGGCGACCGGCACCAGCAGTACCGCACCAGTAATAGCGGGTACCGATGCCGCTACCTTTACTACGGGTGGCACTGCTACTGCAGGTACCGCTGGTGCAACATTGACGATTAGCGGTGACTTTAGCATTCAAATTGGTGATGCAACCGCTGTTGCTGTGGCAGACGGCAGCTACACCAGTGCACAATCTGTTGTTGATGCCATGAACACTGCGATGGCAGGAACAGGCACGGCTAGCTTAGAGAGTGATGGTAAGGTCACTATTAAGTCGGCTGAAACGGTTACTGTGACAGGTGCTGCAGGCCTCACAACTATAGGGTTAGCAGCAACTACGGCAGCGTCTGGAAGCTTAGCTTCTGTGAGCGTTACATCAGTAGCGAATGCGAATGACACTATCCAGCGAGCGGACACTGCATTAAAATCGATCAGTGATTTACGGAGTACCTTTGGTGCGATTCAAAACCGTTTTGAATCTACTATCAATAACTTGAGTACCGCAGTAGAGAACTTAAGTGCGGCACGGAGTCGTATTCTTGACGCTGATTTCGCGGCAGAAACGGCCAACTTAACCCGTGCCCAAATCCTGCAACAAGCGGGTACGGCGATGTTAGCTCAGGCTAATGCGATTCCTCAAAATGTATTAAGCTTATTACAATGATAATTTATTATCCTATATACTGTTATCATTCAATTTGCAAAAAAAACCTTGTCATCCCGGCAGGCTTTTAGCCGGGATCTGACTATAAACTAGACTCCGGCTACAAGCATACCGGAGTGACGGAGAAGCGAAAATCCATACATTGAATGATCTCGAGTATATATGACTACAGCGGCTGATCTTTGCCGCTTATTTAAAAAAAGGTGACGTGATTCGCAAAATAAATCATAAAAGCGGCTAAAGTTTCCTAAAGAAAGGCCGTTAAGTTCCTTGAAAACAGTAAATACACCATATCGGTTGTATATCTGTCTAATAGGAGAGCTATCATGGCTTCAGTAATTAATACTAATGTAATGTCATTAAACGCCCAGCGTAATTTAACAATGTCACAATCCGATCTTGCCACTTCTTTACAACGTTTATCATCTGGCTTACGCATTAATAGCGCCAAAGATGATGCGGCAGGCTTAGCGATTTCAGATCGTTTTACCACACAAATTCGAGGATTAAATCAAGCTACACGTAATGCCAATGATGCTATTTCACTGTCACAAACAGCAGAAGGTGCCTTAGCGGAAATGAGCTCTAACTTACAGCGTATTCGTGAATTAGCGGTGCAGTCTGTCAATGCGACTAACTCTGCATCTGATAGAGCCGCGATTGATTTAGAGGTGCAACAACGTTTGGCAGAGATTGATCGCATTGCCAGTCAAACAGCCTTTAATGGCCAAAAAGTTATTGATGGTTCATTTGGTAATGCCGCTTTTCAAATTGGTGCCAATGTGGGCGAAACCATTAGCCTTGATTTAACTACTAGCATGCGTCAAGATCAGCTTGGTTCACTTGCCAGCGTGACCTCTAGCGTTGATCTCAACACCATAGCAAGCGCAACGGCCACAGCCGGTAGCTATGTATCTGGCACCGTGGCAGACTTTAACTTTGCAACCGTTGCAGCTACCCCAGCATCGGCGCCGCTAGGTGCATTCACTGCCGGTGCAGGTGGTGATGCTACCAGTGACTTTAGTATTACATTTGCGGTATCAGGGGGAGATTCATTAGCGATATCAGTCACGGATAATGCCACAGTAACGGATGCAGAATTAGGCGCAGCCTTTGTAACAGCGGGTTTTGCTGCTGATGGCACCGGTACAGTAGATGGGTTTAGCCTTGACTTAGGCGCGGCTGCAACAATAACGGCAGCGATTACAGCGGGCAGCCTTTCAGTTACAAGAGCAGACGGTGGCAACTTTAGCATTACCGAAGCAGTTGCGGGTACGACGTATGGTACTACTGTTCCCGCTTTTGCAACCACTACTACCACCACAAATGGTACAGTAGCAGATACTAGTGCAAATAAATCAATCACAGTAGATGGCGGCTCTGCCATCACTCTTGATGGTGCTGATGAAGCAGCCAATATTGTGTTATTGGCAGCGGCATTAGAGACACAATCTGCGGGTACTTATGTGGTATCAGGTGATGGTTCAGGTGTATTAACCGTTGCTAAAACGGCGACCGGCACCAGCAGTACCGCACCAGTAATAGCGGGTACCGATGCCGCTACCTTTACTACGGGTGGCACTGCTACTGCAGGTATCGATGGTGCAACACTGACGATTAGCGGTGACTTTAGCATTCAAATTGGTGATGCAACCGCTGTTGCTGTGGCAGATGGCAGCTACACCAGTGCGCAATCTGTTGTTGATGCCATGAACACTGCAATGGGAGGAACAGGCACAGCTACCTTAGAGAGTGATGGCACGGTCACTATTAACTCGGCTGAAACGGTTACTGTGACAGGTACTGTAGGCCTAACAACTATAGGCCTAGCGGCCTCTACGGATGCCTCTGGAAATTTGGTAGGGGCAAGTATTCTAAGTGTACCGGCATCTAATGATATTATCCGCCGAGCGGATGCCGCATTAAAAGCGATCAGTGATTTACGGAGCACCTTTGGTGCGATTCAAAACCGTTTTGAATCTACTATCAATAACTTGAGTACCGCAGTAGAGAACTTAAGTGCGGCACGGAGTCGTATTCTTGACGCTGATTTTGCCTCAGAAACAGCCAACTTAACACGGGCTCAAATCCTGCAACAAGCGGGTATGGCGATGTTAGCACAGGCTAATTCTGCTCCTCAAAATGTATTGAGCTTATTAGGATAATAAGAGCAATCAATAATGGTGAGCCTAGGGATGTCGGCTCACCACTTCTCTTTAGAAGTATTAAGGGGGTAGTGTTATGGAGATTACAACTAATCAAGTGAATCAAGTGAATCAAGTTTCTTTGGATGAGCAGACGCCAACTAAGGCGTCGTCTGTTGAATCAGAAGTGGTTACGCAGGAGCCTGTTGAACCCAATAAGATAAATTCGGCTACGGTAGCGGCTCAGAGTGAGCGTGCAACCGAGTCATTACAAAATGCGGTTTCGCAAATTAATGAGTATATGCAAAAGTTGGAACGAAGTTTGCAGTTCACCATTGATGAGGGTAGTGGCAAAGAAGTGGTGACGGTGTTAGATAAACACACTGAAGAAGTGATTCGTCAGTTCCCATCAGAAGAGATGTTAGTTATTGCTCGACAAATAGCTGAACATAAAGAGGATGTAATAAGTTTATTTAGTTCACAGGCATAAGCTGGGAAAATAGGAGTAAAAAATGGCGATTACAGCAGGTGGTATCGGTTCCGGACTGGATATTGAAAGCATTGTGAGACAGCTGGTAGCCGCTGAAGGCGAGCCTTCTGTAAATCGCTTTAATAGGAAGGAAGCAGCGTTGCAGGCCGATTTATCGGCATATGGCAGTTTGAAAAGCGCTTTGAGTACATTTCAGGCTAGCGTTAAAGAGTTGAATGATCCCGCTGATTTTTTAGGTCGGACATCAACATCAAGCGATCCTGAAATTTTTTCTGCCACCGCTGATGAAACAGCGGTGCCAGGAAATTATGCTATTGAAGTAGTTCAATTAGCAACATCAGCTAAGTCACGATCAGGTGATTTTACGTCGGCTGATGAGGTGGTGGGCACGGGTAACCTAGCTATTAGTTTAGGTTCTGAGACATTCCAGCTCACTGTTGGTAGTGAAAATAATACTTTGGCGGGTCTGCGAGATGCAATTAACTCAGCCAGCGATAATCCTGGGGTGACCGCATCAATTATTAATGTTGATGGCGGAACGCGCTTAGTGCTGACATCTGATAAGTTGGGTGCGACCAATGCAATAGCTATTGTAGCTACTGACGATGATGGTAATCATACCGATGTTACAGGCTTATCACGATTAGCGACGGACAACTTAATTCCAATTCAAGTCGCACAAGATGCCATTATTAAAGTTGATAGTCAAACAGTCACCAAAGATAGTAATACGTTCTCTGATGTCATTACGGGTGTGACATTTAGCCTTGAGTCCGCACTGCCTGGAACCGTTGAATCGCTTGCCATAGGTCTGGATAAAGGCTCCCTTATCAGTAATGTTGATAGTTTTGTATCGGCCTATAATGCGTTAGTGGATACCATGTCTGCTTTATCGTCTTATAATGCTGATACTGGCGCTGCAGGTACCTTGTTAGGTGATTCAGCATTGCGCGGTGTCCAAAGTCAAATAAGACAAGCAATAACCAGCCCTGTAGCAGGGTTAAGCTTCAATTCGTTGGTAAGTATAGGTATTACTACCGATGAGGATGGGCGTTTAACGGTTGACTCTGCAAAATTAGATGGCGTGATGACGGAAGACTTTACTGCGGTTTCACAATTGTTTTCTTCTGAGAAGGGTTTGGCACAATCATTAAGCGGTATTTTAGAACGATATGTTTCTTCAGGTAGTGGTATTTTGAGCGCCCGTGAAGATGGAATAAAATCAACTATCGACGCTATTGGTGATGATCGAGAGCGTCTGGAGCGACGGTTAACTACATTAGAGGCACGTTTACGCGCCCAGTTTACCGCAATGGATATTTTGGTTGCCCAGTTGCAATCTATCGGGAATTTTTTAACAGCGCAGTTAGCAAGCTTACCTAAACCTAATTCCATTAACCGGAATTAGTTAATATTATGGAATATTTTACTAAAGACACCGTCTTTTCTGTCGTTATATTAAAGGAAGACAGCGCAGTTGTGTTGTCATTAATATGAAAAAGGATAAAGATATGAATGCCAATGCTGCAGTGCAACAATACCGTCAAAATCATGTTCATGGTGGGATTGAAGGCGCATCACCCCATCGTTTAGTGCAAATGTTAATGGAGGGTGCACTAGAAAAGGTTTTAGCGGCAAAGGGATTTATGAATAATAAGGATATTGCTAAAAAAGGCGAGCAGATTAGCTGGGCTATTTCAATTATTGATAGCTTGCGCTCTTGTTTAAATGTTGAGGTGGGCGGTGAGTTCGCTCGTAACTTATTAAACCTTTATAATTATATGGAACAACGCTTATTAGAAGCGAACATTAAAAATGATCCCGCCTTATTGGATGAGGTTGGTCAGTTAATGTTGCAAATAAAATCAGGCTGGGATGCGATTCCTGCAGAACATCATAGTACTACGTCAGGCAAATAAGAAGAGAAATTATGGGATATTCACTTGAGATAATTACTAAGGCTATAAAAAAAAGTAAGCAGTTACTAACGCTTTCTAAAGAGTCTAAGTGGGAGACATTTGCAGATTTAGAGGTAGAAAGACAAGCATTAATCAAAAATATTAGTCTTGAAAATCTAGTGTTATTAGAAAGTGACTATAATGATTTGCAAACGCAGATGAATGAACTCATCCTGCTAAATAGCAAGCTTGAATCAATAGGCTTAAAGCAACGTAATATCATCGCTGATGAATTACAGGGCTTTAGAAAAAATAATAAAGTGGCTCAAGCATACTCTCAGTAGCAATAACACAGCAAAATAATTATTTCACCGAGCTACATATCACGCACTGTAAAAGTGGCTATCCCGCAAAAAAACTAAACAATAAACGTCATTTTTTTGACAACCCCAAAAAAAAGTGTTTAACTCCATCTCAATGAATAGCTTAGGTTATTTATATCGATATAACTTTAAGTTTTGGGGTGTACATGAGCGGCAATAATGTAGTCTTGATAGACATTGATCACGATCGCAGGGATATCTTATCAACCTTAGTTGAATTTATTAACTGTACGCCCATTATTGTTGAAAAGCCGGATCTTTGGTTTGAAGATGTAGGTGAATTATCAGATGTTGTTATGGCGATCGTAGGGGACTGCGGTGATAAACAGCAGACCAAGCAGGTATTACGAGACTTGGTTAATAATGAAACACGCATTGCTGTTTTCCAATTAAACCTTCCCGATGCTGATGTTGCTGATTTTCCTGGCACATTAGGTACACTCCGTTTTCCTGTTAAATATCCCCAACTAAGCAATGCCTTGCAACAGGCAACCATTTATCGTGGTCAGCAAACGTCATCAGAGCAGCAGGGCTACGATTTCCGGAAATTGGTCGGTAATAGCCGTCTAATGAAAGCCGTGCAAACCATGATCGATCAGGTATCGGATTCAGAGGCTAATGTACTGATTTTAGGTGAGTCTGGCACCGGTAAAGAAGTGGTGGCACGGAATTTACACCACCTTTCCTCACGCCGTGAAAAGCCATTTGTGCCTATTAACTGTGGTGCTATTCCTGCTGAATTATTAGAAAGTGAACTGTTTGGTCACGAAAAAGGTGCATTCACCGGTGCGATAACCGCCCGTAAAGGTCGTTTTGAAATGGCTGAAAATGGCACCCTGTTTTTAGATGAAATTGGTGATATGCCTTTGCCGATGCAAGTTAAATTATTACGGGTATTGCAAGAACGTAGTTATGAACGTGTGGGTAGTAGCAAAACCTTAAAAACAAATGTACGCGTTATCGCTGCAACGCATCGAAACCTAGAAGAACATATTGCTGATGGCCGATTTAGAGAAGATTTATTTTATCGACTAAATGTGTTTCCCATTGAAATGCCGGCATTACGTGAACGCCCTGAAGATATTCCACTGTTAATAAATGAGCTAGTTACGCGAATTGAATATGAAAACCGCGGCACGGTCAGGTTAACCGCTGATGCCATTGGCTCTTTATGTCGTTATCAGTGGCCGGGCAATGTACGAGAATTAGCGAATGTAATTGAACGCTTGGTGATTCTTTTTCCTTATGGCACGGTTGATTTTGATGATTTGCCCGAGAAATTTCAATTAAAAGGTGATGATTTACCAGATGCTGTGGTGACGATGATACAAGAAACGCCACCACCACCTATTAAATCAGCCCTTAAAAAACAACAAACAAAGCAGTCTGAAGCCGAAGCTGCGTCGGCACAATCAACCGCAGATCTAGATAGTTTGCCCGCAGAAGGTTTAGATTTAAAAGAGCACTTAGCGAACCTCGAATATTTACTAATCAAACAAGCATTAGATGACGCTGAAGGTGTGGTTGCACATGCCGCAGAGAAGTTAAAGATGCGCCGCACCACCCTAGTTGAAAAAATGCGTAAATATAAGATCCAGCGTGATAGTGATTAATGTCACTTTAAAGAAGCGCTGAGCAAGTCATCAACTTACCACCCAAAATCATTCAATGTGTGCATTTTTGCTCCTCCGTCACTCCGGTATGCTTTAAGCCGGAGTCTTGTTTGTGCGGTGATCCCGGCTAAGCTTGTGCTCAACTACACTGTAACGCCATCACTTTGACACAACATTCATAACATAATGATTATTATAATATAATACTTATAGGCACGAATTTTGCTCAACCACATTGAACGTGTGGTTTTGGAGCAAAATAATGAATGTAAAATCGATAGGTGATGAGTCTAAATTAGCAAGCAATGTAGTTCATGTGTTTTCAGACTGCAACGAAGAACGCTCTGAGCATGATTGGTCGGTCAATAGCAGTAATAATGTATTGACCACGGAATTGATGCTCAGCCGGCATAAACAAAATCAACAGTTTGAACAAGCATCTCGTTTGGCTGGACGATTAACGCGATTACTAGAAGTCCTCCCCGGTGGTGTGGTTGTACTTGATGGGGAAGGTATCATCCAGCAGAGTAATGTTGCGGCAACAGGTTTGTTGGGTGAATCACTTGAAGAGCAGCGATGGTCTGAAGTAATCCAGCATGCTTTTTCTCCACAAGTTGATGATGGCCATGACGTTTCATTAAAAGATGGTCGTCTACTGCATATTTCTACCAGCCCTCTTGATGGGGAGCCCGGGCAAATTATACTGTTGCAAGATGTAACAGAAACACATGACTTACAGCAAAAAATTTCACATTTGCAGCGTTTATCTGCAATGGGTGAAATGGCAGCACGGCTGGCTCATCAAATTCGTACCCCCCTTTCTTCGGCATTATTATTTTTAGCACCACTATTAAAAGAAGATACCGATGCCAAGTTAAGACAGCGTTTTGCTAAACGCCTGCATGACAGTATTAGCCATATGGAGCAATTGGTTAAAGATATGCTGGCTTTTTCTCGTGGCGATATGACGGCGGCATCACCAGTATTGATTAGTGAATTATTAACGAATGTTGAGAAACAATTTAATTCTCATCCAGAGAGTGAAAACTATCATTTTGAAATACAAAGTTCGGTAGAGAACAGCTATATTTATGGCTGCAACGAGGCGCTGACCAGTGCCATCAATAACCTTGTTAATAACGCGAGACAGGCATGTGATACTGAAGGTGAAATTACCGTTTTTGCTGAACAAGTACAAGATGAAGATACTATTTCATATATCGAGATTAGTGTTGAAGATAATGGTTCCGGCATAGCAGAAGAAGAACAAGATAAAATTCTCACCCCATTTTTTACCACGCGATCATCTGGTACAGGTTTAGGTTTGGCTGTGGTGCAGTCAATCGTTAAAGCCCATAAAGGTGAACTATGGTTTGAAAGCGACGAAGGTGAAGGCAGTACATTCTGTCTACGTCTACCTTTGTATCAAGTAACTAATTAATAGCCCGGCAAGCAAGGAATAATACAATGAGTAAATCAACTATTTTAGTGGTAGAAGATGATGATAATCTTCGTGGCGCGCTTTGTGATACCTTGGAATTAGCGGGCTATGCTGTTTCATCAACAGATCAAGGCCAGAGTGCACTAGATAAATTAGCAAATGAGCAATTTGGCTTGCTGTTGAGCGATCTGCAAATGAGACCGATGAACGGACATACCTTATTAAAAAAGGTCAAGGCAATGATGCCTGAATTACCGGTTTTATTGATGACGGCCTATGGTACGGTGCAAGGTGCTGTTGAAGCGATGCATGAAGGCGCAAGTGATTATTTAATCAAACCTTTTGAAGCCGACGATTTATTAGAACGCGTTCAACGTTATATTAGAACAACGACGGATCACAGCGGCATGATTGCAGTTGCTAAGAGCTCACGCGATCTGCTGACCCTTGCACGTCGTGTTGCCGATGCGGATGCCACGGTATTAATCAGTGGTGAAAGTGGCACAGGTAAAGAAGTGCTTGCTAGATTCTTACACCAAAATTCTATTCGTAATGAAGGGCCTTTTATTGCGATTAACTGTGCTGCAATTCCAGAAAATATGTTGGAAGCGACATTGTTTGGCTATGAAAAAGGGGCTTTTACCGGGGCAAGCCAAGCCTATGCAGGTAAATTTGAACAAGCGCATCAAGGTACCTTGTTACTAGATGAGATTTCTGAGATTGATTTAAGCCTACAAGCTAAATTACTGCGGGTATTGCAAGAAAGAGAAGTTGAACGCATTGGCGGACGCAAATTAATTTCGCTTGATGTGCGTGTATTAGCAACCACCAATAGAACGTTGCGAGAAGAAGTGATTGCGGGGCGTTTCCGCGAAGATTTATTTTATCGATTAAATGTTTTTCCTTTGCATTTACAGCCATTGCGTGAACGCACAGAAGATATTATGCCCTTGGCAGAGCGGCTCCTTGATAAGCACTGTTTGTCAGCAGGGCGAATAGCACCAGAAATCAATCCACTGGGACAACAAGCGTTACTAGCATATCAGTGGCGAGGTAATGTACGTGAGTTAGATAATGTTTTACAACGCGCACTTATTTTGCAATCAGGAACGAAAATAACAGAAAAAGACTTGGTTTTTGAATCAATGACAGCAATTTCTTCAAGCCAAAATAATGACGAGCAGCGCATGGATACTAATTTGAACGATGATTTACGTAGTCATGAACAGCGTCATATTTTAGATGCCTTAGCTAATAATAATTGTAGTAGAAGAGCCACAGCAGCAGAGTTAGGGATTAGTGAGCGCACACTACGTTATAAGTTATCTCGTTTTAGAGAAGAGGGAATTGAGATCCCTGAGAAGATTGGCAAGAAGTCTGCATAGTCTAAATAACACTAAAATAAATGGAGAATAACGATGATTAATGCAATCGACCCCAATCAGTTATTAACGCAAATGCGCGCTGCTCAGGCACAAGCATCACAACAAACAAACCCGTTGGCACAAACTCAAAATGTGGGTACGAGTGAAGTTGATTTCTCTAACTTAATGAAATCAGCCGTTAATAAAGTCAATGAAACACAGCAGACATCAGGAACATTAAGGACCGCTTTTGAAATGGGTGATCCCAATGTCAGTTTAGCGGATGCCATGATTGCATCACAAAAAGCATCGGTGGCGTTTCAAGCGACATTACAAGTTCGAAACAAGCTAGTGGAAGCCTATAAAGAAGTAATGAGAATGAGTGTTTAATATGTTTGCGTATGCACCTCCTTCCCTGCGTTATTTTTGTACCTATATTTAAAGAAGAATAAAAAATGGAAAATCTACCCGTAGCCACAAACCCTGCAGCAGCAATGCCTTTACCTACTACGCCGATTGGTGCTATGTCGGCAAATGCAGCAAGGCAGCCAGTAATGAAACAGATTGGTTTTCTACTAGCAATAGCAGCCAGCATTGCGTTGGGCGGTTATGTATTTATGTGGTCACAAACACCTAGTTATCAGGTATTGTTTTCAGGCATGCAACCCAAAGAATCATCGGAAGTGATTGCCGTTTTACAGCAATCAAATATTGCGTATAAATTAGATCCTAATACCGGAGCAGTGCTGGTTCCGAGTTCTAAAATGCAAGGCTTACGCTTAAAGTTAGCTGCTGAAGGATTACCTAGAAGCTCGTCTCAAGGCATGGAGATGCTTAATGAAGAACAAGGTTTTGGCACCAGTCAGTTTGTTGAACGAGCACGTTACCAGCGCGCCTTAGAAGAAGAATTATCGCGCTCTGTTTCAAAGATACAAAATGTGCATAGTGCCCGAGTACATTTAGCAACGCCCAAGCAATCGGTTTTTGTGCGAGAGCGTAAGCCGCCAACTGCATCTGTAGTGATTAAGTTATATGCCGGACGCACCTTAGAGCGTGGACAAGTAGCTGCCATTACTCATATGATCGCTTCAAGTGTGGCAAATATGACCAGTAATAATGTTACGGTAGTTGACCAAAAAGGACGGTTATGGACAAAAAACAATCGTGGTGAAGGCATTGAGATGAGCGATAATCAGTTGCAATATACGCAGAAATTAGAACAAATATATATTAGTCGAATAGAAGATATCTTGTCACCTATAGTGGGTTTAGCAGGGGTGCGAGCACAAGTGGTGGCAGATGTTGATTTCACGATAACAGAACAAACACAAGAGCGCTATAACCCTGATCTTGCTGCAGTGCGCAGTGAACAAATTCAAGAAGATACGCGAGTGGGCTTGGCGGGAGCATTTGGGGTTCCGGGTGCACTGAGCAATCAACCTCCAGGGGCTGGCGTTGCACCAGAAATAGCCACAGGTGGGGTGATGGGTGATGAGGGAGAAGTTGAACAAACGAAGCCAGGTAGCTCAAGTAAAAGTAGTACCCGTAATTTTGAATTAGATAGAACAATTAGTCACACTCGTTTATCACCAGGCGCCATTAGACGATTGAGTGTAGCAGTATTGGTGGATGAAAAAAATGGTGTCGATGCCGAAGGTAATATTACCAAAACAGCATTATCAGAAGCTGAAATGACACGGATAAACGCCTTAGTGATGGATGCCATCGGCTTTAATAAGGCACGTGGTGATAGCTTAAATATAGTCAATGCCCCTTTCTTAGCGCCAGAAATTGTTGAGCCTTTGCCTGAAATAGCAATATGGCAACAACCGTGGGTGTGGGATATTGCTAAACAAGTATTAGGCGCATTATTGGTACTATTCTTAATATTTAAGGTCATAAAACCTGCGTTTAAAGATTTAAATACGGTAGCTGTTGTGGAAAATAATCAGAGTGAGGCAGCAGCCAACCAAGCACAAAGGGCAGCAGCAAGTGATAATATTGCTCAAATAGCAACGGGCTCTGAAGGGATGGAAGCACAATTAACCAATGTACGTAGTTTAGTGCAACAAGATCCTGCTTTAGTCGCTCAAGTAGTTAAAAATTGGACGGCAGCATAATGGCTGAAGAAGCTAGAAAATTAACGGGAGTACAACAGTCTGCTGTTTTCTTGAGATCGTTAGGTGAGACAGAAGCATCAGAAATACTCAAACACATGAATCCTAAAGAGGTTCAGCAGATAGGCCAGGCAATGGCTACATTGAGCAATGTTACTCGCGAAGAAGTGCAGGGTGTTATTGATACATTTGTAGCAACGGTTGAACAAGAAACGGGGTTAGGCATTGGCTCGCATGAATATGTGCGTAATATGTTAGTGGGCGCATTAGGCGAAGATAAGGCGGGCAATTTACTTGATCGCATTTTATCTGGCGGCAATACATCGGGTTTAGAGCAACTTAAATGGATGGATCCTCGTGGTATATATGAAGTAATACGGCTAGAACACCCTCAGATTATAGCGATAGTCTGTTCTTTTTTAGATCCCGATCAAGCGGCTTCAGTATTAGCCATGTTTCCTGAACGTGATCAAGCTAATATACTTTTACGAATTGCAACGTTAGACGGCGTGCAACCAGCAGCATTAAGTGAGTTAAATGAAATTTTAGAAAAACAATTTAACGGTAATGCCGGCACTCAAACTGCAACAGTGGGGGGAATAAAAACAGCGGCAGATATTCTTAACTTTGTTGAAGGTGCTGTTGAAGCAACGATTATGGAACAAATCAAAGAAACTGAACCTGATTTGGGTCAAAACATTGAAGATCTGATGTTTGTATTTGATAATTTAATTGATATTGATGATCGTGGCATACAAACATTGATGCGTGAGATTCAAACAGACCAATTACAATTAGCATTGAAAGGTGCTGATGAAGCATTAAGAGAAAAATTCTTATCGAATATGTCACAACGTGCTGCAGAAATGTTACGTGATGATTTAGAAGCGATGCCACCAGTACGTGTCAGTGATGTGGAAGCCGCTCAGAAAACGATTCTGACAGCAGCTCGTGCCTTATCAGAGAAAGGTGAGATCATGTTAGGAGGCAGCGGTGGAGATGACTTCCTCTAAGGATGAATTGATTACTCAGCAGGCTGATACCGTTTCATCAGCAGA
Source organism: Methylophaga sp. (assembly GCA_002733505.1). Lineage (GTDB taxonomy): Bacteria > Pseudomonadota > Gammaproteobacteria > Nitrosococcales > Methylophagaceae. Next base: position 126,901 of record NVVW01000002.1, on the reverse strand, counting down.
GCTAGAAGCGGTATACCAGCGGTGGCAAGCGCCTACCATGATTGCTGTTGATGATATTGAGGATCCTTCTCTTCTTACACTTGAAGGTATGGAAGCCTTACAAAAGAAAGCAGAAGTAGAAGGCTATAAAGCTGGCTTTGAGAAAGGTGAAAAAGCAGGGTTTGAAGCAGGTCAACAACAAATTTCTCAACAAGTCTCCTATTTGACAGATCTGATCAACGCAGTTGACGAGCCAATCCAAGATCTAGAGCAGCACGTTGAAAATGATTTAATAAGCCTTGTTATGACAATGACAAGACAATTAGTTCGACGTGAATTAAAAACGCAGCCCGATCATGTGATTGGTGCAATGCGAGCCGCATTGTCTGTTTTGCCGGTGAACGATCGAAAATTAAAAGTTTTTCTGAATCCACAAGATGTTGAGCTAGTTAAAACAGGCTTATCGATTGATCACGATGATAGCCGCTGGCAATGGGTTGAAGATCCACTGATTACACGAGGTGGAGTAAGGTTAGAAACAGCCGATACCACGATTGATGCGACAGTTGAAGCGCGACTAAGTAGCGTGATAAACAAACTGTTAGGCGAAGAACGTAGTGATGACAGTGGAGAATAATGCTGGCAACCGTAATGAAAAATTACGGCAACGATTAAAACAATATCAGCAACGATTGGATGCGGATCCTTCAGAAGTTTTGGCTATTGAAGGCCGCCTCACTAGAATGGTGGGTCTCACCTTAGAAGCGGTAGGTTTTCAGGCTCCTATCGGTAGTCGTTGCGAAATACAAGGCGCTGATGGTCAACCTATCGAAGCCGAAGTAGTTGGATTTGCAGGAGATACGCTTTATCTAATGCCTATTGGTGATGTCCGAGGTTTAGTGCCCAGCGCCCGTGTCCGACCACTTCGTAGCGATTCAAAAGTGCCCGTTGGTGACGCTTTATTAGGACGAGTTGTTGATGGTGCCTGCAAGCCGCTTGATGGTAAAGGGCCATTAAAAGTAACCGACAGCGTGTCATTACACGGCGAACCTATTAATCCATTAGATCGATCGCCAGTGCGGCAACATCTTGATGTTGGGGTGCAAGCTATTAATGCCTTATTAAGCATTGGTCGCGGCCAGCGTATGGGCTTATTTGCAGGCAGTGGCGTAGGTAAAAGCGTTTTGTTAGGCATGATGACCCGTTTCACCGAAGCCGATGTCATTGTCGTTGGTTTAATCGGTGAACGTGGTCGAGAAGTAAAAGAATTTATTGAAGAAATTTTGGGTACTAAAGGCATGGAACGTGCTGTGGTAGTGGCATCGCCAGCTGACCATTCACCTTTGATGCGTTTACATGGTGCAATGTTAGCGACCAGTATCGCAGAATATTTTCGTGATCAAGGCAAGCAAGTATTACTGTTGATGGATTCATTAACTCGCTATGCACAGGCACAACGTGAAATAGCATTAGCGATTGGAGAGCCACCAGCAACCAAAGGTTATCCACCTTCCGTATTTTCACTTTTACCAAAACTGGTTGAGCGGGCTGGCAACGGCCCAGAAGGCGGCGGTGCAATTACCGCTATTTATACGGTATTAACAGAAGGTGATGATCAGCAAGATCCGGTTGCAGATGCTGCTCGCGCTATTTTAGATGGTCATATCGTACTATCTCGCCGCTTGGCTGAGGCGGGGCAATATCCTGCAATAGACGTTGAAGCATCCATTAGCCGAGTGATGCCCCAAATCGTCTCAAAACAGCATTTAGAGCATGCTCAAATGTTTAAACAAATTTTTGCTACCTATCGTCAAAACCAAGATCTGATTAATGTCGGTGCCTATGCGGCGGGAAGCGATCCTAAAATTGATGAAGCAATCGCGCTTCACCCAAGCCTACAATTATTAATCAAACAAGATATGGATGAAGCCGTTAATTGGCAGCAAAGTGAGACTAATTTGCAACAAACAATGCAACAACCTCTTTCCCAAATAGCAACTACCAATATCCAACCACCAGTAACCATTAATCAGATGCAAGGGGCTATATTGAAGTAACCTCAATTTGCAGTTTTTACAGCATCGTCATCCCGGCAGGCTTGTAGCCGGGATCTGAGTATAAACAAGACTTGTATCTCCCGCGAACCACATGCGGGAGTGATGGGGAGTGGAAAACTGCAGATTGAATGATAACGGGTAGATATAAAAAGGCCTTAAGAAATACGATTACTTCGCAGTTATTAAGTAATAAAATTGATAAAGTGAACTTATGAAACGATCTAAACGATTAGCCCCAGTTGTAAATATAGCCACTAAAGCAACGGATTCGGCATTAATTAAAATGGGTGAAGCTAATGCTGCATGGCTGAAAGAAAAGCAACAGCTTGAAGAGTTACATCTTTATAAAGGTGAATATCTTGCTCGGTTTAGGCAAGGTAATACGAAGGTAATGAGTGCACAAAAGGTATTAGAGCTAAGAGGCTTTCTTGTCCAACTTGATCAAGCTATTCAAGTGCAAGAGCAACAAGTACACGTTTACCTTCAGCAGCTAGAGCAGCAACGTACTCTATGGCAACAAACACGAAATAAAGAGCAGGCAATGCAAGGGCTGGTTGAGCGTTATCATCAGGAAGAAGCCCAGCTTGAATCAAAGCAAGAGCAACAAGCCAGTGATGAACATAATGCTATTCAATGGCGTCATAGATTTAAATAACTCACCCCCCTCTCGTCACCCCCACATGTTAGCCAGTCAAGCTGAGCACAAGCTTTAGCGGGCGTCTAATATTACCGCTATAGATCCCCAATAAAAGCATACTGGGACGGCGAATAAAAAATTCGCAGTTCCAATGATGACAGGCATGTCCACCTGAAACGCTATCGTTCTAGTAACTGGCATGGTCTCTGCATTATCACTATTACAAATCTCATTTAGTGAAAGAGACTAAAGAAATGAAATTATATTTAAACGTAGACATAATGGGCATTAAACAGGCAATAAGTAACTATTTCCATCAAGAAATTGATATGAGTAAACGGATAGGTGGCAATAGTAAAGCGGCAAAAATGGTCGGCATATCATCAGTTCACGAGCAGCATGTGAAAGGCGAAAAGTGGTCGGATATTCTACGTGTATATAGTGATTATTTTATTCGCTATTAACAAGATAAAGTTGAGGAAGCAATGGCAAAAGTAATTGATTGTGGTGATGCATTAGGCATTAGTGGTGTGGGTGATTTACATACACAAATCTTAATGGAGTTATCAGAGGGTCATGAAATTCAATTTGATGTGAGTCAAATTGAACGCATTGACGCTGCGGCATTGCAAATGATTTATGCTTTTTCAAAAGAGGCCGCTACCAATGCTACACCATTAAAATGGAACGAACCAAGTGAGGCATTTGTTAGAAGTGCCAAACTTTTAGGGTTGGCAGGATTAATAAATTTGGAAGATGAGGCCGTTTAGCTTGCCGAGTAGCGTTACAGCAAACATCGTAAATAATGAAAGTTAAGACAAAAGATATGTCTAGGGAGACTAAGAGATTATGGCGAATATTTTAGCAGTTGATGATTCCGCTTCAATGCGGCAAATGGTGTCGTTTACTTTGAAGGCAGCAGGCCACACAGTAACAGATGCCGCAGATGGTAAACAAGCCTTAGATATTGCAAAAACACGATCGTTTGACTTGGTGTTAACGGATGTAAATATGCCGGTGATGGATGGCCTCACCTTGACGCGAGAGTTACGTGCCCTGCCCACATTTAAGTTTACTCCGATTTTGGTGTTAACAACTGAGGCAGGAATGGATAAAAAACAAGAAGGYCGYGCMGCAGGCGCAACGGGTTGGCTGGTCAAACCTTTTAATCCTGATCAATTATTAGCGACAATAAATAAAGTGCTAGGATAAAACACAGCTTTCCTTAATAAACAATGGTTTATGATGTTTTTGTAGGGAAGTTGCGCTCTAAATTTAACAGGAACGACTTATGAGTATTGATATTTCACAATTTCACGATGTTTTTTTCGAAGAGAGCTTCGAGGGTTTAGATGCCATGGAAACTGGCCTTTTAAATTTAGATGAAGGGGCTGCAGATGTTGATGCAATTAATACTATCTTCAGGGCAGCGCACTCTATAAAAGGAGGGGCGGGTACTTTCGGATTTATGGCTGTATCTGAATTTACTCACGTGATGGAAACGCTGCTAGATGAAATGCGTAATGGTCAGCGAGAAGTAACGTCAGATTCTACTAATTTGCTTTTAGAAGCAGTCGATGTATTGCGAGAAATGCTATCAGCGGTACAACAAAAAACAGATACAGATGAAGAACGTATTGCTGATGTCAATCAGCGACTCGAAGCCATGCTATCGGGTGAAAAACTAGAAGTAGCAGGCTCTGTTGATGAAGGAACTAGTAACGCAGCTACTGTTGAGGCAAGTCCTGAGCAGAAAATAGCTGGTTGGGAAATTAAATTTCAGCCACACAAACATTTATTCCAAACAGGTAATGACCCTGTTCGAATGCTACGAGAACTTGCCAGTTTAGGTGAGCTGACATCACAGCTAAATGATGATGGCTTGCCAGACTTTGCTGATCTAGAGCCAGAAGACAGTTACCTTTCATGGCAGCTTACGTTGAAAGGTAATATTCCTAAAGAAGAAGTTGTAGAGATATTTGAGTGGGTAGACGATGACTGTGATTTGGTTATTGAAGCTATTATTCAAGCACCCACAAATGTTGAAATAGCGGTGGCGCAGCTCGATAAAAATGAAGTGGGATCACAGCCAGTGGCTGAGGTTCAACAAGAAAGTAAACCAGAGAAAACCGCTGCTCCAGCAACACCATCCGTTAAGGCGGAGGCTAAAAAAACAGCGGCAACGCCTCCGGCTACAACCTCTATTAGGGTAGGAACAGATAAAATTGATTCACTGATTAATTTGGTTGGCGAGCTAGTTATTACGCAATCAATGTTAAGCCAAATTGGTGATAATTTTGTGCCAGATATGCTGCCTCAACTTATTGATGGATTAGCACAATTAGAACGAAACAGCCGTGAAATGCAAGAAGCGATTATGCGAATTCGCATGTTACCTATTAGTTTTGCATTTAACCGATTCCCAAGATTAGTTCATGATTTATCTGACAAGTCAGGTAAAAAAGTAGAGCTTAAATTGACAGGTGAACAAACAGAACTTGATAAAACAGTGATGGAGAAAATTGGCGATCCATTGGTTCATTTAGTGCGTAATTCATTGGATCACGGTTTAGAAACACCTGACGTTAGGTTGGCTGCAGGTAAGGATGAAACCGGTACTATTCAGCTAAATGCTTATCATCAAGGTGGCAATATTATTATTGAAATTGTTGATGATGGTGCGGGATTGAATGAAGAAAAAATATTGAGTAAGGCCGTAGAAAAAGGCTTAGTGGAAGTAAATGCAGAATTAAGCCCAGAAAAAATACATGAGCTGATTTTCTTGCCTGGTTTTTCGACGGCTGACGAGGTCACTGATATATCGGGTCGTGGCGTCGGCATGGACGTGGTGCGCAGTAACATTACCGGCCTAGGTGGCAGTGTTGAAATCAAGTCCAAACGTGGAGAAGGTTCGACATTTACTATTCGCTTACCGCTAACACTTGCCATTATGGATGGACAAACCATTCGTGTTGCTAACGAAAATTACATTATTCCTCTGATTTCTATTATTGAAACATTAGAAGTGAAAGAGAGCGATATGAAATATGTATCAGCTAAGGGTGAGCTTTATCCACTGCGTGATGAATATGTGCCTGTTATTCGCTTATATGACATTTTTAATTTGACGCCTACAACAATGGACTTAGAAGAAGGATTATTGGTTATTGTTGAGGGTGAAGGTCAAAAAGTAGGCTTATTCATTGATGATTTATTGGGGCAACAACAAGTTGTTATTAAAAGCTTGGAGACAAATTATCGAAAAGTTATAGGTTTGTCTGGCGCAACAATATTAGGTGATGGCACCGTTGCATTAATTCTTGATGTACCGGGATTAATGGCACTTTATCGTGATCCATCATTAGCAAAAATTATTACTAACGAACGCGCGGCTTAAGGGGTAACACGATGAGTGAATTACAACAATTAAATGATTCCTTAAGTGATGTTGACGATAGAACTGAGCAATATTTAACGTTTCTACTTGGAAAAGAAGAATATGGCGTAGAAATTCTACGAGTGCAAGAAATAAAAGGCTGGGAAAGTGTAACACCTATTCCTAATACACCTGAATATTTGTGTGGAGTATTAAATTTGAGAGGAGCAATTGTTCCTGTAGTTGATTTGCGATTGCGTTTTGAAATGCCCGCACGTGAATATACGCCAACAACAGTGGTGGTGGTATTAAATGTAGGTGAAGGCGTGCAACGCACGGTGGGTATTGTCGTAGATGGTGTGTCGGATGCACACAATATATTACCGGAAGAGATAAAACCATCCCCAGACTTTGGAACCAATGTAAGTACAGATTTTATCACCGGATTGGCCACGATAGGTAGCAATATGATGATGATCCTCAATATAGATCAGTTATTACGCATTGAGGCTTTGGGTTAAGCCCTGCAGATAGAGAAATGAGTCGAGTAATAGCTATCATGAATCAAAAAGGCGGAGTAGGAAAAACCACTACCACCATTAATCTGGGGCACGCTTTGGCTTTGGCAGGCAAAAAAGTAACGCTATTAGATATGGATCCTCAAGGTCAAACAGCAACGGGTTATGGTGTGGCAGCGACACTACCTGGGCTTGATGAAGTGCTGTTAGATGATGTACACCTTGATGAATTAACCATTTCCGTAAAAGATAATCTAACGGTAGTGCCAGCAGGAAAACGGCTTGCTGACTTTGAGCATATGACTACAGGGGGATCTGAGCGAGCTTATGTATTACAAAAAGCCATAGCGGTCTCCAGTTTATCCGAACAAGATTTTGTATTAATCGATTGCCCACCCTCTTCAGGTTTACTGGGTATGAATGCCATGTTTGCGGCAGCGGAAGTATTGATTCCTATATCAGGTGATTATTTATCGCTACATGGCTTATCACGGATGATACAGATTTTGAAACGTGCAGAATCACTTACCGGACAGACTATTAAATTATGGCTTGTTTCAACACGAATGCAGTTACGTAGACGCTTGACACAAGAAGTCAGAAACAAAATTTTAAAGTATTTTCCAGGGAGGGTACTTAATACCGTGATTCGAGAAAATGTATCGTTAGCAGAAAGTCCAAGTTTTGGACAAACAATATTTGATTATAAAAACACAAGTGCCGGAGCAGAAGATTATTCAGCGCTTGCTCAAGACCTTTTAAAAGGGAGAACCAGCTAATGGCTGAGAAGAAAAAACCGATGGGTGATGATCCACTCGCATGGTTAGGTGAAGGTGAAACCGAGCCTAATAAAGTGCCGGTGAAACGAACTCGAAAGCGAAGAACTACACGCAGTAACACTGCAAAGGTGAAAACCGAAGTAGAGTTAATAGAGGAAAGCTTTGCCGCTTTAGCACCACAAGGTGAAGCATTAGCTGCACAGTTTTATCAACGTTTATCTAGCCATTATCCTGATTTGCAATCAGTGTTTGAAGGTGTTTCTCCGAGTAGGCAGCAAAAAAATATGCTGGCTTCTTTGGAGTTACTGGTACAAAACCTGCCTAAAGCTGAAATATTAAAAGACTATTTATTTAGTTTAGCGGTGATACATGTTGATCATGGTGGTAAGTCGGAACATTACGAAATGTTGGCTGAAAATTTATTGGCAGTGATGGCTGAGGTTGCTGATGACTTATGGATAAAAGAGTTCCAGCAAGTATGGCAAAACACCCTAAATAAAATAGTAACAATTATGTTAGAAGCATATGAGTCGATGGAGACTAGTGAAATGACAAATCAAGATGATGTACAACACGAATTAGCAATTATGAAAGCAGCTGTTGATGGGGCGAGCACCGCATTAATGATGTGTGATAATAACTTAGTTATTACCTATGCCAACCCAGCGGTAATGCGTTTATTAGAAAATCGCTTGCCGGAATTACGTAAGGTCTTCCCTCAATTGGATTTAAGTAAAGTGGTAGGAACATGTATTGATGACTTCCATAAAGATCCTTCATTACAAAAAGGTATTTTATCTGATTTAGATAATTTGCCGTACCGTAACCAAATTCAATTATTAGATATTCATTTTGATTTAAATGCCACGGCTATTCTAGATGATGATGGCAACTATATGGGCAATATGGTTGAGTGGCGGGATATCACCGATCAAGTGAATGCGGAACAAGCTGTTCAAGATCTGATAACATCAGCACAAGCGGGTGAACTAGAAACGCGAATTGAAACATCGGGATTCGATGGTTTTATGAAAAGTATTGCCGAAGGTATCAATAATATTATGGATGCCGTACAGGCACCAATAAAAGAAACAATTGCTGTTTCAGAAGTACTGTCAGAAGGTGATTTAACAACTAAAATAGAAGGCAACTATCAAGGGGTGTTTGCGGAGCTCGCTGGCACAATGAACAAAACAATTGCTAGGTTAGCTGAAACAATGGAAGAGATTAATGAATCAGCTGATAGTATCAGTACGGCTGCAACGGAAATTTCGGAAGGCAACTTAGATTTAAGTCAACGTACTGAATCACAAGCATCATCTCTAGAAGAAACAGCATCAAGTATGGAAGAGTTAACCAGTACGGTAAAACAAAATGCAGACAATGCCCGCCAAGCGAATCAACTAGCTTCATCAAGCAGGGAGCAAGCTGAAAAAGGTGGCTCAGTGATAAAAGAGGCTATTGAAGCCATGACAGCAATTAGCTCATCGAGCAAAAAAGTAACCGATATTATTGGGGTAATTGATGAGATTGCTTTCCAAACTAATTTATTAGCATTGAATGCTGCGGTTGAAGCGGCACGTGCCGGTGAACAAGGCCGAGGCTTTGCGGTGGTGGCATCTGAAGTGCGTAATTTAGCACAACGTTCAGCCTCAGCAGCCAAAGAAATAAAAGAGTTAATTAATGACAGTGGCGAGAAAGTAAAAGAAGGCTCAATGCTGGTGGATGAATCAGGTCGAACCTTAGAAGAGATTGTGGCTAGCTCGAAAAAAGTAGGTGACATTATTTCTGAAATTGCGGCCGCTGGGCAAGAGCAAACCCAAGGTATTGAACAGGTGAACAAAGCGGTAAGCCAAATGGATGAAATGACGCAACAAAATGCGGCATTAGTTGAGCAAGCGGCGGCAGCCAGTGAATCACTGGATGAGCAGGGTAGAGGTTTACAAAAACTTATCTCTTTCTTTACTGTTAGTCAATCATCTCAAGCTAACCCAGCTGAAGTCAAAGCTGAAGTCAAAGCTGAAGTCAAAGCTGAAGTAGCACCCAAAAAAGCACCTACTGCCAAAAAAGCAAAACCTATCGCAAAAAAGGCTAAAGCAACAGCCAAGCCAAAAGCGGCACAGGTAGCCACATCACAAGATGATGATGAATGGGATGAGTTTTAAGCGGGAGTCTAACCTACTAGCCATAAGATCCCAGCTAAAAGCATGCTGGGATGACAAAATTTATACAAGATCATCTGCAACTTGAATGATCATCGGTATATACCGGAATGACGTTGATAGAATTATCGGAAAAAAGAATATTAGGAATATTATGTCTGAAGTACGTGAACGTGAGTTTGACTTTACCGATGCTAGTTTTGAACGCATTCGCCAGTTTGTTTCAGAGAATACCGGGATTGTATTAACTGAAGCAAAAAAGAACATGGTGTATGGCCGTTTATCGAAACGCATTCGCAAAGGCCGCTTTGAAAGCTTTGATGCGTTTTGTGATGCATTAGAAACGGGTGATGAAGATGAGCAAGAGTTCATGATCAATGCCATTACTACTAATTTGACGGCATTTTTTCGTGAACAGCACCACTTTGATTATTTAGCAGATACACTGATCCCTAAACTTGTTGAGCAGAAAGGAAATAATAAGCGCTTACGGATCTGGTCTGCAGGCTGTTCAACGGGCGAAGAACCGTACAGCATCGCCATTACAGTAAAAGAAGCATTACCAGATTTTGATGAGTGGGATGTGAAAATATTAGCCACCGATCTCGATGCTAATGTGGTGGCACATGCTAAAAAAGGTGTGTATCGCGAAGAACGTATTACCGGTTTACCTGATGAGGTGATTGAACGCTGGTTTAAACGCGGTAAGGGCGATAATGCAGAGATGGTTCGGGTTCACCCAGAGTTGCAAAAAATGATCACTTTTAAACGACTTAACTTATTACAAGAATGGCCAATGAATGGACCATTTGATCTTATGTTTTGCCGAAATGTGGTGATTTATTTTGATAAAGATACGCAAAGAGTATTATTTGATCGTTATGCTGATATTTTAGTGCCAGAGGCACGCTTGTTTATTGGTCATTCCGAAACCTTATACAAAGTTTCAACGCGGTTTGAATCATTAGGTCATACTATTTATCAGAAGGTTTAATTATGGTTGCACAACGACCACCTCAACCCACCTGTTTATCTGAGTTCGAGACTATCAATCGTTACTGGGATCGTCGTCATGACACGTGGGCAGCTAAGATACTGCCGGGTGAATATTATGTGACGGTCAATCCAGACGAAGCCGTGGCGACAACATTGGGTTCGTGTGTATCAGCGTGTATCCGTGATAAGGTATTTGGCATTGGGGGAATGAATCATTTTATGTTGCCAGCGCACAGTGAACACACCAGTGAAAGCTGGATGGATTCAGCCACGCGCTATGGTGGTTATGCGATGGAACATTTGATTAATACTATTTTAGCCAACGGTGGTAACCGAAATAATTTAGAAGTTAAGTTAACCGGTGGCGGCAGAATTATCGCTAATCTATCAGATATAGGCAAACGTAATATTGAATTTGTGCATGATTTTTTGCGGACAGAACAGCTACAGTTATTAGCTGAAGATTTAGGTGATGTTTACCCGAGAAAGGTAATGTATTACCCAGCGACTGGGAAAATGAAAGTGAAGAGATTACGCTCTATGCATAATGAAACATTGATTCATCGTGAAGAGGCGTATCAGCATGAGTTGGATGTGCAACCTGATTCGGGTGGCGTGGAGTTATTTTAGTTTGTGATGCCGTTAACAGGGGTTATGTACTCAGATTAATTATACTTAACCTGAATCTTAGATAAGAGAATTTAGTTTATTTATCGTCATCTCGGTAGGCTTTTTAGCCGGGATCTGTGTTTTAAATACTAGATTCCCGCTAAAAAGCCTATGGAAACGTAGTAACCGAAGGATCAATGACGGGGTGATTAGCCTTATCCAGAATTCATAGCGACGATTTAAGGATTAGAGGAAGTTCATGTCAAAAATAACAGTTTTAGTGGTCGATGATTCAGCCTTAGTGCGTAAATTACTAAGTGAAATTCTGAATTCCGATCCTGATATTGAGGTGGTCGGTACCGCTATTGACCCTTATCAAGCTAGAGAAAAGATTAAAAAACTGAAGCCAGATGTCTTGACTTTAGATGTTGAAATGCCTCGTATGGATGGTGTTACATTTCTTAGGAATTTAATGCGCCTTCATCCTATGGCAGTGGTTATGGTATCTACGTTAACGGAACAAGGTGCTACGGTTACGCTTGAAGCCTTAGAGCTTGGCGCGGTAGATTTTGTTGCTAAACCAAAAATCGATCTCTCAGCAACAATGAATGATTATGCTGAAGAAATTATCGAGAAAGTTAAAACGGCAGCGGCAGTGAATATTCATGCCTTAGTGCGAGAAAAGCCCATTGCGATGGATATATCAGAAAAATTAACGGCAGATGCGGTGTTAGCAAAGCAAACGTCAGGCGCGATACCTTCGCATTTAAAAACGACCGATAAAATTATTGCAATTGGTTCATCGACGGGTGGCACCGAAGCAATCAAAGATATTTTGAGAACACTACCGGCACATTGCCCGGGAATTGTGATTAGCCAGCATATCCCGGCAGCATTTAGCGGCCCTTTTGCAGACAGAATAAATGGCTTGTCAGCCTTGGAAGTCTGTGAAGCGGAAGACGGACAACAAATATTACCCGGCCATGCTTACATAGCACCTGGAGGCAAGCATTTGATGGTTGAGCGTAGCGGCGCCCGATTTTATTGCCGCTTAAATGATGGCCCAGCGGTGAGCCGTCACAAACCTTCTGTGGATGTGCTATTTCGTTCTGTTGCACAGAGTTTGGGTGCTAATGCTATTGGCCTAATGCTGACAGGTATGGGAGATGATGGCGCAAAAGGTATGTTAGAGATGAAAGAGGCGGGTAGTTTTAATTTTGTACAAGATGAGAAAACCAGCGTTGTATGGGGAATGCCAGGCCAAGCCGTCAAAATTGGCGCGGCCGAATTACAAGTTCCGCTAGATAAAATTGCCGGTAAATTGATGACATTAATTTAGGCATAACAATTGCTATTACCTTGGTTACTATAATTTATAAAGGACAATTATGAAAAAGCAATGGTTAATACCATCACTGTTAACGTTGGTATTAGTTGGGTTGGCATTAATCCAATCAAATTATTTAGCTGCAGGCTTTGTTGTAGCAGCTACCTTGATCTGGCAATTTTTGCCGCTTATTCTTACCGGCTCAGTCGTGATAGAGCCCGAAAATAATAGACAAGAGCCTGCAGTAGACTTGACGGACACAGTTCATGCCCTGCACGATGAAGCACAACAACACTTAAAGGAGCAGCTGGCACAAATCCGCATAGAAAGTCAGCAAGTCAGCGATCTGGTGCAAAATGCAATTATGCAATTAACCGATAGTTTTCAAGGGCTAAACACACAAAGTAATCAACAAGCAACGATGCTAAATAGTTTGCTTCATCAAAATACTGATGATGGACTTACAGTATTCGTGAGTGAAACAGATAAGTTATTGACCTATTTTGTAGATCAAGTGGTGAGTACAAGTAAGGACAGTATGTATCTGGTTCATCGTCTTGATGATATGACAGCAAGAGTTGATAATGTCTTTGATTTATTGGGTGATGTAAGGGATATTGCATCACAGACTAACTTATTGGCTTTGAATGCAGCTATTGAAGCTGCCAGAGCAGGTGAGGCAGGGCGTGGTTTTGCTGTTGTTGCTGATGAGGTGCGAAAATTGTCACAGAAATCTGATGTATTTAGTGATGAAATAAGTGGTCTAACCATGGAGGTGAAACAATCATTAAAAGAGGCAACAGAAGTCGTCAATAAAATTGTTTCCGCAGATATGAATGTGGCATTGAGTAGCAAACAACAGGTTGCAGAAATGTCAGAATCCATGGCTAAAATGCAACAACACTCCACAACCGTGATTGAACAAACCGAACAAGTAAGCCATCAAATTAATGTTATGGTCAATCAGGCCGTTACCTCATTACAGTTTGAAGATATGTGCACACAATTGTCAGAGCATATTCTGCGTAGGCTCGATGCAGTAAATGGTTTAGGCGATTTAGTAGATAAATTGAATATGGTACGAATGAATCCCGAGTTATTAGAAAACTACCGTGCTACATTGACCGAACTTGAGGAAACACTAATGGGACTAAAACCAAAAATTGCATCGGTTAAACATCAAGCTGTTTCTCAACAAGATTTAGACACAGGTGAAATTGACCTGTTTTAGAACCAAAAATATAAAATTTAGTTATATTTTTATTTAGGCTTAAGGAATAATTTTATGAGTGTTACAATATCAACAACAGACAATAAACATACCATTAAAGTCAATGGTCGTTTTGATTTTTCGGTACAAAGTGATTTTCGAAAAGCCTATGAAGGAGTGCCGAGTAGCAGTGCTTTTATCATGGATTTTTCGTCAACAGATTATATGGATAGTTCGGCATTAGGTATGCTGCTACTTTTACGTGATTATGCCGGCGGTGATAACGCTAAAGTTGAATTGGTTCGGTGCGGCACAGAAATTAAAAATATCTTAGAAATCTCTAATTTTCAGAAACTGTTTACAGTGAGTTAAATTTAGTTCTTTTTTTAGTCATAAAGTGATTGATTGGTAGGAGCGGCTTAAGCCGCGAACAGCAGAGAATTCATTTACATTCCATTCACGGCTGAAGCCGTTCCTACGTCTTCTCATTGATTGCTACGAGTAAATATTGGCGTACTAATTGCTTCTTAATTTTCATAGTGAAGTATTCATCACTTTGATGATATTAAGAGGTCAAAATGAGCCAAGAATTTTTGTTAAAAACACCGGTTGAACCGGCGGCCCCTAAAGTTAGTGCTAGGGTATCCAATCAATCAGCCAAGCCTGAAAACCCTGATAAACCCTCATTCTCATCGACATTAGATAAGCAGATAGAGCAGAATGATCCTCCGAAAAAAGAACCAATAAAGAACGTTGAAACATCAGCAGGCCAGCCTGATGAGAAAATTGAAGAAAATACCGCTAAAGATAAAGACGGCAATATCTTGCCGGAAAATACGGTGGCAGACAGGGGCGCCACAGAAATAACACAAGAGTTAACGGTAGGTGTTGTTGATGAAGATGTAGCTATTTCTATTATTACCGAGCTAAAAAATGAATCAACCAAACCATCAACAACTAAGTTGGTGTCAGCAGAACAGTTGATAACGGTAGCTGTAAAACCTGTAACAACTGAAAAGCCATTAGTGCAATCACTGAATAAAGAACCCCTAAACTCAATTGGGGCCAGTACAGAAGTATTCAGTAAAGGAAATAATGCTGATGGTTTGGATGCAGAAAAAAAAACGCAAACAACAACTTTAAGATCAGATATCTTTCATGCTTTATCTAAAAATAAAGCATCAGAATCTGCAATGCTAGCTGATTCTGGAAAGAAAGTGTTATTGGACAAAGTTACAGATCGAACCCCAGCAAGTTTTGCTACAGCACTTACATCAGCAACAACATTAAATGCAACATCTATTCAGAACAGTTCTACGGCGCAACCTGTCTTAGCCGTACAGCCCGCAATACAATCTAGTGCATGGAATCAAGTGATGAGCAGCCGTGTTGTGTGGATGGCTCGTGAGGGTATTCAACAAGCATCATTAACATTAAACCCAGCTAATTTGGGGACTGTTGAAGTTAAACTCAATATGCATAACGATCAGGTAAATGTGCTCTTTATCGCACAAAATTCAGCAACACGTGACGCCTTAGAACAGGCCTTGCCGAAGTTGCGAGAAAGCTTTGAAGAAAATGGCATGCAATTAGCTGATGCAGATGTGGCTGAACAAGAGTTTGAGCAGCCTGAAGATGAGCAGACAAGTGGCGAACGCAATCGCACTGGCAATGAACAATCACAGTCCGAGATAGAAAATGATCAGCAGGCTACAATTTCAGAGCAAGATCTTGAAGTAGGTTTAAGTTTATATGCCTAGATTATTAGGCAATACCATATTTTAAAATTAACAAATGGAAAATAGATAATGTTAAAATTAGAAAACTACTCGTTAAAACAACGTATGCAGATTGTTGCTGTGCTAGGAATAATTGGCTTGGCCATGATGGCAGGGATGGGATTGTATTTTCAGTCTTCAGGAATGGAAACAGGTGACTTGACACTGTTTTCGCTTATCAGTGTTGTAATTATGGGTGCGTTACTTTACTGGGCCGCAAGTTATATGGGTAACTTTGGTGCGATACGTGCCAAAATTTTAGTAGCTGGCATTAATAATATAAAAAAAGGTGATTTAACACAAAAAGTTGCAATTTCAGGTAAGAGTGACTTTAGTTGGATGGCCTATGAATTAGATAGTGCGCGAGTGAATGTTGCAGAACTTGTTCATACTTTAGTCGGAGGTGTCGCACAATTAGAAGATGCGACACAAAACATGACAATCATTAGCAAAACAACAGCTGATGGTGTTTTAACGCAGCAGTCTGAAATTAATCAGGTTGCTAGCGCAATGAATAAAATGGCGATGTCTGTACAAGAAGTTGCTAGGACAGCTAGTGATACTGCACAAGCAGCGCAACAAGCAGATCAGGAAGCGCAAGCGGG
The DNA here is from genome assembly GCA_002733505.1 of Methylophaga sp. Taxonomy (GTDB): domain Bacteria; phylum Pseudomonadota; class Gammaproteobacteria; order Nitrosococcales; family Methylophagaceae. The sequence continues at coordinate 110,868 of NVVW01000002.1, read as the reverse complement.
CAAACAAATCGTAACTGAGGCGGTGGGGGCAATTGATTTGCTTGCAAATGAAGTTGAGAAAGCATCTGAAACACTCAACAGCCTTGAAGGTGATATTGGTAATATTGGTGCAATTGTTGATGTTATTCGTGGTATTACTGAGCAAACAAATTTATTAGCTTTAAATGCAGCGATTGAAGCGGCACGAGCGGGCGAGCATGGTCGAGGTTTTGCTGTGGTAGCCGATGAAGTGCGAACGTTAGCAGCAAGAACACAAGATTCAACACATGAAATTGAAGAAATGGTGAGTCGTTTACAAAATGGAGCGAGCGCAGCGGTGAGTGTTATGAATGAAGGTCGTGAACGAGCTAAAATAAGTGTTGAAAAAGCGGGCAGAGCAGGTACAGCATTAGATTCTATTGCCGCCATGATCACCACCATGGACGAAATGAGCGCATCAATTTCCAGTGCAGCAAATGAGCAATCAGGCGTAGCTGATGATATCAATCGAGGCATCGCCAATATTAGTCAGGTTGCAGAACGCACGGCTGAAGGTGCAAATGAAGCCACATCTGCGGTTGCAACAATGGCCGATTTGGCAGCGCAATTACAAGAAGCTGCAGCTAAGTTTAAAGTTTAAAGTTATAAAACTAATGCAGGCTTTGTTCAATAGCGTGTAATGCTGCCATAGGATTTTTTGCAGCGGTAATAGGGCGACCAATCACCAAGTAACTACTGCCAGCGGCTAATGCTTCAATAGGTGTCATGGTGCGATGCTGGTCACCCTGTTCACTATTGGCGGGGCGGATGCCAGGAGTGATCAGTTGAAAAGCATCACCATGTTGGGCGCGTAACTTTGATGCTTCTTGACCAGAGCAAACCACACCATCTAGCCCGTTGTCTTTAGCTAGCTTTGCCAACCGTAATACGGTGTCGGTAATTGAACCCTGTAGACCAATTTGTTCAAAGGTATATTGATCCATACTTGTTAATAAGGTCACCCCGATTAACAATGGGCGATCTGAAGTATTACCGATGGCTTCACGTGCTGCCATCATCATTGCGCCACCACCAAGTGTATGCACATTCATCATCCACACACCTAGATCCGTTGCGGCGGCACAGGCTTTTGCCACCGTAGTGGGAATATCGTGATATTTTAAATCAAGGAAAATATCAAAACCTTGTTTAACTAGTATTTCTACCACTTTAGGGCCTGAGCGAGTAAATAACTCCTTCCCTACCTTTAGTCGACAACGAGTAGGATCAAGTTGATTAGCTAAAGCTAAGGCTACATCTGCAGTGGGGTAATCAAGTGCGACAATAATTTTTGAATCGGACATATGGGTTCCAACGAAGTTAAGGTGAGCTTCATGCACAGAGGCTCCTTGTCTAACCGCTCGTCATTGATCCTGCGGTTACTACGTTTCGGTAGCTTTTTAGCCGGAATCTTAGTATTTAGCACACAGATCCCGGCTAAAAAGCCTATCAGGATGACGAAATATAAACTAAATTCTCTTATACAGAACTCAAGCTATAATATGATTTTACCTGAGATGAGACTGAAAATGGTATCGTATGCCAAAATTATTTTTGAGAAAGACAATGGATTTTGACCTTTTAGCGCAAGATGGCCATGCACGACGTGGCCGACTAAGCTTTGACCGCGGCACAATAGAAACCCCTGCTTTTATGCCTGTAGGCACTTACGGTTCAGTCAAATCAATGACACCAGAAGAAGTGGCAGATACGGGCGCCGAAATAGTGCTAGGTAATACTTTTCACTTAATGTTGCGCCCAGGCACAGACATTATAAAACAACATGGTGATCTGCATGATTTTATGCACTGGCAGAGGCCTATTCTGACGGATTCTGGTGGTTTCCAAGTATTTAGCCTAGGTGAGTTACGAAAGGTAACTGAAAAGGGAGTGGAGTTTAGATCGCCAATCGATGGCAGAAAAGTATTTTTAGGCCCCGAAGAGTCAATGGCTGTTCAGCGCGATTTGGGCAGTGATATTGTGATGATTTTTGATGAGTGTACACCGTATCCAGCGGATGAAGGAACAGCCGAAAAATCAATGCAATTATCACTGCGTTGGGCGCAACGTAGTAAAGAGGCACACGGCGACAACCCATCGGCACTGTTTGGTATTGTACAAGGTGGCATGCATGAAAAATTGCGCGATATTTCATTAAAAGGCTTAAGGAAAATTGGTTTTGATGGTTACGCCATTGGTGGTTTATCAGTGGGTGAACCCAAAGAAGATATGTTAAGAATTCTCGATCATTTGGCACCACGTCTTCCACAAGATAAACCGCGCTATTTAATGGGCGTGGGGCGACCCGAAGATTTAGTCGAAGCAGTTACACGAGGCATTGATATGTTTGATTGTGTCATGCCCACCAGAAATGCGCGCAATGGTCATCTATTTGTACATCATGGTGTAATAAAAATCCGCAATAGTCGTTACAAAACCGACACGGGACCGTTAGACCCACTATGTGATTGTTATACCTGCAAAAATTACAGCCGATCATATTTAAATCATTTAGATAAAATAGGTGAAATGCTGGGGCCACGGCTTAATACGATTCACAACTTATATTATTATCAAACCTTAATGTCGGGTCTGCGTGATGCGATTGAGGCAGGCACATTAGCGGAGTTTAGCCGTGAGTTTTATGCGCTACGGCAGGACTAACATAATTAAAATTCACCACAGAGGCACAGAGTTCACAAAGATTGAAACTACCTTTCATTCTGCTCGTGCATGCGAGGCAGCCATGGGCTGTGGAACTAGCTATTATCGTTGGAACCCCGTTTTCACGGGGATGACAGATCCTTGTAAAATCATACTGTTTTGAATGACTGTAGCTGTAATTCTCGGTGAACTCTGTGTCTCTGTGGTAAGCATTTGTTTTTGAGATTAACTATCACTATCAAGTAATGGTCTGCTTGTGGCATAATCACTATCTTTTTTATCAATGAGAATTGAATTATGTTGGATTTTCTAATTTCACCGGCTATGGCCGTTGATGGCGCAGCATCTTCAGGTCCTGGAATGATGGACTTTGCTTTTCCTGTAATATTACTAGCGCTCTTTTATTTCATGTTGATTCGCCCGCAATCAAAGCGTGCTAAAGAACACCGCTCAATGCAAGGAACATTAGCAAAAGGTGATGAAATCGTTACGGATGGCGGTTTAATGGGAAAAATTATCGATATTGGCGATAATGCCATTACCGTTCAATTAGCGGAAAACCTTGAAGTTAAAGTGCGCCGTGAATCAATTAATTCAGTGCTACCAAAAGGTACATTGAAAAAGCTATAAAAACTCCGGTCATCCTGAGCCTGTCGAAGGATCGAAGGATATACTTGAGTTAATTTTAGGATCTCCAAAAAATGAATCAATATCCCATGTGGAAAAACATGCTGATCATCGCAGTCATTGTGCTCGGCGGCTTGTTTGCATTCCCTAATCTGTATAAATCTGATGACGCGATCCAAATTTCTGCCGGTCGGCAAGGCACGGTTGATCTTGCGTTTGTTGCTAAAGTTGAAGAGGCTTTAAAAACAAAATCAATTGCATTTAAACGGGCAGAACTCGAGAATGATCAATTAGTTATTCGTTTTGCTGATGCAGACACGCAGCTTAAAGCACAAGAAGTATTGCAGGTCGCTAATTTGGGTGACTATATAATCGCGCTTAATCTCGCGCCAACCACACCAAGTTGGCTGGCGGCGTTGGGTGCAAAACCAATGAGTTTAGGTTTAGATTTGCGTGGTGGGGTGCATCTTCTAATTGAAGTCGATATGGCGAGTGCTGAGAAGAAAGCACTGGAAGGCTATGCTGGCGATTTACGCGATTTATTTAAACAAGAAAAAATCCGCAATAAACGTATTCAAATTGAAGTAGATAAGTTAACCGTTGGCTTTCGTAGCGTAGAATATCGTGATTTAGCTGAAAGTAAGGTTGGTCGTGAGTTTGATCAGCTTATCGTCAAGGCGACAGAAGAAGGTACCACACCATCACTCACCGTTAGTCTGAATGAAGTAGCAAAACGTGAAGTGCGCTCATTTGCATTACAGCAAAATATTATTACACTGCGCAATCGAATTAATGAGTTAGGTGTGGCAGAGCCCACCGTTCAGCAACAAGGTGATAGCCGGATTGTGGTGCAGTTACCTGGAATACGTGATTCTGCAAGTGCAAAAAAACTGCTGGGCTCAACAGCAACCTTAGAGTTCCGCATGGTTGATTATGAGCATGATGCACAAGATGCGGTAAATAGCGGCCGTGCGCCAACAGGTTCAAAACTTTACCATCATCGTGACGGCAGACCATTTTTACTTGAAAATCGGGTGATGCTGAGTGGCGAGCGAATTATTAATGCGGTTTCTATGCTTGATCAACAGTCAGGCTCACCCGCGGTTTCTATTACCTTAGACGGCAAAGGTGCCAGTCAAATGAGCAACGCCACAGCAGGCAATATTGGTAACCCAATGGCAGTAGTGTTTATTGAATCGGAAATTGTAACGCGTGAGATTGATGGCGAAATTGTTAAAACATCACGCGAGAAACCAGAAGTGATTAATGTGGCGACAATTCGTGCTCAATTAAGCAAAAAATTTCAAATCACGGGTCTAGATTCGCCTGAAGAAGCCTATGAGTTAGCATTGTTACTGCGTGCAGGTGCACTTGCAGCGCCGATTGAGATTGTAGAAGAGCGCACTGTTGGCCCAAGCCTAGGTCAAGATAATATTGATCAAGGATTTAACTCAGTAATGATTGGTTTTGTGTTTGTATTGATTTTCATGGCTATTTGGTATCGTGTTTTTGGTTTGGTAGCCAATTTGGCGCTGGCCTTAAACTTGGTGTTAATTGTGGCGCTTTTATCATTGTTACAGGCAACGTTAACTTTGCCAGGTATTGCAGGTATTGTATTAACAGTGGGTATGGCGGTAGATGCCAATGTACTTATCTTTGAACGAATACGGGAAGAATTACGAGCAGGAAATAGCCCGCAAACCAGTATTCATGCCGGTTATGCCAAGGCATTTTCGACCATTGCTGATGCCAATATTACTACTCTGATCGCTGCTATTGTGCTGTTCGGCTTTGGTACGGGAGCCATTAAAGGCTTTGCGGTGACATTGATATTTGGTATTGCTACCTCCATGTTTACTTCTATTGTTGGCACACGCGCTATAATTAATCTGATTTATGGCAAGAAACAAAAACCAAAACTGTCAATTTAGGGATCGTTAAGATGCAATTTTTAAAAGAACAAACTAATTTTGACTTTATGGGCAAGCGCAAACTTGCGGCGATATTCTCTGCAGTTTTGATCCTTATTTCAATTGCTTCGTTAGCGATGAATGGCCTGAACTTTGGTATCGATTTCACCGGCGGTACAATGATTGAACTTGGCTACCAAGAAGAAGCAGATTTAAATAAAATCAAAGCAACGTTGGAGCAAGGTGGCCATCAAGATGCCGTTGTGCAAACATTTGGGACTATCCACGATGTGCTCATTCGCCTTCCTATTGTTGAAGGCAAAGATATGGCGTCATTAAGCAACGAGGTCGTTGCTACCCTGCAAGCCGCACATTCAACAGCTATTGATGTCAGACGAGCCGAATTTGTTGGGCCTCAAGTGGGCGAAGAGCTAACCGAGCAAGGTGGCTTAGCGATGTTATATGCCTTAATCGGTATTTTGATTTATGTGTCGGTGCGCTTTGAATACCGTTTTGCAATAGGATCAGTGGTTGCCTTAGTGCATGATGTGATATTGACCTTGGGGATATTTTCAATCTTCCAACTACAATTTGACTTAACGGTATTAGCAGCGATATTAGCAATAATAGGTTATTCACTGAACGATACCATTGTAGTATTTGATCGGATCAGAGAAACTTTTTTGCGGCAGCGTAAAGGTAGCCCTATCGAAATTGTTAATCGCGCGTTAAATGACACCTTGAGCCGTACTATAATGACATCAACGACAACGTTATTAGTCGTTATTTCATTATTTGTATTTGGTGGTGAGGTGATTCATGCTTTCTCCATTGCATTGATAATAGGTATTGTGATTGGTACCTATTCTTCTATTTATATTGCCAGTAATGCCGTATTAGCAATGGGCGTGAGTAAAGCAGACCTATTGCCACCAGTAAGAGATGATGACCAAGAAGTTGGTGAAGATGGCAGCCAAGTTTAGCGGGTATATACCCAAATTACTTGAAGATGCAGATTTCAGAGCTTAGCACGAAGGTCAGAGCAAGGCGCAATGTGAAGGCAATGACTAGTCCTTGTCGAGCATTGYAACGCAGTGCTGGCATTCGTGCTAAGCTCCCGTAGGGCAAGAGGATAAGCCATTATCTTCGTCGTTATAAAACTTAGAATTATGCCTAGAATATAATGGCTTCTTCTCTTGCTGAAACCTGCATCTTCAAGTGGTTTGGGTATCTATCCGGTTTAATTTGTTATGTCACAAGCTTGCCAAATAGCAAGCTTGAATAACTTATGCTGTAAGCGCAGCCTTAACAAGGCCACTTACTGCGCCCATATCTGCTCGTCCTTGCAATACTGGGCGTAATGCATTCATTACACTACCCATATCGCGCGGGCTAGAGGCACCAGAATCTGCGATAGCGATTTTAATTGCTTCTGCAACTTCATCGTCGGTTAGTGCCGTTGGCATAAACTCTTCGATGATCGCTAGTTCAGCTATTTCAATCGCGGCTAAATCATCACGACCCGCAGCTTCAAATTGGCTTAATGAATCACGGCGTTGTTTACACATCTTAGTCAAGATCACGATAATGCCATCATCATCAACATCTATGCGCTTATCTACTTCAATTTGTTTAATTGATGCAGTGATTTGGCGCAGTGTTAAAAGACGGTCTTTTTGTTTAGCGCGCATGGCGGCTTTGACATTGTCTTGAATTTTATCCTTTAAAGGACTAGATGCTTGGGGCATTATGAATCGTCTTTCTTAGTACATGCGAACGCGACGGGCGCTTTCACGAGATACTTTCTTTTGATGACGTTTAACGGCCGCTGCAGCAGCGCGTTTGCGTACTGTAGTTGGCTTTTCGTATTGCTCACGAGCACGTGCTTCTGCAACGGTACCTGCTTTTTCACAAGCACGTTTAAAGCGACGTAGCGCGATATCAAATGGTTCATTTTCTTTTATGCGAACTGACGGCATTAATATATTCCTAAAACATTTACTTAAAAGAGCCGGTAATTGTACGAAATATTGATAGAAAAGCAAAGAGTTAGATCACATTTCTTTTAAAAATAGCATAAAATACACCTGACTTTATGACTTTAGGCAAAAAATATGCGAGTTTTGGGGATTGAATCATCCTGTGATGAAACAGGTATTGCGCTCTATGATAGCGAAAAAGGCTTGCTGGCACATGCTCTTTATAGCCAAATTGCTTTGCATGCGGAATATGGTGGTGTCGTACCCGAACTCGCCTCTCGTGATCATATCCGCAAAACCTTGCCGTTGATTAATGAAGTATTAAACACCGCAAAACTAAACCGCACCGATATTGATGCTGTTGCTTATACCGCAGGCCCTGGTTTAGTCGGCGCATTATTGGTCGGTGCAGCCATTGGACGTAGTTTTGCATGGGCACTTGATATTCCCGCGCTGGCAATTAATCATATGGAAGGTCATTTACTGTCGCCGTTATTAGAAGAAAATCCACCTTGCTTCCCATTTGTATCGCTACTCGTTTCTGGCGGCCACACCTTATTAGTTGATGTGCAAGGCGTGGGACAGTATCAATTATTGGGAGAATCCATTGATGATGCAGTGGGTGAAGCATTTGATAAAACGGCAAAGATGTTAGGGCTTGGTTACCCTGGCGGCCCTATTCTGGCCGCATTAGCTGAAAAAGGCACGCCTAATAAATATGACTTTCCCAGACCCATGACCAATCGCCCAGGTTTAGACTTTAGCTTTAGTGGTTTAAAAACCTTTGCGATGAATACCTGGAAAGCCAGCAATCAAAGCGACCAAGATCAAGCAGATATTGCTTTAGCCTTTCAAACAGCGGCGGTTGAAACTCTAGCCATTAAATGTAAACGGGCATTGAAAGAAACGGGGCATAAAACACTGGTAATCGCCGGCGGAGTAAGTGCCAATAAGGCGTTGCGGGCGCGCTTAGATGCAATGTCACAAATTAATGTATATTACCCTCGCCTTGAGTTTTGCGGTGATAATGGCGCAATGATTGCCTTTGCCGGTGCGATGCGACATTCAGCAATGGTGAAACAAGATAAACCTACTTTTTCGGCTAGACCGCGTTGGCCTTTGGATGAGCTTGGTGTGCCGTAAGGAGACTCTGATCAAGTCTGGACGAAACGAAGTAACCGCCAAGGTAAATAGCTTGCGTCAAAAATATTCAGTTTTAAGGCGAAAAACGCAAGTAATAGTGAGCTATTGCGAAGTTTTTTAATGCAGAAACTGGATGTTTTGGGCGTGAGATATGAGTTCCTGACTTGATCGGAGTTTCCGTAAGGAATAGAGATGTAATATTTTGGTTCATCATCAGCAATTTAATATTACTTGAACTGATCATGGTGGCCACCAATTGCAAACAAATATACGGCATCATCATCAAAGCGATAAATAACCCTATCTCCTGCTGAAAACCGGCGAGACCATAAGCCCTGACATTGATGTTTTAGCGGTTCTGGTTTACCTGTGCCAACGGCAGGATTATCATGCAGCATTTCCTTTATAAGCTTGCATAATTTCGCCTGCAACGCTCTGTTGCTTTTGCGAAGGTTTTCGTGTTCTTGCCAAGTATTACCAGTGATTTCATTTATCGTCTGCTGGCTAGCTTTATGATCGGCGCGAGCTTCATGCGTTTTAATAGATTGCTCAATTTGCTCTGAAAGCGATTTATTTTGCAACACATAAAGCGTTTCTGTTAGCTGATCATAGTCTTCAATACTCATTACTATTGCGCCTTTATTTCCTCTACGCGTGATCTGCACAGGAACTGAGTCATCATTCACCTTATCAAGCACACTAGCTAATGATTCCGCGAACGAAAGACTGAGTATGTTATTGCTTCCACGATTATTCTCCTTCCGACATTAAACGTACAAGATGTTGTACTCTAATAATCACACTAAAAGCACTTATTCACCACATCAAATCATCAGGTATTTGATAGTCCGCATAAGGATCATTTTGGTCTGACACTTCATCCGATTGAACTCGCACTACCTTCTCTGGCAAACGGTTTTCAATCTTTTCTGCAATTTTATCGGGAACAAGGGTCTTTTTTTCACCCAAAACAACGATCGCTAATTGCCCCAACGTTAACTGCTTCTGCAATTCAGCAGTGACATACAGCTTTTTGACTTTGTTCTCGTGGCTGAAGTTATAAGCCACATCAGCATCATCGGCAATACTGACAGAATGTTGTTGGGCTATATCGCGCACTTCAGCAAGCAGCGCTGTTTTGGCTCGCTCAGCATCACGCTGTCTATTGAGCTCTATATCTCTTTGCTGCTTCTCTCGATTAGCTTGTGCTATTTTTCGTTGGTCTTGCTGAGGTTCCGCTTTTTTGCCAGACTTAGCCGCTTTTATCGCCTTGTTTTTCGCTTGGTGTTTTTGATGTTGTGACTTTTTGGCTTTTTTCTTATCAATTACGCCAATGCCGAGTAACTGATCTTGTAGTGAGCCTGCCATGCTTAAACCTCTATCTTAAGTTTATTAATGGCATTCTCACATAATTTATAATAAGGATCTACTGAATATATTAGGCGAATGTTGGGAGGCTTATTGCCAAAAGGTTAAACGAGCAAATTTTAAAATGATAAAATTAAAACTAACTAGGGCTAAACGCAGAAACAAGCCCCCGCTGAAAGTGATGGGCAGGGGACATTATCCTGAATCCGCTTGATAAAGCACATCTTTCGTATAACTTGTGCATTTGCCACAACAGGTAGCAGCACTTAGTTCATTTGCCAACGATTTAAACTACTAACACCGCCCTCTTCCACAGCACTATGGCGTTGCTTTTCAGTTACTTCATTAACAAATGCAAACAAACATAAAGTAGGGATCTAAAAATTACTCTGACATAGCAATGCAAATAACAATCACTTGTAATTCATCCCTTATTGACGCCATTGCCTTCGCTTGTAAACTCCTTGTTTTTTCAATAGCTTATGAAAAATTTAGCGTGACTTTACCCGTTTTCTAATATAAGATCTCCTTATCGGCAGGTCGATAATCATTAGTAATAAAAGAGAATCAGCCAAATTCAGATAAAAGAACAGTCAACGGAGAGCAATTATGGGACTATTTAATCGATCAGTGCTTATGAAGGCACATGCACTTCTAGCCGCTTTTATCCTGCCTGTTGCGGTTATGTTTTTTGTAACAGGAGCGCTTTACACTTGGGGGATGAAAGGTGAATATAATACAAGCGTTTACAAGCTACATCTTAAAAAACCACTCCAAAATGAACTTGAGGGGCTGGTTAATTTAGTAAGTGGCGAGTTGAAGAAGCAAAATTTACCCTCTCCAACAGGGCAGGCTAAAATAAAAAAAATTGGTGACTCTTTACAATTGGAATGGTCGGGTTCAAGCATGGATGTTATTTTAGAGACAACACCACAGCCACTCATAGCAAAACTAAAAATAAAGCATACGAGTTGGCATCGACAGTTTGTGCAACTGCACAAGGCAAAAGGCGGTGATCCATTTAAAGTATATGCCACCATATTTGCAATAGCCCTGCTATTATTACTTGTTACAGGATTCATTATGGCATGGCAAATGCCAAAGCTGCGCAAACTTACTTTAGTATCAACGACACTTGGAGTGGTTGTTTTTGTTGCAATGATTCTATCCAGTTAGTTTCATCACTAAAATACTTAGACAGGATCTGATTAAGTCTGGGTGAAATAGATTACGTGCAGAATATTCAAATTCAAGGCAAATAAGTTAAAAGCATTGCTGTTTATGATTTGCCTTCCTCTCCTGAGAATAAGCGCTGAATATTGCTACGATGGCGAAATAATAACATCATTGCCATTACTAGAATTATCCAACGCGCATTGACACTATCTATCAACCATAAACTATAAACAGGTGCTAATGCAGCAGCCATTATTGCTGATAATGAAGACAGTCGGCTGATAGCAAATACCACCAGCCAGCTTAATAATATTGCAGCTGCTAACGGCAGTGATAGCGCTAGAAAACCACCTAATGCGGTTGCCACGCCTTTGCCGCCTTTAAATTGGAAAAACACTGGGTATAAGTGCCCTAAAAATGCAGCAAATGCCGTAGCGGCAATCCACGTCGTGTCAAAGCCTAATAGGGTTGCAATAATAACGGGAATGATCCCCTTAACCACATCAAGTATTAATACCGTAACCGCCAGCTTTTTGCCCGCGATGCGAAGCACGTTGGTCGCACCGGGGTTGCCGGAACCTTCGCTGCGCGGATCGGGTAAGCCCGCTAATTTGCATAAAATAATCGCGCTGGATAATGAGCCGATTAAATAAGCCCCGACAAGTGCTACTATTGGTAAAGTCAATGTTTCAAGCATGATATGATGCCATCTTGTTAGTTATCATCCTATTATACCCGTGATCATTCAATCTGTGGATTTTCGCTCTTCCGTCACTCCGGTATGCTTTTAGCCGGAGTCTTGCTTGTGGGGAGATCCCGGCTAAAAGCATACCGGGATGACGAGAAGTTTTTTACAAATTGAATGATTTTGGGTATAGAGATATTAGTCATAATTTTCACCTTTGAGCGCAGATCACTATGGACAAAATTTTTCTTAACGATCTAAAAATAGACACCATCATCGGTATTTATGATTGGGAGCGCGAAACGCTGCAAACGCTGGGATTTGATTTAGAAATGGACTGGGATATTCGCAAAGCGGCTGCTAGCGATGATATTGCTGATACGCTTGATTATGGTGCGATTGCCGAAACGATTGTTACGTTTGTCGAGGCTAGCCGTTACCAATTGATCGAAACACTGGCTGAAGATCTCTGCTCCTTATTACTACAAACATATCCGATCCCAAAACTTAAATTAACGTTAAGCAAACCCGTTACATTACATGGCAATAATATCGCTAAAATTGTAATTAAACGCAGCAAAAAATGAATCAACAATCCGGATTTTTAATTGGTATTGGTAGCAATATCGAGCCACACCATAATCTTGTCGCCATTATTGATCAACTACTTGAACACTTCCCTAAAATCACTTTAAGTCGCGTGCTACTACTGCCTCCTATCGGCATGAATAGTCCGCATGATTTTTTAAATGTGGTGGCGTTTATTGAAACAACGATCAGTGAAGATAAGCTTAAAGACATGTGTAACACTATCGAAATGAAACTGGGCCGCGATCGCAGCGATCCCACCCGTAAAACCAAAGATCGCCCTGCTGATCTTGATATTCTATGTGCAGCACAATTCCCCAAAGACAGTGAACGAGCAGCTCATACAATCACTGACGAATATTTTCTTTATCCATTATTGGAGGAAATTGCAGCTTATATTTCTGGTAAACATATTTCATTGGAGCAAGAAGGCGTTGCTTTGATGAGCATGAATTTAGCGTTTGGACAAACGGCGACCACCATCTACCGGCAAACTGACACCCGTAATAAACGGATTATCTAACAGGCTTTTTACGGCCAAATATACTGGCTCGGCTCCACCTTCTCTTGCTAAAGGTGTTTCTGCCAACATCCTGTTTTTGGTCTCTGCTGAATGAAGATCAGTAAAAAGCACCGGCCCTGGCGCAACCGCATTCACTTTTATTGTGGGTGCATATTTCTTCGCTAAGGCCATAGTCATATTATGTAAACCCGCTTTGGTTGTACCATAAATATCAAACTCAGGCGTTGGGTTTTCGACATTAATATCAGTGATATGAATAATATCTGCAGGATCTTCACCCTCGCCTCGCAATAATGATTGTAAGCCTTGGTTAATCAAAAATGGCGCCATCATATGAATGTAGAAAAACTGTTCGTATTGTTGCGCGACTTCTTCTAAATCTGTCGCTGTTGCTTCAAAAGAGGACGCGTTATGAACAACGGCTCTGAGACTAGTGCATTGCGACTTTAATGCTTGTACAAATTTTAATATTGCTGGCGTTGTAGCAAGATCTGCCTGTATTGTCTTCACGCCAAGATCGGCTAATGCTTGGATTTGATCGGTCTGCGTACGATAATGTGCGATAACGCATTGACCATCTTCATGTAGTCGCTTTGCGATATGATAACCAATGCGGCGACCGGCGCCAGTAACTAAAATTGCATTTTCTAACACTTAAAATACCCTAATAAATTTTTACTCACTTCAAAAAACTCCGTCATTCCGGTAGGCTTTCTAGCTGGGATAATAATAAGCTAAGCTTTCCCCAGCATTCAGGCCAATAACTAAATGACATTAGCTAAACCAGATGATATTGCACAACGCCATAGCGAGCAATTATTATCGTTAATCTATGATGAAATAGAGCGCGCAGGCGGAAAAATTAGTTTCGCCGATTATATGCATCTATGCCTTTATGCGCCCGGTTTAGGCTATTACAGTGCGGGTAGCCAAAAACTGGGGCAACATGGCGACTTCACTACTGCACCTGAAATATCCCCTTTATTTTCTCGTACTTTTGCGCATCATATTAAAGATGTTCTCAGCCAGCTCAAGCAGCCATCTATTCTAGAGTTTGGCGCAGGTAGCGGTAAAATGGCAGCCGATATTTTAGCCGAACTTACGGCTGCCAACTGCTATCCTGAAAAATATTACATTATTGAAGTAAGTGCTGACTTGCGTGAAAGACAGTATAAAACCATAGCACATGCTCTTCCCGATATTGTAGAAAACGTGGTTTGGTTAGATGCGATTCCTAATTGCTTTGTTGGCGTTATACTGGCAAATGAAGTATGTGATGCCATGCCGGTACACATGTTGCACTTCAAACAAGGTAAAGTAGCTGAGCGATATATTGAAAAAAATGACGCTGGTTTGTGCTGGTGTGAAGGCAGTCTATCGCAATCATCTCTAGCGTCTCATATCATCGAAATTCAAGCTTTGATCGGTGAAAGTGAGGATTATATTACCGAGGTAAATTTAGCCGCCCAAGCATGGCTTTGCAGTCTCGCTGACAACTTACAGCAGGGGGCTCTCTTTATTTGTGATTATGGCTACCCAAAAGCCGATTACTATCACCCACAGCGCAATGAAGGCACCTTAATGTGCTATTACCAGCATCAAGGACATGCTGATCCGCTTATATTGCCTAGTTTACAAGATATTACTGCACATGTTGATTTCACTTTGTTAGCGCAAACAGCAATAGACAATGGTCTTGAAGTAAATGGTTTTCAATCACAGGCTGATTTTTTACTTGCTGGTGGCATAACGGAGTTAAGCCAAGCTCAAGAGAACGATCCGTTGTTGATGCTACAACAGGCAAGTGAAATCAAGCAACTCACCTTGCCTTCTGCAATGGGTGAAAACTTTAAAGTACTCACCTTGAGTAAAAGTCTTAATCAATTATTGCCTCGCTGCCAGCTAGCTGACCGCCGCTATACCTTATGAGTAAGCACAAAAAAGGGCAGCAATGCTCCCCTTTTTAATTGTTGATAAGATCTTAAAAACTACGGTACTGGCACTGCTTTCAGATCTTCAATTTGCTGTTTTAAACGTTCTATTTCATCACTCATTTCAAATAGAATGTCTTTGATACCTCTAACATCGTTACGTAAATTGCCCGTTTCTTGCTTACTTCGTGCAACATCTTCTAATAATTCAGGGCTTACCGTTCCATCGTAATCATTTTTACGATTAGCGGCTTCGGCCAATACAGTTGCAATATCAATCACAATCCAATCGGTACGCTCTTTTCCTGTTTTTGGATCAAGATAATAAGCCTGTCCCTTATCTATGGACACGCGCACATTAGGCTTGGAATCAAAACTACGTTTGCCTGGGTTTAGCGGATGAAGTCGACGATCAATTGGCTGCCCTGTTGACTTCTCGTGAGATCTAAACTCTTCGTGAATTAAACCAAAGATAATATTTAAACGCCCATCGCCCCCAATGAACACTCGTCCCGTGTTGGTTTTTGTCTCTGAGGCTATTAAACCACGGTGTTTGCCATTAAGTACAAAGTTAACATCTTCATTTTGTTGAGCCTGACTTAAACCATTCGCCAATGCAACACTTAATGTTTGTAACTCCCCGACAGAAAATAAAGGAAGTTCCTTCCTAGTTATCCCAATAAGCACATTGACATATAATGAACTAAGCACCGTGCGTAATTCATCTACTGATATTGCTGTGGGATGCTCGTTGGCAGGGCCAGCCATATCACGATCAACAATTTTTACATATTGAAGACCTTGCTGAGCTTCCCACAATATACGCCCATCTTGTCCCTGCAATATTTCAGCTTCTGTTTCGGGCCCATCTGCAGCAAACATACCACCGCCACAGCCAGTCAAACCCACGGCTAACAACATACTAATAGCAAAAACACTGCTATATTTTACAAACTGTCGCATAAATCTTTCCTCTTTAATTTTTTGATATTTCAATCGTGTGGGTCTTCAGCTTTTTGATCTCTGCTCAATAGTTCTTGCACCGCTTCACGTGGATCGTACCCTTCAAATAGTATTTTGCAAACCTGTTCGACAATCGGCATTTCAATACCGACTTGTTTCGCGCGCAACATTACTTCACGAGCGGCATGCATTCCTTCAACTGTTTTTCCTACTTCTGCAACAGCCTGCTCAACGGTTAAGCCTCGCCCTATCGCCAAACCAAGTTGGCGGTTTCGGCTTTGATCATCGGTACAGGTTAAAATTAAATCACCTATTCCTGACAAACCAAACAATGTTTCTGTTTGCGCACCCAACTTTTTTGCCAAACGCAAAATTTCTGACATGCTACGCGTAATTAATGCCGCTCGCGTATTGGCACCATACCCCAAGCCATCGGCAATGCCTGCGGCAATAGCCATTACATTCTTAACTGTTCCACCCAGTTGTACGCCTAAGACATCGTTAGTCGTGTAAACCCGCAACGTAGGGCTATGCATTGCAGACGCCAAAGCTGCCGAGAAGGTTTCATCTCGCGCCGCAACGGTTATTGCTGTCGGCAAATTTTTGGCAACTTCAGCAGCAAAAGATGGCCCTGAAATAATAGCTAGAGGGTGCGAATCACCCAATATTTCAATCGCCGTATCATATAAAAACTGCCCCGTTCCTGGTGTTAAGCCTTTTGTTGCCCAACTCACAGGAAGCTCTTCAGCAATTAATGGCTTCATATCGCTTAATATCGCTGGAAACGCTGTGCTTGGAACCGAAACCAAAACATGTTTCGCCAAGGCTAAGGCCTGCTCAAAATCTGCTGTCACACTTAAGTTTTCAGGGAAATTTAAACCTGGCAAATAGCGTTCATTACTTGATACCGCTTTCATCTCACTTACATGTTCTGCATCTCTTCCCCACAACACCACCTTATAACCATTTCTGGCAATCGCAATGGCCAGCGCTGTACCCCAAGCACCCGCACCAATGACTAAGGTTGGAAACAATGTGTTCATTTGTTTGACAGCAGCAGCCTAGCAGCTTTAGTGTTTGGCTTTATCCGCGGCTTGTTTTTTCGCCTGTTCAATTTGATTCATATATAAAGCATCAAAATTCACTGGCGCAAGCACTAATTGTGGGAAACCACCTTTCAATACGATATCTGAAATCACTTCCCGCACAAAGGGAAACAGCGTATTAGGGCAGTAGCTACCTACTAAGGGGCCCATTTCTTGATCGCTGTAGCCCGTTAATGAAAAAATACCTGCTTGTTTAACTTCAGCTAAAAAGGCAATCTTATCTTCCACTTTTGCTGTAACAGTAACCGTTAGCGTGATCTCATGATTATCATCATCAATACGTTTATACTCATTGCCTAACTGTAGATCTAACTGAGGCTTCCATTCATCACGAAAGATTTCTGGGCTGTTAGGAGTTTCAAAAGAAATATCTTTGGTGTAAATTTTTTGAATCACAAAACGTGCTTGTTGATCTTCGGTTGATGCTGCTTTTTCTTCTGCCATGATGTTTCCTTAAAATGTAAATTATAATTAAACGAGTAAATCGTCTAACTTCTGCTCTCTATCAATAGCCACTAGATCAGTGTATCCACCAATGGCTTCATTATTTATAAATATCTGCGGCACGGTTCTTTGCCGACTTTTTTGTATCATTTCCTGACGCTTAGCTGGATCGAGATCAACCCGAACTTCAGTATACTCCACTCCTTTACGGTCAAATAACTGCTTCGCCATCGCGCAATACGGGCATATCGCCGTGGCGTAAATTTCAACTTTTGCCATGATCCTAGATTGTGGAATTAACTAAATAAAGGCAATTTAGCATCTCGCCAAGAATTTAAGCCGCCCGTTAATACGTATACTTGGGTAAACTCATTCTTACTAAGCTGTTTCGCCGCACTGCGTGCACGTTGCCCACTGGCGCACACTAATATAATAGGCTGTGTTTTATCTTTCAACGATCCAAGATTATCCGTCAACGTAGATAACGGCATACTTGTCGAATCAGCAATATGTTCCTTCTTAAATTCTGTAGTTTCTCTTATATCTAAAAACAGACCTTTTTGTTGATTAACCAATTGCACTGCTTGCGCAGTAGTGATGGGTGTCATGCCTGATATTTTTTTATTAATCGAATCTGACATAAGTATTGATGACAAAACAACAAAC
Source organism: Methylophaga sp. (assembly GCA_002733505.1). Classification (GTDB taxonomy): domain Bacteria; phylum Pseudomonadota; class Gammaproteobacteria; order Nitrosococcales; family Methylophagaceae. The sequence continues at coordinate 93,077 of NVVW01000002.1, read as the reverse complement.
AACGTCACTAACACCCAGTGATTCACTATAAACTCACCTAAATTTTCCATATTTAACCTTAAATAATTTTATTCGTTTGCTCTAGAACAAAAAACATCACGCATCATTTCAACTAGCTTTAATATTCTTGCATCTTTTACACTGTAATAAATCCGGTTGGCATCACGTCGCGATGCCAAAACATCTTTATCTCTTAATTTTGCCAAGTGTTGCGACACATTACTTTGTGTTGTGCCGACACAGTCAACAATATCTTGCACTGCCAGTTCTTGCTCGCCAACAGCACAAAGTATTTTTAACCTCAATGGATGCGACATCGCTTTCAGCGCATGTGCAGCCCGCTCGATATCATCATCGTGGGCAATAAGAAACGAATTTTCAGCTTGAGACACGACAGTTACCATTAAATGTTACATAGCAACAAAGTGCTACAAAAGGTAATATAATATCAATGATTTGTATATATTAGCTAACTATATAGCAAAATTACTTGAAAATGCCCTATTTCTACGCTAAAAGGACCATTATTATGAGCCACTCCCACCGCCCACTTGCGCTAATTATTTTAGACGGCTGGGGTTATAGTGAAGACCCAGAATCCAATGCTATTCATGCTGCCAACACTCCGGTTTGGGATCAGCTTTGGCAAGATTATCCACACACCCTCATCAGCGCTTCAGGTGCTGGCGTTGGTTTGCCGGGAGACCAGATGGGTAACTCGGAAGTCGGTCATCTTAATATGGGGGCAGGGCGTGTTGTTTACCAAGAATTTACTCGGGTAAACCGCGCTATCCATACCGGTTCTTTCTTTAGCAACCATACTTTAACTGAGGCTGTCGATCAGGCAGTAGCAAAAGATGCTGCCGTTCATATCTTTGGTTTGTTATCACCCGGCGGTGTTCACAGCCACCAAGATCATATTGAAGCAATGGTCGAATTAGCCGTACATCGCGGTGCTAACACCGTCTATGTTCATGCTTTTCTTGATGGGCGTGATACGCCTCCAAAAAGTGCGCACGCTTCAATTAAAGCCATGGAAGAAAAGTTTACAGATATTGGCGGCGGACAATTCGCTTCTCTAATTGGTCGCTACTATGCCATGGATCGCGATCAACGTTGGAGCCGTATTGAGACAGCCTACCAACTTCTTACTGAAGGAGAGGGGGAGTTTCAAGCGCCTTCTGCACTTGCCGCATTGGACTTAGCCTACCAACGCGACGAAAAGGATGAATTTGTTAAAGCTACTAGTATCGTTACTGAGGGTGAAGACGCTGTTAAAATTAATGATGATGATGTGGTGGTATTTATGAACTTTCGTTCTGACCGCGCGCGTCAGCTAACACAAAGCTTTATTGACGCTGATTTTGATGGTTTTGAACGCCCTCGAACTATCAATCTAGCAGCATTTGTCACCTTGACAGAATATAAAAAAGACTTTACGTCTCCTGTCGCCTTCCCCTCGGAAAAACTAAATAATGTGTTAGGTGAATATCTTTCTTCATTAGGTTTACGTCAGTTGCGTATTGCTGAAACTGAAAAATATGCGCATGTTACTTTTTTCTTCAATGGCGGTCGTGATGAACCTTTTGAGGGCGAAGATCGTATTTTAATCCCATCGCCTGATGTCGCTACCTATGACCTGCAGCCCGAAATGAATGCCGCAGAAGTGACTAGTGAGCTGGTCAAAGCAATTTCATCTGATAAATACGATGTCATTATTTGTAACTTTGCCAATGCTGATATGGTAGGTCATAGTGGCAATTTTGAAGCTGCTATCAAAGCGGTTGAAACATTAGACAATTGCTTAGGTCGTATTTGGTCAGCGCTAAAACAAAATGGCGGTGAAATGATGGTAACTGCCGATCACGGTAACGCAGAGTTAATGACCAACCAGCAAACAGGTCAAGCGCATACTGCCCATACCAGCAATCTTGTCCCTTTTATTTATGCCGGCCGGGAAGTTGAACAAATGGAATCTGGAACATTATCAGATATAGCGCCCACCATTTTGTCGTTAATCGATCAGCCTATTCCAGCAGAAATGGGTGATCATATCCTGATCAAAATAAAATAATGCTGCTACGCTATTTTTTTATCTTGCTGGTTATTTTCACAACTTCAAGCACTCTTTTGGCCGCAAATGATCCTGCTACGACACAGCAACTTGAAGATGTAAAAACAGAGATCCATAATTTAAGCGAGAACGTTGCAACGAATAAAAGCTCCCAATCGGAACTATTTCAACAGTTAAAACAACAAAGTCGCACTGTTTCTAAGCTCAATAAAACACTTCTCGATCTTAAACAACAGATCCGGCAACAAGCTATCGAATTAGCGCAAATAGAAAAGCGACAACAGAGAGAGCAGCTTTCTCATGATTTTGAATTAAGCGCATTAAGCAAGCAAATCCGAGCCGCTTACAACACCAGTCAACCTAATTTTGTAAAAGTTTTGTTAAACCAACAAGATCCTGCAAGTTTTAGTCGTTCTTCTGTTTATTTTCATTATTTTAACCAAGCAAGACAGCAACAACTAACCGATATTAGTGCAATTTTACAAAATCTTACAGCCAATCAAAAAGCACTGCTTGCCGCCCAAAAACAACAACAGCAGCTCTATGAAAAACAGCAACAAAAACAGCTTGCATTGCAACAGCAAACACAACAACGCCAAGCGACTCTGGCAGCACTCGATAAAAAAATTGCCAGCCAAGATGCACGTCTAGCATTATTAAGAGAACAGGAACAATCATTACAATCCTTGCTTCACACCCTCAATAAGCCTAAAGCTAACACCGGCACAAATACGCATAAGGCTTTCGCTAAACGCGTTGGCTCACTCACCTGGCCAGTAAAAGGCAAAGTGCTCGCCCGCTATGGCAGCTCCCGTAAACTGGGTAAACTAAAGTGGAAGGGCATCATGATTGCCAGCCCGTCAGGCAAAGATATCGTCGCCAGCGCACCCGGTCGGGTTGTTTTCTCTGACTGGTTAAGGGGCTTCGGTTTGTTAATGATTATTGATCATGGTGATCAATACATGACATTATATGGCAATAATGAAACATTATTGAAACAAGCAGGCGACAATGTTGTCTCAGGAGAACGGATTGCACAAAGTGGTGATAAAGGTATTCGCCAATACGCTGGCCTTTATTTTGAACTGCGACACAAAGGTAATCCTAGAAATCCATTAAAATGGTTGAGGAACCTTTGACTAGCTCAAAGTCTTCCTAAAGTAAAAAAGTTAATGATGCTTATCACACCTGTGTGATAAGCCGAAATAAAGGAATAAAAATGAGTTTTATATCACGCGATGCTGGGCTAATTACTGCTGGAGCAATCATCGGTGCCACATTAATTTTTGGCCAAATGGTCTTTGCTGAGAAGCCGCAGCCTAAGCCCGACTTACCTTTAGAAGAATTGCGTGCCTTTTCAGAAATATTTGGTCGCATCAAAAATAATTATGTTGAAGAGGTTGATGATAAAGACTTACTCAATAATGCCATTCGCGGCATGCTTTCGGGTCTAGATCCCCACTCTACTTATCTCGACTTAGATGACTTTAAAGATTTGCGTGAAGGTACATCCGGTGAGTTTGGCGGTCTTGGCATTGAAGTCACCATGGAAGACGGCTTTGTAAAAGTCGTTTCTCCTATTGACGATACCCCTGCCGCAAAAGTCGGCATTAAATCGGGCGACTTAATTATTCGCTTGGATGAAACGCCTGTTAAAGGCCTTTCTTTAGGTGATGCTGTAGATATAATGAGAGGGGAACCTGGTAGTAAGCTATTACTAACTATTATTCGAGAAGGTATAGATAGACCTCTTAAAATAGAAATCACCCGTGCCATTATTAAAGTACAAAGTGTTCGATCTAGAATGCTGGAACCTGGTTATGGTTACATTAGGGTCAGCACCTTTGCATCGCGAACAGGCGCAAGCTTAAGAGAAGCCTTGGCGGAATTAAAAAAAGAAAATGAGGGCAAGCTTAAAGGCTTAGTGCTTGATTTACGTAACAACCCTGGCGGTCTACTGGATGCCGCTATTGAAGTCTCAGACGCCTTCCTCACTAAAGGATTGATAGTCTATACTGAAGGGCGGGTTAAAAACTCAAATCAGCAATTTAATGCCAAGCCTAACGATTTATTGAAAGGTGCGCCTTTAATTGTGCTGGTTAATGCTGGTTCAGCGTCAGCCTCCGAAATTGTCGCCGGTGCATTACAAGATCATAACCGCGCAGTTATCCTAGGCACGACAACATTTGGTAAAGGCTCTGTTCAAACGGTTATGCCCTTGACTAATAATACCGCTGTAAAAATGACTACTGCACGTTATTACACACCGTTGGGTCGCTCCATTCAAGCCGAAGGTATTGTGCCAGATATAGAATTAGATCCGGTGAAAATCTCGGCATTAGATCCTGAAAACATTGCTCGATTGCGAGAAAAGGATCTAAGCAAACACCTTGAAAACGGTCTGGCAAAAATAGAATCCGAAGCACTAGATAATGATGTTGAAGGCGAAGAAAAGGAAGAGCAAGAGGAGCTACCTCTTGCTATTACTGACTATGCCTTGTCTGAAGCATTAAACATGCTTAAAGGTATCAATATTTTAATGCCCTCGCGTTAAGACTTTGATTTTATTAGTGCCAAAAGTACTTATATACCCGTGCTCATTCAATGTGTAAAAAAACCTCGTCATCCCCGAGATCTTTTATCGGGGATCTATGGCGGTAACACTGGACTTCCGCTTAAAACATGCGGCAGTGACAAAAAATATAAAGATGCAATTTAAAGTGTCATGGTTTTAAAATAATGAACTTAGCTGATTTATCAATACTGCTCATTGAGCCTTCATCAATGCAGAGCAAAGTGATCCTGTCGCACTTAAAAGAAGAGGGCGTTATAAATATCGATGCCGTAGCCGATGGCAAACAAGCCTTCGAAACGATCCGGAAATATCCACCCGATCTTGTTATTAGCGCTATGTATTTACCCGACATGACAGCCACCGATTTACTCACCACAATCCGCAATACCGATAACTTACACGACATCAATTTTATGCTGATTTCTAGCGAAACAAGCCCTGTCATGCTTGAGCCTATTCGCCAAGCCGGTGTAGTCGCCATTTTACCCAAACCCTTCGATCATGCCGATCTTCGCCGCGCCTTACGCACCACCATTGATTATCTTGATCCCGAAGAAATGGATCTAGAAAACTACGACATAACAGAGCTCAATGTCTTGGTGGTTGACGATAGCCTAACAGCCCGCAATCACATTAAGCGCGTATTAACCAGCTTGGGCATTCAAAATATTGAAGTGGCGAATGATGGTCTACAAGCAACACACATTCTGGCTGACTCGAATTTTGATCTTATTGTCACCGACTTAAACATGCCTGAAATGGATGGCCAACAACTCACTGAGTTTGTGCGCAATGAAATGGGCAATAGCTATATACCCATCTTAATGGTCACTAGTGAACACGATGAAGCAAGGCTAGGGCAAGTACAACAAGCCGGTGTTTCTGCCATTATCGACAAGCCCTTTGAACCGCAGTTTATCCGTGAAATTTTATATCGTGTGTTGGATGATCAAGAGTAATTATGGTTGCTTTCTGCCAAGCTCAACAAATAACGCCATATAGTTTATATCAACATCACTTTTCCGCATTGCCGCAAACAACGTCTTCGCCAGAGCCTGTTTGCCCAATCGAACCGTTGAAACTGGTAAGCGTTGGCAATAATCCGTAGCTAACCAATCCGGCAACACCGTCACGCCCCGTCCTAAACTCACCATTTGCACCATAATATCGAGTGAAGCTATCGCTTTTGTTTTAGGTTTTATTCCGCTAGGCAATAAAAATTGAGTAAAAATATCTAGCCGATCATGACTAACAGGGAAGGTAAACACCGTTTCATTGAGCAAGGCATCAGCAGTAATAAATGACTCACCGCTCAACACATGCGATTGTCCGACTAAAAGCACCAACTCATAATCAAATAATGGCTCATAAACCACGCCCTGTTGCTTCACCTTGTCTGGTGTTACCAACAAATCAACATGATGATTAAGCAAGCCTTCTAAGCCTGAAAATTGAAATTTATTAACAATATCTACATCCATATCAGGCAATGCAACCAAGAAATCTGCCAAAATACTTTTTAACCATTCATAACAAGGGTGGCATTCAACACCAATTCGTAAGACACCTTGCTTGCCTTCACCATAAGCCTGCAAGGTCTTTTCTGTCTGCTCTAACACCGGCAACACTTGTCTTGCCGTTTGCAACAACACGTCGCCGGCTGGTGTTAAACGCAACTGTCGACCTTCTCGCTGCCATAATGCAACATCTAGCTTCTTTTCTAAATAGCGGATCTGATGTGACAGCGCCGGTTGCGTTAAAAACAGGGCATTAGCCGCTGCGGTTAAAGAGCCATTATCCGCCAGTGCGCGGATAATTTTTAAATGTGATCGCTCAATCATCTATTATTATTTCTAATGGGTTAGGCAAAAAACATCATTATTACTCATAGTTAAACCTAATTACAATAGCTGTTTTTTATACGTTCTCGAAAGGGCAGCACAATGATCACCACTCATAATCTTGGTTTTCCTAGAATAGGCAAAAACCGTGAGCTAAAATTTGCACTAGAATCCTACTGGCGGGGCGACACTACGCAAGCTGACTTGCAAGAAAGAGGGCAAGCGCTTCGCCAAAACCACTGGCAACTGCAACATCAATTAGATTATTTGCCTGTTGGCGATTTTTCTTTTTATGATCAGGTGTTAGACACCAGTGCATTACTGGGCAACCTGCCCACTCGTGCTGACAACCAAGCCAATGCCTTAGATCGTTATTTTCAAGTTGCGCGCGGTCAATCGCAGGCCGAAAACCCATGCCAACACATTGCCGCTGGCGAAATGACCAAGTGGTTTGATACTAATTATCATTACATCGTGCCCGAATTTACGGCGCAAACGCAGTTTACTTTATATGCCGATAATTTAATTGCCCAAATCAAAGAGGCACAGCAACATCAACCAAAAATTAAGCCCGTTATTATTGGCCCTGTCAGCTATTTATGGCTAGGAAAAACCAAAGACAATAGCAATAAGCTCGATCTACTTGATGACTTAGTGGCGTGTTATGAACAATTATTAATTACGTTAGCGCAACACGACATAGAATGGGTGCAAATTGATGAGCCTATTTTAGTTACCGAGCTTGATAATGCTTGGCAACACGCACTCAAGAAAACCTATTTTTCACTTAATAAAACACCGGTTAAATTACTGTTAACCAGCTACTTCGGCGAACTAAAAGAAAACCTACACCTCGCTTGTGAGCTACCTGTTGCAGGCCTACACCTTGATGCTATCAACGCCTTTACTGAAATCACTCAAGTGATAGATTGGCTGGCGCCGCATAAAATATTATCACTGGGGGTAATCAATGGCCGCAATATCTGGAAAACCGATCTGAATACTACCTTAGCTTGGTTAGAGCCTCTGTATGCCCGCCTAAATGACCGGCTTTGGTTAGCGCCTTCTTGCTCGCTACTGCATGTGCCCGTCGATCTCAACAGTGAACAACAATTCGATCAAGAGATCCAATCATGGTTAGCCTTTGCCGTGCAAAAACTGGATGAATTAACGGTTTTGTCAACCGCATTAAATGAAGGGCGCAACACCGTTGCCGAAGCATTAACGCTCAATGCCACTGCCATTGAATCGCGGAATAGCTCTACCCGCGTACATAACCCTAAAGTGAAAACACGGGTTGCCCATATTGATGCTGATGCTAGCAACCGCCAAAGCGCGTATAGCAAAAGAGCCGTCATACAAAAACAGCGCTTTAATTTACCTTTATTCCCCACCACCACTATTGGCTCATTCCCACAAACACCAGAAATTCGTCAAGCACGCAAACAATTTCGTTTGGGCGAGATTGATGAGCAACACTACCAACAGTTTATTAAAAACGAAATCATACACGCCATCGAACAACAAGAGGTCTTGGGCTTAGATGTACTGGTTCATGGTGAAGCTGAGCGTAACGACATGGTGGAATATTTTGGTCAACAACTCGATGGTTACGCCTTTAGCCAATTTGGCTGGGTACAATCCTATGGTTCACGTTGCGTAAAACCGCCCATTATTTTTGGTGATATTTCACGCCCCAAACCGATGACCGTTGACTGGGCAACGTATGCACAATCATTAAGCAACAAACCTGTTAAAGGCATGCTTACTGGCTCTGTGACCCTCTTAAACTGGTCCTTTGTACGTGACGATCAGCCGCGATCTCAAACCTGCCTGCAACTGGCTCTAGCGATTCGCGATGAAGTGCTTGATTTAGAAGCCGCAGGCATCCGCATTATTCAAATTGACGAAGCCGCCTTGCGTGAAGGCTTGCCCTTGCGTCAATCACAATGGCAAAGCTATCTTGATTAGGCGGTCAAAAGCTTTAAAATCACCGCTAACGGCGTGCATGATCAAACCCAAATTCATACCCATATGTGTTATTCCGAATTTAATGACATTATAAAAGCCATCGCCGATATGGATGCCGATGTCATCACCATTGAAACCTCTCGTTCAGACATGGAATTACTCGACGTGTTTCAACAGTTTGATTACCCCAATGAAATGGGTCCGGGTGTCTATGATATACACTCGCCTAATATTCCAACCGTTGAACACATGGTCATGCTGATGAAAAAAGCAGCAGAGCGTATTCCTGCTGAACGGCTATGGGTCAACCCAGATTGCGGCCTAAAAACCCGTAGCTGGAAAGAGGTTAAACCCGCCTTAACCGCCATGGTAACGGCAAGCAGAATTTTACGAAACAGCCTACCGTAACATCTGGAGAGGCATGGCTGCCCGAAAATTAAACACTATTAACAAAGAAGAACATTGCAAACCTTATACCTAAAAATGAATTGCTTGAATGCCGCTTCTAAAAAATTAAATTTGTGGCATACTTCGTCTTCACATATAGATATGGTGACTTTCCTTGTTTGGGCTTGATTATCAACTTACGAGAGTCACGATCCTCAGGATACAAAAATGGGACATCCAAGTCGCCATTTATGCTGAGGAATACGTGACAGTTATAAATCCCCAGCCGTCCTGCGTCCATAGCTTTCCGCCACTCCTTCGCAAGCTCAGAGCTGGCTACAATCTATTACCTCAATGACTCTACGGCAACAGAAAGCCTTTGCTAACATTATTCTCCACTGTTCGCTAACGCGCTCTATTACGAAAATGCACAAAGGCGTTGCCTACTGGCGACTAATCGACTCCGCTTCGCTCTCCATGTCGATCAGCGTACGAGGAATTTTTATCCGTAGATGTATACTAATTACAGGGAAATCTTTTCCCGTTAATAACAAGTTATGTGAAAAAAGAGAATATCTGATGGCGATACTAGGAAAACCACAAGGAATCTTTGAGTTAAAGAATAGTGATGTATCGATCGGCTCATTTCTTATGAAAGATGATATAAAACAATTTCTAGGTGTTAGTGATAACGACCTTGATTTTTTAAAATTTAAAACTGTTGATGGTATTGAGGTTATTGACGAACGAAAAATACAAAAATCTTGGTATGGTGGTGAAATAGCAAATGCACCGCCAGTTGAATATTCAAGCTTAGATGAATTTCTGTTAATTTCAATTATCCAAGAAGCGTTGCCAGGTTGTGATATCGAAAGACAAATAAGAATAACAAGATTCAAAATGGATTTCAAAATAACTTATAAAGATAAATCTATTTTCGTGGAGTTTGATGGCCCATCACATTTTGCCATAACAAGATATGGGCCTCCGAAGCATGAACCTTTTAGGAAAAAGAAAATAGTTGAGGATGAAACTGGAATTGAAGTTGTTAACTGGGCTTACTGGATACAAAGATGTACATCTAATGTTAAGGCTTTATTCAATAAAAGCATCAAAGGTTATGGCGTTTTATGGAGCGCAAATGTTCATTTTGGTGATTTCTACTTTGACGACTCAGCGCAAATTATTGAAACAATAAATACACGCTTCAATGCAGAGCATGAAGGAGGTTTTGGTTATTTTTATGGAGAAAATACCATTGGTAGAAATAATCCTGAACACCCAATAATTGAAAAAATTCTCCAAGGTAAAGAAAGTCGAGAAAGGTTATTACCAAAAGGCTTTAAAAATCAATCAAGATGGTTGCCAAAAAAATTAATAAAAATCACATAACAATATAGCTCCAGCGGACAAATGAAAACAATAATTCTATCTTCAATATTAGTCATTCTATTATTACCTATATCTGCTTCCGCACTTGCAGATCAGGACTATAAAATAACAATGATGACTATTTTTAAAGAACAAGACCCTTCTAAAAGGCTTGTACTTATAAAAGATTTTCTTAAAGTTGCGGATAGTGATATTAGGTCTAGCATTCTAACAAAAGCAGCAAAAACAGCATTTGAAGCAAAAGAATATTCTGATGCAAAGTCATATGCAAACGAACTACTAAATACAGCCGATAGTGTCAAAAAGGGCTGGAATTATGGTAATGCAATTCATGATGGCAACATGATTTTAGGTCGCCTAGCTATAGTAGGCGGTGACATTACTCTAGCTAAAAAATATTTAATAAAAGCGGGTAATACGCTAGGTTCTCCTCAACTAAATTCATTTGGCCCAAACATGAGCTTGGCTAAATATTTAACTGATATCGGTGAAAACGATGCGGTCATACAGTACTTTAATCTATGCAAAAAATTCTGGAAAATGGAGAATGGACGTCTTGATAGTTGGTCTGCATCTCTTAGGGGCGGCGGCAAGCCTTATTATGGCACAAACTTACTCTATTAAACCGCTAGCAAGGCGTTATATTTTTATAAACTCCTTGATTTCTCAATGGTGTTATATATAATACCATTATATGAATGTTGTTATAGATACAAATGTATTGATTTCCGCGTTGAAGTCAAAGCAAGGAGCTTCTTATAAGTTACTAATGGCACTGCCCAAAGAGCTATTTACACCGAATGTATCCGTGCCACTATTTCTTGAATATGAGGCGGTTGCTAAAAGACCGGGGTTAGTAAACAACTTAAGCTCACAAGATATTGATTCAATTCTTGAATATTTTTTAAGCAAATCAAGCATCCGAAAAATCTTCTTTTTATGGCGTCCTTATTTAAAAGACCCCAAAGATGATTTAGTCTTAGAAGTTGCTGTAGAGTCGCAAAGTGAATATATAATTACATTCAACACAAAGGATTTCAAAGGCTGTAATAAGTTTGGAATTGCAGTTATAACCCCACAAGAATTTATAACTATGAGAGGTATATAATTATGAGTACTCTTAGTTTGAGATTGCCAAATTCACTTCATAATGAAGTCAAATCCTTGGCTAAAAAAGAAGGTATTTCAATTAACCAATTTATTTCATCAGCCGTAGCAGAAAAAATGTCCTCATTGTTAACTGAAGAATATTTGCTAGAGCGTTCTCAAAAAGGAAATCATTCTGCTTTTTTGAAAGCAATGTCTAAGGTTCCTGATGTCGAGCCTGAAGGGTATGATAAATTATAAACAAATATACCCAAATTACTTGAAGGAAAGGAAGAGGGAGCTAGTTAATGAAGGAATGTATGGCAAAGCTTTATGTAAATATTTAAAAGAATCACTACCCGTTATAGGAATAGAGGTGCCATTCTATAATTTGCGAAGTGTAATGGCCTAATAAACCTGTAGAAATTTAAAGCCTATTTTGATAGCTCGCCAGCAACAAAACTTAATGAGAAGGTAAAGATAAGTGGAATTCCTAAAAACTTTTGGGCTTTTTGTCGGCACAGCTATAGCCGAAATTGTCGGTTGCTATCTCCCGTATCTTTGGCTAAAACAAGGGTATACCGCTTGGCTTTTGGTTCCAGCCGCCTTTAGCTTAGCTTTGTTTGTTTGGCTTCTCACTCTCCACCCACATGCGGCCGGTCGAGTCTATGCCGCTTATGGCGGTGTTTATGTTAGTGTGGCACTAATGTGGTTATGGGCTGTTGATTCTGTTCGACCCTCTATTACTGATTGGGTTGGTGTTGCTGTCTGCTTGGCTGGCATGGTCATTATCATTTTTGGGGCACGTCATACCTAACAAGCCAATTAACGGCGACCTGTCTTTTACCAAAGTTCAATGTGTTGGCATAGTTCCTGCCATCGTCAGCTGAATTTGGCGTTATGTGCTCAATTTTATACATGAAATTAATTACACAGTAATAACTGCTATAATTTAGCATTCAAAATATTCAAAATTTAGGGTTGTTAAATGAGAATACAAGAACTTTCCGTTTCAGAGCGTATTGTCTTAGCTGAAAAGCTATGGGATAGTGTTGTTGATGAAGATGCCTCAATAGAGCTGTCTGAGACACAAACAGTTGAGCTTGACCGTAGGTTACAAGCATTTCTAGACGATCAAGATATTGGCTCTTCATGGTCAGAAGTTAAGGGGCGAATTACTAGTAAAGTATGAACTATTCTCTAACTGTTCGTAAAGAAGCTGGATTAGACATTAATACTGCTTTTGAATATTACGAAAATAAGAGAGTGGGATTGGGGCATGATTTTCTTCTTTGTATCGAAGAATGCCTATCAAAAATAGAACGAACCCCTGAGCATTACAAAATTATCTACAAAGAACTTAGGCGTATTGCTGTTCGGCGGTTTCCATATCGTATTTTGTATTTATTCCAAGATAATTTAGTTATTGTTACTGCTGTTTTTCATGCTAGAAAAGACCCTCAAGCATGGGAAAGTCGCACATAACAAATCAACTAACGGCGACCGCAAAAAGCGCGTTGCATTATTTCAAACCTTAGCCATATTTAGCTATTTTCTCATCGCTGCTAAGCTTAATTGCTTGTTGGATCTGTTCTGCCAATACTCGTTTCAGTTGTGATGTGCGTTGCTGCTGCTCACATAAGGCGCTACGAAAGCCTAAATAGTCTGCTCCGTGCTGTGTTAAAGCAGCAATATCTTTGCAGCGCAAAGCACCAGCCAAGCCACATAATAAGCCTTGTTGGTGGGCTTGTTTAACAAAGTTGCTTAATTGGATCGCGCTCCAATGGGTGCGTAAGTGTTGCCCTTTTTTGATTGCGGTATCAATCATTACGCCATGAAACCCGCTTTCTTTTAACAGGGGCAGCAGGGCAAGATCGGCTTCTTTATCTGCAAATAAAACGGCAATCACTGGCGTGGATAAAGCGTTGACCGATGGGGCGAGATTGGCAATGCACGCTTTTAGATGAGGGTTAGGGAATAAGCCTATTTTCACATAATCTACCCGCGATGCTGCCACAGCCATCATCGCGGTACTGATTAGATCGGCGTTCATTGGCAAGTCACCAATGGTGGCGCTGGTTTGGCATCGGCCAGCAATAAAATCGACAATTTGACTAATTGTTTCAATATCTAACGCGCCCAACGCGCCTTTTTCTGGCTGCTTCATATCCAAAATATCGGGGAGTACTGGCAATAGTATGTGTGCTTCTTTTAGTGATTGAACACTGGCTAACCATTTAGTCATTTAATTCTATTCCACTTTCTTTAATTTTCGTCATTAGCCAGCCCCATGCTTCTAACTCACGTGGGCCTGCTGTTTTATCTATCGCTATGGCTAAATAAGCAATTTCTTGCTTAATTTTTTGTTCAGGCAGCATCTTCAATCGGCTTACTAAAACCGCCGCATCAATCACTGCACTTTGCGCTCTATTATAGCCACGAAAAGGAGCATGGTTGACATCACAAATCACGCTGGCTTTGAAACAAGCGCGCGGATCATTATCATCAAAACCTATAATCTCTAGTTCTGTATGTGCTAGTGCTTGACTAAGGTAAAAGCCTTCAATTTGTTGACAGGGTAGCATGTCCCAGCTTCGGCGACCGGTTAACGAACCTGCAAATACACGCACGTCATCCGTATAGTTAATCGTACATTGTCTATGCCGTTTTAAATTATCATACGTTGTCGAAGGCTTAAAAGGCTGGATTAAGATGTGAGCATTTACTTCGCTTATTCCCATTGGTGCACAATGAGGATGGCCTTGTTCATTTATTGTGGTTACGATAACTTCGTGGATTTTGCTATTCAAGGCTTGATTAGGCGGTGCCACATTTCTTTCCTTTTTTCATGGTTGTGCCTTGTTGTTTTTGTTCGTTTAAATCAACGGCATCTTTAGCTACGGCACAGCCCCAATCTAATTCTTCATCTTGAGTATAGCGCTTGCCTAACTGCCATGCGATTTGTGCCTTTGCCAATTCAGCACCTAGGTAGAAGGCGTGACCTGTATCATCTTTTAAATTAAGCTGTGGATAAAATGCAAAAGGATCGGTATCTTGCATGAGCCCATCACGATTAAACATAAAGATCCCTTCTGTTGCGACTTTGATCCGGTAATTAGGATCTTTAATATTGCTGGCGAGTTCTGCAATCTCTTGTGCGTTGTCAGGGAAAGGTCGGCGTTCATGCGCCACTAATAAATCATCGGTAAAATCTCGTGGTAAACTGCTATCTTCTCGTGCGGCGAACATCATCCTTCTAGCCACATCTGCCTCTTTAATTGCTTTTCGTGCGTGAGGACTTACTTCGGTTAAAAGCACGTTGGTTACTTTAATCTCAGAGATTATTCCAAATAATACGGCGTTGATGCCACTGGTATCAGCATCCGTTAATTCGGTTAAGTTTCCCACACCCATCATCATCGGCGCATCAGGATATTTTCGGCGTAGCTCATGATAACGCACAATAGAATTAGTTAGCCCAAAATGGATCGGATCAAGAATAGGATCAGCTATCCAAGGCCTATTTATTTTATCCATCAACTCCATTGCTCGTTCTAATGAGTCGAGCGAACCCATTACCGCGGGCACTAAAATAGGCACAGCATCGGTTTCTTCTGCAAGGTGATAAGTTTTTTCGGTCAAACTCAACAAATAATCCGCACCTGCTTTGCCTGCTCGGCGCAAATCATCCATCTCTAGCGAATCAACACTCACTTTGAAGCCCGCTTCATGCAAGGCGATAACTGCTTCCTCAAGATGGGGGAATACCTCTTCTGGCAAACAGCCAATATCGATGACGTTGGCACCATTATCAGCATAATATTGCGCACGTTCGACGATACTATCAATGCTTCTTTCTGGTGCATCTACAATTTCAGCGAAAATATTAACATCATAACGGCTCAAATCAGGCTGTTTTCGCGCTTTGCCAAAAAACAGCGGTAGATCTTTTACTTCTTCTGGCCCTCTCACAACTGACACGCCTAATTGCTGACTCAGGGCTTCAAGATCGCCGCGAACACGCCCTGGCACAATGATCTGATCGCAATCTGCCACCTGTTCTGGCTTTAAACGGCGAGCAATCATTTTAGCGGTGATGAGTGCGGCAACAGAAACACCTATCTGGTGAACGCGATGCTCAAAGGGCAAAGGTGCCATATCAGCCAACACGCGATGCAAGCTAGGCTCGGCAAGTTTGCCTGTTAGAAAAAGTATTTTCTCAGCCATTAGCTTTTGATAATTCGCCCAAACGTACATTTAACGCTGCTAGCAGTTTTTCTGGATTTTCAACAACGGTTGTCGCTTCAAAGGATCTCAGCTTATGGGTGTGTGCCAAATCAATTTCCCTTGGCCATAATTTGACGATGCGATCGGGGGCAGGGGTATCTATTTCAGGCTCAGTATCACACGCTAAAACAATGCTTGGAATGCGGCATTTGCCCGCTTGTGCATAGACATTGGTTACCAGTGTATCTGACAAACCCAACACCATTTTGGCAACGGTATTTGACGTTGCGGGGGCAACGACTAATGTATGGTAATCGCCACGGTAAAACAGGCCTACGGGCGGTGAACTAGCCGCGCGATCATGATAGGTGCGACCATCACCGTTGACCGATTTAGGATTATGGCCGTACATGCGAAGCACCTCTTCACCGGCGCGGCTATAGAACAAATCGACATCCTCTAAGTCGCTAATAATCTCTAGGCATTCCTCGAGGTAGTGACCCGATCCTGTCACAGCCCAAGCAATACGTGGGTTTTCTGGAGATGGTTGCATCTGAATAAGCCTTAATTAATTCATAAAAGGTCAATTTTGCCAGAGTCTTTGATTATAGTAAAAAATAAGATCGTTTTACTTGCTCCGAATACGTTAGAATTATACAGGTAACATTAAATCCGGAGTGAAATACCATGGCAAATCCAATACCTAAAATTGTTGTTGTTGGCGGCGGCGCGGGCGGCCTCGAACTAGTCACAAAACTCGGCAGGAAGTTAGGTAAAAAAGGCAAAGCTGAAATTAAACTTATTGACAGCACGCACACCCATATCTGGAAACCTTTGCTACATGAAGTCGCCGCGGGAACACTTGATTCACATGAAGATGAAATTGAATATCTGGCTCAAGCAATGTGCAGTGGCTTTCGCTTTCGCCTTGGTAAAATGGATGGCTTAGATCGTGAAAACAAACAAATTAGTGTAGCGCCCACCTTTAATGCAAAAGGGGTTGAGCTGATTCCTCGCCGTACCTTTGATTATGATTATTTAGTGATTGCCGTTGGCAGCGTAAGTCATGACTTCGACATTAAAGGCGTTGAAAAAAATTGCCTGTTTTTAGACACTACAGCACAGGCAGAATATTTTCAGGAACAGCTACTTGAATCTTATATCCGCACTCACACACAAGACAAGCCTATTGTCGAAGGCCAGCTCGACATTGCTATTGTTGGCGCAGGTGCAACAGGTGTTGAACTAAGCGCACAACTACATGAAGTTTCCCATTTGCTCACCGCCTACGGCTTTGATGAATTAGAGCCCAGCGATGTAAAAATCAGCCTTATTGAAGCCGCTGATCGTGTTTTACCTGGTTTGCCACCTAATTTATCTGAAGCCACTCAAAAAGAATTGGAAAAACTGGGCATAAACGTACTCACCAATGAACGTGTCGTACAGGTAACGCCTAAAAACATTAAAATGGAAAGTGGAAAAGTTATTCCCGCAGCCATTAAAGTATGGGCAGCAGGCATTAAGGCACCTGATTTTCTAAAAGATATTGGTGGCCTAGAAACCAACTGGATCAATCAGCTTGTGGTTAGACAGACACTGCAAACTACGCTGGATGATAATATCTATGCTATCGGTGATTGCTGCGCTTGTAAATGGATAGGGCATGATGCTAATGTGCCCCCGCGTGCGCAAGCAGCACACCAAATGGCTTCATTAACCTACAAGTCTCTTCGCAACCAAATGGCAGGTAAAGCGCTTCCTGAATACTCCTATCATGATTACGGCTCACTGGTTTCACTAGGTCGATACAGCACTGTTGGCAATATGATGGGCAATTTGAGCAAAGGCAGCTTAATGATTGAAGGCTTTATGGCGCGTATGATGTATTTATCATTATATAAAATGCACCAAGTCGCCTTATTTGGCTTTTTCCGCGTAGGAATGCTGACAATTTCACATTTATTCCGTCGAAGTGTGCACCCAAAAATCAAGCTGCACTAAGAGTAGTAACATCACGATTAGATTAACGCTTAAATGACATTCGATCAAAAATGCCTGAGCCAGATAAGTGGTGTTTTATCGCCGCGGCCACATGCAGGACAATTAAAACAACCAATAGATATGCTAAGAACTGGTGAATTTCGCTAAACTGCTCGCGAGCGAGCTTGTCAGCCTCAGCCATGCGGGGCAATGTTATACCCCAAAATTTTGTGTGAAATTTGCTGTACATCGATTGCAAGTAACCCGTTAACGGTATAGCTAGCAACATTATATAAAACACAGCATGAACGGTTGTTGCGGCTCGCTGTTGCCATTTTGGGATAGTATCTGGCATAGGTGGTACTTTATGCGTTAAACGCCAGACTACGCGCAATATCATCAGCATAGCGACCGTGATCCCCATTGATTTATGCAATAAGAAATAAAATGCACGCACACTCTCTTCACCTGGTGGTAATTCCCACTTCTTGGGTAGCTCCACCATATATAAACCAAGACCAATCATAAAAAAAACTATTGCTGCTATTAGCCAGTGTAATGTTACCTGCACGCGATCATAGCGTGGCGAGCTATTTTCCATTTTTTCTCCAGTTACTTTATCCTTAAATTAATAAGGCACAGAGTTCATAATAATCAATACTATGACCTTCGGTAAGAGGAATAATTCCTAGTTTATTTAAGGATAAAACTTAGAGCCGTGGGTTTTCGAGAAAAATAACCAATCTCCAGCCAGAACTATACCCATAATCATTCAATCTGTGAAGATTCAGGGCAAGGCACAATGTGCAGGTAATGACTAGTCCTTATCAAGCATTGCAACGCAACACTGGCTTTCTAGCTTTTGGTCTGAAATTTACAGATTGAATGATTATGGGTATAGAGCGTTTAAATATCTAAATTCGTGGCCTGCAAAGCATGCGTTTCAATAAACTCGCGGCGTGGCTCAACATTATCACCCATTAAGGTGTTGAATATTTCATCCGCGGTGATGGCATCATCAATCGTCACCTGCAGCAAGCGACGCTTGGATTTATCCATCGTTGTTTCCCATAACTGTTCAGGGTTCATTTCACCCAAACCTTTATAACGCTGAATATTTTGGCCGCGTCTTGACTCCGCTAGTAACCACGTTACAGCCTCTGAAAAAGTACTAATTTCTTCACTGCGATCGCCACGCTGAACATAGGCATCATCTGCAAATAGACCGTTAATTTTCTCTGCAAAAGTCAAAATACGTTGATATTCTGAGCTGGCAAAGAACTCGCCAGGAACATGATAATCCGTGCTTATGCCGTGGCGACTAAAGCTCACATTAATATACGGCGTCGCGGCGTCTTCTTTGCTTGCAACAGATAATTGATAACGGGTACCTGTGGGTAGATCTTTGTTTAATTCTAGCTCTATTATCGCTAACCAGTTCTTCATTCCCGCTTTATCTGCCAAATCAGGTATAGCCGCTTTATCAATTAGCTGATCTAAAAACGCAGGAAAATAGTGGCTAGAAAGCCGCCCAATAACAGATGTAACCGTTTGATATTCATGAACTAATGTGGATAAAGCACTGCCAGAAATCACCTCTGCTTTTTTGCTTGGATGAAGCGCTGCATTGTTAAGCGCCAACTCGGTCAAATACTGTTCCATCTCGGCATCATCTTTTACATAACGCTCCTGCTTACCTTTCTTAATTTTATAAAGCGGTGGCTGGGCGATGTAAATATGACCGCGCTCAACAAGCTCAGGCATTTGACGGTAGAAGAAGGTCAATAATAAGGTTCGGATATGCGATCCATCAACATCGGCATCCGTCATAATAATAATATGGTGATAACGAAGTTTCTCAGGATCATATTCATCGCGACCAATACCACACCCTAATGCAGTGATTAATGTGCCGACTTCAGCAGAACTGATCATTTTATCAAAACGTGCTCGCTCGACGTTAAGGATCTTTCCTTTTAACGGCAAAATAGCTTGGGTACGACGATCACGTCCTTGTTTAGCACTGCCTCCCGCAGAATCACCCTCCACTAGGAATAGTTCAGATAGGGCAGGATCTCGTTCTTGGCAATCTGCTAATTTACCTGGCAGACCAGCAATATCCAATGCACCTTTGCGTCGTGTTAACTCACGTGCTTTACGCGCTGCATCACGTGCACGCGCCGCATCTACCATTTTACCGGCGATTAACTTACTCTCCGCTGGGTTTTCAACCAAATAGTCGTGGAAAAACTCATTAGTTAACGATTCAACAATGGTCCTTACTTCTGAAGAAACCAGCTTATCTTTTGTTTGCGAAGAAAACTTTGGATCCGGTACTTTTACCGATAAAACAGCCGTTAAACCTTCACGGGCATCATCACCGCTGGGGCTTACTTTTGACTTTTTAGCTAATCCTTCTGCGTCAATATATTGGTTTAATGTACGGGTCAGTGCCGCTCTAAAACCGGCTAAATGCGCGCCACCATCACGTTGGGGAATGTTATTGGTAAAACAATGAATATTTTCTTGGTATGAATCTGTCCATTGCATCGCCAACTCAACCACCACATCGTTTTTTTCGCCTTTAATATTAATAACGGCTTGATGAACGGGTGTTTTATTTTTATTTAAATGTTCAACAAAGGCTTGAATACCACCTTCATAATAGAACACTTCGCTTTGTTCATCGCGCTCATCGGTTAACACAATGCGCACACCTGAATTTAAAAAAGCCAGCTCACGGATACGTTTTTCTAAGATCTTATAGTCAAAAGATAAGATATTAGAAAAGGTCACTTCGCTAGGCCAGAACTGAATTTTTGTGCCTGTAGCATCGGTATCTTCACCTGCCTCGACACGGCCATCTGGCACACTATCGGTATAGCTTTGGCGATGCACTTTGCCATCACGGCAAATTTCCATAGTTAATTTTTTGGAGAGGGCATTAACAACCGAAACACCTACACCATGTAGCCCACCTGAAACTTTATATGAATTATCATCAAACTTACCACCGGCATGCAGCACCGTCATAATAACCTCAGCAGCAGAAATACCTTCTTCTTCATGAATATCAACCGGAATGCCGCGGCCATTATCCGATACAGAAACCGATTCATCAGGATGGATCCGTACGTTGATCTCACTACAGTAGCCCGCTAAAGACTCGTCAATTGCATTATCCAAAACCTCAAACACCATGTGGTGCAAACCGCTACCATCATCGGTATCACCGATATACATACCCGGGCGCTTTCTTACTGCATCAAGGCCTTTAAGCACTTTAATATTCGACGAGTCGTAAGTATCCTTTTCACCTTTTGGCGAATCGTTAGTGTTATTTTCTTCTTCGGTTGTCATAATGTACCCATTATTGTTCCAGTGCATCTATTTTACCACATCAGAGCAGGGTGTAGACCTTATCGTAAGCCACCGCGTTCCACGTGAAACATTTCGGCCTTTTCGATATTACTTACCTCAAAATTGGTTGCCGTCACAAATGTTTGCACTGGCAATTGAGCAAGCTCATTCATTACGTTTTGCTGATGTTTTAAATCTAATTCAGAGCTGATATCATCAAGCAAAAGTATACTTCTATCATGATTGCTATCCTCCGCCATCTTGGCCTGCACCATACACAGCGCTAAAAAAAATAGTTTTTGCTGGCCCCGTGAGAACATTTCTACAGGATCGGCATCATTAATTTTGAATGACCAGTCTGCAGCATGACTCCCTGACCGTGTATAACCCAACTGTTTATCACGCTCTATCGAAGCGCTAATCGCTTGTTCCAATGTCGATCCTTTTAGCCAGCCATTTCGATATTTCAAGGTGAAGTCTGCACCTCTATACTCCGGACATAAGCGCGCAAACAAAACTGAAAACTGCTTAAGCACCTTTTCTAATTGCTGTTTA
Organism: Methylophaga sp.; assembly: GCA_002733505.1. Classification (GTDB taxonomy): domain Bacteria; phylum Pseudomonadota; class Gammaproteobacteria; order Nitrosococcales; family Methylophagaceae. Next base: position 71,629 of record NVVW01000002.1, on the reverse strand, counting down.
CGTAAAGAAGTGATCGCTTCTCCGTGAGAGGCTAAATGAGCATCCCACAGCTGTATTTCGCTTATAGGCTTGTGCTTTCTGAGTGCCGCATTACGCTGTTGAAGAATTTTTTTATATGCCTGCCAATGAGAATTAAATCTTGGTTCCACGTGAAACAAACCCCAATCTAAAAGCTGGCGGCGATAGCGGGGGCCTTGTTCAAAAAACTGGTGACAGTTAGCTGGCACAAACTGTAAAGGCAATTGCATCGCTAGTTCTGACAGTCGCTTCACTGGCGCGCTATTAAGTCGAATCTTTAATCCACTATTCTTGTTATATTGTAAGCCAACGGGAATGTCGGCACTAGTTCTGGCAATAACCTGAAACTGCGGTTGATCAAACTGAATTGCATTTTTTAATGATCGCGTGCGAAAAGAGCGCCCCATAGCCAACAAGTGGATAGCCTCTAGCAAACTGGTTTTTCCCGAACCATTGTCACCTAAAATTAGATTTATCCCTGATATAGGCTCTAATGTAAGCTCGGTGATATTACGCAGATTTGATACGGTAAGTTGGGTAAGCACCGGCGATTCCAAAAAGGGCAGTGTGCTAATTTTACTGCATCCACGCCACTAGTTAAAGTGTTTTAAAACTACAGCTACTACTCCTGCGAGGATTTTCCACACTCCATACCCATAATCATGCAGTTTCAATGATCACGGGTATATACCGATGATCATTCAAATTGCAAAAAAATCCTCGTCATCCCGGTATGCTTTTAGCCGAGGGGAGATCTCCACACAAGCAAAGACTCCGGCTAAAAGCATACCGGAGTGACGGAAGAGCGAAAATTCACACATTGAATGATCACAGGTATATAAATGCTCTATCTAGATTTCGACCATTTCAAAATCATCTTTACCCGCACCACATTCCGGACAGACCCAATCATCAGGGATGTCATCCCAGCTTGTTCCTGGTTCAATACCTTCTTCTGGTAGACCCTCGGCTTCATCATAAATAAAACCACATACTATGCATATCCACTGTTTCATCTTTTTCTTCTCCGGTTTTTATAAAAACTTTTTTGAATCTAATTTATATAGACTGTGTGTGACATGCCGCTTTTAAAGTTTTATTAATAACTTCAAAGCACTTTTCAACATGTCGATTGTGCTATTTTAACAAATATTTCGACAAAGCTTTCTTCTGTCCATCATTTCATCATAGAGAGAAGGTATCACCTTTTTACAAATAATTTTAAATAAGTAAATTGGAAGAAAACCGGTCATTTATGTTATTTTAGATCGAGCAACTTATTATTATATTATTAAGTGGGATTTCCGATTATGAATTTACCAACCCTTCGCCAGTTACAATATTTAGTCGCTGTGGTCGACTTAAAACATTTTGGCCGAGCAGCCGATCACTGCTTTGTAACGCAATCCACACTTAGCGCCGGTATACATGATCTTGAAAGTTTATTAGATGTAAGGTTAATAGAGCGCACCAACCGCAAGGTTTTACCCACCGCCCTTGGCATAGATATCGCGCAGCGGGCACAGTATATTTTATCTTTATCAGCCGATCTGGTAGACGTGGTTCAGTCAGAACARAGCCCGTTAACCGGTAGAATTCGACTTGGCGTTATTCCTAGTATTTGCCCGTTTTTATTGCCTAAAGCACTGGCCGTTATTCGCCATAAAATGCCGCTATTAGAGCTGATTTTAATTGAAGATCAGTCTGAACCGCTAGTCAACAAGCTGCGAAGTGGTGAGATTGATGTTGCATTATTGGCTTTTCCCTTTGAGATTAAAGCGCTTAATCACCATATTTTCGGTGAAGAACCATTTTGGGTTGCATTACCCCAAAACCACCCTTTAGCCTCAAAACAACACATTGTTGCTGATCAGCTACCCGTTGATGACTTATTATTACTGTCAGAAGGTCACTGCTTGCGTGAGCACGCGCTAAGTGCCTGTCAATTACCCGCAACTGCACAGCGAACAAGCGTGCAGGGCACTAGCTTATATACGCTTATTGAGATGGTGGCGGGCGGCTTGGGCGTCACCTTAATACCAGAAATGGCTATTAATTCAGACATGATTAGCCATGCCGATATTTGCATTCGGCCATTAATAGCAAAAAATAACCGTCCTATGCGTGAGTTAGGCCTTGTCTGGCGGCCTAGTTATCAACGCAGCAAAACCTTAGCGTTGCTATCTGAGGCCTTTGCTACCGCACTTAAGGAAACTCTGATCCAGTCATGAACTCATATCTCACGCCCAAAATACCCGGTTTCTGCGTTAAAAAACTTCGCAATAGCTCACTATTACCTGCGTTTTTCGCCTTAAAACTGAATATTTTTGACGCAAGCTATTTCGCCCAGACTTAATCAGTTCTTCCTTAAGGAAGGCACCACTGATTAAGTCTTTATTCTGTTTTTGCATAAAATTTACGAAGCGCAATAAACGTTGAGACGATATCTTTAAATGGTGGGCGAAATGTGGCATAAACACGCCCTTTGGGATCAACCACAAAAAGATGATGTTGTTGCTCAATTTGATAACTGCCATCGGTAAAGTCCGTTTGTAAATAGAGCGCAATAAATATTTTAGCGAGCGTTTCTATTTGTTGTGCTGATCCTGTTGCAACCGTAAAGTCATAGCCCTGTGATAGTAAAAACTGAGACAAGCCCGCTGCTGTTTCTTGAGCATCAACCCCAATGGTTAAAAACTGAAAATCAGCATTGGCAAAGGCAGCTTGCACGCTTTTTATTTCTTCTAAACTAGCTCGGCAAACCGGCAAACAATTACTGTGTGAAAAATAGACAACACTCCATTTATTATGAAACCACTCGTTAGTAAGCGCTAACTCACCTTTTGTATTAAGCACTAATTCTGGCAGTGGTCGAGCGGGTGATTCCAAATAAGATTGCAAGCCATCCGCTATTACTCTACTGTCTTTATGCATTAATGGTAGGCGGTTCATCCACAAAACTATTATGAAACCCACTATAATGAGATAGGTGAATAAAAAACACTTAGAATTAAAACCTTTACATCGTGCTGCCATTATTAGCTACTTGCCTTGAGTAAAATGTAAATCTTATCACTAAACGGATCAATTAATGAGCGAAAAGCTATTTAAATCAACCGCCATTGTCAGCATGATGACGTTTATCTCACGGATCCTCGGTTTTGTGCGCGATATCGTAATTGCCCGACTGTTTGGTGCTGGCTTAGGGGCGGATGTCTTTTTTGTAGCCTTTAAGATCCCTAATTTTCTGCGCCGCCTATTTGCTGAAGGTGCGTTTTCACAAGCATTTATCCCCGTTTTGGCGGAATATCGAGATAGGGGAGACCAAGATCTAAAAGATCTGATTGCCAGCACCAGCGGCACACTTGCCACCTTGTTATTTATTATCACAGTAATAGGTGTCATCGCAGCGCCGATCCTAATCATGGTATTTGCCCCAGGGTTTATTGATGATGAATACAAAATCACCCTCGCTGGTAATTTATTAAAAATCACCTTTCCCTACCTATTTTTTATCTCACTAACCGCCTTGGCGGGGGCAATTCTCAACAGCTTTGGCAAATTTGCCGCACCTGCTTTTACCCCCGTATTCCTCAATTTATCGCTTATTGGCTGCGCAATATGGCTGTCACCTCATTTGGCTGAGCCTGTTACCGCGTTAGCATGGGGCGTATTTATCGGCGGTGTAGTACAGCTTTTATTCCAAATTCCCTTTTTAATTAAAATTGGCCAACTGCCCAAACCGCGCTGGGGCTGGCAAGACAGCGGCGTACAGAAAATTATCAAACTGATGATACCTGCTATGTTCGGCGTATCTGTCGCCCAAATAAATCTACTACTTGATACATTACTAGCATCATTTTTAGTTACAGGCAGTATTTCTTGGCTGTATTATTCCGATCGCTTGGTTGAGTTTCCGCTGGGTATATTTGGTATCGCACTAGCAACCGTTATATTGCCAAGCCTATCAAAAAAACATGCTTCAAAATCTAAAACTGAATTTTCAAATACTATCGACTGGGCATTGCGCTGGGTATTTATTATAGGCACACCCGCTACAATAGGGCTTATCTGGCTTGCCGAACCCTTATTACTATCGTTATTCCAATATGGTGAGTTTGCCCCCTCTGATGCGCATCAGGCTTCGCTTAGCCTAATGGCTTATGGTCTAGGCTTATTAGCTTTTATCTTTATTAAGGTATTAGCGCCCGGTTACTATGCCCGCCAAGACATCAAAACACCCGTTAAAATAGGCATTATTGCGCTAGTCACCAATATGGTGCTCAATATTATCCTTATGTTACAATTTGCTCATGTTGGCCTAGCATTAGCCACCTCACTAGCAGCCATGCTGAATGCGGCATTATTATATATAGGGCTAAGAAAATTAGCCATATATCAACCGCGCGCGGGCTGGGGCAAGTTTATGCTCCAGTTACTTATACCCAACATTAGCTTAATGCTCATTTTATTTTGGCTAACACCTGAAATAAAAGAGTGGGTTGATTCGACAGTATGGCAACGATTTAGTGTGTTATTTGGGTTAATTTCCGCCGCAATGCTTGTTTATTTTGTGATGCTTGCGATTGTCGGTATTAAAATTAAAAGCCTGTTAAAAATATCAAACTGATAAAGCACGGCTTGTTATTCTCCCCTCCCAACCCTCCCCAGCATGGGAGGGCTTTTAGTTTTTGGTCTGAATCTTCACACATTGAATGATCACGGGTATATAGACAAAAAAAGACCCTCATTAAGAGGGTCTCTTTATATCTGCGTGTTAACTAAGTTTACCTTAGAAACGACGACCAATACCAACACCCCAAACAACAGGGTTAACATCTACATCAATTTCTGCTTGGCCAACTAAATTAACACCTGAAAACTTAGCAGTTGTATCCATTTCAATATATTTAACATCCAAGTTTACAAACCAGTCTGCATTAATCGCAATATCAACACCCGCTTGCACAGCAAAACCAAAAGAATCATCCATTTTAACTTTTGCACCCGGTTGATTTAATGGGCCCGTTACTTGTTCATCAAAGAAATAAGTATAGTTCACACCTGCACCGACATAAGGACGGATATTTGAATTAGGTGCAAAGTGATATTGTAATGTTAGTGTGGGCGGCAATGCTTTAGCTTCAATAACTTGACCCAGCAATGTTTTAACCGTTCCTGATGCATTAACATCATGCTCTGAATAGCCTAAAATAAGCTCTACACCCCAGTTAGGTGTAATCATATAGGTAATATCTAATTCTGGAATAGTATCATCATCAACCGTTACGCCTGACCCAGCGATTGATGCCAATGGTGCTCCAGCAAATAATAAGCCACTATCATCATTAGGGTTCACATTAAGGATACGACCACGAATTAACCAGTCTCCCGCTTCATAGGCCATTACTGGCAAAGCCATTGTTGAGATACCGGTTGCTGTTAAAAGCGCAATGGCAAGTTTTGTTGCTTTCATTATTATTCTCCTGAATAATTACTTAAAAATCTGTGTGTGGGGTGATCATACGGAATTACACAAGCTTTTCCATGATCCACGTCAACTTGTGTGGTAATTATCGTGTTTCTTTGGCTGTTTCAGCAAGAAAAGCAGGGTTATTTGATCCTTTTTAGCTGTAGATGACGGTTTCTGTGGTTTTTTAACCACACAACTGTTCTAGTTTCTGTTTGTTTTGCAATGAAATCGACTTGCCCACCATTAAAATCAAACCGCCATCTTGAAACCGTGAAAAAAGCCGACTGACTGTTTCTACCGCCAAGCCAAGGTGATTGGCAATATCACTACGTGACATGCTTAATTGAAAGTCAGTAGCAGAAAAACCACGCTCCTGAAAACGCTTAGACAGCGATAATAAAAATGTCGCTAGTTTTTCATCCGCTGTTTTTTTGCCTAATAACAGCATTAAACTTTTATCGCTGGCAAGTTCTTTACTTAACCGCGTTAACATTTGTATTTGTAGCTGTGGCATGTCCTTACCAATTTCTTCCATGTTTTGAAAAGGCAGTTCACAGACACTGCTGCTTTCTAATGCTTTTGCAGTTGATTGATAGTTTTGCTGGTGTATCGCATCAAGCGCAATAAATTCGCCGGGGAAATAGAAGCCCGTGACCTGATCCCGTCCATCCGTAGCTGAAATAGTGGTTTTAAACGAACCGGAGCGTACTACAAATAAGGATTTAAAAGGCTGCTTCGAAGTAAACAAGGTATGGCCACGTTTATGATTTTGACTACGTTCAATAATACTATCGAGCCGCACCAGATCATTATTATTTAGTCCCAGAGGCAAGCACATACTATAAAGAGAGCAGGCATGGCAAGCGACATTACGATCATGCTCTATCTTGGCAAGATCGTTAAATAAAGGGGTTACATTGGTCGCTTGAGTCATAATCTAGCATCATACCCCTTCAAACCTGTCGCTGAAACAGTTATTATGGTTATTTATTCGGACACTTTTGGAAACGTCATGACTTCTCGCACAGCTTCAGTCGCACGCAACACGCTCGAAACCCAAATTGAGGTAACAATAAACCTCGATGGTAGCGGCCTATTTAAGGCTGAAACCGGCGTGCCTTTTCTTGATCATATGATGGAGCAAATCGCTCGTCATGGCTTATTTGATCTAGATATAAAAGCAAAAGGTGACTTACACATTGATGCCCATCACACGGTTGAAGACACCGGCATCACTATTGGGCAAGCACTTAAAAAGGCGTTAGGCGATAAAAAAGGCATCATCCGCTATGGCCACGCTTATATCCCGCTAGATGAGGCCTTGTCACGGGTGGTGTTAGATTTATCAGGTCGCCCCGGAATTGAGTTTGATGTGCATTTCACCCGTGATAAAATTGGTGAATTTGATGTCGAATTATTTTATGAATTCTTCCAAGGTTTAGTGAATCATGCTGGCATGACCTTGCACATTGATTCAATTAAAGGGCGCAACGCACACCATATTGCAGAAACCATTTTTAAGGCTTTTGGTCGCGCTTTGCGGATGGCGGTCGCGCTTGATCCGCGTGCGCTAGGACAATTACCATCAACAAAGGGATCGCTTTAAATTTAAGCTGAAAATATGCAACATATAGCAGTTATTGATTATGGCATGGGCAATTTGCGCTCAGTATCGAAAGCCTTGGAAACGGTTTCAAATGGCGTTGCTGTTGAAGTGACCGCTGATCCCGATCGTATTTTGAGTGCCAGCCATATTGTTTTCCCCGGGCAAGGTGCTATTCGCGCCTGCCTTGACGAAGTTCAGCGCCTAGGTTTAACCGATGTTATTCATCACGTGGCGGCTGAAAAACCTTTTTTAGGTATTTGCATTGGCATGCAGTTATTAATGACCCACAGCGATGAAAATGGTGGCGTAGATGGTTTAAACCTATTTGCGGGTCATGTTCATCATTTTGATGTGGATGCAGCACCGCATTTAAAAGTGCCGCATATGGGCTGGAATCAAGTGCATCAAACAGGCACACATCCGCTATGGGAAAATATTGAACAAGACAGCCGTTTTTATTTTGTACACAGTTATTATGTTGATCCCGATGATGATTCAATAACCGCCGCCACCACTGAATATCCCGCTAAATTCACCTCTGTACTCTATAAAGATAATATTTTTGCAGTACAGTTCCATCCGGAAAAGAGTCATAATGCAGGTCTACAATTATTAAAAAACTTTGTGCGTTGGAATGGGCAACAATGAATTATATACCCTTATCATTTTCGCTCCTTCGTCACTCCGGTCTATTTTAAGCCGGAGTCTTGTTGTGTTGGTACGGAGATCCCGGCTAAAAGCATACCGGGATGACGAATATTTTTTTGCAAATGAAGTATCACGAGTATATATCCGTTATCATTCAAGTTGCAGATACTCTTGTATATTGTATAAATCTTGTCATCCCCAAGATCTTTATATCGGGGATCTATGGCGGTAACACTAGACTCCCGCTAAAAACATGCGAGAATGACGAAAAAGGTAAGCCTGCACCTTTAAAGTAGCTTGGCTATAAATACGTAAAAAATGGAGCATTATTATGTTGTTGATCCCTGCCATTGATCTAAAAGAAGGTCATTGTGTTCGTTTGCGTCAAGGCCGGATGGAAGACAACACGGTTTTTTCAGACGATCCGATCGCTGTGGCTCGCAAATGGGTTGAAGCGGGAGCAAAACGCTTGCATATGGTTGATCTTGATGGCGCCTTTGCTGGCAAACCGGTTAACGCCAGCATTATTCACGATATTTGCAAAGAGTTTCCTGATCTTGATGTGCAAATTGGCGGCGGTATTCGTGATGAAGACGCCATTCAAACCTATTTAGAAGCCGGGGTGCGTTATGTCATTATTGGCACAAAAGCCGTTAACGCACCGCATTTTGTCGGTGATGTTTGCGCTGAATTTCCCGGTCATATTATTGTGGGGCTTGATGCTAAAGATGGCAAAGTCGCCATTGATGGCTGGTCAAAACTCTCTCGTCACGACGTAACCGATATGGCCAAACATTTTGAACAAGACGGTGTCGAGGCCATTATTTATACCGATATTAGTCGTGATGGCATGATGCAAGGGGTTAATTTAGAGTCAACCCGTGATTTAGCCCGCGCCATCAATATTCCCGTTATCGCATCGGGTGGTGTCACCGATAATAACGATGTTAAAGCCTTATGTCATTATGAAAGCGAAGGCGTAATGGGCGCTATTATTGGTCGCGCTATTTATGAAGGCACCATTGATTTGGCCGAAGCGCAAGCACTGGCTGATCGCCTTAATCCACCACAGGATTACCGCTAAATGGGCTTGGCCAAGCGCATTATTCCTTGCCTCGACGTTGATAATGGTCGCGTGGTGAAAGGTGTGCAGTTTGTGGATATTCGTGATGCAGGCGATCCGGTCGAAGTAGCCAAACGCTATAACGAACAAGGCGCAGATGAAATTACTTTTTTAGATATTCGTGCCACGCATGACAACCGCGACACCATGGAACATCTGGTTGAAGCGGTTGCTAGCCAAGTGTTCATCCCATTAACGGTGGGCGGCGGCATTCGCACCGTTGAAGATATTCGTCGCATGCTGAATGCCGGTGCAGATAAAGTAGGCATTAATTCGGCTGCCGTTGCTAACCCTGAATTTGTGCGTGAAGCTACTGAAAAATTCGGCTCACAGTGTATTGTGGTGGCAATAGATGCCAAATGTGTTTCGGCAGACGGCGAGCCGAAACGCTGGCAAATATTTACTCATGGTGGTCGAAAAGCCACTGGCATTGATGCCATAGAGTGGGCGAAAAAAATGGTCGATTTCGGTGCAGGTGAATTATTACTCACCAGTATGGATAAAGACGGCACCAAGTCTGGTTTTGATTTAGAACTGACTCGCGCAGTCAGTGATGCGGTTGTGGTTCCTGTTATCGCCTCAGGTGGTGTCGGTGAATTACAACACCTAACTGATGGTGTCAAAATAGGGCGCGCTGATGCGGTGCTCGCCGCTAGCATATTCCACTTTGGAGAGCATACCATTGAAGAAGCCAAGCAGCAAATGGCAAGCCAAGGCATTGAGGTTCGCTTGTAATGGACTGGTTAGAACAGGTTAAATGGGATGTTAATGGTCTTGCACCTGTTATAACGCAAGAGCATAAAACGAAGCAAGTGCTTACTTTAGCTTGGATGAATAGAGAGGCTTTACGTCTTACTCTAGAAACGGGTCACGCTGTTTATTGGTCACGATCACGCCAAAAAATCTGGCATAAAGGTGAGCAGTCGGGCAATCAGCAACGGGTAAAATCGATTCGTTTAGACTGTGATAATGATGCAATATTGATCGAAGTCAAACAAAAGGGCGGCATTGCCTGTCATACTGGTCGCCACCATTGTTTTTATCAACAACTGGTTGACGGGCAATGGCAAACAACTGAGGCCGTTTTAAAAGATCCAAAAGAGATATATAAATGAGCGATGTATTAAACAAACTTGCCGTAATACTCGAACAACGCAAGCATGCCGATCCTGATAGCTCCTATGTTGCCAGCCTGTATCGTGATGGCACTGATAAAATACTGAAAAAATTAGGTGAAGAGGCGACAGAAACAATTATCGCCGGCAAAGGTGGCAATAGAGACGAAATAATTTATGAAACCGCTGATCTTTGGTTTCACAGCTTAGTGCTATTAGCGCATAATAATATTGAGCCGCAAACTATTCTTGATGAGCTTGAACGGCGCTTTGGTTTATCTGGGCTCGACGAAAAAGCGAATAGGAGTAAATAATGTCTAACTGCTTGTTTTGCAAAATTATTGCTGGTGAAATCCCCTCATCAAAAGTCTATGAAGACGATCAAATATTTGTGTTCAAAGATATTAACCCGAAGGCAGCCGTTCATTTGTTAGTGGTTCCCAAAACACACATTAAAAGCCTTGATGAGCTGAGCGATGAACACCAAACATTAATAGCCTATATGATGCTAGAACTTGCAGATTTAGCACGCTCTCAAGGCTTAGACGATGGTTTTCGCACTATCATCAATACCGGCGCAGGTGGTGGCCAAGAAGTCGCCCATCTGCATATACACATTCTGGGCGGTAAAGATCTGCCCGGATTTAATTAGCAGTCTTGAAGCTTCATTAACACGTCATTCCGGCCGTCTTTTAGCTGGGAGCTAGCTTTGAATTATTAGGAGAACATTATGGGATTCGGTGGAATAAGTATTTGGCAATTATTAATTGTATTAGCCATTATCATTTTATTATTTGGCACTAAAAAATTACGCTCCTTAGGCGGCGATGTAGGTAGCGCTATTAAAAACTTCAAACAATCTATGCGCGAAGGCGAAGATGAAATTGAAGCTAAGTCAGACGATAATGATAATGTCATCAATCGCGCTGTAGAGAACGAAAAAGATAAACACTCAAACTAAGTGAAAATAATGCTCATACTTTCTTTGGCGCTCGTGGTGAGCCCTTCGACTATGCTCAGGGGAGCCCTGTCGAACCATGCCTGATATTGGTTTCTGGGAGCTATTGTTAATCGCCATTGTTGCGCTCGTTGTAGTCGGTCCTGAACGGCTGCCAAAACTAGTGCGCGTTACTGGCTTATGGATGGGTCGAGCCACGGCTTCATTGCAAGCGATTCGAACAGAGATCTCCCGCGAACTGCGTGCCGAAGAGCTCAAACAAGCCTTAAATAAAACCGTTGATTTAGATGAGCTTATTTCAATGGGATCCGACTCGATTGATTCTGAACCCACAAAGGGAGAAGCTGAAAAAAGCCTAAGCGAAGAATCAATCAAACCGGATCCCATTGAAAAAGAAAAGCCATGACGGAAAGTAGCCAGCAACCCTTGATTTCACATTTGGTCGAATTGCGTGATCGGCTATTGCGAGGCTTATTAGCCATTGCTATTATCGCCGCCTGTCTACTGCCTTTCGCCAATGACTTATATACTTTTCTAGCCGAGCCTCTGCTACGTCACCTGCCAGAATCCAGCACGATGATTGCAACAGAGGTAGCCTCGCCCTTCCTTATCCCTTTTAAGCTCACCTTAAGTCTAGCGGTACTATTAGCGGTGCCTATTTTGCTATATCAACTGTGGGCATTTATCGCCCCGGGTTTATATAGTAATGAACGTAAACTAGTGTTTCCGCTGCTATTTGCCAGCACAATATTATTCTTTTTAGGGATGGTTTTTGCCTATTTTGTAGTGTTCCCACTGGTGTTTGGCTTTTTCACTCAAGCCGCACCTGAAGGCGTGGCCATTATGACGGATATAAGTAGTTATCTAGATTTCGTATTAAAGCTGTTTTTTGCCTTCGGCATTGCCTTTGAAGTGCCCATTGTTACGTTATTATTAATCTGGACAGGCGTATCAACTGTTGAAAGTTTAGCAGAAAAGCGACCTTATATTATCGTCGGCGCTTTTGTAATGGGCATGTTGCTAACCCCGCCAGATATAATTTCACAAACGCTATTAGCGCTGCCAGTTTGGATATTATTTGAATTGGGTTTGTTTTGTGCCCGTTTTTTACCGCAGAAAAAAGAAGCTTAGTGTAGGAGCGGCTTCAGCCGCGAACAAACTCTAAAAGCCCTCCCCATTATTCATAGGAATGACGAAGCGGAAAAACTGCATTTTGAATGGTCATGACTATATGATTGCTAGGCTTGTTCGCGGCTGAAGCCGCTCCTACCTATTTTCATTGATTTTCGGGACACGTAAATAATCTATGCGCCATAGCGAAGACGGATGCCGTTATTCAATGATAACAATATTTCTTCTGCCCGCAGCTCCGCAGGGAAGTACGTACCAGAAATCTTCGCACCATGAATGCTGGTGCCATTAAAGTTTGCACAAACAGTAAAATCCACACCACGCAAGTCTGCTTGCCTAAAATAGCTATTAGAAAAGTCTAAGCCTGTAGCATTAATGCCTTGTAGGTTAATATGACGAAAGTCACATGAGGACAACTCGGCTTTTTCACCTGCGGCAATACGCTGGTTAAACTCATCCATTTTGCCTTCTCGCAACAAGCGGTAAAGAGGATCATCAGAAATAATAGGTGCTGTCATTAAATAAACCTTTGCTTAAACTGTAATATCAATTGTACCACCAAAATGACCGGCTCTAAACGCTGTAAAAGCACTTTCAGTAGTTTGAGCTACAACTTCAGCACTTTTTCGATGGTTGTTCGCGAACTACTTCCGTATTATGTGTTTCAACTCCTTGAGACACCGTCACTCGCCCCGCCAACAAGCTTTGTTGGTTTAAAGGATTGGTCAATGTTGGCTGACCGCTTAATGGTGAAATTCCTGGAATTTCCATAATCCTGTCCTTATAAACTCGTAAATAATGAAATCAGCCCCAAGCAGTGAAGAAAAACATCTCCACTGCTTAAAACTTTGGTTCTACTCTAACTGAGTCCAACTTTGACGACCCTTGCTTGAAATAGCATTTAAAGGACCCGTTCCATCTTGTATCGTACCGCTAACGGTACAGGTTCCACCCCCCGTCATCACACATGTCGGTGGAGACCCTGCTGTAACCGTACAGGTTCCCGCTCCTCCGCTTACTACACATGTTGCCGTTCCTGCCGTTGAAGGCCCTGCCATAACTAGACTACCAGAACTATGATCAGAAATAGCAACGACTCCGCCATCCGGTTTATACAACATCAATGGAACACTTGGAATACCTGATGATGATTTTACGCCACTGACTGCTGTTTCTGCCGACCCATCGCCGTTCACATCAGCATAATCAGCCGTTGAGAACAGACCATCACCATCAATATCAAATGGCGAAACTGCAAAACGAGCGCCTGTTGCCGCATTTAATGCCATCGTATAACCACTACCGCCTCCGTCACAGGGATCTGCTGCCGGCAGCAAGGTAGAGAAAATAATCGCGCCATCAATAAGCACCATTTTTGACACGATGCGCTCACCAAGATTAGCAGGTGTACCTGCACCAGTGTCTATCAAATCCATTCGCCATCCTTTTTGGTTAACCTGAGCCTCCCAGTCAACATCACCCACATTATGGCCTGTATTTAACCAGCTCACCGGTCCATTTGCAGAAGTCACTCGGACTTCTGTTCCCGAACCCGCATGGCTTAGATCTGATTGTATAACTTGCTGGAGCAAGCTTCCTCTTGTAACGCCCGCCACACCGTAATCCCAAATACCATACATTGTTTGAGTTACCTGACCTGTGCCGGTGTTATCTGTCAAGCCTACGTACTTGCCTGTGCCAAAGTTTAAGATATAACCCGCAAGTGACCCATAAGGATGTTGACTCAATGCAATTGGTGCCGTGATAGGCTGCACACCACCCATACCATTTGACGCAGTAAACAACGGCGTTTTAGCCACCGCAGTATCTGACACTGTAAGTGTGTTATAACTAAACTTCCAGTTCGTTTCATTAGTATCACTGATATCTATAGTCCATACGTTACCTAATAAATCACCGGCATAGACCCGATCAGCAATCATGTCGCCATTGGTATCGACCAGCGTTGGCGTTGACAGCCCATTTGAATTAGCAATATTACCGATGCCCATTTCAAATTTCTTAATTATGGAGCCATCTGCTACATTAACAATATAAAGTGCCGCTTTATGATTAGCACTATTATATCCGTTACCGAATACGGCTCCCCAATCGCCATTATTTAATTTTACAATACTAGGCCGGCTAAAACTGTAGCCCATATCAATATCATTAGCACTAGTAAACTCCCATAACGCTTTATTGCCAGCAATCGTCGCTTCTGCTGTGCCGCCTGGAACCGTCGTTATATTTAAAGCATAAATTCCTTTACCACCTGCCCGAAGACCACCGACAAGCACGGTATGCCAAGCGCCCGCAAAGAACACATCCCCACTTACTGGGGTGTCATCTACATAATAGTGATGGATAAAATCTTGGCCGGGGCTTGGTTTATGGCTTAATGCATTCAAATTAGGCAATAACACCCTTGGAATATAGGCATATTTTTCGGCGCCGGTTGCGGCATCAAAAGCATGCATCATTCCATCGTTTGCCCCTACGTACAGCATAGGTGTTCGACCACTATTCGCCGCTCTAAAGGCACTGTAATCAACCACATGCCATGAATCAGGATAGAGCTGTTTAGGCCCACCGACGTATAATGGTTCACTATGGACAATATCACCCAATGTGTGTGCCCGTGTTCGGAACTGAGCATCACTTTGACCGCGAATATAATCTAACTGAGCTTGGCCAAAAGCAACATTTTCCAGAACATTCGGTACCCAGCGTGTTCTGAGCATAAGCTGCTGACTAGGGCTTAAAGCCGCCCAGCTAAATGAAGCACCTGCTCCACTGGCATCTAAAGTGAATATTTTCCGCGATCCCGGGGCAACTGCATCTAACTGACTTTGAGCCGTCCATATTGGCGCTGGATTGATTAAGCCCGAAGCCGTCAAGCTATAAGCCTTAATCTCGCCTGACCACTCATCACTTTTGAAAAGCGTTTGATAAACGCGAGTTGTGCCTGTTAACACTGCTGAGTTCGCCGTTAACGCGCTTGCTGAACCTGACGCCGCTAGTGCAGTAAGAATAGCCGCCTTTAATTGTAAAATTAACTGTTCGGGGTTGTCTGCCTTATAATATCTTCCTCTACTATTATAAGCAGCATGCCATAAATCATCGATTTTGAAGGCTGCATTTGAGTTGGGTTTTGGATCGCCACCCCACGTTGAGGCTTCTGTCAAGACAGAGGCACCCGATGCATCAGGATCGCCCGGCCAACCATCTTCAGCTGGACCGCTTGACGGATCAGGGTCGTCTACCAGCGAACCAGAAACACCAAAGCCAATACCGATGGTTGTTAAGTGTTGCTGACTATTAGTATTAAAGGCATCTGTTGGCACCTCATTAGGTAAAAGCGGGCGAAGATCTTCATCATAATATTTTTTCGCCACATCGGCTAATGTATTCGTGTAGCTGTCGCCATCTGCATTACCTACAGACGGATCATCCCCGTTCCAATAACCATCCGTTAACATAATGGCATAATTTTTCTGACAACTTTCTGTAATTGGGCTAATAGAATGGTTGTTCACTCCCGCACCCAAATTAGGGCCTCGGCCTGCAAAGTATTCTCCTGCCCGCTCTAATGCAAGACGTAAAGGCGTTCCTGTAGCAGGCCAAACATAACTGTATAGTGCAGACCTGAGATTATCATTATGCGTATTTCTATCAGCATCACTATTACCCGATCCTTTACCATCGTACACATCTCTAAATAAAGATGAAATATTATCACTGTTATGTTTTTTGGTACCCATTAAGCCATAGTTCACATCAGGAATTTCAGCCATTAACAAGCCTATTGCGCCTTTAGCAACAAATGAACGTTTGCGACTATATTGATACCAGTTAGCGGCATTTTCTTTGACTTGTGCAAGCGTGCGGCAGTTGCCCGGATTAGCGGGGTCTTCGCCTAGTAATTTTAAACATAAGGCACTGGAAGAATACATTGCGTAATTTGCAGGATCATATATTGTCGTGCTTAATACGCGCGTATCTGACATCGCCACACGCATATTAGCCAACTCTAAATTGGTGAACGAAACACTGCCATTATTTGGTGCGCCCGCCACATCACCATTATCCCAATAATAATGACTTGATCGATCGTAGACAGAATCGGTATAAAGTTCCTTCCCTTTTAAGTGGGGAGTGCGGCGTACTTTTTGTACAACAATTTCTGTATCTTTTACTTCAACACGGTAGTGTGAATCCCATAAATCGATTTCACCATCACCGGCATTACCGCTAGGATCTAGATTTAAATAACTAAAACAAACATGCTCACCTGCGCCATAAGCTATTCCTGTTGCCGGATCAACGACACCGGCACCACCAAAACTTGCCGTAACATCTGCCGCTG
Source organism: Methylophaga sp. (assembly GCA_002733505.1). Lineage (GTDB taxonomy): Bacteria > Pseudomonadota > Gammaproteobacteria > Nitrosococcales > Methylophagaceae. The sequence goes on along the minus strand of NVVW01000002.1, from coordinate 55,188 downwards.
TTAGTGTATAGCCACCTGTTGTGCCACACTTGCTGTCTCCTCGTTCCCATTCTGGTCTTGTCCTTGATGGTAAATGTCCTGCATCATCCACCCAAACCTCATAAACAAAACCGGCCTGAACATTAACAGGGGCGACGCCTGCCGCACCGTATTCAGCTCTCGGGCGGGCTAAATCTTCCGTTAATGTATAACCTGCTGTGCCGGGTTGCGGATTACTACGGGCACAATTAAATTTATTGGTGCACCCCGCCGGCAACACCTCCGTAATGTCGGCCCACACGTCATATTTACTGCCCGGGCTATAATACATTACATTGAAATCTGCTGAGCGCACTCGCCAATCAACCACCAAGGGAAAGGGATCATGTTTGCTCATCGCATGTTTGGTGCTAGCAGCCCAAGGCGGCATTAACACGTCAACATTGGGGGTGCGGCGTGGCAGATTACCATTATCGCCCACCCAATCATCTGATCGGATATATCTAGGCACTGTTGCGGGGTTACCTAATTGAACAAAATCCGTCTTACCTTTATTGTAAATACTTTGTGCAACCTGATTGCTTGGATTGTCTATAGGGTTATTAGGTGATGCTACAGGGTAATTGCCCGGCATAGTATTATTTAATGGTGCACAGGCATTGGTCGCCATCCAATAGTTGGTTGAGCTGGTGTTGCCACACGCATGCCAATCTGATCGCGGATAGGTATTGTCTGTTAAATGTTGAATATAACGATAATTAATGACTCTATTGCTCTGGACATCCTTCTCTCGGAAACTGGTATCATTACCGACCCCGTCACCGTTAATATCAAACCGCGCTCTCCCTGCTGTGGCGGTAGTATAGTTTTTTAGATATTCATGATGATAATCACCGGTGTTGCTATTGAGCGGGCCATTTGCTGTTATCGCTCCCGTTAATGGATTAATGACGGGAGCCGAGCCTGACCAATCATTTACCCAAGTAGCGCGGGTAGTCGTTCCGTCAAATGTATAGGAGCCATGATGGAGTACTCTGTGATTGCTACTGGTATTCCTTTTCCAAGTGCCGCCATTGCCTTCACATGCTGTCTTGTCTGCCGCATTGTTATAGTACTCATTATCTACATCCCATGTATTTCGCTCAGGGCCTTTATTTTTCCACACTTCTTGCCTATAAGCTCCGCCACCTGTATTTTGAGTACTTGCATGATTCGCTCCATCCCATTGGCGGGGGGAATTGCTTGGGCCAAAATCGCCTGAATGCGCATACGCCTGCTTCGAACCCGTTAAAAAGGCAAAAACCTTATCTAGGTTAGGCAACCAATCGCCAGCATCTGGCAAAGCAGGACCGCCACCGCCACTCGGCATAGAACAGTAACCTTTCGGAAACTCCCAGAAATACCAATGCTCTAACACTAAACCCCAATCATTGTTTGCTACAACAGGGGCAATGAATGTTTTTTCATTATCATCTCTATCATTATCATCATTCAGGTATAGCTCATTATAACAAATGCCATCTGCATTTCTGTCTTGACAATAACCGGTATACGATCGCCATGTAGCATCGGTAATTTTACCCGTGGGCGTATCTGACCACCCCAGCCAGCCACCTTGTGCCCAATAACGCATCACATCGTGATCATAATTTTGCGCACGCCAATGTGGCACGGCGAGAATATCAAAATCCATCGAACCAGAATCATCTAGAACAAACATGATGTTCGGCGTGGCTGACTGGTCAATAAACAAGGGGCTTTGGGCTATATCAATAGCAATAACGCTATTTGAAAACAGCAGTGCAGTAACAAATAAAACGCTTGCCTTTACATGATGAAATTGTTTTTTAAGTGCTAAAAATTTATTTCTTAAAGCTAAGTTGCCCATAATATCTACACCTTGCGCCTAACTACACGCATTAAATTTATATGTTGATTGTAATGTCACTGCACTATTTGCATCAGGCCCGTAACCTCTAGCGGTCACCCGATAATAGCAATTTCGAGGGGGGGTTGTTCCTGGCACAACAGGTATTTCCGCACGCACAAACTCAACAAAATAATGTGCTGTTCGTGTTACTCCCTCATCTGCACTACCGACATAATCACAGGCAATGGCATCCCATCGGTTCTGATCTGTAAAATCTTCGCTATTTAAAACTATTTCGCATGTTCCTAAGCCAACAGCAGGGGGGGTCGAGGTGGCATCGAAAATAGATAGAACTTTGGGAGCGTTTTTAAGATTCTCTTCTGCTTGGCGTAATGTTGTTTCGGCCAATTGAAAAGCAATATTATCATTGCGACTATTGCTTGCCATGCGCTCTTCCATTATGGTTGTTCGCATCGCACTCACCGCAAGAAGCGTAATTAAAACTAACATAATTAAAGCAATAGCCAGCACTACACCCTGCTGTGTATGGCGAGAACTCATCAAATAACCGTTATTTGTCACTGTGTTGCCCCATAATTCCTCATCCCTAGAGGGTTAGTTATACTCGGACTCATTCTATTTGTTCACTATTTCACTATTCTCATCTTATAATGATGGCTGTTTTTTTTCTGTGATTAAACTCACTCTTTACCAACAACCTGCAACGATTGAACCTGCATAGACTGCTGTTTTTTTATCTGTGCCTTCTAGCATTAATACACCGCAATAATCTGTGGCTTGTGAGCCGGCTGGTGTTGCTACTAAAACAAATGTCGTGGCGGAAGGAATGGCAACAGATAAATTATAATAAACGGCATCTCCTTCTTGAGGTGACTCATTAAATGGAATAGCTGCACCCGTATATTGTGAGTTTGTGGTGTAATATCGCTCCATAAACCCTGCTAACTCCACCAAGTCTGCCTGAGCAACGCCGCGCCGCGTATCTCTTATCGCGCCTTGGTAGCTTGGATAAGCGATCGCTGCCAAAATGGCGATAATAGCGACAACAATCATCAATTCTATAAGTGTAAATCCACTGTTTGTTTTCTTCATATTTTAACCCTAGCTTTAGTTAAGCCTGTTACGCACAGCAATTGTAGAGGTATACACTTTTCTTAAACGTCTATCAGGTATTGCCGCTCCTGACACATCAACCCCATTATAAAAATAAGGTTGGGGGTTTGTCGCAACAAAATCATCTGGGCTTCTAGCCAGCAAACTAACCCTTATGCTTATTACTTGTGCCATATCTAACCCTGCTGTTGCTGCAGGAACATAAAACATAACACCGCCTTGTCGTTGACCATAAAGGATCTGCATATTTTCAATATTAGGTACCAGTTGTTGTGTGATTACACCGTTATTCAACATTAATCCAGGCACACCAAAACCATCTTCTTCAATAGTATACTCTGCCATTCTTACTGAAAAGCGGTACACCTGTGCTGGCCCTGTATATTCTGCTGATAAATTATTAGTTTTATTGCCTGGTTGATTATTGTTGCCAACTGAATGCGCTAAAGTTGTTCCGCCCGCACCTGTGGTGTTGATAATTTGAAATATATCTCCTCTAGAGCAGTTTGTTACCAAAACTATATCTCCTGAATCAAAGCTCCCCACATTACTCTCTACTTTTAAATTAGCATTGCTATTATTATGAGGCAAAACAATAGATATTCCTTGCCCGGATAGTACAACTCTTTTTACAGTGATTTTATCACTGCCATTCAAGCCAAAACTATCAAACCCGACGATTGCATCTGATGAATTAAAATGATACATTGCATCTGAAGAATCTAGGTTGTTATATGCCGTTTCTAGTAGTTTTTTATTACCACACACACTGCCCTCAAAACCTGCTTGACGAATCTCTTGAGTTAAAAAATACATGGCAAAACGGGCGTTTTCTTGCATTCTAGAGAGATTTTCTTGCATTCTATTGGTTTGTTTGGTGCCTATAAATACCTGTGCAACTCCAGCCGCTAAAAATATACCTATCGTTAGAGCAATCATTATTTCAATAAGGGTGAAGCCTTTTTGTTTTTGATGTGAATTTTTCAACGAAATCATGGCTCAAAAAACCTCACTGTAAACTGTGCGTCGCTCGCATCAATCGCACCACTACGATCATCATCCCACGCTACAGTGATACTATACACGTCTGCGGCTTCACTTACATCGCCCTCACCTAAAGGAAGCGAATTTGCAATTGCCCTCTCCCACTCAAACCTATCATGACCTGCTTGCTGTTGTGCCGTGCAACCTACAATGGGTACAGCAATACAATTGGTATTTTCGGCTGGTGCATCAGTGTAATCATTTAAACCAACTATATTTGATCGCATTCTATCTGCCATATCATAAGCCAGTTGCACTGCCTTTCCTCGATGTTCGGCACGAAGGTTGTCACGTAAAGAATTTATTTGAAGCCCTGCAAGACCTAATAATCCCAATGCCAAAATAACAACGGTAATTAATACCTCTATTAATGTAAAACCTTTGTTTTTTTTCGTTTTTTTACTATATTGATATCGGTTTATGGACATAAAGCCGTGCCCCTTGAAATACGTGCTCGCCCTAAAACATTAATATTAATTGCCCTAGAATTAATCGTGTCAGCATCAGGATCGCACAAACGAAAAGTATCATTCACATTTGGCCCACTACCCTCACTCATTCCTGAAGGGAGATATGCCATCCATGTTGGATAATTCCCACCTGTTCTGAGAGTGTAACCTGTTGCTACACCATCATATGTTTTAAGTAGCTCATCTTCTCCAGGGTTTGTTGCATCACAACCATCGTCACAGGTGCCGTTACCATTAAAGTCTGTGAAAATATTCCAGCCTCCTTCCCATTCACTAACTCCACCTCCTTGCTTCAATATTGTTACCTGAACATTACGAGTAACAGCCTCACTACGAGCATAATTGATAGAGGTTAAAATAATGTTTGCATCGGTCGTCATTCGGCTATCCCGTATTAACCCCATAAAACTAGGCAAAGCTATCGACATCATAATTGCAGCGACAGCAAGCGTAATCATTAGCTCCAGTAAGGTAAAGCCTTGTATTTTATTGCTTTTTATCATAATAACTATTTTTTATACCATAAATATAACAATGATACTACTGTACCAAAGGGTAGATGATGACATTATTGATCACTTTACTATTGTTTTTCCGTGTTATTGCTCACGCTTTTCTCTATTCTTTTTATAAAATAATCTTAAAATATACCCCCTTGGCTACAAATCCGTGTAGGATATATTTTTAATATTAGGCCAAGGTGAAATCATGTCAATACAACAAGCTTTAGTTGATGAAATTGAAATATTACTTCGCTATAATTTAGATAGCACCCAAGAAGGTATTAAAGTTCACCATACTGCTAGAGAAGGTCTAATTTCCGCAACACAGCGTTTACATGAAAAAGGCTTGGTTGATAGCCCAGATGGGGGTTATTTAACGGATTTAGGTCATGAAGCGGCGGAGCATACTCAGGCTGCATTGCGAATTTTAAGCTCTGAATAAGCGGTCTGTTCGCGGCTGAAGCCGCTCCTACTCTTATTTTTTTTGATAGACTATAAAACTGTAAGGATATTCATTTTTATCGTCCGCTAAATGATGTTCACGGCTTATTTGTTGCCATTCGTTTTGATACCATTGCGGAAACCAAGTGTCACCTTCTAAATTAGCATGAACTAAGGTTAAATATAATTTATCTGCCCGTGGTAAAAATTGCTTATATAAAGATGCGCCGCCCATAACCATTACTTCATCTTCATCCTTGCATTCATTTAATGCCTCTTCCTTTGAATGCACAATAATACAATCTTCTGCTTTATATTTTTTATTTTTAGTAATAATAATATTCTTTCGACCAGGTAAGGCTTTTCCTATTGATTCATGGGTGTTTCGCCCCATAATAATAGGTTTTCCCATAGTCACTTTTTTAAAATATTGTAGATCGGCAGATAAATGCCAAGGAAGATCATTATCCTTTCCAATTAATCCTTGCTGATCGGTTGCAACAATAAGTGCTATTTTCATTTATTTATTACTCTTAACTATCTGCTTAGGATAACATCTGTATAACAACTTTATAAATTGAATAAAAAGCTGTGGATAACTTTAGCTGTGGATAAAACAGCTCTTTATCCACAATATAAACGATATTAATAGAAAAGATATCAACAACTAAATTTTAAGTAAGCTTATGATTTTAATTTTAAAATATTGTCTATACACATATCAACAGGCAATAAACAACAACAACATAAGCTTTTAAATATATATATATTATTTATACTTGTTACATGACATCTATTCTTCATATTGCCATTCCTTGTCCATTACGAACTGTTTTTGATTATATCAATGCAGATTCAAGTATCACCCCTCAACTTGGAATGCGGGTTTTAGTTTCTTTTCGATCGCGTCAGTTGGTAGGCATTATTGTAGGGATCTCAACATTAAGGTCTGAAAAACAAAATGCTAAATTAAAAACAATTGAAAAGATTATTGATGATCAAGCTTTAATCCCAAAAACTACTTTTGAACTTATTCAGTGGGTTAGTGATTATTATCACCATCCAATGGGTGAATGTTTTCAGGCGGCATTACCTAAAAAACTACGCCAGCAAGAACCTGCTGAACTAAAAACTGAAGCCTATTGGGCTTTATCCTCAGATCAAAGCGAACAAAAGTTAGGTAAAAAACAACAGCAAATAATTTCTTATTTAGCTGATTATTCAAATGCTATTTCACAGCAACAAATAACCATAGCGTTAGGCTCATGTAAATCTTCTTTGTTTTCATTAGAACAAAAAAAACTACTCACTCAACAACAACAAGTTAAACAAATATTATTAAACGGTGATATTCAACCCTATCATATTTTATCTAAACAACAACAATATGTAGTTGATACTGTTTGGGAAAATCACAATAGCTTTAATCCCTATCTACTACATGGCATTACTGGTAGTGGCAAAACAGAAGTTTATATTCAACTGACCAAAAAGATTATTGAACAAGGTCAACAAGCCCTTATCTTGATCCCTGAAATAGGTTTAACCACACAATTTGTTCAACGTTTTCGTCAGCATTTAGATGCTAATATCGTGGTACTTAATTCTGCGGTATCAGATGGCGATCGAAAACAAGCGTGGTTATTAGCACGAGATGGCTTGGCTGATGTAGTAATCGGCACACGCTCAGCAGTATTCACGCCCTTAAAAAATATCGGTGTTATTATTATTGATGAAGAACATGACAGTTCATATAAACAGCAAGATGGCTTACGTTATCATGCCCGTAGCATTGCCCTAATAAGAGCACAGCGGGCAGAAATCCCTATTGTGTTGGGTAGTGCGACCCCTTCACTAGAAAGTCTCTACAACGTCGAACAAGGGCGATATACGCAATTAACATTAACTGAGCGTGCTACCGGTGCTAAATTACCAAAAATAAGAATGGTAGATAGTGAGGGCCCTACAGCAAATAGTGGTATTTCTACTATTTTATACAAAGCGATCCAACAGCAAATAAGCCTAGATAATCAGGTTTTATTATTTATCAATCGCCGCGGCTTCGCCCCTGTTTTAATGTGTCACGATTGTAATTGGATCGCTAGCTGCACCTCATGTGACGCTAAAATGATTGTGCATCAATCACGCCATATTTTAATGTGTCACCACTGTGGTTTGATTCATCGTTTAATTCAATATTGCCCTACTTGCAAAACAACGGAATTAAAAACCTATGGTGTGGGCACACAGCAATTAGAACAAACCTTGCAACAATATTTTCCTGAAACATCGGTGATTAGAATTGATCGTGATTCCACCCAAAAAGTGAATGCCTTTGCTAATATTGTGGCTGATATTCAACAAGGTGGTGCCAAAATATTAGTGGGCACCCAAATGTTAGCTAAAGGCCATGATTTTCATAATGTCACACTGGTGGGGGTGTTAGATGCTGATCAAGGTTTATTTAGTGCTGATTTTCGGGCAACAGAAAGCCTTGCACAACTGATTACTCAAGTGACAGGTCGAGCAGGAAGAGGCGAAAAAGCAGGCGAGGTGTTTATTCAAACCAGCCAACCCAACCATACCTTTTGGAAAGCGTTAATCGGTCATGATTATTCTTATATTGCTAAAACAATTTTACAACAACGCCAACAAATGGGGATGCCACCCGCAGGATCACTTTGTGTAATTCGAGCAGAAGATAAACAACAATCCCTCGCAATGCTGTTTTTAAGTGAAGCATTAGAAGTGTTCAACCAAACTCATCAACAACAGGTAATGATATTAGGCCCTGTGCCCGCCATAATGGAAAAAAGAGCAGGCCGATATCGAGCACAACTTTTATTATCGTGTGAACAACGAAAACCCATTCATCAATTATTAGATCATTCAATTGACGCTATTTCAAAGTTAAAGTTAGCTCGAAAAGTTCGTTGGTCAATTGATATTGATCCTGTTGATTTGATGTGAGTATAAAAACTAATTGTAAAATTATAAGTGACAGTATAGTATCACTTTATGAAAATTGAATTAGTGACTACTTTAAAACGCCAAGCAACCAAAATATTGGCCGAATTACATGATTCCAAAGAGCCCGTACTTATTACCGAACACGGTCAGCCATCAGCATATCTTGTTGATGTTGAAGATTATGAAATGATGCAAAATAGAATGAAAATATTGGATGGAATAGCCAAAGGTGAAACAGCTATTTTAGAACGCCGCCTTTATACTCAAGCAGAAGCAAAACAAAAAATGAGTAAATGGCTCAAGTAATATGGATCGAACCTGCTCTATCCGACCTTGATGCAATAGCAGAATATATAGCACTTGATAAGCCAGACGCTGCAGTTAATCTAGTAAAAAAAGTTTTCTCTAGCACAGACCGCCTAGAACAATTTCCAGAATCTGGATGTAAACCAGTAGAGTTTAAAAAATCAAGATATTTAGAAGTTATTGTAAAGCCATGTCGTGTTTTTTATCGAATTGAAGGTAATAAAGTCTATATTCTTTATGTGATGCGATGCGAAAGAATGTTGCGAAAATATTTACTTAATACAAGAAAAAAACAGCTAACAGTCATATTGTAGATCGGTTAAAATACCCGCAATTCCTTTTCCCCGTAGGTTTATCAATTTGAAAGCTAAACTAATTAAGGTGCTTCATCAGGTGTTAGCTGATTTGATTTTACAAGGCACGCTTCCCGAAATGACGGTGCCTGAGATTCAAATTGAGCGCACTAAAGATAAAGCGCATGGCGATTTTGCTTGTAATGTTGCAATGATGTTGGCTCGCCCTGCCAAAATGAACCCCCGCCAAATTGCCACCGCAATTGTAGATGCTTTGCCAGATGTTGATTTTATTACTCAAGTTGATATTGCAGGGCCGGGCTTTATTAATTTCACCCTTTCTGCTGACTCGGCTCAACAAATTGTTAAAGATGTACTGGCGGCAGGCAATCAATTTGGTCAAAGTAAATTGGGCGAGGGTAAGCGTGTGCAAGTTGAGTTTGTGTCTGCTAATCCAACAGGCCCTTTGCATGTAGGGCATGGTCGTGGTGCGGCGTATGGTTCAGTGGTCAGTAGTTTGCTCGCAGAAGTTGGTTTTGATGTGCACCGTGAATATTATGTCAATGATGCCGGTCGGCAGATGGATATTTTAGCCACCAGTGTTTGGCTGCGTTATTTAGCGGCGTGTGGCGAACAGTTTACCTTTCCCAGCAATGGTTATAAAGGTGAGTATATTGTAGAGATTGCAGAAAAATTAATAACCGAGTGCGGCGAAGATTTATGCCGTATTACTGCCTCTGTATTTGACAAAGTAGTAGATGATGAGCCGCAAGGCGGCGACAAAGAACAGCATATTGATGGTTTGATTTTAAACGCCAAAGCGTTATTGGGCAAAGCGGATTATCGTAAAGTGTTTGATTTAGCTTTAAATTCAATTATCGCAGGTATTAAAACCGATCTTGCTGATTTTGGTACCGATTACGATGAGTGGTTTTCTGAACGCTCATTGATGGCATCAGGCGATGTTGATAAAGCGATTGAGCAGTTAAAAGCAGCTAATGTTTTGTATGAAAAAGACGGTGCTTGGTGGTTTAAATCCACCGATTATGGTGATGAGAAAGATCGGGTGGTGGTGCGTGATAATGGTCAGACCACTTATTTTGCATCAGATATTGCTTACCATCTCAATAAATTTAACCGTGGCTTTGATACGGTAATTGATGTGTGGGGCAGCGATCATCATGGTTATATCCCTCGTGTAACAGCATCGTTAACCGCAATGGGACAAGATGAAGCGCGTCTTAAAGTATTATTAGTTCAATTTGCAGTGTTATACCGTGGCAGTGAAAAAGTGGCGATGTCGACGCGAAGTGGCCAGTTTGTCACCTTGAAAGAATTACAACAAGAAATAGGTAAAGATGCCGCACGGTTCTTTTATGTATTGCGCGGTGCTGATCAGCATATGGATTTTGATCTTGAATTGGCAAAATCACAAAGCAATGATAACCCTGTTTATTATGTGCAATATGCTCATGCGCGGGTATGCAGTGTGTTTAGGCAGTTAAAAGAGCGTGGTTTAACGAGAGATCAACAACAAGGTATGCAAAACCTAAATCGTTTAAGCGAAGATCATGAACACGCATTATTGACTGCTTTAGCGTGCTATTCAGAGATTATTGAAACAGCCGCATTGAACTATACACCCCATATTTTGGCGCATTATTTAATCAATTTAGCGCGTGATTTTCATACCTATTACAATGCCCATCACTTTATTGTCGATGATATTGAGTTAAGCCAAGCACGGTTAACATTGATAATGGCCGTGAAACAAGTAATTAAAAATGGTTTAACGGTGATAGGTGTATCTGCACCGGAGACAATGTAATGGCTGCGACAAAAAATTCACGTAATAAAACAACAGAAAAAACAATACCTTGGGGTCCGATGTTTTTGAGTTTTGCTGTTGGTGCTTTTGCTATGTTTCTTTTGCATTTAAAAGATAATGTACCCGCAGAACAGCCAGTTGCCGTAGTTAAAGAAGATAAAAAGGCCAACAAGCATGTTGAACCCACCTTTGATTTTTATACTTTGCTACCGGAAATGGAGGTGGTGGTTAAAACGCCGAAACAAGCGCCCACGCCTAAACCTATTGTGACATCGCCCCCTCAAACAACCCCTGAAACCACCGTCAAAATAAGTTATATGCTACAAGTGGGATCGTTTAGAAAGGCGGCCGATGCTGATAGATATCGGGCAAGGCTGGCGCTTTTAGGAATAGAGTCGAAAGTGCAAACCGTGACCATTGACAATAAAGACACTTGGCATCGGGTGCAGGTCGGTCCTATTATCGGTCGAGATAATGCCGATCAATTACAAAAACAATTAAAACAAAATGATATTGAGTCGTTATTAATGAGAGCAAAGCATGGTTAGAACATTAAAATCGGAGTATGCTCAACATGTCTAACTATAGAGGTTGAGATGATGTCTAGGCAAACAGAAAAAACGTATTCGGAAGCAGAAATTGCTGAAAAGCTAGTCGCAGAATTGCCGCATTGGTATTTTGAAAAGGGCTGGATCCGCCGTAAATATAAAACCAGTGGTTGGAAGGGCACCTTAATGGTGATTAATACCGTAGGGCATTTGGCGGAAGCTGCTTGGCACCATCCTGATCTTACCGCTTCTTACGCTTTTGTAATTGTAAAGTTAACTACGCATAGTGCCAAAGGTATTACCGATAAAGATTTTGAGTTGGCAAAAAAAATAGAACAGGTTGTGCAATGGCAGCCAGGTGAAGAACAAGGTAGCCCATTTGAAGGTACCCCTTCTGATCCACGGTTTAAATATATGAAATACGATTAAGGGTTCAAGATGACTGAAAAAACCGGAGCGGAAGTTTGGCAAGAAGTGTCAAGCCCATTTTGTGGCATTGCCGTTGATGATTTAACCATCAAAGTTGCAGGTAATGCCGTATCCATTATTGAAAATGGTGATGCGGTAACTAAAAAGGGCTTTGAAACACCGATCACAGATACCGCGCCACGGGTAAAAGGCAAAGAAGTATCTTTAAATGACGCGGTAACGCATATCGCTAATTTATTAAGAGACAGCAAGCAACCCGTTATTGCGGGCATGGCGACCGACGTAAACGGTGCGCGTAGTGCCATGGCCTTAGCTGATAAAAGCCGTGCCACCATTGATAATATGGATTCTGCAGCCGGATTTAGAAACACCTTGGTGTTACAAGATACCGGTTGGATGTTGACCACATTAACCGAAGTAAAAAATCGCGTTGATTTATTGTTAGTGGTAGGCAGTGATATTGAAGCAGAGTATCCCCGTTTTTTTGAACGGATGGTGTGGAATAAGGAGAGCATGTTTGATCAAGATATTGCCTCGCGCCAAGTGGTTTATTTAGGTAAAGCGCCTTCAGCTGATGCCTCGACCTCACCTCAAGGCAAAAAAGCGCAGGTTTTAGGCTGTGATGATGCCGATCTGCCAGAAGTGGTCTCGATATTACGTGCGCTAGTGAACGGCAAAACAATACAGGCAACACAGGTGGGCGGTATCGCGGTAACTGATCTGGCGGTATTGGCTGACAAGCTAAAAAAAGCCAAATATTCAGTGGTAACTTGGTCGACAGCTGACTTGGATTTTGATCATGCAGAAGCAACTGTGCAAATGGTCTGTGAGATGGTTAAAGATCTCAATTCAGCTACACGATCTAGCGGCTTACCTTTGGGTGGCAAGGATGGCAACATAACCGTTAATCAAGTATCAGCTTGGCAATCAGGTTTCCCGATGCGCACTAATTTTAATCAAGGTTACCCTGATTACGATCCGTATCTTTGCGATACCAATCGAATGTTAAAAAGTGACGAAGTTGATACCTTAGTTTGGATCTCGAGCTTTAATATTGATCGTACACCACCAAAATCAAATGCGACAACGGTTGTTCTAGGTCGTTCCGGTATGAAGTTTGAGCAAGAGCCGGACGTTTTTATTCCTGTAGGTACACCGGGGATCGATCATACTGGACACGCTTTTCGCGCGGACGGTGCGGTGGCTGTACCGTTACGGAAATTACGAGACAGTGGTTTGCCAAGTACATTCGATGTACTAACAGCCGTAGAACAACAATTGTAAAAGGCAGATTCATATTTATGTTAACTAAATTAACCGGCGGCAGAATTTACGATCCCGCCAATAGCATCAACAATGAAGTCAAAGATATTTATATCCGCGATGGCCGCATTATTGCCAAGCCGGGCGATGATCGTATAGATAAAGAAATTGATGTGCGCGGCAAAGTGGTGATGGCCGGCGCCATTGATATGCACACCCATATTGGTGGAGGCAAAATTAATATTGCCCGCACCATGTTGCCTGAAGATCATGCGGCCGATGTGATTGCTCGCACCGAGTTAATGCGATCAGGCTGTGGTCACGCCGCACCGAGCACGTTAACAGCAGGTTATCGTTATGCTGAAATGGGTTATACCGCAGGCTTTGAACCGGCAATATTACCCATCAATGCCCGTCAAGCACATATGGAAATGGGTGATACGCCTATCATCGACAAAGGCGGTTATGTGATGTTGGGCAGTGATGATTTTCTGCTGCGGATGATGGCATCGAATGGCGACCAAGAAGCCATTAATAACTATGTGGCGTGGACAATGACCCATGCACAGGCGATCGGCGTAAAAGTGGTGAACCCGGGTGGCATTAATGCCTTTAAATTTAACCAGCGTAAAATGGATTTGGATGAAAAAAACCAGTATTACGGTGTTACACCACGCGATATTTTAGCGCGACTAGCAACGGCGGTAAAAGAATTAGGCGTGCCGCACCCGCTACATGTGCATGGCTGTAATTTGGGTGTGCCAGGCAACCTAGAAACGACTATTGATACCATGGAAGGCATTAACGGCTTGCCGATGCATATGACGCATATTCAGTTCCATAGTTATGGTACTGAGGGTGATTTTAAATTCTCGTCGGGTTCAGCTCAAATTGCCGAAATAATCAACAAACATAAAAACATTACCGCAGATGTCGGTCAAATTTTATTTGGTCAAACGGTTACGGTATCGGGTGACAGCATGCACCAACATGCCGCCCACTCCCATGCCAGCCCAAATAAATGGGTAACGATGGATATTGAGTGTGATGCCGGTTGTGGTGTAGTGCCATTCAAGTATAAAGATCAAAATTATGTCAACGCCTTGCAGTGGATGATTGGCTTGGAAACATTTCTAATGGTGGATGATCCTTGGCGCGTGTTCTTAACAACGGATCACCCTAATGGTGCACCGTTTACCAGTTATCCACATTTGATACGATTATTGATGGATAAAACCTTCCGCAATGATGTGTTATCGACACTGCATCCAGAGGCACAAAAAGCCAGCCATTTAGCCTCATTAGAGCGTGAATATACGCTGTATGAAATTGCTATTATGACGCGTGCGGGTGCGGCTAAATTGGTTGGCCTTGCCGATCGTGGTCACTTAAGTATAGGTGGCGCAGCAGATATTACCGTTTATACTGACAATGAAGATCGTGAAAAAATGTTCAGCAAACCTGATTATGTATTTAAAGACGGTGTCATGGTAGTTAAAGATGGTGAAATAATTGAGGTTACATGGGGCACAACGCATGTGGTTAAGCCTGAATATGACAACAATATTGAAAAATTATTAAAACCGTATTTTGATAAATATCACACCCAGAAAATGGGCAACTTTAAAATAAGTGATGATGAGATTGTCGATGATGGCCGAGGTAGTCTAACCGTGCAGCCGCTACATGCAGGAGGCAAAATATGATTATCAATGGTGTCATAATTGATGAAACTTTTGCCGAAGCATTTCCAATGAAAGGCACACGCTTAATCATCACCGCATTAAATACAAAGTGGGCGATGATTTCAGCACAAACCTTTACCGGTTTTGCCACATCGGTTATTGCTTGTGGCTGCGAGGCGGGTATTGAAAGAGTGCTTGATCCTAGCGAAACACCAGATGGTCGGCCGGGCGTGTCTATATTAATCTTTGCAATGGGCGGAAAAAGCCTAGCAAAACAAGTTGAAACCCGATCAGGTCAGTGTGTGCTTACTTCGCCTACATCAGCGTTATTTTCAGGCTTAGAAAGTGAAACTGAAATTGCGCTAGGTCAGAATCTACGCTTTTTTGGCGATGGTTTCCAAATATCAAAAATGATTGATGGTAAACGTTATTGGCGTATTCCGGTGATGGATGGTGAGTTTTTAACCCAAGAGAAAACCGGTGTTCAAGCCGCTGTTGGCGGTGGTAATTTTCTAGTGTTAGCTGAATCCCAAGCGCAAGCCTTAGCAGCCTGTGAAGCCGCTATTATTGAGATGAAAAAATGCCCTAATGTGATTATGCCATTCCCGGGTGGTATTGTTCGCTCAGGTTCAAAAATGGGTTCAAAGTTCAAAGCACTCAATGCCTCAACTAATGATGCTTTTTGCCCTACCTTAAAAGGGCAAACCAAGACCGAACTTTCGCCTGAAATTGAGTCAGTAATGGAAATTGTTATTGATGGTCTGACTAAAGAAGATATTGATATAGCGATGCGGGTTGGCATTCAGGCGGTGTGTGATTTAGGTGCGGCAAACGGTATTCGCCGAATTAGTGCGGGTAACTATGGTGGAAAACTTGGGCCATTCCACTTCCATTTGCAGGAGATCATGGCATGAGCACATTAGTTCTGACACTAAAACAGCATCCCAAACAGCGCATTGATTGCTCAGTTCTGACCCCCAACCAGTTGGATGGGAAATCAGTAGCTGAAATTGCAGCCATTGAATTGCCATCAGGTAATCGCACGGTTCGGGTTGACAGTGTATTTGATATTAGTGGCGATGCAACCGGCTATATCATCTTTGAAAACAGCAGTGATAAATTAGACTTTATCGGTAACCAAATGAGCCATGGCACTATTGAAATAAAGGGTAATGTCGGTGCTTATCTCGGTGCAATGATGACGAATGGTTATATCCTTGTAACGGGTAATACGGGAGTTTATACGGCCTGTGAAATGAAAGGTGGCCAGATAAAAATTAACGGCAATGCCGGTGATATTGTAGGTGGGGCACGTGTTGGCAATAAAAATGGCATGACCGGTGGAACCGTTATAATAACGGGTAATACCGGTGCACGTACCGGCGATCATATGCGTCGCGGCTATATCTTAATTGAAGGTAATGCCGGTGATTATTGTGGTGCAAGAATGGTCTCTGGCACGATTGCCGTTTTAGGCAGTGTGGGTGCTCACCTGGGTTATGGCATGAAGCGTGGCACACTGTTATTGCTGAAAGAGGCTCAGATCCCAGCAAACTTTAATGACTGCGGCGCACACACCTTGGCATTTTTACCGCTAATGTTAGCCTCTTTCCGTAATTTAGACACCCAGTTTGCTAATTTAGAACTGTTTTCACGGGTTCAACGTTATGCCGGTGATTTAGGCGGTATTGGTATGGGCGAAATTTTGGTTAAAATTTGAGAGCTTAGCGGATCTCAACAGAATATAAAGAGTAAAAACATGGTTGATATAGTTAATTACGAAACCTTATTAATGGTGGGTAGAGAGCAAAAAGAACCACAACGGTTTCTATTTGTTTTTTTAAAAACAGGATTACCTGATGATATTGAAGGTGATGAAGCAGAGCGCTTTAATGCCGGGAAAGGCGGCGTGCTGTCGCCTCTTATGTGTGTTGATAAGCCTCTAGATGATTTAACTAATTTTGTTGACTTAGTTAAAGAATCAGAGAATATGGAACAAGAGTGGCAGATGGTGTTGGTGGCTTGCCTTTCAGGTATAGGCAGCATGATGCCTAGTGCTGAAGAAACGGATCTGCAACTTAAAATGATGGTGCAGATGGTGGAAAATGGTGGCAATCTATCACGCTATTTAGCTTTTGATAGGAACGGAGATCTGCTACAGTTTAGCTAAAGTTAAAAAGCGAGGGGTGAGGGAAGATGAAAAGGATCGTGATCTTTGCAGATGGCACATGGAACTCACCCGATAAAGGCCTTGCTACTAATGTGTTACAAATGGCTCGAGGCATTAAGCCGATGGCTGATGGTGTAGAGCAAATCGTTTTTTATGATTGGGGTGTTGGCACGGACAGGAAAAAAATAGCGGGTGGACTAACCGGCGCTGGCATTGATAAGAACATTTTAGATTGTTATCGCTTTATCGTTCATAATTATAACGTGGGCGACCCGCTTTTCTTTTTTGGTTTTAGTCGAGGCGCTTACACTGTTCGTTCTTTGGCTGGCTTTATCCGTAATTGCGGCCTGTTAAAAAGACAGTTTGCCGATCAAATCCCTGCCGCTTATAAACTTTATAGAAAACGTGCTAAATCAACAGGACCAAATGCGACGCTGGCAAAAAAGTTTCGACAAGACTTAGCGTGCGCAGATATTTGTCCGATCGAATTTATTGGGGCATGGGATACCGTTGGCGCGCTAGGGATCCCCGTTCCTTTTTGGGGAGCATTAGGCGAGCGTGAGTTCTTATTTCACGACACAGCGCCCAGCAAAATTATCCAACATGCTCGTCACGCTGTAGCCATAGATGAAAACCGTATAGATTTTGAGCCTACCATGTGGAGCGACAAGCCAGGATTAGATCTTAAACAAGTTTGGTTTTCGGGTGTGCATTCAGATGTCGGCGGGGGTTATAAAGAGGCGGGTTTAAGCCATCTTGCAAGTCAATGGATCAGCAATGAAGCAATCAACTTTGGTTTACAGTTCGAGTCACACTTTTTAAGTACATTGAAGCCCGATCCAACGGATAAGCAACATAATGAGCGAACCGGCATTTATCGAGCACGAAAAGAGCTGGTACGAGAAATAACCGGGCCTTTACATGTGTCGGTTAAAGCACGATGGGACTTGGATGTGGATAACTATCGCAACAAAAGCAAAGCGCTGAAAAGGCTACTGGCAACGGTAAACAATGATTGGTCGCTGATCCCGCAGCAAAGCTGATTTTACGCTTCTATACTTGTCTTAACGAGAAATAACGTATACAGTTAACCGTTCTTAAATTTAATAAATAAAGGAACTATTATGTCATCTATTGCAAGAGTTACAGAAGTTATTTCGCGTTCAACAACAAGTTTTGATGATGCTATTCAAGAGGGTGTAGAGCGCGCCACAAAAACCTTAGAAAATGTTACCTCCGTTTGGATCCAAGACCAAACATTAGATATTGAAGACAATAAAATTGTTGCCTATAAAGTGGCAATGAAAGTAACTTTTATCCTTAAATAAAAACAGGCACGGAGGAGCAAGCGTATGGATTTACTAAATATGGTTTTGGCGGCAACCAAAGGTGACACATTAGGAGCCTTAGCCAAACAAAACAACCTTTCAACGGATCAGACTAGCGATATTTTATCTCAATTATTACCAGCATTAACAAGCAAATTACAGAATAATGTGGAGCAAGAAAACGGCTTATAATCGTTGTTAGGAGCGCTAGGAAAGGGCAATCACCAGCGTTATGTTGATGATCCCAACACGCTATCTGAGCCCGAGTCTTTACGGGATGGCAATAAAATACTGGGTCACCTTTTAGGCAGCAAAGATGCCAGCCGACAAGTGGCATCACAAGTGGCAAGCTCGACAGGTATTGGGTCGAGCATTATCAAAAAATTATTACCGATGGTAGCAACTATGTTGATGGGCGCAATGAGTAAAGGCGCACAATCAAACGGCATGCTTGATATGTTAGCTGGAGCGATTTCAGGTGGTGGCAATAATTCAGGAGGCTTGCTGGGTTCGGTGTTAGGCTCTTTGATGGGCGGTGGCAACAAGTCTGGTTCGGGCGATTTGGTAGGCAGCCTACTAAAAGGCTTCTTAAAATAAAGAACTAATTGTTTATACCCAAAATACTTGAAGATGCAGATTTACCTTTTTCGTCACTCCCGCATGCTTACCCAGTCAAGCTGAGCACAAGCTTAGCGGGAGTCTAGTGTTTCCGCTAGAGATCCCCGATAAAAGATCTCGAGGATGACGAGATTTCTACAAAATCATCTGCAACTTGAATGATCACGGGCATAGTACCCATGCTAAAAGCTGGTTTCTTGATCGTGGTCAACCATTATCAGATAATAGGCATATTATTGAGCATATTAAATAGGTATACTGGCGCTATCTTAAAGTTCGGAGAAAAAAATGAAAAGCTTGATGTTTACGCTTGCCCATATTGCCGTAGGTCTTTTTATTCTTTGGGCGATATGGCCTGCATTGCAAGGTGACAATGATCGTTATAATTCAATAGAAGTAGAGCAGCCGTCAGCTCTTGAAAAACGTACTGTTGATACTCAACAAGAAGCTGCAACAGAGCCCGAAATTAAAGATGTGGTTAATGAGGAAGCACCTATTGAGCCTACTACAGCACCGGCCATTGAAGAGGAAGTTGCTGTAGTGCCAGAGCCCGAAGTTGAAAAAGAAACACCGGTTAAGCCGCAGCCGACAGCGGCAAGTAAAATTCACATTGTGACTACTAATCTGTTGAAATATAAGCCCCTTGTGGTGATCATTGCTCCTGGTGATACGGTAGCGTGGGAGAACATGGCGACCCATGATACAAAGTCTTTGGTAGGTTTGATTCCTGATGCGGCAGAAATGTGGCATTCTAAAATGGGAGAGAATTACCAGAGAACATTCACCCATGAAGGCATTTATATTTATAAATGTACGCCTCATTTTGGTGGTGGCATGGGCGGGGTGATCATTGTGGGCAAACCGGTGAACTTACAAATGATCAAAGATGCGCCCGTTAAAGGCGCGGCCAAACGTTTGGTTAAGAAGGCAATCTTGGCTGCTGAAGCCATGTGATTGTTATACTAGTAACGTAGCAAACAGCCCTCTGTTCTATTTTAGAATAGGGGGTTCTTTTTATGGGTAATATGATGACAGAAAAAACATATATCAAAGGTAAAGACAGCGATCTGGAAACCAGTATTGCAACGATGGAGGCAAAATTAAAGTCATTTGGTTTTGATATTGAACAAGCTTCTTGGCTCAATCCTGTTAGCAATGTTTATTCTGTGCATATTCGTGATAAAAGCTGTCCGTTGATGTTTACCAATGGCAAAGGCAGCAGTAAAAAAGCATGTTTGGCCAGTGCTTTGGGCGAGTATTTTGAGCGGTTAAGCTGTAATTATTTCTTTGCTGATTTTTACCTCGGTGAACACCATAGTAACGGCGACTTTGTACATTATCCAAATGAACGCTGGTTTGAAGGCTCTGGTGATGTAATGCCTTCGGGGTTAATGGATCAAGCTTTATGGCAGTATTTTGACCCGGAGAATGAGTTAAGCCCCGATAAATTGTTCGATATAAACTCTGGAACAGGAGAGCGAGGAATTTGCGCTGTACCCTATCATCGCCTACAAGATGGAGCATCAATTTATATTCCCATTAACATTATTGCCAATATTTTTGTCAGTAACGGTATGTCAGCGGGTAATACGCAAAATGAAGCGCGGGTTCAATCACTATCAGAAATTTTTGAACGCTATGTCAAAAATAAGATCATTGCAGAAGGTATTTGCTTGCCGGATCTACCGAAAGAAGTGTTAGATCGTTATCCAGATATTCAAAAATCAATACAAGAGCTAGAACAATATGGCTATATTCTTAAAGTTGCTGACGCTTCTTTAGGTGGCAAATACCCGGTAATGAGTGTGACGCTGATAAACCCAAAAGACGGATCGGTGTTTGCTTCTTTTGGTGCTCATCCTAGTTTCGAGGTGGCTTTAGAGCGCACGGTAACCGAGTTATTACAAGGGCGAAACCTAGACCAGCTTGATGTCTTTCATCCACCGATATTTGATTTAGAGGAAGTGGCTTCTCCGCAGAATTTAGAGATGCATTTTATTGATTCTAGCGGTTACATTTCAAATGACTTTTTCCGATCTACTGCAGATTATGAATTTTATGATTGGGATCATGATAGTGAAACAGCGGATGAATTTGATTATCTGAGCAATAAAATTCACCAGATGGGATTTGATATTTACATTGCTGATTATGAACATTTAGATGTCTATGCCTGCCGTATTTTAGTGCCCGGCATGTCTGATATATATCCTGTCGATGAACTTGTTTGGGAAAATAATAATGAAGGCGCCTTGTTTCGCGAAGATTTTTTAACATTAAAACAGGGTAATAGTGAGCAGTGGCAAGGCATTCTAGACCGATTGGACGAGGGCGCTTATAACGATCAAACTTTGGCGGCGGCATTTATCGGCTTAGCGCCTGATGCTCATACTTTATGGGCGACAATACGTTTAGGCGAGATTAAAGCCATGTTGTATCTTGCACTGCAGGATCAGCAAGCGATGGAATGGCTGGATTGGTGTTTGGCGCTTGGACAAGGATCTGATGAAAAGCTACTTCAATATCGTTGCATAAAAGCGTTGCTAGAAATTAAATGGCACCCGCAGCGTGATTATGCAGACTATTTAGCGGGCTTAGAGAAACTGTATGGCAAGCAGAATGCCGCAGAGGGTTTAGCGATTGTGGAGGGTAATACTATTTTTCATGACTTGCACTGCCCGGGTCTAAGTTTAGAGGGTTTTGAGCGACATACAAAACTACTTGAAGGCTACATAAAACTGCAGGCGGCAAAACAAAATAATTGGGTGTAAGCTAGTGTTTTGGTGTCGACAGCTGTAGGTGGCAATATTTTCATAAAAATAACGCTAACACCTTTGTAAAATTTACTGTATTCTTGCCGCTTCTTTGAGTTTCCGGTTTAGAAATGAACTTGCTTAAAGAGGTGTGGAGCGGTAGTTCAGCTGGTTAGAATGCTGGCCTGTCACGCCGGAGGTCGCGGGTTCGAGTCCCGTCCGCTCCGCCAATTTATGCTGAGATTTTTCTTTCGCACTTGCGTTTTACAAAAACCTCACTTAGCTAGTTTCCCCCAGTCTATTGCTACATCACTGTTGGTATCAAGCTCTTTGATTAGCGCCGCTAGATGAATTACGCGGGCATCATCAGGGTGCACTTGTTTTGCTTTGGCAAAATAACGTTTAGCACGATCAAGATAACCAATATCCCAACCAATGCCTTGCATATACAACATGATTGACTGTGCTGCCATTAAGTTAATGGTGAAATTATTGGGTAGGTGTTTTGCTAATGCTTGGAAGTGGCGAATAGCAATTTCTGCTTCGCCATTTTCAAATGCTTTTGTTGCCATTTCATAGATTGTTTTAAGTGAGCCGTGAGCGGCAATTTCATCTAAACCTGCCTTATCAACCTGACGTTCTTTGCTAAAGAATGATGATAGGTTATTAATTGAGGCAACCATACCGCCGGAGCTATCAGGCAGTGGTGGTGGCGATGCCAGAATAGCTTTTTTGCCGGTCTTATTGCGCATAATAAAAGCGTATAAAGGAGGGGTCAGCAACAGTGTTAAAATAGTGGCGAAGCCTAGACCCCAAACAATTGCCGTCGCTAAAGGCCCCCACATTAAGGACTTGCCACCCAAACCGGCCGCTAGCGAAAACAAGCCAGCCATGGTGGTAACAGTGGTGATTAAGATCGGCATTACACGACGTTGAGCGGCTTTAATGATGGCGTGGGTCAGCGACATGCCTTTGGCAAGATTACGATTGGCGGTCGAGATCAATACGATCGCGTCATTAGCCACAATGCCGGCGAGTGCAATTACCCCATATAATGTGTATAAGCTTAATGGATTATTGCTCACAATAAGCCCCAAAATAACACCGGTAAAGGCCATCGGCACGGTTGCCAGAATCAGTAGTGGTTGGGAATAACTTTTAAATTGGGTTCCTAAGATCATATAGATCAGGCCGATCCCAAATAAAAATAGCACGGCCATACCATTTAAACTTTCTTTTATATCATCCATTTCACCTGAAAAATCTAATGTTACATCTGGATATTGATCGGCAATATCTTGCCACCTTTCAGCAATTTGGGCATTTGCTTTTATACTGTTATTTACCTCGCTATCAAGATCGGCTTCTAAGGTAATGGTGCGTCTAAAATTACGGTGATGAATGGTGCTTTCAGCATAAGATGAGGAATAGGTGACGAGCTGCCCGATCGCAATTTCACTACCATCAGCCAAACCAATAGGATAATTTAAAAAGGATTTTATATCTTGTAATGAGCTGGGCGTTGCTTTTACCCGTACATTCCATTTTTCACCCTCAAAACGCATATTCGCCACGGTACTGCCATCTACATAGAGACGCAAAATTTCAGCAATATCAGCAGGGTTAAGCTGGGCGCGAGTAATGGCATCAGGATTGAGTTTAAGCGTGAGTTGTGGGCCTGCTAGTGCATCATTACTATGCAGATCTTGGATGCCGGGAATGGTTACCATAAGCGCTTCTAAAGCGGCGGTCGCTTGACGTAATTGATCTATTTTATCACCACGTACTTTTACGCTAATAGGGCTTTCACTGGGTGGGCCGGTGTTGCGACGTAAAAAGGATAGATGTGTCGGCCCAGGAATATCTTGGGTGGCTAGCCTCACCTGTTCAATTAACTCATCAACAGAGTGTAAGCCGTTGGTTCGAGCCGGCAGGCTAAACATTATTTGCCCCATGCTATCGCCAAATAGCGGCTCTGTTTCGGTGAGTAACACACCTGCTGTTGTTGAGATAGAGCGAAATTCTTTGGCATCAAGGCGTTGGCGAATTCTAACATCAAGTCTTTTTAGTGCTTCATCGGTGCTACTTAATGAGGTGCCTGCGGGCATATAAACATTAAGATAAAACAGGCGAATGGGGTCATTTGCAAAAAAATCAACACGTACAAAATTGCTTGTTACCGCAAAAACAGCAAGCAAGCTAAGCATCGCCCCTGCCGAAATGCTTAATCTAGGAAAGCGCATAACAGGAATAAGCACATGGATATAGCGATGACGGATCCAATTTGTTACACGATTTCGTGTTCGCTGAATAAGGCCAAGTTTTGCAGGATCTGGATTGGCTGAAATAATATGTGATGGCAACAACCAAAATGCTTCAATTAAACTGACCACTAAAGCAACGGAAACCACGATAGGCACAATGCGCATAAACTGCCCTAAAATACCCGGCAATAAAATAAGCGGTAAAAAGGCAGCAATGGTGGTGAGCGATGACACCATCACCGGCACCCACATTTCATCCGCCGTAGCTAGGGCGGCATCAATGCTTGACATGCCTTTTCTGAGGTTGACATACATTGACTCAACAACAACAACGGCATCATCGACTAGCATTCCCAAAACAATAACGATACCAAGCAAAACCATAATATTTAAGGTTTCACCCATGGCAGCTAAGATCCAAAACGATCCCATCAAAGAGAAAACAAGCCCGATACCCGTAAATACAGCGATTTTCCAGCCAAGAAATACGCCTGTCACCAACATGACCAGCATAAGACCGATCAAAGCATTTTTTTCCATCAAACCGATAGCGGTGCGTGTTGCTACCGTTTGGTCGTCTACAATATCAAGGTGAATGCCTTGACCTTCTAAGGCGTAATTACGCTCGTAAACATAAGCTTGCAGATCCTCTAATAAGGAAAGACTATTGGCGTTGCCGCGTTTAAATACGGATATCATCGAGGCAGGCCGGCCTTCATAGGAAACTAACTGTGAGGGCTTTTCTTGGCCGCGAACTATGGTAGCAACACTGCGCAAGGGTAGCTCACCTTCAATGGTTAATATGGGCAGTTCGGCAAGATAATTGGGGTCATTGCTTGTTCCGCTCAGCCTAATTCGCCATTGTTGTTCGCCGAGCTGAATACTGCCCGCGGTCAGGTCTCTAAAATAGGCATTGACGGTACTGGCTAAAACAGTAGGCGACACACCTAAACCAATCAGTTTTTCAGGATCAAAGAGCACTTGTAATTCAGGATCTTCGATGCCCCATGTGTCGGCACGATCAACACCTTTTATGCGTGCAATATCTTTAGCAACATCGCGCGAAGTTCGGCGCAATAGCTCATCATTTTCTATGCCTGAAACGGTGACAACCGCAGTAGGATAGGTGTTTGAGCTAGATAATTCTGTAACAATGGGCTGTTTGGCATCTGGCGGCAGATTATCGACTGCAGACTGGATACCGCGACGAAGCTCTTCAATGCGCTGACGAAATTCACGGGTTTCAATATCTGCAAAACGAATCACGATGAAAGAAAAAGCAACGCGACTGCTACTTGATACACGATTTACATCGGCTATTTTTTCTATTTCATCTTCAATCGGGTTGGTAATTTGATTTTCAACATCTTCAGCGGTAGCGCCCGGCCAAACAGTATTGACAATAACCCAATTAAAATTGACATCGGGATCTTGTTCTCGCGGCATTGACATGTAACTGAGCCAACCTGCAACAACAACCAGCAAGAAAGTTAGGTTAACAAGAACCGTGTTAGTGAGAAGCTTGCGATACATGTTTTATAGCCAAGTGAAATCAATGTCATTCCGGCAGGATTTTAGCCGGGATCTGAGTGTAAGCAAGGCTCCCGCTAAGCACATGCGGGAATGACGGTAGGGTGAAAATGTGGAAACCGTAATTTCATGTATCATGCCCTTCCACCTACGGGTTTACTATTTTTATAGCTTGGCCATCAACTAGGCCATATCTACCGGTTGTTATTACTTCTGTGTTTGCAGGCAAATCAATAGCAGCAGGCAAGCCATTGCCCGTTGCATTGAGCACATGATAATAAGCGGTGCCATTTTTATTAATAAAAATGCCTAATTGCTCATTTCGTTTTACTAGATAATCGGCAGGGATATGAACCTGATCGCTTTGCCATCGCAGCCGACCAGCAGAACCGGTGGAGGCAACATCTTTGGTAAAATCAAGACGTGCTTCATAGCTACGAATTCGACTATCTACCAATGGAACGACAGTACGGTTCGTTACAGGATGTGTTTTACCTGATGTGATAAAGGAAATGGTACTTGCCGTTTTTAGGCTGCCTACATCTTGCTGTTGGATTTTAGCGCTTACTTCTAAGTTATTAAGATCTAATAATTTGACCAATACCGAACCGGGGATGGTGTAGTCCCCTACACTGGCTTGTCGTTCGACCACAACCGCATCAAAAGGCGCAGTGATTATACATTTGGTGATACGGCGCTTGGCTTCTTTTAAATCTGCGGCTAATACGCCAATTTCTGATGCTAGTGCATTGGCTTCAGAGCTACGCATATTAAGTTGATCTACAGAAATAGCACGGCTACTTCGTAATTTTTCCGCATCTTTCTGGCGTTGTTTGGCATATTTGCTACGCGCATAGCCAGAATTAAGCGCTGCATTAGCACGTTGCTTGGCGATTTGATAAGGCTCACAATCAATTTTAGCTAGAACATCATCTTTTTTAACTTCATCGCCTGTTTGAACTAGGATCTCAAGAATTTCGCCTGAAATCTCTGCACTAATCATGCTGTTGTTTAGGCTGACAACCGTTGCCGGCGCTTCACGTGAGGGGAAAAATAGAATCTGTTCTAGCACCGTACTTGATACCGGGGTAGCAAACTGTTGTGAGTCATCATCCCCTGCATAGGCTGGAGCAAAAGAATGGGTAACGAGTAGGGAGGTAATAAATAGGCATAACAACCATCCTTGAATTAGTGTGCGTTTTCCATCAGTCATTTATGTAATTCACTTTAAGTTTAGTGGGATGATTGTAGCGCATATAGATATTCTAAAAACCAGTGATAGCGCACACTCTTTAAAATCAAGGTGTTATATGATTACTTTTCAAATGTTAAAACGTAAAAACATATATTAACTAGGGTTAAGCTTGCAAGCAAGCACTAACTATATTAACTGTTTGCAGGTCAGTTTTTAAGGAGAGAGAAACATGTTTAAACGCACCATTATTAGTCTGGCCTGTTGTCAAATACTTTCAGTACCCACCATTGCTTTTGCTGAGGGTGATGACACTACCGGAGCCGACTCACTTAGTTTAGGTGAAATGGTGGTAACGACGCGCAAACGTGAAGAAACATTGCAACAAGTGCCGATTGCGATTACTGCCTTCTCAGCAGAATTAATTGAAGATGCGGGCTTGCAGGACATTGAAGATATTGCAATGATGACGCCAGGGTTCACTTACACACCCTTGTTTGGCGGTCGAGTCGGCAACCCCGTTATTCGCGGGATGAATACGACAATTGGCGAGCCTAATATTGGTTTTTTCCTTGACGGTGTTTACCAAGAAGCGCGTGGCGCAATGGAGGCGATGTTTGGTGATGAGCTTGAGCGTATAGAAATTGCTAAAGGCCCACAAAGTGCATTGTATGGGCGCAACACCTTTGCCGGTGCAATTAATTACATTACCAAGCAACCGGGTAATGAGCCGGAAGGCAGGCTTGAGGTAACACTGGGCAATGAAGGGCGTAAGGATGTGCGTGTTTCTCATAGTGGTGCGATAACTGAAGACACCTTGTTTTATCGTGTTGGTGCCATGCATTCTGGTTTTGATGGCTTTTATAAAAATGAGCTTGATGGTAGCAATTTAGATGAGAAGCAAAGCAATAATTATTCACTTTCACTAGTAGCATTGCCAACGGATAATTTAGAAATGGTATTTCGTGTAGGAGTTGAAAATACCAATGATGGTGATGATGCTGTGCAGTTTGTTGAAAATAATCAAGACTTCACAACAAATAGAGTTAGCCCTAGACTGCCGGCGTTTATCACCTTTAATGATTTTCAAAGCTACGGTGGCGACTTGCCAAGCATTACTAAAGGTTTTGCTGTAACACCGGGTCATAATGAACGTGATAATGTAAACACCTCCTTTCAGGTGAACTGGGATTTAGATAATGTAACGCTCACCTCAATTTCAGGCTATAACGATTTAGAGTTTGACTCACTTGTTGATAGTGATTATGAAGCAAGAGAGATCCGCATGACGGAGACAGAGATGGAGCAAGATGAATTTAGCCAAGAATTTAGAATAACGTCAGTTGATCAATCTATTCGCTGGATGAGCGGCCTCTATTTTTATGATTTAGACAGAAACACTAAAACAAATGATGCATTTGTAGCGGGAGCGCCACTTGCTCCTGTTCCTCTTGGGGGGGGGCTGGTTTTAGCAAATGCACTTGCCCCAGGTTTATCATCGGATGTTGATGAAAGCACACGAAATTGGGCGGTATTTGGTTCTGTTGGTTTTGATTTAAGCGACCAATGGGCGCTGACATTATCGGGTCGATATGCTTATGAGGAAAAAGAAGTTGATGTGGTTGACACTAACTTAGACACAGGAGCCGTTGGTCGATTTAGTGATAGCGCTAGCTTTAATAACTTTACGCCTAAAGTCGCACTAGATTATCAGATCTCTGATAATGCGATGATTTATACAAGCGTGGCAAAAGCAGTTAAATCAGGTGGCTTTAATACAGCTACAGACTCGGGAGCGGTAGCTGCTGATGAGCGTACATATGATGAAGAAAAAAGCATTAACTATGAAGTCGGTATTAAAAGTTCGTGGTTGGATAATCGCTTAACAGCTAACCTAGCTGTTTTCTACATTAAGTGGGATGATCAAATTGTTCGTGCGCTAGGTGATTCTGGAGCAGTATTGAACGAAAATGCAGGTCAGTCAACATCGAAAGGCTTTGAGTTAGAAATTGCTGCTAAACCTGCCCAAAATTGGGATGTAATGGCAGGATTGTCATATACGGATGCCGAATACGATGACTATACTTTTGGAGCACTTGCAGGGCTTGGGATGAACCCGGTATTAGATGGCAACCGGATGCAATATGTGTCGGAATGGACGGCCAATACCTCTGTGCAATATACCAAGCCCTTTGCTATAGCAGACTTTGATTGGAAAACACGCATTGACGTGATGTATCAATCTGAGCAGTCGGGTGTTGCTGTTGATAACCCACCACTCATTCCTTCCCGTACTGTTGTGAATCTGCGCAGTGGCTTTGAAAGTGATAAATATGCGATTAAGTTTTGGGTAAGAAACTTGTTTGATAATGATGAGACAGTGGGAGCGGTTGCTATTCCTAACCCAGCACAAGCTGCAGATTTTATTCCTGGAGTGACGGGCTATCAGCGCTTTAATTCTTTAACGCAAGCACCAATAGAACGAACTTATGGGGTTACAGCCAGTGTTAAGTTTTAACTGGCATTGAAGTTAAAAAACGAAGCCATTTACACAAAACCGGTGTAAGTGGCTTTATTTTGTCTCGTGCTGCCATTAGGCTAAATGATCCCGAATGAACAATTATATTGATAGTTTTTATGATCGAGCCTTTAGCCGTAACCGAGGCTTAATAAGCGAAGAGGATCAACAAAAACTAAAAAATACACTAGTGGCTATTCCAGGCATGGGCGGTATGGGCGGGACTCATGCGGTAACACTAGCGCGAACAGGCATTGGCAAATTCACTATTGCTGATTTTGATGAATCTGGTGTGCATAATATTAATCGTCAATATGGCGCGATGGCGAGCACGGTTGATAAAGATAAAGCGCAAGTGATGGCGAGCATTATCAAAGATATTAATCCCAGCGCTGAGATTAAGATTATTAATGAGGCTATTGGGTCTGATAATGCGGATGAGTTTTTGGCTGATGTGGATGTGATGATTGATGCCTTGGATGTGTTTGTAATGGATGCGCGGCTTTTGCTTTATAAAAAAGCAGTTTGTTAAATGGAAGATCCCTGCTTTAAAGTAAAACTTGTCATTCCCGCATGTTTGTAAGCGGGGATCTAGTTTCGACCCGTCATTGCGAACGCAGTGAAGTAATCCAGTTCTGCCTAGATTGTTTCGCGTTGCTCGCAATGACGAACGGGGTGTTAAATGGAAAATACCAAATTTAAATTAAACGTGTCATCCTTGAGATCTTACCCAGTCAAGCTGAGCACAAGCTTATCGGGGGATCTAGTTCGTTTTCAATGTAGATTTCGGCTAAAAATATGCCGGAATGACGATGCTTTAAAAGCAGCGAAATGTAGCAAACGAAGACAGGGTGGATAGATAAATTAAATAAGAGAGCATTATGGATTTAGATGATTTTTATAACCGTGCTTTCAGCCGCAACCGTGGCTTGATTAGCGAACAAGAACAGCAAAAATTAAAGAATACGCGAGTGGCTATTCCTGGAATGGGTGGTATGGGCGGCTTGCATGCAGCCACCTTAGCCCGAACAGGGATAGGGCGTTATACCATTGCCGATTTTGATGAATTTGATGTGCACAATATCAACCGTCAATATGGTGCAATGGCGAGCACGGTTGGCAAACTAAAAGCATCGGTCATGGCTGAAAAGGTCAAAGATATTAACCCCGGTGCAGATGTGCGCGTATTTGATGTGGCGATTGGCGCTGATAATGTTGATGAATTTTTAGTCGATGTTGATATAGTGATTGATGCCTTAGATGTGTTTGCGATGGATGCACGCCGTTTAATTTATCGTCGAGCGAAAGCGTTAGGCATTCCAGTATTATTCACTGCGCCGATAGGGTTTAGTGCTGCCATGTTTTTGTTTGCTCCTGACGGTATGGATTGTGATACTTTTTTTGGTTTTAATGATGAGATGTCTAATAATGAAATGGTACTGTATTTTCTGGCAGGCATTGGCGGAGTCGGCCCACATTTAAAATATATGGATGTGACAAAAATAGACCCAACAACGGGCGGTGCGCCTTCTGTTGGTATGGCATGCAATATCGGTGCGGGCATGGTGGCGACAGAAGTGATTAATTGGGTGTTGAAACGCAGGCCTGTTAAGGCTATACCTTGGTTTCAGCATTTTGATCCTTATGCACGATACTATAAAAATCATTACCGCTGGTTGGGCGCGCGCAATCCAATACAGCGATTACGCATGAAGGTGTTGCGTAAGATGGTGCCGGCGTTAAGTGATTAGCTTGGCAGTCTCTATACGTCATTCTCGAGATTTTACCCAGTCAAGCTGAGCACAAGCTTATCGGGGGATCTGGTTTGTTGGCAATGCAGATTCCGGCTAAAAACATGCCGGAATGACGGATGAATAAAACCGGAATGACGGATGAATAAAATTAGTAGAAGGTAATTATGGCTTTAGATGATTTTTACAATCGGGCATTTAGCCGAAACCGAGGCTTAATTAGTGAACAAGAGCAGCAAATATTAAAAAATACGCGGATTGCTATTCCGGGTATGGGCGGCATGGGGGGCGTGCATGCCGTGGCTTTAGCGCGAACGGGCATAGGTAAATTTACTATTGCCGATTTTGATGAGTTTGATGTGCACAATATCAACCGTCAACATGGTGCCATGGCGAGTACAGTAGGCAAAGATAAGGCCTTAGTGATGGAGGAGGTGATCAAGGATATTAATCCCAGTGCAGAGGTGAGGGTGATTAATGAGGCGGTAGGACACGGAAATATTGATGAGTTCTTAGCCGATGTTGATGTGATGATTGATGCGCTTGAAGTGTTTGCAATGGATGCGCGGCGTCTTATTTTTAAGCGGGCGCGTGAACTTGGTATTCCGGTTATCTCTATTGGCCCTATTGGTTTTAGTGCGGTTGTTTTTATTCTTTCGCCAACAGGTATGGATTATGATACTTTTTTTGGCCTTGAAGATGGTATGAGTAAGGATGAAATGGTATTACAATTTATGGTGGGCATAGCAGGTCAAGGGCCGCATTTAAAATATATGGATGTAAAAGGTGTTGATCCCAGTACGGGCGCTGCGCCATCCTTAGGCTTGGCTTGCCAGATTGGATCGGGTATTGCGGCAACAGAGGTGATAAGTTTGGTGCTGAATAAACGCAAACCTAAATTTGTACCGTGGTTTTCTCAATACGATACCTATTCACAAACCTATAAACAGCGTTACCGCTGGTGGGGCGCTAAAAACCCTCTACAAAGATTGCGAATGAAGGTGTTAAAACGAATGATACCGGCATTGGCTGGCGGGGACTAAAGGCTGAAAAATGTTTCAAAAATTCTTATTAAATTGGTTTTTATCAAAATTAAGATTACCGCGCGATGTGCATCGCTATGCTTTTGCCAAATTTTCAGATCGAATCTTATTAAAAACAGTAGATACAACGCTTACCTATAAAGAGCTTGAGAATAGATCTTATCGGCTGGTTGCCGCATGGCAAGCCGCTGGGCTTGGAAAAGGTGATATTATTTTTGCACAGGTGCAGGCCGAGAAAGAATTATTTGAAATTCGTACCGCGGCACTTGAGCTAGGTATTATCTTAACTACTTTTCACCAGGCTCACCCAGCCGAGTTTATTGTTGATGCGGCAGGTAAAGCACCACCAAAATTATTTATTGTTGATCCTGCTTATGGTGTTGGCAGTGCAGAAGTAATGCGTGCGGCAGTAGCAGAACTGCCGATATGGGAAACGGGCGCCAGTGGAAACTATGAGCAGGAATTAGCGGCTCATCAACCAATATTGACAAAAGTTCAGATATCGCCTGATGATCCGATGGCTTTAGGGTTTACATCTGGCACAACGGGCGCACCTAAAGGCTTGATTTCAAGTCATGGCTCTGCCATTACCAGCCTAAAAATGATGGTGAAAAATATTGAGAAAGTGCCTGATCGCTCGGCTATTAATATTAATTTAACGGCAATACCATTGGTGGGTGCGGGTTCGGGCTTAGTTATGCCAACGATATTAAGTGGTGGCACATTGATTTTGCTAGATGAATATAGCCCTGCTCAGCTTGTTGCCACGGTGAAAAAATTTGGAGCAACCCGTTTATTTTTAACACCCAGTCATTTAATTGATTTATTAGATCTGCCAGAATCTATGGATAAAGATTTAGCAACGGTAGATCATATTATTTATGGCACTGCACCTATGCCAGCGGCCAAGTTAGAAGAGGCGATTACTCGCTTTGGCCCAATCTTTCAACAAGGTTATGGCCAAGCAGAAATATTGCCGCCGGTTAGCATGTTGTCGAGCGCAGGTCACATGAGAGAGGGCAAGATTGTCAGCCGATCAATTTTGAGTTCATGCGGCAAAGTAGTAGAGGGGGTGAAGGTAAGAATTGTTGATGCTAATGATAATATTCTACCTTTTGGGGAAGTGGGATCGGTGCAGGTTAATACGCCGACACGATTTAAAACATATCTTAACCCAGAACAAAATAAAGGCGTTATTTTAGAGGACGGTTTTTTTGTTACCGGTGATCATGGTTATTTGGATCAAGAAAATTATTTACATATTCTTGATAGACAGCCAGACTTGATTGCAAGTGATGGTGGTATGATTTATCCGCGCCTTGTTGAAGAAGAGGCGCATGATCATCCCGCAGTAAAGGAATGTTGTTTAGTTGCGATAGCGGATAAGCCAGTATTATGTGTTTCAGTACGTCAAGCTTTTGTAGAGAGGGACAAAGCGCAGATGAAGGCTGAGATTAAGGCACTGCTTGATTCACGCATTCACGCATGGCAAATGCCGCTAGACATTGTTTTTGTAGAACAAATGCCGCGTAGTTTATTGGGTAAAGTATTGCGGCGTGAAGTGCGAGAGGCTCTTAAGGAGACGCTTAATGCAGAACAGGCGATATAATAATGACTGATGCACAAAGACTACCGGTAAAGGCAAAGCTAGGTTATGGTTTAGGCGCGATAGCGTATGCGGTGCCAAATCAAATAATGGCCAGTTTCTTTTTGTTTTATGTGACGGTCGTTTTACATATTTCGCCCATGGTTGCGGGTGTTATTGTGGCAATATCGGTGCTTTGGGATGCGGTGACCGATCCTTGGATAGGACATATTTCTGATCGAACAACATCAGATCGATTTGGTCGGCGCCATCTGTATTTAATTATTGGCGGTGTAGGTACCGCGGTTGGCACAGCATTACTATGGTCAATTTCTCCAGAGGCTAGCGAGGCCTATAAAATAACTCTGCTATTAGTTTTTGTGTTGTTTACTAAAACCATGCTTACTTTTTATGGTGCGCCTTATTTTGCAATGGGCGGAAGCCTTAGTAAAAGTTATGACGAGCGAACCAGCATTCAAAGTTACCGTGCGACCTTTCATGTTATAGGGATGATTATTGCCGTTGCAGGTATGACAGTGATTTTCTTTAGATCTACGGCAGAATATCCTAAAGGGCAATTAAATCCTGAAGCCTACCCTGCTATGGGTTTTACTATTGCAATAATCACGGTAGTTATCGCATTAATTGCCGTTGTTGTTATTCCTAAAGATAGAAAACAGCCCAGCCAGCAGGAGTTAGAGCAAAAAATAAATGTCTGGAAGTTAGCAGTTGAGAGTTTAAAAAATGCTAATTTCAGAGCGATTATTATAATGATTTTTATCATCGAAATTGCCTTTCAGGTATCCATTAGTATCGGCTTTCACGTCAGCACATATACCTATAATTTAACCGGCCCACAAATTGGCGCTATAGGTATTACGGTGCTGGTGTTTTCTATTTTGTCACAACCGTTTTGGGTTTATCTAAGCCGTCGCTTTGAGAAAAAAACAGCACTTATTATGGGAATGGCGTTCGCAATACTCGGTTTTGCCGGATTACCGATGGCCTATGTTGCCTTAGAGTGGTTGCCCCTTAATCAGCCGCAGACGGTATACACCATGATGGGGTTTAGTGTGCTGGCGGGCATAGGTAATGGCGCTTTTATGTCATTGCCTTTTTCAATGGTGGCAGATGCTATTGATCAGGGTGAGATAAAAACAGGTCAGCGGCAGGAAGGGCTTTATTTTGGTATGTATAATTTTTCTTATAAAGCGGGCATTTCGATTAGCATTTTGATTGGAGGCATATTATTAGAAGTGATCGGTTTTGATTCAACGTTAACGGAGCAGTCCATTGAAACGGCTTATAGTTTAGCAATGGTGCCAACGTGGTTATTGATAGCGCTTTCACCCTTGATTTATTGGTCAGCATCGAAATATCAGCTTGATAGAAAAGCACATAATGAGATTTTGAATACCTTAGATGATCGCAATTTAAATAGCGCTTAGATCTTTTTTGATTTTGAGCAGCACAAAACCAAGCTCGGCAAAATGTATTGCAAAGTAAATAAGCACCAAAGTGTGTAGGTTTTCTGATAGAAAACGGTGTTGATAGAACAAGCCCAGCAGGGTTAATACCATGCTCCAGATCAGTAGCGCTGTTGAGCCGGTTGCAAAGATACTGTAGATTTTTGACCCTAAAACAGCGAAGCACGCACGCCATGTAATTCTGGCAGTCATAAAAAAAATGATCAAAAAGGGTGAAAGCAGAAATATTGCCATGTAGTTACGACCATAAATATGATCGAAAATAATGAACGCAGCAATAATAATATGTAAATAGAGTTGATATAAAACAATAGCGCTAGCGTATTTGGAGTGCTCGCGAAGCGTCAAAGCCAGTTTTGTAAAAACAGGTAAACCAAATGCTACAAAAATAAGTGTAGTATTAATAGCGGTTGCTGCGAAAAAAGCAGTATAAAAGGTGGAAAAACCATCGGTAAATTGAATATATAACAGACTTATTATGAGTAACACCTGTAAAAAAGATAAAGCCAACAGGCTTAAAGGATGTTGATATCGGCTCATTATATACTCGTAATCAATGAAGATGCAGTGGTTAATAATACACCGTCATTGCGAGCAACGCGAAGCAATCTAGTCTGGGCAGAGCTGGATTGCCGCACTGCGTTCGCAATGACGGATAAAAAACCGCAAATTGAATGATCACGGGTATAAATATATAAAACCAGCTAAATCTAGCGTTGTGATCTTGGCTTGTTTGGAAGCATCCATTTTGTCTTGTTCGGTATTGTAGCCCCAAACAGCAAAAAATAATTGCACATCATTTAATCGCTGATCATTGATAACATTAATTAATGTTGGCAAGCGATCTTCGACAAATAAGATGGTTTGCCCACTGTGTTTTACCAGCAAATCAGCAAGAATTTGCGGTTTGCTCATATTACGATCAAGGCCAAAAATGCGATCGGCAGGAAAAGCAATATTATTAGCCGCAAGGATCTGGCTAACAAAACGTTCTTGTTTAGTAGTGATGATATAACATTGCTCAGGATCGATTTGACGAAGCTTGTCGGCAACGCCCTCAAACAGAGGATTCATTTCAATCCATTGTGCTAGATCATTAGCGATCCAGTGATCACGGGTTTCACCAAATTGTTGTTTGAGTGCAGAGGTAGAGAGCTTTTCTCGTTTGATGATATGGTTTATTTGATTGGCAAAATCAGCAAGCAACCGTGCGGGCGATATTCCCTCATATAATAAGCGCATGATTAAAACGGCTTCATAACCTGTTTCCATAACGGGGCGAACTTGCCGAAAAAGATTAATCATTTTTTCAGCGGGATGAGCAGGCATATCACGCCAAATATGTTGTGCCACCTTCCAGCCGGTAATGCCCGTTTCGATGGCACTATCGCAGATAACACCATCAAAATCTAAGGCGTAGAGTTTACTATTAATTTTAGTCACTGTCTTTTTGGTATACAAGCTTGCCATTAAATAAAGTATGACTGACCTCGTGGTTAAACAGCCAGCCAGTAAAGGGGCTATTTTTGCCTGAACTAACGAACTGCTGTGGTTGGCATTCATTATGCGCTGCGGGGTTGATAATACAGATATCTGCGCTGCCACCTACTTTTAGTTGGCCCGCATCAATATTAAGTATTGTTGCGGGATTACAGGTCAAATTAGCCACCGCTTGTTTGAGTGATATTTCACCATCATCAACCAGTTTCATGGTCAGGGATAACAGTGTTTCTAGACCAGAAATGCCGGGTTTGGTTTGTGCAAAAGGTCCTTGTTTTGCATCATTGTCGAGCGGTTGGTGGTTGGAGCAAATCGCGCTAATAACCCCGTCACGTAAACCTTGTTGCAACTGATCGCGATCGCGGGTGCTGCGCAGTGGCGGCATCACATGGCTAAGGCTGTCGTAATTGCCAATATCATGCTCACTTAAATGTAAATGATGGGCGCTCACATCGGCTGTTACGTTGAGCCCATGCTGTTGTGCTTGCTGAATCATAGCTACGGCTTTAGCGGTAGATAAGTTGTGGAAATGGGCACGAACACCGGTTTGTTCGATAAGCAATAAATCTCTTGAAACGGCAATAGTTTCAGCCGCTTCAGCTATGCCACCAAGTCCAAGGCGAGTACTGACCATGCCTTCATGCACACAGCCTTGAGCTTGTAACCATGGATCGGTTGCATTAATAAATAAAGTGAAATCTAGCGTGGCGGCATATTCCATTGCCCGACGTAACACTAAGCTGTTTTTTATTGGCGAAAGACCATTGCTGATACCAATACAGCCTGCTTGTTTTAAAGCCATCATTTCACTGAGCAATTTACCCTCTAATTTTTGAGTAAGAGCGCCAATGGTGTAGACCATGGTTCTGCCGGCTTTTTTGGCGCGATCTTCAATAAGCTCAACAACGGCCGGTGAATCTATGATGGGATCGGTATTGGGTGGCACACAAAGCGAGGTAATGCCCCCCTTTGCTGCGGCTTGGGTTTCACTATCAATGGTGGCAGTATGTTCTTGGCCGGGCTCTCTAAGTCGAGCGCAGAGATCAACTAAGCCTGGGCAGATGATTAAACCGCTAGCATCAATAATTTGATCGGCAGCAAAGCCATCATAATAGTCACTTATAGCAACAATTTTGTCCTCGTCAATGAATAGGTCTAGGTGTGAATCAATATTGCTGGCAGGATCGATAACGCGACCATTGCTTATTTGAGTTTTCACAATACACCCTCTTCTGCTTGCGATCCTAACGCCATTGTCATCACCGCCATGCGAATAGCGATGCCATGGGTCACTTGTTCAAGGATGACTGACTGGGGACCATCGGCAACCGTTGAGGCAATTTCAACACCGCGGTTAATGGGGCCGGGATGCAGCACAATGGCATCAGCTTTAGCCAGTTTGAGCTTTTCTTCGGTTAAGCCAAAGCATTGAAAATATTCGCGGGCGCTGGGTAATAACGCGCCTTGCATGCGCTCGTTTTGTAGGCGCAAGGTCATGATAACGTCAACATCACGCAGACCTTCATCAAGATCGTGGTAGACATGTACACCTAAGGTTTGACAATCGGCAGGCAGTAATGTTTTGGGACCAATCACTCTAATTTCACCAACGCCTAATGTTGATAAGGCTTGGATTTGTGAGCGAGCAACACGCGAGTGTAAAATATCACCAATAATCGCCACACGTAGATCAGGAAAGTGCTGTTTATGGCGGCGGATGGTGAACATATCCAACATGGCTTGAGTTGGGTGAGCATGACAGCCATCGCCCGCATTAATCACGCTGACATGAGGTGCAACATGTTGGGCAATAAATTCTGCCGCGCCACTTTGGTTGTGGCGCACTACAAACATATCGGTATGCATCGCTTCGAGATTATGAAGCGTGTCTAATAAACTTTCGCCCTTTGAGGTGGCCGAGGTACTGATATTCAAGCTGATCACATCTGCCGACAGTCGTTTGGCGGCTAATTCAAAGGTGGTACGGGTACGGGTACTGTTTTCAAAAAACAGGTTCATAATGGTTTTGCCACGTAGTAGCGGCACTTTTTTGACTTGGCGATTACCGATGCTGGAAAATTGCTCAGCACGATCCATGATCTCGGTTAGTAGCGGACGTTTAAGCCCTTCTATGGTTAGGAAATGACGCAGTTGACCGTTTTCGGTAAGCTGGTTATTGGTCATTGGATCGTAATTCTAGTTGCAAGCCGTCGTCACCATTACTCAATTTTATATGTTGATCATCCGTCAAATTGATCGATTGGCCTATTATATCAGCTCTTATCGGTAGTTCGCGACCACTGCGCTCAATCAGCACGGCAAGACTGACACGGGCAGGGCGGCCATAATCAAATATTTCATTGAGCGCGGCGCGCACGGTACGGCCACTGTGCAGCACATCGTCGACTAATAATAGGTGGCGATCGTCAATGCTAAAGGGTAGATCTGAAGGAGCAACTTGCGGGTGCATACCGATGCGGGTGAAATCATCACGGTAATAAGCGATATTTAATGTGCCCAGCGCACCATCAAAAAAGTCATCGTCTAATAACTCGGCAAGTGCCTTAGCGACCCATACGCCGCCAGTGTGAATGCCAATGAGCAAGATGTTTTTATCGGCTAATTGATGGCGTATATCATTGGCCATGGAGGTTAATAATGTATCGATATTTGAGAGTGAAGTAGTCATTGCGGATGCTCATTTAACCATGATTGAAGAATTAATTGTGCTGAGATGCGATCAACATCATCTCGATTTTTTGCTTGTAGCTTACTGCGAACGCCCAGTTGTTCAAGCGCTTCAAAGGTACTTAACCGTTCATCTTGCCATTCTACTGCGATTTGAAACCGGCCATTTAAACGATTACCAAATTTGCGTGCTGCAGTCGTCATTTGTTGTTCGGTGCCGTCCATGTTAAGGGGTAGGCCGACGATAAGCAATTTTGGTTGCCATTCAGTTATTAATGCTTCAATATCATCCCAATTCGGAATGCCGTCTCGTGCTTTGATGACGGTAAGAGGATTTGCTGTTTGGGTGAGGTCTTGGCCGACGGCGACGCCAATATTTTTTAGGCCATAGTCAAAACCAAGCAGTGTACGCGTCATGCGTGACCTACAGTAGCTGAAATTAGATTAATATCAATGCCTAATAATTCTGCAGCAGCGTGCCAGCATTGTTCACTGGGCGTATTAAATAAAACATCATTATCGGCGGCAGTCGTTAGCCAACTATTTTCAACAATTTCTTGTTCAAGTTGACCTGCGCCCCAGCCAGAATAACCTAAGGCGATTAAACTATGCATTGGCGAATGCTCTGTGCCCAGTATTCTAAGAAGATCGGTAGAGGCTGAAAGGTAAATACCGTCGGATATTTGGCTGCTTATTTCAGTATTGTTTGGTGAATCATGAAGGATAATACCTTGATTTTGTTGCATAGGACCACCGAGCAAGATGGGGGTAGAAGCGGTGCTTGGCGTATTATTTTCTATATTAACTTGCGCTAACAATTCATCTAACATGATGTCTGCAGGCTGATTGATCACAAGCCCCATCGCCCCTTCATCATCGTGTTCGCATAAATAGATAACAGAATGATGAAAATAGGAACCGTTTAATGCGGGTGTAGCAATTAAAAAATGACCTTTTAGAGATGTTGTCATTTAATGGTGCCCTTTCCTTGATTAAAAGAAATTAAATCCTACTTGGAATAAACGTTCAACCTCAGGGATGAAGCGTTTATTTATTACAAATAAAATAACATGATCTTCGGCTTGAATAACGGTGTCATGATGGGTAATAATTACTTCATCACCGCGAACAAGGGCGCCAATAGTCGTGCCTGGAGGTAGATCTATTTCATCAATTCGCCTATCGATAACAAGTGACGATTTTTTATCACCATGTGCAATGGCTTCTAATGCCTCAGCTGCGCCGCGACGTAAAGAGTGCACGGCTACAATGTCGCCACGACGAATGTGTGCCAATAGACTACCGATAGTTGCTTGTTGAGGCGATAAAGCAATATCAATACTACTGCTCTCAATCAAATCAACATAGGCTGCGCGGTTGATGAGTGATAATACTTTTCTAGCCCCCATACGCTTGGCCAACATAGCAGACAAGATATTTGCTTCATCGTCATTGGTCAGCGCACAGAATAAATCGATATTATCAATATCTTCTTCTCGAAGAAGCTCTTCATTAGCAACATCACCATGAAGAACAATAGTGTTAATGAGTTCTTCAGATAGAAACCGCGCGCGTTCTTCATTGAATTCAATCAGTTTCACCTGATATTTACCATCTAGTGCTTTGGCAACGCGCATGCCAATTTGACCGCCACCAGCGAGCATAATGCGTTTATAGGGTTTGTCTAGCCGTCGTAATTCAGCCATGACTAATAGTATATCTTTGCTGGCGGCGATAAAAAATACTTCGTCATCAGCTTCAATAATGGTGTCAGCTTTAGGAATAATGGGGCTGCCATTTCTAAAAATAGCGGCTACACGTGCTTGTGTCTTGGGGATGTGCTGTCGTAGCTCTGATAGAGGGTTGCCAACAAGCGGGCCACCATGAAAAGCTTTAACCGCGACCAGCTGTACTTTCCCCCCAGCAAAATCAAGCACTTGCAAGGCATTAGGATGTTGAACTAAGCGCTCAATGTAATCTGTTACGAGTTGCTCCGGGCTAATAAGCATGTCAATGGCAAGCGCATCATCATTAAATAACTCAGGTTTCAACAGGTATTCATTGCTACGAATGCGAGCGATTTTGGTTGGCGTGTTATAGAGCGTATGGCAAATTTGGCAAGCAACAATATTAGTTTCATCATTATTGGTCACGGCAAGGACTAGATCTGCATCCTCTGCTCCTGCTCTAGCCAACACACTAGGGTGTGATGCGCGGCCTTGAACGGTACGAATGTCATAGTGATCTTGCAGCGCTTGAAGTAGATCATTATTTTCATCAACAACGGTAATATCATCATCTTCACGGGCAAGTGTTGCTGCAACGGATGAGCCTACTTGCCCTGCTCCGAGAATAAGAATTTGCATAGTGTTCGTATCCTAAACTTGTTTGGCGTCAATATCTAAAGTGCGCAACTTACGGTAAAGATGCGTGCGTTCCATTCCTGCGAGCTTAGCGGCTTTACCGACATTACCCTCCGTTTGCTTTAATTTATGAAGCAGGTAAATACGCTCAAATTGTTCCCGAGATTCACGCAAAGGTAAATCATAATTAATCA
The DNA here is from genome assembly GCA_002733505.1 of Methylophaga sp. Taxonomy (GTDB): domain Bacteria; phylum Pseudomonadota; class Gammaproteobacteria; order Nitrosococcales; family Methylophagaceae. The sequence goes on along the minus strand of NVVW01000002.1, from coordinate 13,441 downwards.
TATTTTCGATGGTTTTCGAGTTTGAAGCGGCTTCTGTCTTCAGGGCTTCTTCAACAGCTTCAACATCAATTTCTTCAGCATCACTTAACACTAATAATCGCTGGATCACATTTTTTAATTCTAATACATTTCCTTGCCAAGGGTAATTGCGAAGTCGATTTTGAGCGGCAACGGTGAAATGGCGATAAGGAAGCTTGCCTTGCGATGTTTGTTCATCAACAAAGTAATGCACTAAATCAGGCACATCTTCAATATGATTTCTGAGTGCGGGGATAGAAAGTGTGATGCTATTGATTTGATAGAGCAGGCCTTCAACAAATTCACCTTGATTGATTGCATTTTCGAGTGAGTATTGGGTTGCACAAATTAATTGGCAATTCGCTAATTTTTGGTTATCAATCATGTGCGATAACAGTGCTTGTGCATTGGCGGGCAAGAGGGCTATGTCATTAATAAAAAGACAATTATTTTCAGCGAGAGCGGAGAGTTTCCCGCTATCTGTTGGAAAGCTTTCCGGCGTAAGCTCAATTAAGTTATTGGCAGAGTAAGGGCCTAACTGATGTAGATAGCGAGCAAAACAGTGCTTGCCTACACCACCTTCACCGAGCAATAAAATAGGCATATCATGTTTGGCAACGCGTTGAGATTGTTCTCGCAACAAGGCCAATTGTGTGCTCTTACCTATGGGTTCGATAACTTGTGGCTGTTCAATAGATGATTGTTCTTCATTTTTTTCTAATGCTGATTCAATGCTGCGTAATAGTTTGGCTATAGAGACCGGTTTTTCAATAAAATCAGCGGCGCCAAGTCGAGTAGCCTCAATAGCGGTTTCAATTGTGCCGTGACCGGACATCATAATAATTGTAGTGCTGGCATCAAGTTGTTTAAATTCTTTTAATAGACTAATACCGTCAATATCAGGCATCCAAATATCTAATAAAATAAGATCCTTTTTTTGAGCAGAAAAAGCAGTACGCGCTTCTGCCCCATTGGCTGCGGAAGTTGCTTGGTAGCCTTCATCATTGAGAATATCTTTAATGAGCTCACAAATGTCGGGTTCATCATCAACAATTAAGATGGAGAGTGATTTATCGTTCATGCTTAGGGCTTACCTTATCTCTATTTATGGGCAGGTGCATTACAATACGGGCTCCACCAGCATCGTCATTTTCTGCCCATACATGACCATGATGCTCTTCAATTATTTTTTTAACAATAGCTAAACCTAAGCCGGTACCTTTCTGCTTGTTGGTCGCATAGGGTTCAAAGATTGAATTGATCTTTTCATCTGGAATTCCGGGGCCATGATCGTGAATAATTATTTCTAAAAGAGAGCGTTCATCCTGCATGATGGTGCGATAACTTAAAACGATATCAACCTGCAGATTAGCATCTTCACTGGCCTCAATAGCATTTTTAAGAAGGTTATGCAGCACCTGTCTAAAACGATTTGCATCAAGGTTTAATGTTATATTTTGAGGGTTGTTAAGTAAGGTAAATTGATGCAGGGGATTGCTTTGATAAAGGGTAAGCACATCACGAATCAACTCGCCAATATCTTGTTGGCTTAATGCCAGCCCAGGATTGCGGGCGTAATCAGAGAAATCATTCACCATGCCTTTCATTGCTTCGACTTGTTGGACAATAGTACTGGTCAGTTTGGTGAGTGTTTCAGACTGATCTGCCGGCAATAGCGGTAAATATTTATGTTGCAAGCGCTCGGCAGATAACTGAATGGGGGTCAATGGGTTTTTAATTTCATGGGTGAGTCGTTTTGCAACTTCACCCCAGGCAGCATTACGTTGTGCTTGTAAAAGTGCGGTAACATCATCAAACACAATTACATAACCGGTATTATCTGGCAAAGGCGTGCCGTTACACATTAAGGTTTGCATGCCTTTTTGTTGTTGTATTTCAATTTGTTGTTGCCAGCTTTCTTTTAAGGTGAAGTGTTGCTCTATGACTAAAGTGAGCGGACTTAATTTTGAGTGATGGGCGCTTAAATTACTCACTATTCCTTCAATTCGTTGCTGCAAATTAACGCCTAGAATTTTGCTGCTGGCGATATTTGCGGTGCGTAAAAAATGTCGACTATCAATGGTGATAACCCCGCTAGACAAGCTGCCAAGCACGGTAGCAAGATGATTTGTTTGCTGCTCTAATTTGCGATGACTATTTTGGTTAGCGTTACGAGCATGAGTGAGGCGCTGTGTCATTTGGTTAAATGATCGCACTAAAAAGCCAACTTCGTCATGGCCTTGGGCTGTTAGTTGCATATTATAATTACCGGCCGCTACCGCTTGGGTTCCTGCGGATAGCGCTTGTAAAGGCTCTACGATGCGGCGTGAAATCCAAATGGCAAACCAAATTGAAGCCAGCGTGGTGAGTAATACAATCAGGCTGAGGGTTAGGGTGAATATAGTGATGAGTGGTTTACGCAGGTAGCTAATCTCTTTGTAATCAGCATAAGCATCGTGAACGGTTTTCCCTAAGGCGCTTAAACGTTTATTAACGGGAAATATGACTTGCAGGAATCGATCTTGTTGTGCAGGTCGTTTTTTGGGTAGCAGCACTGCCGCACGCAATAGAAAGCCGTCATTATCACTAGGATCGAGGCTAATGTAGTCTTCTTTTTGTTGGAGTTGATTAAAAATGGTTTCGCTGGGTCGCTGTGGCAGAACGATGGAATCATTTTCAGTGCTAGATATAACCAATTGACCATCGAGGCTCCAAATACTGACTTCCATCGCGCCACTTAGCTTTGTTAGCTCACGCACATTATGGTGAAGATCTTTTTCCGGCAGCTCACTCAATACGCCTGACATCATGCGGGTTTGTCTTAGCATCGTTCGCATTCGAATGCCAAGAGATGATCGGCTTAACTCCAAAGCATCATCCAAAGCTTGTTCAATTTCAACATCAAACCAGCTATTGATGCCGCGATGTAAAAAATGAATGGAAAAGCTATAGACGATGGTGGTTGAAACAATAATTAATAAAGCGAACAGGCTGACTAGGCGAACCGTTAACCGGGAGCCTTCAACTTGGTTTTTGTAATCACGGTAAAGTTTATAAATACTACGACCTAACAGTGCAAGCAGTAGTACTGTGATGACAATGGCTAAACCAAAAATAACAAGGAATAAATCGTTAAGTCGCGAACTGTCTTGGGTGGTAACGCTTAGAAAATAAGCCAAAACAACCAGTAATACAGCCAGATATAAATAGGGTGCAACTCCGGAGCTAAGGCGTTTTATTAAGCTTAATCCCATTGTGCCGTTACCCAAGGGCTTGCCAGTTGCCATTTTTTAGAAACAAGTGCGCCTGGTCGCATCGGGGTGGGCAGGGCGTAAAGATCGAGTTCACTACGAATTTTTAGCGATAAATTATGCGTTTTTGTCAGATGTTCAGGAGGTAGGCCTATCGCACTAATGGTTCCTAATGCCTGTAATGCGTCATCAAGAGAAGGGTAAGTATTTTGATTTTGCGTGCCTAAGGTTCGTACGATATATTGTTGAGAGAGCGCATGATAACGAATTTCATATCGAATTTCAGTAAGCCAGACTGTTTGCTGCCATGTCCAATATTTGCCAAGTAGCGGTGTGTGTCTAATAAGTTTGATTTGCTGAGAAAATACAATAGGAACACTATTTTCTATCGCTTCTTTAACACGCGGAGTAAGTGGATAAGCGATGCGCGCATTGAACACATGGCCATTACCAATTTTGGTCACACGTGCATAGTCCACACTAAACGTTTCAGCATAGAGGGGCATGCTGAAGATAAGTAAAAAAAGTAGTTTAGCGATGCTGGATGCAGGCATAGTAAAAACCATCTAAGTTGTCATCACCAGGTAGGCGTTGATAGCCAACAGATCGTCGGGTTGCTGGTGCGTTAGGGGGCTCACATTCTTGTGCTTCAGGGTGCTGCGCTAAAAAATGAGCTATTTGTTGTTCATTTTCTTGTTTTAGTGCTGAGCAGGTAGTGTAGACCAATAAGCCCCCTTGCTTCAATAGCGGCCATAAATTATCCAAAAGACGCTGTTGTTGTATCGCTAATGTGGCAATGTCATCCGGCCTTCGCAACAGTTTAATGTCTGGATTTCGACGAATAACACCGATGCCGGAACAAGGTGCATCAATTAGAATTCTATCAAAGAGCTTGCCGTCCCACCATGATGTGGTTTCCGCTGCATCAGCGGCGATGAGCTTGGCATTAAGTGTTAAACGATCCATATTTTGTTCAATGCTTTGCAAGCGTGATGGCGCAATATCCAATGCAACAACATGATTATCGGGATAATGTTCAAGAATATGCCCCGTTTTACCACCAGGTGCGGCACAGGCATCAAGGATCTGCAAATTAGCTTTTAAATCCAATATGCTAGCAACAAGTTGGGCGGCACCATCCTGTACCGACACATCACCTGCTGAAAACCCGGGCAAGGCATGCACATCACAAGGTGTTGCTAATAGCACACCGTTGGGGCAATGTTCAATTGCAGTGGCATTGATGTTTTCAGAGCCGAGCCGAGCGAGGTAATTATCACGCGTGCCGTGTTGTTGGTTCACTCGCAGCATCATCGGTGGTTGCTGATTATTTGCCGTTAAAATTGCCTGCCATTGTTCAGGCCAATCATGTTTATAGCGTTCTATTAACCAGTGAGGATGCGCATAATGAGCCGTATCATCAGCTAGCAAAGAAGCATCTATTTCCTGTTGTTGGCGTTGATAATTCCGTAAGCTGGCATTAATTAAACCTGTGGCCCACGGTTTGCCAAGTATTTTGCAGGCATTAACGGTTTCAGAAAGAGCCGCATGGGCGGGTATTCGCATGCTACGCAATTGATATAAGCCACATAATAATAAGGCAGCAATATCGCTATCTTTAGCTCGCAAAGGTTTATTAAGTAGTTGCTGGCTAATTACCTCTAGCTGACAATGCCAGCGGATAACACCGTAACAGAGTTGCTGACATAAGCTTCGCTCGTTTTCAGGGAGTTCGACTAATGCATTGGCTAATACGGCATTTAAGGCATGTTTTTTGTGCACAACTTCAGCAATAACGCGAGCGGCGGTTGAGCGGGCATTTGTTTTTTTAACCAAGCTGTTCGCCAATAATGGGTATGTTAGCATTTAAAAAATCAGCAACGGGCATAGCACGTTTACCAGGTATTTGAACATGCTGTAAGCGAATAGTTCCATCACCTGTTGCTACTTCTATACCCTTACGGTCGATAGCAATTATTTCACCCGCTGCTGCTTTGCTGATTTTGTCTAAAGTGGTAGCCGCCCAGATTCGAAAGACTTTATCTTGCCAGCGGGTTTGAGCAACAGGCCAAGGGTTGAACGCATTGATTTGACACACAATTCGGCTAGCGGGTTGCTGCCAATCAATATCGGCTTCTTGTTTTTGTAGTTTGGCGGCATAGCAGCTCAAGCTATTATCTTGGTGTTGCGCATGCTGTTGCAATTCAACGATATTAGCTAGTGTAGTTAACAGTGTTTGCGCGCCAAGCTGCGCCAAGCGATCGTGCAGAATTTGAGCGGTATCATCACTATGGATCGGACATTCTGCGCGCATTAAAACGGGGCCAGTATCTAAGCCCGCTTCCATTTGCATAATGCAGACACCCGTTTGCGTATCACCCGCAAGAATGGCACGTTGAATAGGCGCTGCACCGCGCCAGCGTGGCAGCAACGATGCGTGAATGTTGATACAGCCCAGTGTGGGCGCGTCGAGTACGCTTTGTGGTAACAATAGCCCATAGGCAACGACAATCATTAAATCAGCATTATAGTTTGCCAGTGTTTGTTTTGCTTCGGCTTCCTTAAAGTTTAATGGTTGCTCAACAGCAATACTGTTTTCTAATGCAAGCTGTTTAACAGGGCTGGCGGTTAATTTTCTGCCTCTGCCAGAAGGGCGATCGGGTTGCGTATAAACAGCGCAAATATCATACTCTGTTGTTAACAGAGCTTTCAGTGTTTCAGCGGCAAATTCAGGTGTGCCAGCAAAGATAATGCGCATAATTGAAGTTAGTTACTTGTTTTGTTTGGCTTGTTTTTCTAAGCGTTTTTTAATCCGCTGGCGTTTTAAATTGCTAATGTAATCAACAAAAAGCTTACCATCTAAATGGTCAATTTCGTGCTGAATACAGGTTGCCAATAATTCATCAGTATCTAATTCAAATGTTTTGCCATTTTGATCTAAGGCTTTGACGCTAACGGTATCAGCACGCGTAACAAGTTCATAGGCTTCAGGCACAGATAAGCAGCCTTCCTCATGCTCTCGCTCACCTTCTTTATGGATAATTTCTGGATTAATAAAAATAAGTGGAGTGGACTTGTCTTCAGAAATATCAATAACAACAACACGCTGTTGTACATTCACTTGAATTGCAGCCAAACCCACGCCTGGGGCGGCATACATTGTCTCAAGCATATCTTGCGCAAGCTGGCGGGTTTGATCCGTTACCGTTGAAACAGGCAATGCCTTTTTGCGTAAACGAGGATCGGGGAAGCGGAGAATATCAAGTAAGGCCATGAATACTGAAGCTTGTCTCTAAATGTTTAATTTTTACCATTATAATACGCTTAGGAAACTTTGTATAACTTACAATGTACAGTTATGGTTGCGCTGACAGATATTTATTTGAAGAAAATAGCATTATTTCTAGTTAATGACACAAGGGCTGGGATTTGACCACTATTTTTGTGAAGAACATGTCAACCTATAAGGTTTGAAAAAGAGGTAGATCTACTTGTTTAGGGCGTTTCTCAGTTGTTTTGCATTTGATCTTGCAACTTAAAGTGATAGGTTATAAGTAAGCGATGACATCATAATATAAATGAGTTTTACGTGACTTGTTGCTGGTTTTCAGCTAAAAAGTTGCTATAAGGCTTGATTAGCGTTTACGCTTGTACCAGACTACACTCAATATTTTTGCCTAATTGCTCGATTGAAAGTTAAGGTAGTTTTAAAAATTGTCCATGAGGATATTTTAATGATTCGACGTATCAATTTTAGTATATTGTTTTTCTTCTTCGGTTTTGCGCTTACTGTTCAAGCAGTAGAATTAAACGAAAATCACCCGCAAGAATATGTGGTCGTGAAAGGCGACACGCTATGGGATATTTCAGGAAAATTTCTTAAATACCCTTGGCATTGGCCTGAGATCTGGAGTGTTAACCCACAGATTGAAAACCCACATTTAATTTATCCGGGCGACCTTCTTTGGTTGGCAGATTGTGATGGTAAGCCTTGTCTCAAACTGACACGGGGCTCAAGAAACGGCAAGCTATCACCAGAAATGCGAGAAATTGAACTAGAGGCAGCCATTACCACCATTCCTTTGTCAGCGATTGGCCCATTTCTTTCGAAGCCACGCGTTGTGGGTGCTGAAGTGTTAGATTCTGCGCCTTATGTGGTTGCCGGTTCAGAAGAGCGCTTAATTTCAGGTGCGGGAGATCAAGTTTATGTGCGTGGGGTCGATGCGAATAAAGGCAAACACTATAATGTCTTCCGTGAAGGACCGGTATACCAAGACCCAGAAACAGCAGAAGTTTTAGGTTTTGAAGCGATTTATCTTGCCGATGCTTGGATAATTAGAATGGGCGATCCTGCGACACTAGATCTACGGACAACATCGCGAGAAGTTATGATTGGCGATCGTTTATTAGATATAGATGCCTCAAATTACGATTTGAACTTTATTCCTCGCCTACCCACTCATGAAGTTGATGGCGTTATACTTTCTGTTTTTGATGGTGTTTCTCAAGTGGGTCAATATCAGGTGGTTGTGCTAAATCGCGGAGCAAGAGAAGATATGGAATCGGGCCATGTGGTTTCTATATGGCAAGCTGGTGATACGGTAAGAGATAGTGTGCTTTCGGGTACCTATGAAGAGGATTATTTTAACCTTAAAAATAGAGATCATAAAAATGAAGTGGTCACGCTTCCGGATGAAAAAGCGGGCATAGCAATGATATTTAAAGTCTATGAAAAAGTGAGTTATGCTATCGTGATGAAAGCGACTCGAGCAATTCATATTGGCGATAAAATAAGAGATATAGAGTAATTCTTCCTAAAGGATTGGGTATTTAGTCTGAAAAGGTTTTCTGATAAACAGCGACCATTAGCCTGTTGGTTGGCTTTGCACCACACGCCGGGTGTGGGACCGGTAACCTTTGCTCGGTTATTGGCGCAGTTCAGTGAGCCAGAAGCTGTGTTTGTGGCACCCAATCAGGCGGAGAATATTTCAGCGCGCTCCCGAGCAGCCCTTGCTAAGCCGGATTGGGATAGAGTAGAAAAAGAGTTGGCATGGTTTGATGAGCCAAACCGGTACATTGTTACATTGCATGATCCACGCTATCCGGCATTACTTAAACAAATAGCCGATCCTCCTAGTTTATTATTTGTTCAGGGTGATGTTTCGCTTTTATCCAGCTGGCAAATAGCCGTGGTAGGCAGCCGTAACCCATCAGCCTCAGGGCGTGATACTGCTTATGAATTTGCACGTTATATTGCACAAGGTGATATTGCTATTACCAGCGGTTTGGCAATGGGTATTGATGCTGCAGCGCATAAGGGAGCCTTAACGTCGGGCAAAACGGTTGCTGTTATTGGTACGGGGCTAGACAGTGTTTATCCTGCAAAAAATCGAACATTAGCAAATGACATCGTATTAAAGGGTGCTTTAGTTTCTGAATTTGCTCTAGGAACCCCACCCCGGGCCGAAAATTTTCCTAGGCGAAATCGTATTATCAGTGGTTTGTCACTAGGAACCTTGGTTGTAGAAGCCGCAATTCGTAGTGGTTCACTTATTACAGCACGTATGGCTTTGGAACAAGGGCGCGAAGTATTTGCAATCCCAGGATCAATTCATAACCCGCTTGTCCGGGGTTGCCATCGATTAATTCGTGAAGGTGCTAAATTAGTTGAAACGGCTCAAGATATTTTAGAAGATCTCGGGCCATTGGCGGGCGCGCAACGGTTGGCTGAAGTAGAACAAGCAGAGCCCAAGACAGTACCAAGTAATGACGATGCTGATTACCGCACCTTGTTTGAGCATCTTGGCTATAACCCTATCGAAATAGATTCCATAATACAAAAAAGTGGATTGACGGCAGAAGCGGTTTCCTCCATGCTATTATTATTAGAGTTGCAAGGTCAGGTAGAATCTTTGCCTGGTGGACGCTATGTTCGCATCAGCTCGTGAGGAACAAAATGAAAGAAAATGTATTTGACGTATTGTTGTATTTATTTGAAAACTACATTGATAATGATGAAGCTGACAAACCGGATCAAGATGCTTTAGAAACAGAATTAGAGCATGTGGGTTTTCCAGAAAGTGAGATCCATAAAGCGTTTGAATGGTTAGAAAGTATGACGGTGGTAGGACAGCAGTCTGAAGCAGTTAATACGGAAGAGCCAGAACGGGCAATGCGTCATTATACGCCGCAGGAACAAGAGCGCTTAACGGCTGAATGCCGTGGATACATGCTGTTTTTGGAACAAATTGGGGTATTAGATGCCGGTACCCGTGAAATAGTGATCGAACGATTATTCGCGCTGGATACGGATGAAATTGATTTGGATCAGATGAAGTGGGTTGTGTTGATGGTGTTATTTTTTCAACCTGATCGTGATGTGGCTTATGCATGGATGGAAGACTTAGTATTTGAAGATATGGAAGCGGTTATTCACTAAATGTGCAGCTCTAAAAACCTGTGGATAAGTAGAGATACCCTAATTTACAGTTAAACAGATCTTGCTTTGCAAGCTAGACTTGGTAAGGAATATATGGAAAATAAATTAGTCATTGTAGAATCCCCTGCAAAGGCAAAAACAATTAAAAAATATCTTGGAAACGGCACGGAAGTACTTGCCTCTTACGGTCACGTTCGGGACTTGCTCCCTAAAGAGGGTGCCGTTGATCCAAACAATGATTTTGCGATGAAATATCAGGTTATTGAACGCAATAGTAAGCATGTTGATGCGATTGCCAAGGCGATGAAGAAAGCCGATGTGTTATATCTCGCAACGGATCCGGATCGTGAGGGAGAGGCGATTTCCTGGCATCTTTTTGAGCTATTAAAAAAGCGAGGTGTACTTAAAAATAAAGAAACATACCGTGTTGTTTTTCATGAAATCACTAAGCAAGCGGTTAATGATGCTGTAGCCAATCCACGTGAATTATCGATGGATATGGTCAATGCGCAGCAGGCTCGTCGTGCGCTGGATTATCTTGTTGGATTCACATTGTCACCATTGCTTTGGAAAAAAGTGCGCCGAGGTCTATCTGCAGGGCGCGTACAAAGCCCTGCGTTGCGAATGATTGTTGAGCGCGAGCTTGAGATCGAAGCCTTTATTCCACAAGAATATTGGACGATAGAAGCGGATGCCGCAATCAAGAAGAAAGCATTTGAAGCGAAACTGACCCATTTTAAAGGTGACAAACTATCACAATTCACCGTCAATAATGAGCAGCAGTCTGCGGATGTGGTTGAAGTGTTAAATAAAGCAGCACAAGGCAAGCTGCTGGTTACTAAAGTTGATAAAAAACAGCGCAAGCGACATCCTGCAGCCCCATTTACAACATCAACATTACAACAAGAAGCCTCGCGTAAATTAGGTTTTGGCGCACAACGTACCATGAGCGTTGCCCAACAACTTTATGAAGGTACCGATACCGGTGAAGGCGCGGTAGGTTTAATCACTTATATGCGTACTGATTCTGTAACGCTGGCCAACGAAGCAGTTGAAGAAATTCGCGGCTACATTGCTGAAAAATATGGCGCGAGCTCCGTTCCGTCTAAGCCACAAGTATATAAAACAAAATCAAAAAATGCTCAGGAAGCGCATGAGGCGGTGCGAACGACTTCAATTTTGCGTAGCCCCGAACTATTAAAAGCGTATTTATCGTCGGATCAACTAAAGCTTTATACCCTTATTTGGCAGCGAACTATTGCTAGTCAAATGATCCACGCAACAATGAATACCGTTGCGGTTGATTTGGGTTGTGGTGCCGGTAACACCTTCCGAGCGAACGGCTCAACAGTGGTCAACCCTGGCTTTATGAGCGTCTATCTTGAAGGTAAAGATGATACCGCTAAATCAGACAAAGATGAACGCTTGTTACCTGCAATGGAAGTGGGTGATATTGTCGTTCTTAAAGCGATTCGTCCAGAACAGCATTTTACCGAGCCACCACCACGATTTAGTGAAGCCAGTTTAGTTCGCGCACTAGAAGATCGCGATATTGGTCGACCATCAACTTATGCCAGCATTATTTCTACATTATTACAGCGTGAATATGTCGAGTTAGAGAAAAAACGCTTTCATCCTACCGATGTCGGTCGCGTGGTCGGTAAGTTTTTAGCCAAGCATTTTGCTAAATATGTTGATTATGATTTTACCGCTAAGCTTGAAGATGATCTTGATGATATTGCGCGGGGTAAAAAAGAATGGATACCATTGTTACGTGAGTTTTGGGGGCCATTTAAAGAGCAAGTTGAGACCAAAGATAAAGAAGTACAACGTAGCGATGTCACTCAAGAAGATATTGGTGAGGATTGTCCAAAATGTGGCAAACCCTTATCAAGCCGGTTGGGGCGAAGCGGGAGATTTATTGGTTGTACCGCTTATCCTGAATGTGATTACACTCGAAATATTGACGGTGAAGAAACAACGGCCAGTGAACCTGAAGTGGTTGAAGACCGAAAATGTCCAAAATGTGAATCTAATTTATGGGTGCGAGTAGGAAAATACGGCAAGTTTATTGGCTGTAGTAGTTATCCAAAATGTAAGCATATTGAATCGTTAGAACAACCTACTAATACCGGTGTGACTTGTCCGCAATGTAATAAAGGTGAGATTTTGGTTCGTAAATCACGCCGCGGAAAAATCTTCTATTCCTGTTCTGATTATCCCGATTGTGATTACGCATTATGGAATGAACCTGTAAAAGAAGAATGCCCTGATTGTAAATGGCCAATTTTGACGATTAAAACAACCAAAAGCCGCGGCACAGAAAAAGTGTGTCCGCAAAAAGCGTGTGGTTTTACGGAAAAAGTGGGATCTTAACGATCTAAAAAACGGATAAATCTATACCCGTGATCATTCAATCTGTAGAGCTGCCCTTTATTAAATTTATTCGTTTATTCCGTTTTCAGCTTATTTAGTATTTTATCCAGTTGATTAGCAAAAGCCTTTCGGTTGGCTTGGCTCAATGCGGGTGGTCCGCCGGTATTAACGCCACTAGAACGAAGGGAGTCCATAAAATCGCGCATCGTTAAGCGCGCTTTAATATTTTCGACGGTATAAAGCTCGCCTCGGGGGTTAAGTGCTTGTCCGCCTTTTTCAATCACCTCCGCTGCAAGGGGAATATCAGCCGTAATCACTAGATCGCCCGTATTTAACCGAGTGACAATTTCATTGTCTGCAACATCAAAGCCATGGGTAACCTGCATAAAGTTAATATAAGGCGAAGGCGGCACGCATAATGCGTGATTTGCCACCAGTGTAGTACTGATTTTAGCCCTCACCGCAGCTCGAAATAAAATCTCTTTAATCACTGTCGGACAGGCATCGGCATCAACCCATATTTTCATATTAACTTCCACTAATTTGGCTTAGTTTACGAACGTGATTTATACGTAAGCGGTATGGTAACAGAGTGTCTCATTGCCCTTACATTGATCTAGCTCATTTTCATATTGAGAATTATGTACATTCGTTAAATACCATGATACTAATGGCAATTGTATTTTACCACAGCGAGGAATTATCCTTGGAACACACATATTATTTCAAACGCAATACGGTTTACAAGGTTGATGGCGACGATGTATCCGTTGTAGATGTCAAAGATAATAATAATCTTACGGCTGTTGACCCGTGGATGGCAAGAATAGTCTTATTGGCTGATGGACAACATACCATCGACCAGTTAATTCAGCATATGAGGGCTCAGTACCCTGATGGCGCGCCTAGCAATTTGATTGAGACAATAGAATCGCTTATTGAGCGTTTAACAGAAAATGAGGTTATAGAATTAACAATGCGCCCCTCGCTTCTTCCTTATTATCTGCGCCTACCAATAGATGAGCAGGATCCCAAACAAGCAACTGAAATGATGATCCGCGATGGCTTTATTTCACAGATTGAATGATCATGGGTATATACCCAAGTGAAATCAATTTGCAGTCTTTACCGTTTCGTCATTGATCCTGCGGTTACTTCGTTTCGGCAGGCTTTTAGCCGGAATCTGACTACAAACAAGACTCCGGCTAAAAGCCTGCCGGAGTGACGGAGGAGCGAAAATGCACAGAGTGAATGATTATGGGTATATACCCGTGATCATTGAAACTGCAGAAAAAGCTTGCAAATTCCTGCAAAGAGATCATGCTATAGACATGATAGCACTTTCACTAAGCGCCAC
>NVVW01000001.1 GCA_002733505.1 Methylophaga sp. | reverse complement strand
TGTACGCTTGAACGATTTGTTCTCATCCCCTTCGGGGGTGAAACAAACCGTTCAAGTGCTTAACTCGCCGTTCGCACCGCCGGAGGCGGTGCGAACGTTGCGATAACCGGCATTTTAAAGCGTGCTGTAGCGCAGCGGAAGCAGGCTTTAAAATGTCCGAGTTCATTGCCTTGTTATGCATTTAACGATGAAGTTATACTCCTTCGACAGACACGAGCCTGGCCGAGCTGCATTGGTCCCTGATGGATTTTAAACCTTGGTAAACAGGTCCTTCATAAAATTGCTCCCAAGCAGCAACTGATGGAAACTCAAGTATTACAATACGCCTCGGCTCCCAGTCCCCTTCATATACCTTAAGAACTCCACCTCGAGACAGGTATTTAGCACCTGAGGCTTCAAGCGCAGGCTTTACACCATTCATGAACTCTTGATACAGAGACATATCATATATTTCAACATCGAATATTATATATGCGCTCATTCAACTCTCCCTTCTATATAATTAGTTTTGGTGTTAACCGTCTCGTTCTCGTTATTCTTCAATAGTAACGCCAATATTTGTATTGTTGGCTATAAATATCGATGCTTATTTTTTACTGCATAACGCCAAATTCAGTGGCCGCTGGCAGATATACGATGAACTCTGATAACACCCTGAACTTTGATATAAAATGACCTTTGAAAAAAACTGCGCTGCCAGCGGTCGACTGGAATTTTTTGTTATAGCTTTGCATAAAATTCTGCAACGGTTTTATTTATTTCTGTTGCCAGCACTTGAGCGTCTCGCATTGTAGATTGAACTATTTCCCAATTTTCCCAGTGTTCAGCCCATTTGTCTTTACCTACAATTAACTCAAAATCAACAACTGATGGAACTCCCCATTTTTCATAATCAGATAACCTCTGCATTCGCAACTCAATATCTTGTACCCTTCTTGATTTTGGGGATAGATTTGCATCACTAAGCATCCAAGTTGCCCATTCTTTATTACCTTTAGACTGATTACATTTTCCACAGGATGGTACAAGGTTGTGAATTTCTGAAATGTAACCAGTAGGTTTTTTATTTAAAACTAGAGGGCGAAGGTGATCCCATTCTGATGCCGTGGCTCCACAATATGAACATTGAAATGAATCATAATCCATTCCTAGAATATACAAAGCCTCTTCCACTTGCTCACTTGTCGGAGTGACTATAGGAATAATTGAATTAATAAACGAATTTGTAATACTCGAAGATCTACCCGTAATTTTCATTGGGGTTGGCATTCTAAATATTGAAAGATAATTCATATTTCCCTTGAGCTATAACGTCGCAAATCACCGGCGGTTAAAAGTGTTGCGCGTTTTTTGCGCGATACTTTATAACCGTCCGAGTGGATTTGCATTGTTAGGCAATTTACATGTTGTTATTAAACCAACGACTCCATACTACCGTTGAACCTTCATTGCAAACCAATTTTACTTGCACCAATTTTAACCCAAAAAATGTATATGAAGCTGTATAAATAGCATTACCTTCCTTTTTTTCTACAACTGTTTTTAACATAAATAATTGTACAATAGGATTGTCAAGCATTAGGTAAGTGTCTCGAATGGCGCATGCCCTTTCTACTTCATTTAACTTAATTGAATCATGAACTGTATATTTCGGTATCAATACTGCAAGAGTTGTAGTAGCAACGACAAATAATAGTACTTTCACTATAGCCATTGCTATTGCCTAACAATTATTATACACCCCTAAAAGGTGCATAAAAAGTAAGGTGAAGGTGTATAATGCGTGAAGATTGTTTTTTTCACCATATAAAACAGTTTCTTACTTATTTCAATTACACCTTTACTAATAAAGCAAATACACCTTAACAGAAAAGCTCTTATTTTTAAGGTGCACTCATACTTTTTATTCCGTATAAAAAGTATGACTTTAAGGGTAATACATAAGCTTTAACTATTCAACTTTGCTGAAAGTAAAAACCCCAAACCTAAATTGTGAAACCTTTTTCTTTTAGCAATTTGCTCCGTACGGTATCCTTATACGTTTATATTATCGTAAAGACTGTCCATGCAACAACAATATCAACCTGCCTCGATTGAATCGGCCGCCCAGCAGTGGTGGCAAGATCACAATACCTTTCGTGCTTTAGAAGATCCAACCAAGGAAAAATACTATTGTCTAGCGATGTTTCCCTACCCTAGTGGGCAGTTGCATATGGGGCATGTGCGTAACTATACCATTGGTGATGTGATTGCGCGTTATCAGCGTATGCAGGGCAAAAATGTATTGCAACCGATGGGCTGGGATGCCTTTGGTTTGCCCGCAGAAAATGCGGCAATTAAGAATAAAGTGCCGCCTGCGGCATGGACTTATCAAAATATTGATTATATGCGTGATCAATTAAAACGCTTGGGTTTGGGCTATGATTGGGAGCGTGAATTAGCTACCTGCACACCGCAATATTATCGTTGGGAACAATGGCTATTCACTCGCCTATTTAAAAAAGGTTTAGTTTATAAAAAAACAGCGGCAGTGAATTGGTGTCCGGTTGATGAAACGGTGTTGGCGAATGAGCAGGTAATAAATGGCTGTTGCTGGCGTTGTGATACGCAGGTTGAGAAGCGTGAGATCCCGCAGTGGTTTATGAAAATAACCGATTATGCTGAACAGTTATTAAATGATTTAGATCAATTAGATGGCTGGCCTGAACAAGTTAAAACCATGCAAGCCAACTGGATCGGTCGCTCGGAAGGTGTGGAGATTAAATTTGGTTTGGCTGATAGTGCTGAAACCTTAGATGTGTATACCACACGTCCAGACACTTTAATGGGTGTAAGTTATCTAGCCGTTGCAGCAGAGCATCCTTTAGCTTTAAAAGCGGCTGAATCGAATGCTGAATTAAACGCCTTTGTTGAAGAATGTCGCAAGATGGAAACATCAGAAGAAGCGATGGAAACGGCTGAGAAGAAAGGAGTAGCTACCGGTGTGATGGCTATTCACCCTGTAACAGGTGAGCTTGTTCCTGTTTGGGCGGCTAACTTTGTATTAATGGGGTATGGCACCGGTGCTGTTATGTCTGTTCCTGCTCATGATCAGCGTGATTATGAATTTGCTCAAAAATATGATTTGCCGATTAAGCAAGTGATTGAACCGGTTGGCAAAGCAGAATGTGATTTGGATAAAGCGGCATTTACTGCAAAAGGTAAACTGATTAATTCACAGCAGTTCGATGGTTTAAGCTCAGCGGACTCATTCGATGCTATTGCTGATTTCTTAGTAAAGCAGGATAAAGGCGAGAAACAAGTTAATTATCGGCTACGTGATTGGGGGATTTCTCGTCAGCGTTATTGGGGCACGCCGATCCCGATTATTAATTGCCCTGATTGTGGTGCAGTGCCTGTGCCCGAAGCGGATTTACCTGTGCAATTGCCAGAAGATGTGATTGTTGATGGCAGCGGTTCACCGATTAAATCTATGCCGGAGTTTTATCAGTGTGCCTGTCCTGATTGTGGCAAAGATGCCATTCGTGAAACTGATACCTTTGATACCTTTTTTGAATCCTCATGGTATTACGCCCGTTTCACCTGCCCAGATAATGATAAAGCGATGTTAGATGAACGTGCCGATCATTGGTTGCCGGTTGATCAATATATTGGTGGCATTGAACACGCAGTTTTACATTTACTCTATGCGCGCTTCTTCCATAAATTAATGCGTGACGAAGGTTTAGTGTCGGGCGATGAGCCGTTTAAAAACTTGCTCACCCAAGGCATGGTGTTAAAAGACGGCGTTAAAATGTCGAAATCAAAAGGTAACACCGTTGATCCACAAGCTTTGATTGATCAATATGGCGCGGATACCGCACGATTATTTACCATGTTTGCCGCACCACCCGATCAATCATTAGAATGGTCTGATAAAGCGGTTGAAGGTTCACATCGTTTTTTAAACCGTCTATGGCGCGCGGTGCAAGAGCATGTTGAGCAAGGTGAGGTGACGGAACTTGATGTTGATAGTTTGAATGATGAATTAAAAGACTTACGTCGCCATACTTATCAAACACTGACCAAAGTATCCGATGATATTGGTCGCCGTCATACCTTTAACACGGCGATTGCGGCGGTGATGGAGTTGATGAATGCCTTGGCTAAGTTAAAAGATACTAGTGTTCAGGCTCGATCGGTTGTGCAAGAATTATTAGAAAACACAGTATTGATGTTAGCGCCAATAACACCGCATATTTGTCATCAATTATGGCATGATTTAGGGCATGATGATGCCATCGTCAATGCCTCATGGCCTGAGATTGATGAAGCGGCTCTAGTACAAGATAAAATTGAACTGATGGTGCAAGTCAATGGTAAGCTACGCTCTAAAATATCGGTTGCTGCTGATACGAGTAAAGATGCAATAGAAGCGCTAGCCTTGGCGGATGAGAGTGTATTGAAATTTACGCAAGGCAAAGAAGTGCGTAAAGTAATTGTGGTGCCCGGTCGATTGGTTAATATTGTGGTTGCAGGTTAAAATAAAAGATAAACTGAAGCCATTAATTTACCACAGAGACACCGAGAACATAGAGCGATATAAATTTAGAGAGTTTACCTCTGTGTCCTCTGCGTCTCCGTGGTGAAAATTTAATTTAGGATTAAATTGATGAAGCGTTATCTATTAAATATAAGTACAGTCTTTCTGTTACTTGCTGTGTCAGCGTGTGGCTTTCAGTTACGTGGTAGTACAAACATACCTGCAAGCTTACAAATCATCTATGTGCAAGGTGTCAATATGCAACAAGGTTTGGGGCTTGAGCTTAAACGTGGCTTAACACGTAACGGTGTGACCGTGCTGAGTGACTACCAAGAAGGCAATGCTGTACTGACAATTTTAGATAATAAGTTTGAACGCCGCGTTTTATCGGTTGGTAGTGATGCTAAAGTCAGTGAATATGAATTGCACGGCATGGTGACGTTTAAAGTCACAGATAATGATAGCCAAGTATTGCTCGGTTCAGAACGAGTTGAAGCTCAACGTGATTATCAGTTTGACCAAAATCAAGTGCTAGGTAAGGGTGAAGAAGAACGCTTATTAAAGGAACAGCTTAACCAACAGTTGGTGCAAACTATCTTACGACGTTTATCCGTTCTGTAATGAAGCTTAGAGCTGAACAGTTACAAGGACATGTAGAGCAAGGTTTATCACCCATCTATTTAATTTTCGGTGATGAACAAATGCTGGTGGAAGAAGCCAGTGATATTATTCGCCAACAAGTGCGTAAGTTAGGCGCTGATGATCGCCAAGTATGGCATGTCGAAGGTCGCTTCAATTGGTCAGAAATTCAGTGGCAAGAGCAAACTATGTCATTGTTTGCCAGTCAACGATTATTAGAAATCAGATTGCCATCAGGCGCACCGGGCAAAGAAGGTGGCGAAGCACTGCGAAATTATGCGGCTAATATTCCTGCTGACACTACGCTATTGATCATTAGTGGCAAGATCGATGCACGCTCACAAAAAAGTAAGTGGTTTACTGAGCTAGATCGTGTGGGCGTAACCATTCCAGTTTGGCCTATTGATATTGCACACTTGCCACGCTGGATTTTGCAGCGGATGCAACAAAAAGGCTTGCAGGCAAATCAACAGATCGCGGCATTAATGGCAGAACGTGTTGAAGGCAATCTATTTGCCGCCGCCCAAGAAATTGATAAATTACAGCTACTCTGCCCTGATGGTAAAGTAGATGAAGAAACGGTGTTAGCTAGCGTAGCGGATAATGCCCGTTTTGAAGTATTTGGATTGATGGATACGGTATTTTCAGGTCAAGCCGCCAAGATCCCACGGATGATTAGTCGCTTGCGTGGCGAAGGTTTAGATATAATGTCGGTATTTTCTGCTGTTTCGTGGTCTCTACATAGAGCGGTTAATATGGCGATACAAATAGACCAAGGCGAGCGAATAGAGCAGGTATTTGCTTCTCAAAAACCGCCAATATGGGAAAAAGCACGACCGATGATGCGGGCAGCATTAAGCCGACATCAACGACCACAATGGCAGCGTTTTTTGCAACAAATGGCAAAAATAGATCAGGCTGCTAAAGGGGCTTACCCAGCATGCCCATGGTCATTATTAGAAATATTATGCTTGCACGTTGCGGGCATAAAAATTATCAATCAGGAGTAGATTGCATTGGATATTAAAAACTATATGCAAACAGTAGGTCAGCAGGCTAGAACGGCAAGCCGAGCCTTATCACGATCTGGCACAGATGCAAAAAATGAAGCATTGCAATTCATTGCAAATGAAATTAGAGCCGCAGCTGAAACTTTAAAGCAGCAAAATGCACTCGATATGGAAGCAGGCAAAGCCAAAGGCTTAGATGCGGCTTTATTAGATCGTTTAGAGCTGACAGATGATCGCATTGCAGGCATGGCAGAAGGGTTAGAACAAATCGCCGCCTTAGCGGATCCGGTTGGCGAAATAAGTGATATGAATTATCGTCCTTCGGGCATTCAATTAGGCAAAATGCGGGTGCCGCTGGGTGTGATTGGTATTATTTATGAATCTCGCCCTAATGTGACGGCAGATGCGGCGGGTTTATGCCTAAAATCGGGTAATGCAACAATATTACGTGGTGGTAGCGAAGCGATTCATTCAAATCAAGCAATTGCAGCATGCATTCATCGTGGTTTAGAACAAGCAGGTTTGCCAGCCACCGCAGTGCAAGTGATCGAAACAACGGATCGTGCGGCAGTAGGCGAACTGATTATCATGACTGATTATGTCGATGTGATTGTACCGCGTGGTGGTAAGGGGCTGATTGAGCGGGTCAGTAACGATGCGCGCGTGCCAGTGATCAAACATCTTGATGGTATTTGCCATGTCTATATAGATAGCGGTGCTGATTTAGACATGGCTGAAAATATTGCTTTCAATGCTAAATGTCATCGTTATGGCGTGTGTAATGCGATGGAAACATTGTTAGTGGATAGTGCAATAGCTGCTGATATTTTGCCGCGCTTGGCTAAACGTTATGCAACAGAAAATGTAGAATTGCGGGGCTGTGAATTAACGCGAATTATATTAACGGATATTAAAGCGGCAACCGACGAAGATTGGGACACCGAATACCTAGCCCCTATTTTATCTATTCGCATTGTTGAAGGTGTCGATGCGGCAATGGATCATATTCACAAACACAGCTCAGGACACACTGAAACCATTGTCACCGAAGACTATGCACGCTCACGTCGCTTCTTAGCCGAAGTAGATTCAAGCTCGGTGATGGTCAATGCCTCAACCCGCTTTGCGGATGGTTTTGAGTATGGCTTAGGGGCTGAAATTGGTATTTCTACCGATAAAATCCATGCACGAGGCCCTGTCGGTTTAGAAGGGCTAACCTCGCAAAAATGGATCGTATTGGGTAGTGGACAAATTCGCAGTTAAACACTTGGATAAATAAGTAAAAGCCCTCTCCCAACCCTCCCCAGCAGGGGAGGGCTATGTTTTAAATGGAAATAATAGTGTTATGGCAGAATCTATCGGAATCTTGGGTGGCACATTTGATCCTATTCATTTTGGGCATTTAAGACCTGCACTGGATGTGGCGGAGCAATTGGATTTAGATCGAATTCACTTAATTCCAAGTGTGCGTCCACCGCATCGCGGTCAACCACAAGCTACACCTGAACAACGTTTGACCATGTTGCAGCTGGCGGTGAAGAATAATCCACAATTTGTGGTGGATGATAGAGAGTTTCATCGAGATGGCAATTCATACACGGTCGATACATTACTTAGTTTACGACAAGAATTCCCAAATAGCCCATTGTATTTGATGATGGGCACGGATGCTTTTTCTTATATTCAAACATGGCACCGCTGGCAGGAATTATTGGATCTAGCGCATATCGTAGTGATGCAAAGACCAGATGAAATATTAACAATGTCAGATGAAATGACTGGCTGGTACAAGCAATATTTAGCAATTGATGGTGGCTCGGCGCAGCTAGCAGGAAAAATTTGGCAAGTTAATGTGACGCAACTAGCCATCTCAGCCACAGAAATTCGTACCAAGATTGCTTACGGTTCAAATCCACAATTTTTATTACCCGATGCAGTTATTCAATTAATTAGTATGTTGGGATTGTATAAAAAACCATGATATATACCCGTAATCATTCAATCTGTGAAGGTTCAGGGTAAAAATAGGAAGTCAGAGCAAGGCGTAATGCGCAGGTAATGACTAGTCCTTATCAAGCATTGCAACGTAGCTCTGGCTTTCTAGCTTTTGGTCTGAAATTTACAGATTGAATGATTATGGGTATATACCCATAATCATTCAATTTGTAGATGATCTTGTATAAATCTCGTCATCCCAGCATGCTTTTAGCGGGAGTCTAGTGTTTCCGCTAGAGATCCCCGATAAAAGATCTCAGGGATGACGTGTAAATTATGCAACTTGAATGATCACGGGTATAAATGTGGTCACTACTATTTTGTTATAATGCTACCTTGTTTATTTAACCCGCATCCCGGCCTGAGCACCCTCATCAGGGTTAAGAATGAACAAATCCTCACCGCCTGGGCCTGCTGCTAATACCATGCCTTCGGATACACCAAAACGCATTTTTCGTGGTGTTAGGTTGGCTACCATTACAGTGAGTTTTCCTGTTAAATCTTCTGGGGCGTAAGCTGATTTAATACCGGCAAACACTTGTTTTTCACCATTGCCAATATTTAAGGTGAGTTTTAGTAATTTTTTCGCACCTTCGACGTGTTCGGCATTAACTATTTTGGCAATCCTTAAGTCGATTTTAGCGAAATCATCAAAGCTTATTTCATCAGCTATGGGTTCGATATCATTCTTCTTTTCTTGAACCGGTGTTTTAGCTACAAGTGTTTCTTTGGATGCCTCTTGAATTGCTTCAATTTTATCCGTTTCAATACGTGTCATTAGTGGTTTGAACTTGCTGATAGTATGGTTAAGCAACGGTGTTGTAGCATCATCCCATTGCAGTGGTTCAATATTTAGGAATGCCTCTGCTTGTGCAACCGTAGCGGGTAAAACGGGTTTTAAATAGATAATTAACACGCGGAATAAGTTAATGCCCATGCTGTAAATATCGTGAACTTGTTGCTCTTTGCCTTCTTCTTTAGTTAAAGCCCATGGTTTCATTTCATCAATGTATTGATTGGCTTTATCAGCTAGTGCCATAATGTCACGCATGGCATGACCAAACTCACGTTTTTCCATTTTATCTGCAATGGCATCCGCTTGAGCTGTAAATTCGTCAAATAAAGCACTGTCAGCTAATGTTGCTGATAATTGGCCATCAAATTTCTTATTAATATAGCCGGCACAACGGCTGGCGATATTGACTACTTTGCCGACTAAATCAGAATTGATACGGTTTTGGAAGTCTTCTAAATTTAAATCAATATCATCAATGCCTGAGCCTAATTTAGCGGCATAATAATAACGTAAATATTCTGGGTTTAAATGGTCTAAATAAGTACGTGCTTTGATAAAGGTGCCGCGTGATTTAGACATTTTTTTGCCATCAACCGTTAAAAAACCGTGGGCAAAAATAGAGGTGGGCAGTCTAAAACCTGCACCTTGTAACGTTGCAGGCCAAAATAGCGCGTGAAAATAGATAATATCTTTGCCAATAAAATGCACCATTTCGGTGGTGCTGTCGGCGTTCATATATTCATCAAAATTCACACCGGTGCGATCACAATAGTGTTTGAAGCTAGCTAAATAGCCAATCGGTGCATCGAGCCATACATAAAAATATTTATTGGGTGCGTCGGGAATCTCAAAACCAAAGTAGGGCGCATCACGCGAAATATCCCAATCCCTCAAACCACTTTCAAACCATTCATCTAATTTATGGCTGACTTCTTTTTGTAAATGTCCTGCGCGCGTCCATTTTTTCAAATCATCTTCAAAATCAGCTAGTTTAAAAAAGTGATGCTCAGAATCTTTAGTGATCGGTGTCGCCCCAGAAACCGCTGAAACAGGGTTGATTAAGTCGGTCGGATCATAGGTTGCACCACAGGCTTCACAGTTGTCACCATATTGATCAGCGGCATTACATTTAGGGCATTCTCCTCGAATAAAACGATCAGGCAAGAACATTTCTTTTTCGGGGTCATAGGCTTGGCTAATGGTGCGAGTGGTAATATGCCCCGCTGCTTTATTAGCAAGATATATCTGGTTGGCTAACGCCTTATTTTCTTCGCTGTGGGTGCTGTGATAATTGTCAAAGTGGATATTAAAATCAGCAAAATCAGCTTGATGTTCTTGTTGCGTATTGGCGATCAATGTTTCAGGTGTGATACCTTCGCTTTGTGCACGTAACATAATAGGCGTGCCGTGGGCATCATCAGCGCATACATAATGACATTCATGACCACGCATTTTTTGAAAACGCACCCAAATATCGGTTTGAATATATTCAACAAGGTGACCAAGGTGAATAGAGCCATTGGCATAAGGTAGCGCGCTGGTAACAAGAATTTTTCGTGACATAAGGTTTATCTGCAAGAAATTTAAGCTAAATAATAAGCGTGCAAGATAGCAGAAATCGCCTTTTTACTCCATTAAATACGCCTAAATAGAGTATAGATTTACTTATAGTTGTCGATATCTTGTAATAAAATGCTACTAAATGTAGTCTAACTTAAACTCTTGGCAATTAGGAATGAATTAAATGGAACTAAAGTTACATGATATTCGCATCAGCGCTGTTGATAAAGCGTTGGAAAAAGCCAAGCAATATCGCTCTTTACTTGAACCTGAAATAGCTGAAAGTATTTGTCTCGATATACTTAATGTTGCTCCAGAGAATCAAGATGTTTTGATTGTCTATATTCTTGCATTGTTAGATCAGATTGCTCGAGCCGAAAATCAAACACAAATTAAAATCATTGAACGCACAATTGAAAAATTGGACAGTCAGTATCAACGCTATTATTACGCGGGTTTATTAAATGAACGTAGAGCGCGACATTTGCTCGCTCAGTCGATGTCTCACTCCTTTGCTTATGATTGTTTTATTGAGGCATTGCACTGCTATCAGCAAGCCATTGATCGATGCCCAGAAAAAAATGATGAAGCTACTTTGCGTTGGAATAGTTGTATCCGCAGCATTGAAAAAGAAAAGCTAAAGCCTCGGCGTGATAGTGAAGATCTATTAGTAGATATGGAAAGTTAATGGTTCTACAGCTGCATAAAAGAGTGATGGCGCTGGCAGGTGTAGTAATGACCGTTTATCTAGTGTTCCACATGCTTTCAAACTTGAGTTTTTTCTCCGAAGCTGCATTTACGCGTTTTTATGATGTTTATAACACAGGGTTAATTCGATGGAGTGTCTTGTTGCTGATGCTGGTTGCAATAGCCATCCATGTGAAAGTAGCGATAAAAATTCGAAAAGTGAACGCCAAAGCGCGCACCATTGATTATGCTAAACACGATAAATTTAAAATACCGGCATTTCTAGTTACGCTTAGTATTATTTTTTTATTCGGTTTTATAGTCATACATATTATTCAATCATTATTATTTGATACCAGTGCATTGTATGAAGAAGTGACCGCACAATTTCAATCTGCACCGATGCTCTTGTTTTATTTAGCAGGACTGTTGGTGTTGACGATGCATTTGAGTCACTCCCTAGCCAATGTTTTGCAAACACTAGGCAAAACATCGGTTATTTACCACGGTCTAGTTTGGGCGGGTGTACTAGCCTTAACAGGCGGTTTTGCTTCTGTTCCTCTTTATATTTATTTTGTGATGCCATGACTGATTTTGAATTAGATAGCCATACCCCTAAAGGCAGCCTGGAGAACAGGTGGACACAACATAAGTTTGATTTGAAAATTGTTAGCCCAGCCAACAGGAAAAAATATAATATTATTGTTGTTGGCACTGGGCTCGCTGGTGCGGCCGCGGCAGCCTCGTTAGGTGAGATGGGCTATAAGGTTAAAACGTTTTGTTTTCAAGACAGCCCACGCCGCGCACACAGTATTGCCGCGCAAGGTGGTATTAATGCAGCTAAAAACTATCAAAATGATGGAGACAGCACCTGGCGCTTATTTTATGACACCATAAAAGGCGGCGATTATCGCGCCCGTGAATCCAATGTATTTCGCCTTGCAGAGCTCAGCACTAGCATCATCGATCAGGCAGTCGCTCAAGGCGTGCCCTTTGCACGTGAATACAGTGGTTATTTAGCCAATCGTTCTTTTGGTGGTGCGCAGGTTTCTCGAACATTCTATGCGCGCGGTCAAACAGGCCAACAATTATTGCTCGGTGCGTATCAGGCCATGAGTAAGCAAATTGAAGAAGGCACCGTTGTCCATCATTCTCGTAGTGAGATGCAGGATCTGATTTTAATTGATGGCAAAGCAAAGGGCATTGTTTCACGAGATTTAGTAACGGGTAAATTGGAAGCCCATATGGCGGATGTTGTCATACTCTGTACCGGCGGCTATGGCAATATATTTTACCTTTCGACCAATGCCAAAGGTTGTAATGCTTCGGCAGTGTGGCGGGCACATAAACACGGTGCTTTGTTTGCTAACCCGTGTTTCACTCAGATCCATCCGACCTGTATTCCTCAGGCGGGTGAGTTGCAATCGAAATTAACCTTAATGAGTGAATCATTGCGTAATGATGGCCGAATTTGGGCGCCTAAAAATAAAGCCGATTGTGATAAACAACCGGAAGATATTGCCGAGCACGATCGTGATTACTTCTTGGAGCGAATGTATCCCGCTTTTGGCAACTTAGTGCCACGCGACATTGCTTCGCGTGCCGTAAAACTGATTTGCGATGAAGGTCGCGGCGTGGGGCATGATATTGAGGGCAAAAAACTGGGGGTTTATCTCGATTTTGCTAAAGCAATAGAAGATCAGGGACTGGATGCGATACGTGAAAAATATGGCAACCTATTTGATATGTATCAACATATTGCTGCTGAAGATCCTTACACTACGCCGATGCGTATTTATCCGGCGGTGCATTACACCATGGGTGGTTTATGGGTTGATTATAATTTGATGACCTCTATTGATGGTTTGTTTGCTGGTGGTGAGGCCAATTTTTCTGATCACGGTGCCAATCGTTTAGGTGCCAGCGCTTTAATGCAAGGCTTGGCCGATGGTTATTTTGTATTGCCATCAACCGTGTCAAATTATCTTGCACATCAAAAACCTTTAGATATTACGCAAACTTATCCAGAAGCAGAACAGGCTTTGCAAGCTTGTAAAGATAAAATTCAACGATTAATGAATGCGCCAGCCCCACAAAAAACAGCCGATGAGTTCCATCGAAAGTTGGGACAAATTATCTGGAATGCCTGCGGAATGGCGCGTGAGAAATCAATTTTGGAACAGTCAATAAAACAGATTAAAACCTTACGAGAACAATTTTGGCAACAAGTCAAAATAACAGGCAGTGATGAAACACTTAATCAAACATTAGAGCGAGCGGGACGCATAGCTGACTTTTTTGAACTAGCGGAATTAATGTGTATTGATGCATTAACGCGGGAAGAATCGTGCGGTTGCCATGCTAGAGAAGAGCACATCACCGGTGATGGTGAGGCGCAGCGGCATGACGAAGATTTTTGTTATGTGGCAGCATGGCAATATAGTGGTGATTTGAGTGTGCCGGTTCTCTATAAAGAAGAATTGCATTTTGAATTTGTAAGACCCACAACAAGAAATTATAGATGAGGGATAATTGAAAATGCAGATTTCTATTTCCCGTCACTCCCGCATGCTTTTAGCCGGAGTCTATAGATCCTCGATAAAAGATCTCGAGGATGACGGGCTATTGATTGCTATTATCTGCAACTTCACTGAGTATATACATGATTTATAAACTACATATCTGGCGGCAACAAAATGCAGATTCAACAGGTGAATTTGAACAGCATCAAATAGAGGTTAACGCCGACACCTCATTTTTAGAAATGTTAGATGCCTTAAATGAGCAGTTAATCGAGTCGGATAAAGAAGCGATTGCCTTTGATTTTGATTGTCGTGAAGGCATTTGTGGTTCGTGTAATTTGGTTATTAACGGAACGCCGCATGGCAAACATCGCGCAACCACCACCTGTCAGCAATATATGCGCGATTATGCTGATGAGCGCGAATTATGGATTGAACCATGGCGCGCTACTGCCTTTCCTATTATTAAAGATTTAATTGTTGATAGAACTTCGTTTGAAAAAATTATTCAAGCAGGGGGTTATATTGAAATTCGAACTGGCTCAGCAGGTGAAGCCAACACGATTGCTATTGAAAAAGAAGTAGCTGATGCGGCGTTTGATTCTGCAACATGTATCGGCTGTGGTGCGTGTGTTGCGGCTTGCCCGAATGCTTCGGCAACACTATTTGTTGCCGCTAAGGTGACGCACTTGTCGACCTTGCCACAAGGCCAAATGGATAAAAAACGTGCTGAGAAATTGCTTGAAGCTATGGATGAACAAGGTTTTGGCGGTTGTAGTAATTATCGCGAATGTGAACGTGTTTGCCCTAAAGAAATTAGTGTTAGCACGATAACCACAATGAATAAATTATTATATCAAGGGCATGCTAAATAAGAGTAGCAGTGACATGGTGCCTTCTGTTGTATGTGTTAAAGTGATCCTCGAATTAAGCCAAATTTTAAAGGAATGACTTGTATAAAATAGTATTTATCATTATGTGTATATTCTGCACTACAGCAAGTGCAAGCGCGTCTGAAGAAGTTGAGTTAATAGTCATACGCTCAGAACATAAATTATTAATTGTAAAAAATGATGTTGTACTAAACTCTTTTAGAGCAGCATTTGGCAGTGGTGGTAGAAAAGCTAAACTGCAGCGCGGTGATCGCACAACACCAAAAGGAACGTATCGAATCAAGAAAATTCGTAGTAGTGACCGTTTTCATCTTTTTTTACAGTTAGATTATCCCAGCGTCAATGATGCGATAACGGCTCTAGCATCTAAGCTTATAACTAAAGCAGAATATAATGCGATTCTAGATGCGCATATTGCAGGGAAAACACCACCGCAGGATACGCCACTAGGTGGCTCTATAGGCATTCATGGTATTGGCATTGAAACACAAGATAAAATTGAAATTCATCAAATTGCTAATTGGACGCAAGGCTGTATTGCGCTAAGAAATCATGAGGTTGAAATATTAAAGGCGTATGTCAAAAATGGCACTCAAGTAAGTATTATTGATTGAATCCCGATAAAAACTCTCGGGTATTTGCTTAGTTTTGTTAGAATAGTTCACTATAAGATTTTTGAACTTTTTGTATTGAGGCTTTATGCAGCTCGCCCCTGAACTCTTTTCCAACCGTAAATTTTGGGCACATCGCTTTGGTGTGGCACCACAATTACCCATGTCTCGTGAAGAAATGGATGATCTTGGCTGGGATTCGTGTGACATTATCCTAGTAACAGGCGATGCTTATGTCGATCATCCCAGTTTTGGCATGGCGCTTATTGGTCGATTGTTGGAATCACAAGGTTTTAGAGTGGGCATTATTTCGCAGCCTGATTGGTTGAGTGCCGAGGACTTTAAACAGCTAGGTGAACCCAATCTGTTTTTTGGTGTGACCGGCGGTAATATGGATTCGATGGTCAACCGCTACACCTCTGATCGCCGTATTCGCAGCAATGATGCGTATACTGCCGCAGCTGAGGGTGGTAAGCGACCTGATCGCTGTGTAGTGCCGTATAGCCAGCGCTGTCGAGAAGCATATAAAGGTGTGCCCATCATTATAGGTGGTATCGAGGCCAGCTTGCGCCGCATTGCTCATTTTGATTATTGGTCTGAGAAAGTACGCCGCAGTGTGATTATGGATGCCAAAGCGGACTTATTAGTTTACGGCAATGGTGAACGACAAGTAGTCGAAATCGCCCACCGTTTAGCTGCCAATGAGTCCGTATCCGAATTAACCGATATTCGAGGCACTGCATTTATCACTAAACATGGTCAGCGTGAAGGTTGGTGGGAGAAAAATTCAACTAGTGTAGACACACCGGGCAAGGTTAACCCACCGATTGATCCTTACGCTATGCAAACAGAAGCCAGTTGTGAAACATCAAAGGCTGAAACCGAGAAAAACAAAGAAGACGAGCCAAAAACCAATATAATTCGCTTTCATAAAGTGATGCCGAAAGATTCATCAAAAAGTGTAATTCGCCTGCCTGCTTATCAACAAGTACGAAGTGACTCCGTATTGTATGCGCATACCTCTCGCATTCTTCATCTTGAAACCAATCCAGGCAATGCCTTAGCTTTGGTACAACAGCATGGTGAACGCGATGTTTGGTTAAACCCACCACCGATTCCATTAACGACTGAAGAAATGGACGGTGTGTTTGATTTGCCTTATAGCCGTGTGCCACATAAGCAATACGGTGATAAAAACATTCCTGCTTATGAAATGATTCGATTTTCGGTCAATATTATGCGGGGTTGTTTTGGCGGTTGTACTTTTTGTTCAATTACCGAGCATGAAGGGCGTATTATTCAAAGTCGCAGCGAAGATTCGATTATTAAAGAAGTTGAAGCTATTCGCGACACCACACCGGGATTTACCGGTGTTATTTCAGATTTAGGCGGGCCGACAGCCAATATGTATCGACTGGCGTGTAATAGTAAAGTGATTGAAGCCAGTTGTCGGCGTTTATCCTGCGTATTCCCGACTATTTGCAAAAACTTAGGCACAGACCATACACCGCTGATCAACCTTTATAAAAGAGCGCGAGTCTTGCCGGGTATAAAAAAAATATTGATTGCATCGGGTTTGCGTTATGACTTAGCAGTATTATCTCCTGAATATGTTAAAGAATTAGTGACACATCATGTGGGTGGTTATTTAAAAATAGCGCCAGAACACACCGAAGAGGGCCCGTTAGATCAAATGATGAAACCGGGTATTGGCACGTATGATAAATTCAAAGCAATGTTTGATAAATATTCAAAAGAGGCAGGAAAAGAACAATACTTGATCCCTTACTTTATTGCAGCACATCCTGGCACCACCGATAAAGATATGTTGAGTTTAGCTATTTGGTTAAAGCGCAATGGCTTTAGAGCTGATCAAGTTCAGGCATACTTACCTTCGCCGATGTCAGCCGCCGCCGCAATGTACCATTCTGGCAAAAACACCTTGCGTAAAGTGAAGCGCAAAGGCGGCGATATTACCGTACCAAAAGGAATCAAAGTTAGGCGATTGCATAAGGCATTTTTACGTTATCACGATCCTGAGAATTGGCCGATGTTGCGTGATGCCTTAAATAAAATGGGGCGAGCTGATTTGATTGGCAATGGTAAAAAGCATTTGATCCCCACATGGCAACCAGCTGGAACAGGCGGGCAGGGTGAAGGCAAACGCATCAGCCGTCGTAGTACGCAAGCTAAATCTTTTCGCACCCAACATGTACGACCAAATTCAAATAAGAGCAAAGCTAAGCCGAGGAGACGTTAAAAGTAGCCCGTCATTGATCCTGCGGTTACTTCGTTTCCGCATGTTTTTAGCGGCAATCTAATGAAAGATCAGCGGAGCTTAAATAACAGTTAAGAAGCTAAACTGTAAAGCCGATTAAACTCTTCTTCAAGCGAGTTATCAGGCACATCTTGTCCAACACGACTGTACCAATAACTCGCATTGCTCAAATCACCTTCTTCTCGATGCAAGTAGCCATGAATTAAGCAAGCAAGTTCATCATTACATTCTTGTATTAAATGATGAGCACCATCCCAATCACCATTTGAGACTAAATCAAGCACTTCTATATGTTCTTCAGCCATGATTGAATTCTCCTACAAATTATTGTTATCCAATAATAACAGACCACCGATAATACCCATAGCTGAAGTGGTAACTACAAAAGTCAGTAATAGCAGCTCACGCATGATAAAAACAGCATCAATAATATACCCCACGATTATCTCCTTTAATGTAGACAATTTGAATTATAATGATGCTTTATTATCGCTAACTTACAGATTAATTACAAAATGAATATTCTTGCTTTAGATACGTGTACTGAATGTTGCTCTGCGGCTTTGTTATATCAAGGGCAGCTGTTTGAGCGGGTTGAAATGACGCAACGTGGTCATTCTGATTTGATTTTAGGCTTGATGGATGCGCTTTTTGAGCAAGCGGCAACGACTATTGCTGAAATCGAAGTCATTGCTTTTGGGCGTGGGCCGGGTTCATTTACCGGTGTTCGAATAGCTGTGGGTGTGGCGCAAGGTATTGCGTTTGCTAGAGATATTCCTGTTATTGCCATTTCATCATTAGCGGCGGTGGCACAAGGTGCGGCGGATGAGTTAGCTATTGACGATATAGCGGTTGCTATGGATGCACGCATGGGTGAGATTTATGCGGCGAGTTATCGGCGAGAGCAAGGAATAGTGTCGTTAGTGGGCATTGAACGAGTGTGTCCGCCAGAGAATTACCTGCCAGAGAGTGAGCAACAATGGACGGGCATTGGCACGGGTTGGGGGGAATATGATGAGATATTACGTCAAAATTTTGCGGGCAATTTAGAGCAAGTCAGTGTAAAACAGTATCCCTTAGCGAGTAGCGTGCTTAAATTAGCCCAAATTGAGGCGGCTGCGGGGCGCTTACTGCCTGCTGAACAAGCGATGCCTGTCTATTTACGTGATAACGTAGCTAACAAAAAAGGTGAGCAAAAACGTGCGTAAAGCAGATTCTATTTATGCTTCAGCCTTAGATGATCTGATTGATTTTAGTTTTGATGAACGGGTGGTTGATGTCTTTCCCGATATGATCCAACGCAGCGTGCCGAGCTATGGCAATATTATTTCCATGATTGGTGTTTTTGCTGCTAAATATGCGCAACAAAATAGTCAGTGCTATGATTTAGGTTGCTCATTAGGTGCGGCAAGTTTGTCAATGCGTCAGAAAATAACACACGATAACTGCACTATTGTCGCTGTCGACAATTCTTCTGCAATGATCGATCGCGCTCAAACGATATTTGATGCTGATCAATCATCGAGGGTGCCGGTTACGCTTATCTGTGCTGATATTGAAGATGTCAGCATTGAAAATGCCTCGGTTGTGGTGATGAACTTCACCTTGCAATTTATACCGCTTGCCGAGCGAGCAGCACTCATTAAACGTAT
Organism: Methylophaga sp.; assembly: GCA_002733505.1. Classification (GTDB taxonomy): domain Bacteria; phylum Pseudomonadota; class Gammaproteobacteria; order Nitrosococcales; family Methylophagaceae. The sequence continues at coordinate 140,204 of NVVW01000001.1, read as the reverse complement.
TTATGATGGGCTGAAACCTGGTGGAATTTTAATTTTATCGGAGAAGATTAGCTTTGAAGATGAGGCTAGGGATAGCTTTCTGAATGAAAGTCATCATGATTTTAAACGTGCCAATGGCTACAGCGATTTAGAGATCAGCCAAAAACGGACAGCGTTAGAAAATGTACTGATCCCCGAAACATTAGCAACACATCAACAACGTTTGGCTGATGCTGGCTTTGCATCTAGCACTATGTGGTTCCAATGTTTTAATTTTATATCGCTGGTGGCGCTAAAGTGAGCCCGTATGATTTATTATATCCACAGCTAGATAATCTGGGCTTGTCAGGTTGGGCGGAAGAGATAAAACAAATAGTTGCTGAACGATTAGCAGACGATGGTCATGGCAGAATGGAACAATGGCAGCAAGCACTAGCGGCATTACCAGCAGCAACGCCAACGAGTATTGAATTGGAAAATGAAGTTGTAATTGGTGATGCTGGCGATCTGCGTGATACTGATAAAGCAGATTTTATAGAAAATCTTAAACAGTTTCACCCATGGCGAAAAGGACCTTATAACTTATTAGGCATCACAATTGAAACAGAGTGGCATTCCGATTGGAAATGGGATCGTATATTGCCTCATATTCAGCCTTTAACGGGGCGAAAAGTGCTGGATGTTGGCGGTGGTAATGGCTATCACGGCTGGCGGATGTTGGGGCAGGGCGCTGATTTAGTTATTGGCATCGATCCAACCCTAGTATTTGTGATGCAATATCATGTTATGCAACGTTATATTGGTGATAGCAATCATTATGTATTGCCATTAGGCATCGAAGATCTACCTGATAATTTGTCCTGTTTTGACACCGTGTTTTCAATGGGGATCCTCTATCATCGCCGCTCACCGTTGGATCACCTTTATGAGCTACGTGCCTGCTTGCGACCGGGAGGTGAGTTAGTGCTAGAGACACTCATTATTGAGGGTGAACAAGGTCAGGTATTAGTACCAGAAGGCCGTTATGCAAAAATGCGTAATGTCTGGTTCTTTCCCACCATTGAAACGATGAAATTATGGTTGCGACGCTGTGGCTTTAACAATGTGCGTTGTGTGGAAAGTAATGCCACCACGATTGCAGAGCAGCGAGCAACAGATTGGATGACATTTGAGTCTTTGGCTGATTTTCTCGATCCAAATGATCCTACAAAAACCATTGAAGGTTATCCAGCACCGATTCGGGCGACATTTATTGCTAGCGCCGCGTGAACGGATTTAGGTTTTGTTTGTCCATTCATTATGAGTGTACGTAAAAAACGGTCAACAAAAACACAAAAAACAGCAGTTAGCTTAGGATTGTTGCTAATGTCTTCTACCGTATTATCAACATCAATTGAATATTCTAATTCATGCGATTATTTGAACGGTAAACAGGCGCGAGTTAACTGTTATGATGAAGTTCAAAGAACCATCCCACTAGCAAAAATAAAATTGTCTGAGGGTCAGCAAATAGTGGATTCATACCGTTGCGGTAATCGCTTACTTCATGCTGAGATGACTATAAATGAGGTGACCCAATCTTGTGGCCTAAGTAATAAGCCAAGTGCTATAAAACGCTATATACAATCATTTGAGGTACATCATCGGGGTTATTATGGTTATCATTATGTATCACTTGAAAGCTATGAAATGGAAAAATGGACATTCAAAAAATACGGTCGCTTTAGGCACTATATTATCTTTCGTGATGGCGTGATTTATCAAATTATTCAAGATAGATCAGTGAGGAATTAATTATTGTACAAAGCTGATAAGCAGAGCAACAATAGCGATTACTATAATTAAAGGCATAACAATAGAACCCCATTTTCCTGAAGATTCACCTGGTTTGTTAAATGACCGTTTCACCATTGGGAAAATAAAGACCATCATAGCTGCTAAGAACAGAGCCTGAGTTATTTGTAGCCAATCCATATTTATGTCCTATAAAAAAGCCGTTTTAGAATAAATCTAAAACGGCTTATTATTTTTCAATGCTAGAGTTTATCTAACTTAATCATTGCCCGAAAATGCACCTAAGATATGCAATAGCGAAGTGAATATGTTCAATATAGATAAAAACAGACTAGCCGTAGCCATAATATAGTTTGTTTCACCACCGTTAATGATAGCGGATGTTTGATATAAAATTAAACCACTCATCACCAGCACGATACCACCACTTAACGCCAGTGCTAGTATAGGTATTTGCAAGAATATGTTTAAAATCATTATACCAATTAATACAAACAAACCGACCGCTAAAAATCCGCCCATAAAGCTAAAATCTTTCTTAGTGGTAATGGCGTAGCCTGATAGTGCGATGAAAATAGCGCCGGTGCCGCCCATTGCAGTCATAACTACAGAAGGATCCATAGCGAGATAATAAGTAAGCAGTGGCCCTAAACCAAAACCAAGCAAACCGGTAAAGGCAAAAACAACAGGGATGCCGGTTGCAGAATTGGCTACTTTAGGTAAAACAAACCACAACAGCACAATGGCAACAATATTAGCAACAAGTGCCATGCCAAAGCCTGTGCCCATAGCCATACTGAGATATGCGGTAATGGCACTAAAAAATAGCGTCATTGATAACAACATATAAGTATTTTTAATTACTTTGTTGGTTTGAAAGATCGATTCTTCTGAACGAACAACAGTACTATTTAATTGCATGAAAATCTCCGTAGTTATTGCAAGTAATAAATAAGACTTAGAGGGGGTATTTTAAGTTCCAATTAATTTGATATCAAGCTTTATTAAATTATACGTGATTTGGAAGGTGAGTATAAGGTTATATACCCAAATTACTTAAAGGTGCAGGTTTCAGCAAGAGAAGAAGCCATTATATTCTAGGCATAAATACGCAGAATAAGTCATTTATCTCCATGGATGGAGTGTATGCAGAAAATGCATCGTTACATGGATGTAACTTAGTAGAGCAACGCAGGAGCAGTTGCCGAGGAGCATATTTTTTGTGCCTGCACATTGCGCCTTGCTCTGACATTCGTGCTAAGCTCTGAAATCTGCATCTTCAAGTATTTTGGGTATATATCGTGGTCAGGAATATAAAGCTATTTGACCGTGCTCTTCGCGATCATACTGGCTTAAATTTGTAAGATATTATAAAAAAGCCCGCGCCAAGAGGAGCGAGCTTTTTGTTTGTGGCGGAGAGTCAGGGATTCGAACCCTGGGTAGGGATAAACCTACGCTGGTTTTCAAGACCAGTACATTCGGCCGCTCTGTCAACTCTCCAAGACGCGAAATAATACGCGAATCGTGGTAACAAAACAAGCTGAAATATCATTTATGCTTGCACTTTTAAATGGAGCGCGTACGATCTATAAGATTATGTTAGAAAATCAGCCCCAATTAATTGACCGCTTTGGTCGAAAAGTAACGTACGTTCGTATGTCGATAACAGATCGCTGTGATTTTCGTTGTGTCTATTGCATGGATGAAGAGATGACCTTTATGCCGCGGGCACAGGTATTGACTTTAGAAGAAATTCTATTTTTATTGCGTGCTTTTTGTGAATTAGGCGTGGAGAAAGTGCGGATCACTGGCGGTGAACCTCTTGTGAGACGCAATGTTGATTGGCTTATGGCTGAAATCGGTAAGCTTAAACAAACAACAGTACTGAAAGAGTTAACATTAACAACAAATGGCTCTCAGTTGCGGAAATATGCTGTGAAATTAGCTGAGGCCGGTGTTGACCGAATTAATATAAGCCTTGATTCCTTGAGGCAAGAGCGGTTTAAGGCATTAACCAGAACAGGGAATTTGGATACTGTTCTAGATGGTATCGATGCTGCTAAACAGGCGGGTTTTAAGCGCGTTAAGCTCAATGCGGTCATTATGAAAGGTCGTAATGATGATGAAGTTATTGATCTTGCTAATTTTGCGATTCACAATGATCTTGATATTTCTTACATTGAAGAAATGCCGTTAGGCCATGTTACCCATCAACGTGCCGAGAGTTTTTGCTCTAGCGATGAAGTGTTAGCAATACTACAAACAGGCTTTCAGTTACACCGAAGCACGAGTGTTACTGGTGGACCTTCTCGATACTATCAGCTAGCAGGCACACAAAGTAAGATAGGTTTCATTTCGCCTCATAGCCATAATTTTTGTGAAAGCTGTAATCGTGTACGCGTCACAACTGAAGGGCGCTTATTGCTGTGTTTAGGTCAGGAACACTCTGTCGATCTTCGAGGCATTATTCGCCGCTATCCTGGCGATATTGAACGATTAAAAGAGGCGATTATTAAGTCGATGGATATTAAACCTGAAGGCCATAATTTTAATATTAGTGAGCAGCCGATTATATTTAGACATATGAGTGCTACGGGTGGCTGATTTTCGGCCAATAATGACCAATGAAGGCATTAATACGCTTTATTCGACCCAAGTGGTAGATGAGCATGGGGAAACACGTGAAATCGCATTAACGGGCGAAAGGCCGCTGACGATATATCTTGATAAAAAAGAGATAGTAACGTTGATGACAATGGGCAGTCAACCAGAGCTGTTGACACTGGGTTATTTGCGTAATCAGGGTTTAATTCAATCTTTGAGTAATATTATTGCAATACAGGTCGATTGGGATGTTGAGGCTGTTGCGGTAACAACGCAACAGCAACAGCTAGATATTGACGAGATCTTATCAAAACGTACAGTGACAAGTGGCTGTGGTCAGGGAACCATGTTTGGTAATGTGATGGCATCGTTAGAGAAACTGACCATTACATGCTCAGATTTTACAGCAGATACAATCTATCAAGTGCTTGCTGGGCTAACTGAATATAATAAAGTATATAAACAGGCTGGGGCGGTACATGGCTGTGCTTTGTGCTCAAACTCAGGTCAAGTCCAGGTTTTTGTTGAGGATGTGGGTAGGCACAATGCTGTTGATGCCATTTCTGGTTGGATGTTATTGAATGACGTGTCAGGTGCTGACAAGGTATTTTATACAACAGGCAGGCTTACATCTGAAATGGTTATTAAAGTTGCTCAGATGCAGGTTCCCTTGCTTTTATCACGTTCTGGGATCACAGAAATGGGGTTGAGTATTGCTCAAAAAATTGGAATTGGTTTAGTGGCACGCGCTAAAGGTAAGCATTTTTTAGTATTTAATAGAATAGAACAATACAAGCAATAATAGTTTGATATTTAAGAATGCACTCTTAAGGAGGCTTTACTCAAGTCATGAACTTATATCATACGCTCAAAATATCCAGCTTCTACGTTAAAAACTTTGCAATAGCGCGCTTTACCTTCATTTTCCACCTTAAAATTGAATATTTTTGACGCAAGCTATTTCGTCCAGACTTGAGCAGATATTCCTTAAGTTATTAATTAAGATATGCTACTAGATCAATGATTATAAATAATTTTACTTTTATTTTTCTTGCAAAGGTAGTATTATTTTAGGTGTGATTTTGGTGGTGGTTTGCGAAGTAATTTTTCAGGTTTAACAATTATAGTAAAGATGGTAGCTAAAGATATGAGCCTTTAGTGCCGATATTAAAGGATGTATATATTCGACGGAAAGAGAATGCTCAGATGGCTTTAATTAAATATAAAGACAGTATAAATGAACATCATGTCTCTTACGCAACAGGTCGGAATTTAGTGAAAGTTCCTGATCTCAATAAACATGTAGTTATCGTTGATGATGAATCAACGGGCAGGATGATTATGGGCAAAATTCTTCATCAGGTGATGGGTAATATTGTACTGCATGAATTTGAACACCCGGCTGATGCATTAGAATGGTTAGATAGTAATCATCCTGATTTAATTGTTACTGATTATCGAATGCCAGATATGAATGGTATTGATTTCATAACAAAAATCCGTGGCCGAGAAGGTTGCCAAGACATCCCCATTATGATGATAACCATTGCGGATGAAAAAACAGTACGGTATAGCGCATTAGAAGCGGGGGCAACCGCATTTTTAACACGTCCCATTGATCATATCGAGTGTAGAACTAGCTGTAGAAATCTGCTTAAACTGAGTGAGCAGCACTCAATTATTCAAAAACGAGCACAATGGTTGGCGCAGCAAGTTGAACTGGCAACCGAGCAGATTATTGCGCGTGAGAAGGAAACACTGTTGTGTTTGGCGAAAGCGGGTGAATATCGTGATGAAGAAACAGGTAATCATGTTATCAGAATGGCAAAATATTCACGTCAAATTGCAGAAGAATTAGGTATATCAGAAGAGGAATGTGATTTTCTTGAGTATGCGGCTCCTATGCATGATATTGGCAAAATAGGAATTCCTGATGGAATACTGCTTAAACCCAGAAAACTTAATGCTGCAGAATGGGAAATAATGCAGCAACATGCGGAAATAGGTCATGATATTCTTGTCGATAGTGAATCAAGATATATGCAAATGGGAGCCATTATTGCCCTGACACATCATGAGAAGTTTGACGGAAGTGGTTATCCAAAAGGTTTAAAAGGTGCAGCTATTCCGCTTATAGGTCGAATTGTTGCAGTGGCCGATGTGTATGATGCTTTGATATCTGCGCGACCGTATAAAATGGCATGGCCGGTAGAAGAAGCATTGGATTATTTAAAACAACAATCAGGCAAGCACTTCGATCCTGAATGTGTTGATGCTTTTTTAAAGCGATACGACAAAATAAAAAATATTGAAAGTAAGTATGCCGATAACCCAGGCTCCTAAAATAGAGTGAACAGGAAAGAAACGAATGAGTGCTATGTTCAAAAGTAAAGGCTTGACATGGTTTCGAGAGCGTGTAAAAAATATTGAAGACTCTGAGCCTGAACAAATCATCATCCGATTAGTAATCGGGCTGTGCCTTGTGCTCTATTTTTCTATTCCTTGGACGGATGCAGGAATAGTTTCGCCACTGGCAAAACCAATGCTATGGTTTTATAGTGGTGCTATGGTTCTTACTGCAGCACTTCTTATTGAGCCAGTCTCTTCACCTATTCGTCGAATTGCAGGAATCTTGTTAGATATCATAACCTTGTCATCTGCAATGATGATGGCTGGATCGGAAAGTATTTATTTCTTCGGTATTTATTTGTGGGTTATCCTGGGCAATGGTTTTCGATTTGGTGTTAATTATTTATATATATCGTTAGCAATAGGTCTGTTTGGTTTTGTGACCGCAACTGAATTTGGTGAATATTGGCAAACATCTGAAAATATTGCCATTGCCCACAGCTTATTGTTCTTATTGGCATTAATACCTTTATATGCCGCTTTCTTGATAAAGAAATTACATGCGGCAACAGAAACGGCGAAGCAAGCAAATGAAGCTAAAAGCCGGTTTTTAGCCAATATGTCACATGAATTAAGGACACCGCTTAACGGCGTAATTGGTTTGGGTGATTTGTTGCGAGAAACAGATTTGAATAGTGAACAGTCTGATTTAGCCAATACAATGCATAAATCCGCTCATACACTGCTTGGATTAATTGAAAAAGTATTAGATATTTCCAAAATTGAAGCAGGTAAGATTGAAATAACCAAAAAACGCTTAGATTTACATGCCTTGGTTAATTCGGTTCTAGAACTGCAGAGGCCAATAGGGAATACCAAAGGCTTAACTGTTTCGTGCACAATTGATTCTAACGTGCCGTTTTTGCTTGAAGGCGATCAGCCGCATATAAGACAAGTTTTGATTAATTTAGTGGGTAATGCGATTAAATTCACCCAACAAGGCTCGGTTAATCTACATCTTTATAGCCTCAGCAATGATGAAGCTACGACGAAACTACGTTTTGAAATAAAAGATACCGGAATAGGTATTGATACGGATGTGATTGATAGTGTGTTTGATGATTTCACTCAAGTAGGTCAGACAAAAGAGGGCGGAACCGGTCTTGGAACAACAATCTCAAAAGAGTTGGTGGAATTAATGGGGGGAGAAATAGGCGTAGTAAGTAAACGGTATAAGGGCTCAACATTTTGGTTTGAATTACCTTTCAACATTATTCCATATGATTCCTTAGATATTTCTGATAATAAGCTACTTGTAATGTCCGGTGAGCAAACAGCAGCAGAATTAAAACCAATGTTAGAAAGTTGGAAAATAAAATTTGATGAAGTGAATTCGCCTGTTAACGCATTAAAATTATTGAGTCAAGCTATTGAACAAGGAGATGGGCATAAAGTGGTTTTGGTCGAACGACAATGTTTGGCTGATTTTACACCCAAACAGTTCTCAGAAATGCTTAAAGTAGAACAGTTATTAAATAATATTTCATGGGTATTGTTAAATAATCGCGGTGATAACTTGTTAGAAGAAGATATAGGTGAGCATTATATATCAGTGATTACTGACATTCTTGACAAACGCTTATTATTTAATGCTATTCATGCCGCACAAAGCATTCACTCAAATGCAGAAAATGTCGTTTCTCTTTCAGAGCATTATGCAAGACAAATAGGGGCTAAACCTTTAACTATTCTTGTCGCAGAAGATAATTTAGTAAATCAAAAAGTTATTGATGGAATATTAAGGCGAGCAGGCCATTCAGTCATTCTTACAGATGATGGTGAAAAAGCGCTGGATATTTTAGAAGCAGACATTGAAAAAATTGATTTACTCATTGTTGATAAGAACATGCCAGGACGTTCAGGTGATGAAGTGGTCTTAGCGATGCAATATATGAGTGCTGAGCAACAGATCCCAACCATTATGCTCACCGCAGATGCGACACCTGAAGCAAGACAAGCAAGCCTTGATGCAGGCGTAGATGAATTTTTAACTAAGCCGCTTGATTCAAAAGAATTATTAGTAAAAATTGCAAAATTATCAACATCTAGCAAAGGTAAAGAAGTAGGTCAGCAGAAGGTAGCACGGCTTCCAGTTAATATAACTGGGGAAGAGAAACGTGCCGTAGAAGGAGAGTGGTTTGATGAAAATATATTCCAGTCATTAATTATGTTGGACACTGATCCGGCTTTTATTGCAAAATTAATTAAAGGTTTTATATTTGATGGTGAAAAACAAATAGCCAGAATTGACAATGCGATTGATGACGATTATCTTCAAATACGCGAATCGCTGCACGCGCTAAAAGGATCGGCAGCTGAGTTGGGCGCAACTAAACTGGTAGATATATGCCGTCAAGGAGAGTCCTATAAGCCTTATGATATTGGAACAGAAAAGATGCTTCAATTAAGTGAGGATATTAAGATGATATACAATAATACTGTAACAGCCTTAAATAAAGCGGTAGCTAAGGCTGTTACAGTTGATTTGGCAGGTAATAATACTGCTGGTTAGGCTTGGGTGGGTTTAGGCTACGAACCTTTTACTTTGGCGAGAGACTAAACGATCCATCATTCGTAAATCTTTATCTGATAGGTTTAAAGCAGCATCAGCCCAAATATTAGCAATATCAACAAACTCTTGATACGGGATCTCATTACAAAGATCGTTGATTTTAGCCATTGAACTAAAGCTATTAGGTGAGCGTTTTGCTGCTTTTATGTGTTTGTATAGTGCGAGTTCCCCTTCGCCTTTATCAGCTAAAATATCAATGATTCCCATATCAAAAAGTTCTTCAGAACTATATAATTTTCCAGATAAAATCATCTTTTTGGCAACGACAGTGCCCACTTTTCTTGAAAGTATCGAGTAGGCTCCCATTCCTGGAAACAGGTTAAATAACACCTCAGGCAGACCTAACTTTACGCCACGTTCGGCAATGACTAGATTTGCTGACATGGCAGCTTCAAACCCACCTCCTAAAGCATCACCTGTGATAAGGGAAACGGTAGTCAGATCAAGGCCAAAATGTTTCATGTTTTGATAAACGAGATCAACTCCTGCCATGGCATAAGCTAGTAATCCTTCCCGGTTTTTTTGCTCAATCAGTGTGCGAAATAAATCTAAATCACCGCCAAGATTAAAAATCCCCTCTATATTTGAGCCTAAAACAAGATAATCATATTTCTCGTTACGCGTATAAGACATTTCAGTTTTGATATGATTTACGTGCGATTTTAAATCATTTAGTAATATTGGTGTAAAACAGGGTCTTGGTGCTGATTTCATTAAAAGCCAAGCTATTTTATATTTAGCATCATAATGTGTTGCTAATTGAGAGTATTGATTCTCATTTTCCTGAACTTGGTGCTGATAAGTTTCCTGAAGGTGCGAAATATTCGCCAAATTACTACCTTGTAAGCTGTCCAAACGTGCTAAATTATCCATTCCTTTTATCTCCTGAAATTAATTTGTATAGCATAAATGTTTAAATTCCTATGCACCTTATTTTTGACTGAAACAAGGCGTTATGTCTAGCGCAGTCAGGCGTTTAATTGATGAAAAATAGTTTGACTTTCATTATGAAAAACATGGAAAATAAAAATTAAATATAATAATAAAATACATGAATTAAGTTGTAGTCTAGGTTTAGGAGTATTAAAGAACGGTTATTGCTATAAAGTGGTAGCTACAAAGTAACCAATTTTAGGGGTTGGATAAAATAGTAAAATGTGAGTGGCATCACATATTTTTCTAGACGTACCGCACACTTTTCCCTCAAATGCGCAAAGTGCGTCACATTTTGACACTTAAAGTTTAGGGTGGAACAGCCTCTATTTAAGAAGCGTTAAGTGTACCTTCATTTTATTTCTCCGTTGATTGTAGAACGTCTACCGTTAATACAACTGGGCTAAATGAATTTGGTTGACAAGAATATTCATTAATTTTCAAGATTTACGAGTGAATTTTATAATATGGCGGCGATTACGCTTGTTAGGCCTGCCTTTTTCATGTCGAAATCCTAAAGGCTGGTTTTTTATTTCTTGGTAAAGTTTCTCTCGCTTAGCGATGCTCTCATCACTTTCAATATAGAGTTGCTGTGCTTCGGGAGCAGGGCGACGTTGTTTATTTAGGGCTAATACGGTAATGATATGTTGGTAAGGCGGTTTTGATATGGTTAATATATCATCAGGCTTGATAGTACGGCTGGGTTTAACACGATTCTTATTCAGATGAACCTTGCCACCATTAACGGCCTCTACAGCAAGACTACGCGTTTTATAAAATCGCGCAGCCCATAACCATTTATCTAATCGTTGGCTTTCATCTGAGGGTATTTCTTTTTTTGCCATAATTTCCTTTGTCATTCCGAGATCTTTTATCGGGAATCTATGGGGTCATATTACAGACTTCTGCTTAAGGAGGCTCTGATTAAGTGTGCGGGAGTGAAGGGATAATAGCGATCATTAAGCTTTACCCTGTAGCTGAGGCAAAATAGATTCATTTTCTAATGTGGAGGTATCCGAGGTGATTTCTTCGCCTTTGGCAATAGTGCGTAGTAAGCGCCGCATAATCTTGCCAGAACGTGTTTTAGGCAGGTTATCAGCATAACGAATTTCATCAGGTTTGGCGATAGCACCAATTTGTTCGCCCACCCAAGCGCGTAGTATTTGCGTCAATTCATCATCAATACCATTTTCTGGCCGATCGCCTTTGAGCACTACGTATGCAAAGATGGATTCACCTTTAATATCATGCGGTTTACCCACTACAGCAGCTTCTGCTACTAAAGGGTTAGCTGCCAGAGCAGATTCAATTTCCATGGTGCCTAAACGATGTCCAGATACATTGAGCACATCATCAATACGACCCATGATCCAGAAAAAGCCTTCTTCATCACGACGTGCGCTATCACCAGCAAGATAATATTTGCCATCAAACATCGACCAATAAGTATCTTGATAACGCTGATCATCTCCCCAAATGGTTTGAATCATTGATGGCCATGGCTGGCGCATCACTAAATAACCACCTTCATTGGCATGGGTAATTTCTTCACCTTGCTCATTGACTACCGCAGCATCAATGCCGGGTAGGGCACGGGTACACGATCCCGGTGTGGTGGTGGTAACTGAGGGTATGGGTGCAATCATGTGTGCGCCTGTTTCAGTTTGCCACCAAGTATCAACAATCGGGCAATGTTCTTTTCCTATTACTTTGTGGTACCACATCCATGCTTCAGGATTGATCGGCTCACCAACGGTGCCTAATAAACGAAGTTTAGAAAGGTCGTGATTATTAGGAAAATCATCGCCTTGTTTGATTAATGCTCTGATTGCCGTAGGTGCAGTATAAAATATGGTTACGCCATGGCGCTCGCACATAGCCCAAAAACGACCGGCATCGGGGTAGGTGGGCACGCCTTCAAAGATAACAATCGTTGCCCCAGTTGCTAATGGACCATAAGCTACATAGGTATGACCGGTGATCCAGCCGACATCGGCGGTACACCAAAACACATCAGAATCTTGAATATCAAATACCCAGCGCATGGTGGTGATGGCATTTAATAAATAGCCGCCTGTGGAATGTTGAATGCCTTTGGGTTTGCCTGTTGATCCTGATGTATAGAGTAAAAATAAAGGATCAGTGGCATTCATCCATTCAGGCTCACACACCGAAGATTGATCACTTATAGCATCCGACCACCAAATATCTCGGCCAGATTGCATGGCAATATCATGCCCCGTTCGTTTAAAGACGATTACGGATTCAATACTGTCACAGCCTTGTTCTAAAGCCGAGTCTGTTGTGGCTTTAAGCTCAATAACACGGCCGCCACGGTTGCCACCGTCTGCCGTAATCACGATTTTAGCTTGCGTATCTTCAATACGATCTTTTAGTGAAGAAGCTGAAAACCCACCGAATACCACAGAATGAATTGCACCAATACGAACGCAGGCTTGCATCGCAATCACTGCTTCAGCAATCATCGGCATATAAATAATAACGCGATCGCCTTTGCTGATATTTTGCGCTTTGAGTGCGTTTGCAAAAACACAGACACGAGTATGCAGCTCACGATAAGTTATCTGTTGCACATCACCGGCATCACCTTCAAAAATAATAGCTACTTTATCAGCATTCTTTTCTAATTGACGATCAAGACAGTTATAGGAGACGTTTAGCTTGCCATCAGGGAACCAGTGATAAAAAGGTGCGTTTGAAGAATCTAATGTCGTTGTAAAAGGTGTGTGCCAATCAATTTCTATGCGGGCCTGATCTGCCCAAAAATCTTCATTATCACGTTCGGCACTAGCATAAAGATCAGTTACTTTATCAGCACTTAATAGCGATGTTTTAAGAAATTCAGCACTGGGTGGAAAGTGGCGAGTTTCGTGCAATGTTGATTGGATGTTGTCTTCAGACATGGAAGTATTCTCTCATGGTTTGAATGCTTTTAGCTGTAGCTTTTTTATAGCTTTAAAATGTTTTACATTGCTGGAAACAAGAGGCATATTATTCTCATTTGCAGTAGCTGCAATAATTGCATCACCCGCTCTCATATTAGATGATAGTGCGTGTTCTTCTACGTATATCAAAGCTCTATGACCTATGTTTTCAGTTAAAGGTAATATGGAAAACTCAAATTCAGCAATAAAGTCTTTCACATATCGGTGATGGGTTTTATTTTTTGCACCTTGTAATAGTTCCATATAACTTTGAATTGAAAGATGTTTGTCTTCATCTTTTTCAATGAGTCTTGCCGCCTTTTCATTGCCTCTTTGGATCCAAATTAAAATATCGGTATCATAGAGCATGACGTGGTTTTCTTAGCGTCTCTAATTCTTGCAATACGGATTGCTCGGCATCATTGTTCATAGCAAAGAAAGGATGATCTTTAACCTTAGAAAAAGATTTTTCCTTAACAGGCTTGATAATGCCTTTAATCTTACCATGATACATAACACTAACACTTTCATTTCTATCAAGTGCTTTCAAAATATCAGCTGTTTTATACCTTAAATCTACAATAGAAGCTTTCATTTTACCCCCTATAAAAAATAATGAAAATATGACTACATAATATAGACATTTATAAGTAAGCTCAAGTGCTCGGGTTAAGTCAGAAGAAGCCAAGAGGGCTAGTGCTATAACTTACCAATAAGTTTTTAGTTTGCTGATAATGATCAAGCATCATTTTATGGGTTTCACGACCAATGCCTGATTTTTTATAGCCACCAAATGCGGCATGAGCAGGGTAGAGATGATAACAGTTTGTCCATACTCGACCTGCCTGAATGCCTCGTCCCATACGGTAAGCAAGGTTCATATCGCGCGTCCATAAACCTGCGCCCAGACCAAACTCCGAATCATTGGCAATAGCTAAAGCTTCAGCTTCATCTTTAAAAGTAGTCACTGAAACAACAGGGCCAAAAATTTCTTCTTGGAAGATCCGCATATTGTTGGTGCCTTTGAATAAGGTGGGTTCAATATAGTAACCAGAATTAAATTCGCTGCCGACTTGGGCAATATTACCGCCGATTAATAGTTCAGCACCTTCTTGTTTGCCGATTTCAATGTAATCTAGGATCTTTTCAAACTGTTGTTGTGACGCTTGAGCGCCCACTTGGGTATCGGTATCGAGCGGATTACCACGAATAATTTTCTTAGAACGCTCAATGACAATAGCAATAAATTCATCATAAATGCTTTCTTGAATCAGGGCACGAGAAGGACAAGTGCATACTTCACCTTGGTTAAAGAAAGCTAAAACAGCACCTTCAGCACATTTGCTGATGTAATCATCTTCTTGCTGCATGATGTCTTCAAAGAAAATATTCGGAGATTTCCCGCCTAATTCAACGGTTGATGGAATTAAGTTTTCTGCGGCACATTTAAGAATATGTTGACCGACGGGGGTTGAACCGGTGAATGCTATTTTTGCAATGCGGGTACTGGTTGCTAATGCTTCACCTGCTTCTCTACCAAAGCCATTTACAATATTAAGTACACCTGGTGGCAACAAATCACCAATAACTTCCATTAATTTAAGGATAGAAACGGGTGTTTGTTCCGCCGGTTTCATTACAATACAGTTGCCTGTCACTAAGGCTGGAGCAAGTTTCCATGCCGCCATTAATAATGGGAAGTTCCACGGTATAATCTGACCTACCACTCCTAAAGGTTCATGAAATTGATAGGAAACGGTGGTTTCATCGATTTCACCCATAGTACCTTCTTGCGCGCGCATACAACCGGCATAATAACGGAAGTGATCCACACAGAGTGGTACATCAGCATTAAGGGTTTCACGGACAGCTTTACCGTTATCCCATGTTTCTGCAACGGCTAACATTTCAAGGTTTTCTTCGATACGATCAGCTATTTTTAATAAAATATTAGAGCGTTCAGTAACCGATGTCTTACCCCAAGCATCTTTGGCAGCGTGCGCGGCATCAAGCGCTAGATTAATATCTTCTTCCGTTGAACGGGGAATTTCACAAAAGACTTCGCCTGTCACCGGAGTGATATTAGCGAAATACTCACCTTTTACAGGAGCAACCCATCCGCCACCAATATAATTGCCGTAACGTTCTTTAAATGAAACAACGGCTTCTTGCGTTCCTGGATTTGCATAGACCATAATCTGTACCCAACATTTAGAAAATATAAAACTGAATCATAAACCAGCTACTGAGAGACATGTTGATTATTATTCCTAAAAACTTGACTAAGCGTCCAAAATAGTCGGAGAATTAGATTTTATATGTATCTTAAACGTGGTTAACATGATGAAAGATCCGCAACTAGATTTAGATAGCAGGCGCGAGCAGCGACACTTATTGATTGAAAATAAGGTTTCTTTTCAAGGACCAGATTCAGAATTAAGTATTTATGATACTTATCGCACCGCATCACGAGTGGGGCTCGGCGCTGATCAATTACTTTTTTGTGGCATGGTGACGGGCAAAAAGGTGATGCATTCGGTGCATAAAGGATTAGCAAACGCTCAGGTTTTTCTACCGCATGAATCTTTTGTTATGTCGCCAGGGGAATATGTTGAAATTGATTTTCCTGAAGCAAATGAAGCGCAACCGACGACCTGTCTTACCATTGAAATATCAAAAGAACGGATAGAAACTGTAGCTGAAAAGATGAGAGATCTTACTCCATTAGGTAAGCTAGAACATGACTGGCAATATCAGCCTCATATTGTACACACACACCATACGGAAGCAACACAACAGTTATTAGAAAAACTAGTATCGTTATTTACACACAATCATCCCGATAAAGAAATGATGGTTGATTTAGGTGTTTCTGAGCTTGTTATCAGATTGTTAAGAGAACAGGGTCGAGAACAATTATTAGAATATTGTCGTCGCGCCCCTGATGCGACAGGTGTTACTTCAGCCATCAGCTATTTAACAGAATATAGTGCATCACCCCTAGATATTGATGTATTGTGTCGTTTAGCCTGCATGAGCAGAAGTAAGCTGTATACGGAATTCAAGAAACAGTTAGGATGTTCTCCCAGTGAATACTTACAACAACAACGTTTAAAAAATGCAGCAAAACTACTGCAAGCTGGCAACAAGGTTAGTGAGGTGTGTTATCACACGGGCTTTAATGATTTAAGCCATTTTAGCCGTCGATTTTCTCGGTTTTTTGGACAAAGCCCTACCCAATATCGCAGTCATTTCTTAGCACCAAATAAGTTAGACAATATCAATCGTTATTGATACGATAGCTGAGTGTTTTACTCGACTATTTATCTAGGGAGTCTCTGATTAAGTCGATTAGAATTAGGCGCAGAAAATAGCGACACTTTTAGCAAGCCTAAACTAATTGGACTTGATCAGAGCCTCCCTAGGATAGTTCAACACTAAAAAATAATTTAAATAGGAGTCATTATGAGCGTTTTAGTAACAAAAAAAGCCCCAAAATTCACAGCAGCAGCGGTAATGCCTGATAATACAATTAATGAGAACTTTTCATTAGCTGATTATAAAGGTCAATATGTTGTTATATTCTTTTACCCACTAGATTTCACCTTTGTTTGCCCATCTGAAATTATTGCTCATCACCACCGTGTTGCCGCATTTAAAGAGCGTGGTGTTCAAGTTATTGGTGTTTCAATCGATTCACAGTTTACCCATTTAGCATGGCGTAATACCGCCGTTAAAGATGGCGGTATTGGTCAAATTGATTTCCCATTAGTAGCTGATACTGATCACAAAATCATGAAAAAGTATGGTGTTAAGCACCCGGCAAGCATTGCGTTGCGTGGTTCTTTTTTGATTGATAAAGAAGGCATTGTTCGTCATCAAGTAGTCAATGACTTACCTTTAGGTCGTGAAGTAGATGAAATGCTGCGTTTGGTTGATGCACTTCAATTTCATGAAGAGCATGGTGAAGTTTGCCCAGCGGGCTGGAACAAAGGTGATGAAGGTATGAAGGCTGACGCTGCTGGCGTTGCTGATTATCTAGCGAAACACGGCGACGACCTATAAAAAACCATTACACGAGTCGTCTTTTCCGCCATGCCTGCGTTAAAAATGGTCTCAAAATGCTCATTTACACTAGTAAACTGCGCTTTTTGATGAAACACATCCTTGTGTTTCACCCTTTGCAGGGTAAATCCAAATCTGTTCCTGACAGATTTGTCGACAATTTTTGCCTTGTCCTGACGAAAAATACTTATCGTGAAAAGGTTTTTGCTAACTAGCCTTTATTTCTAGCACAAAAAAGCCCCGATACTGTCGGGGCTTTTTTATTAGTACGGAGTGAACTAGGCGTTATTTAAACGCGGTTCTTTTCGCGGATCTCATCTAATGTTTTACAATCTATACATAATGTAGCGGTTGGTCTGGCTTCAAGGCGACGGATACCAATATTGGTGCCACATGATTCACAATAACCATAATCACCTTTATCCAGATCTTCCAGAGACTGTTTAATCTTTTTGACTAATTTACGTTCACGATCACGGGTACGCAGTTCCAGCGTGAATTCTTCTTCTTGTGATGCACGATCATTTGGATCAGGAAAATTAGCCGCATCATCTTGCATATGATGGACGGTCCGATCCACTTCTTCCATTAGATCATTTTTCCACTCTTCAAGAATTATTCTGAAATGCGCGTATTGATCGTCATTCATGTAATCCTCAGCCTTCTTTTCTTTATAGGGCGTGAATTTCGCATCAAACTGTGTAGAGCTCATGTAAACCTCAAATGTGTTTTTTCAAAATCAAGGGCGAATCTTATAACAGAAACTCCCAAAGGGTGCAAAAATTTGTTATTATTTTACCTTATTTTTAAGCAGAAAAGAGTGATATGACGCAATTAAAAGCAGTTATTTTTGATGTGGACAGCACATTAGCTGAAACAGAACGTGATGGACACCGAGTTGCCTTTAGTATGGCGTTTTCAGATGCCGGTTTAGACTGGAACTGGAATGAAGAATTACATGGGTAATTACTAGCTGTGACGGGCGGTAATGAACGTATTCGTCATTTTTTATCAGACGTTAAAACTGACTTTAACTATGATGGTGATTTAGCACGGTTTATTGCTTTGTTGCATGCTGCAAAAACCAAACATTATGTGAAATTATTAGAGTCAAATGCAATTGCGCTACGTCCGAGTGTTATAGGTTTAATAAATGAGACTAGATCGCGCGGTTTGCGACTAGCGATTGCGACAATTACAACACCGGAAAATGTAACAGTATTAGTAACAAACACATTAGGCGAAGCTGATTTGGCATGTGAAACCATTTCAGGGAAGACTATCTCAGGTTCTTTAGTAACGGTTGATGATTTAATACCGTTACAACGCACAGGCATAAAATGATTGCCCAGCGTGCGCAGGAAATTAGCCCCTTCCACGTAATGGATATTTTGGCGCAAGCTAAAAGGCTAGAAGCACAAGGTAGGGATATTATCCATTTGGAAGTGGGGGAACCGGATTTTGATACACCCCAACCGATTATTGATGCAGGTATTGCGGCATTAAAATCAGCTAAAACGCACTACACACCGGCATTAGGTTTAGCTGAATTACGAGAAGCAATAGCGAATTGGTATCAAACGCGTTATCAAGTCGCGGTGTCAGCAAACCGTGTCGTAATTACTCCGGGCGCTTCAGGTGCATTAATGTTGGTGCTGGGGGCACTATTAGAGCGTGATAAAAAAGTAATGCTGGCTGATCCTGGTTACCCTTGTAATCGAAATATTGCTCGCTTTGTTGAAGGTCAAGCGCAATTAATCGCTGTTGATGGATCCGATAATTATCAACTTACTGCTGAGCATATTAATGCGCATTGGGATGATGATACGACCTTAGCGTTAGTCGCTTCGCCATCGAATCCTACCGGTACCGTATTATCGCGTCAGCAACTGAGTGACTTAGCCGCAGCAATAAGGGCAAAGCAGGGAAGTTTTGTTGTTGATGAGATTTATCATGGCTTAACTTATGATGGTATCGACACGCCTACAGTATTGTCAGTGGATCAAAATGCCTTTGTGATAAACAGCTTTTCAAAATTCTTTGGCATGACAGGCTGGCGATTAGGTTGGCTAGTTGCACCAGAACAATATGTGCCTATTATGGATAAATTAGCACAAAATTTATTTCTAGCGGCACCAACTGTATCGCAATATGCGGCATTATCAGCATTTAATAGTGATACCTTAGCTATTCTAGCGCAGCGAAGACAGCTTTTTGAGCAACGCAGAAATACATTATTACCCGCATTGCAAAGCTTAGGTCTTGAGGTGAAAACAACGCCGCAAGGTGCATTCTATATCTATGCAAACTGTAGCGCCTTACTCAATGAAAGGTCGCCTGATAGCATGGCGCTCTGTAAATATTGGTTACAGAAAACGGGCGTAGCGGTTACACCGGGCAATGACTTTGGTAATAATTTAGCTGAACAACATATACGTTTTGCTTATACTACCCATGAACAGCGTTTATTAGAAGCGATAGAACGCATTAAAAAATCAGGAAACTAAATGACAACATCTAAAATTATCTACACCAAAACAGATGAAGCACCCGCTTTGGCAACACATTCGCTTTTGCCGATTATTAAGCGTTTTACCCAAGCGGCAAATATTGATGTAGAACTCAGTGATATTTCGCTGGCTGGGCGTGTCATTGCTAATTTTCCTAGCTATCTCACGGCGGAACAACGGATAGATGATGCACTTGCTCAATTAGGTGAGTTGGCGTTAAAACCTGAAGCAAATATTATAAAATTACCGAATATTAGTGCTTCTATTCCACAATTAAAAGCGGTGATTAAAGAGCTGCAACAAAAAGGCTATAACTTACCTGATTATCCTGAAGAGTCAGAAACTGATGAGCAGAAGCAGATAAAAGCCACTTACGATAAAATTAAAGGCAGTGCGGTAAACCCGGTATTACGTGAAGGTAATTCAGATCGCCGTGCGCCACCTGCGGTTAAAAATTATGTGCGCAAACATCCTCATCGCATGGGCGCATGGAGCAGTGATTCAACAACACATGTGGCAAGCATGGCGGATAATGACTTTTTTGCTAATGAGCAATCTGTAACGCTAACAGCAGCAGGTAATGTGCGTATTGAGCTAAGCGATAGCGCTGGCAATATTACCGTATTGAAAGAAATAACGCCTGTATTAGCCGGCGAAATAATTGATGCCACAGTGATGAACAAAAAAGCGTTGTGTCGCTTTATTGAAACAGAAATTGAACGTGCTAAAGAGCAGGGCGTATTATTTTCAGTGCATTTAAAAGCGACAATGATGAAAGTGTCGGATCCGATTATCTTTGGTCACTTTGTATCGGTATTTTATAAAGAGCTATTTGAAAAACATGCTGATATCTTTGAACAAATTGGCGTAGATGTTAACAATGGTTTGGGCGATGTTTATAGCAAAATAACAAACCTATCAGCAGATAAACAAGCAGAAATTGAAGCCGATATTCAAGCTGTTTATGCGATCCGTCCAGATATTGCGATGGTCGATTCCGATAAAGGCATCACTAATTTACATGTTCCTTCTGATGTGATTGTCGATGCATCAATGCCGGCAATGATCCGTGGATCAGGGCAGATGTGGAATAAAGAGGGCAAACAGCAAGACACCAAAGCGATTATTCCAGATCGTTGTTATGCCGGCATCTATCAAAAAACCATTGATTTTTGTAAACAACACGGTGCTTTTGATCCAACAACAATGGGTAGCGTGCCCAATGTTGGTCTTATGGCTCAAAAAGCCGAAGAATATGGTTCGCATGATAAAACCTTTGAAATCCCTATCGATGGAACAGTGCGCGTTATTGATGATAAGGGCGATACTTTACTTGAACATAGTGTTGAAGTGGGTGATATTTGGCGGATGTGTCAGGCGAAAGATGCACCGATTCAAGATTGGGTAAAATTAGCGGTTAACCGGGCTCGATTAAGCAATACACCTGCTGTTTTTTGGTTAGATAAAAACAGGGCGCATGATGCTCAAATGATTGCCAAAATTGAAAAATATCTACCGACGCATAATACGGAAGGGCTAGACATTCAAATTTTATCAGCAGAAGATGCCATTCAATTTTCAATGGAACGTATCGTAAAAGGTGAAAATACTATTTCGGTTACCGGTAATGTATTGCGTGATTATTTAACGGATTTATTTCCTATTTTAGAGCTTGGAACCAGTGCAAAAATGCTATCAATCGTGCCATTGATGAATGGTGGCGGCTTATTTGAAACAGGCGCAGGTGGCAGTGCCCCTAAACTTGTGCAACAGTTTGATGAAGAGAATCACCTACGTTGGGATTCATTAGGCGAGTTTTTGGCATTAACCGCATCATTAGAGCATTTAGCGAATACGACGGACAATAAAAAGGCGCAAGTTCTGGCTGACACCTTAGACAAGGCAACCGGTGACTTTTTAGATAATAATCGTTCGCCTTCTAGCAAAGTAGGCGAGTTAGATAACCGTGGCAGCCATTTCTATTTAGCGATGTATTGGGCGCAAGCTTTGGCTGAGCAGACGGATGATGCAGAGCTACAGGCTCACTTTGCTACTTTAGCGAAAATATTAACTGAGAATGAGGATAAGATTGTAAAAGAATTGAATGATGCTCAGGGAATGGCAATGGATCTTAATGGCTATTATTTTGCGGATGATGACTTGATAGCACAAGCAATGCGGCCTAGTATTATCCTGAATAATGCTATTGATAGTGTTTAATAAAAAGGAAATGGTGATGCTTAAACAGCAATCAGGTTTTTCACTCTCGCAAATACTGTTGTGGATGTTGGTTATCGTTAACAGTATTGGTTTGGCCTATCTTTACTATGCCCATAATAAGCCGATAGATTCAGAAATTCCGAAGAACGATTAAATATGGTGATTAGCAGTGCTGCACTTGATGATGAAAAAAACAATGAATTATGCTGTGAAAAAGGTATTTTTCCTCATCACATAAAGCAATGGAAACAAGATTTTATTGATCGATCGGCCATCACTAAAAAGGCCAATATAAGATCAGACAACAAGGCGTTACGTAAGGATAATAAAGCATTACAAAAAGAAATTAATCGTAAAGACAAGGCGCTCGCCGAAACAGCGGCAATCATCGTTCTCCAAAAAAAAGTCAATGCGATCTGGGGCAACGACGAGGACAACTTACAATGAGTCATGAACGCGTAAAGATAATGAATTTGGTGGCAGAAGCCAGAACCGCTGGTGCGCGACAATCAACTGCCTGTGAGGCGATGGGTATTAGTGCAAAAACATTTCAACGTTGGATAACACCGGATAAGCAGCAAGATGGTCGTTTAGAAGCCCGTCGTGAGGTCAATAACAAGCTTACCGAACTTGAGTGCCAGCGTGTTATTCAGGGACTAAACAGCTAACAAGCCTGAATATGCTGATTTGTCACCCAGTAAAATCGTGCCTTTACTTGCCGATAAAGGAGAATATATCGCTTCAGAGTCAACATTCTATCGCATTTTGAAATCAGAGAAACAGCTACAGCATAGGTTAAAATCCAAGCCTGTGAAGTCCGTCAATAAACCACAAGCATTAAAGGCTACTGCACCGAAGCAGATTTACAGCTGGGATATTACTTATTTACCGACACCAGCTATTAGGGCTGTTTTTTTATCTGTATATGGTCATGGATATTTACAGTCGAAAGATTGTTGGTTGGCAAGTTTATGAAATGGAATCGAGTGCATTAGCCGCTGTTCTAATGACAGATATTTGTCAACGAGAAGGCGTTAAGCCAAACCAAGTGACGTTATATTCCGATATGTGTTGAACAGCGTTAAAATAATGATTTCAATAGAAAATTTGTTACAATAAGTGGTAACAAAATTACAACAATGATTTCCCTAAGACCTTACTATCAATATAACAAAGAAATATAGGAACAGTGGTTACATGGTTCAAACAACAGATGTATTGCTAGTTGGTGCTGGAGCAATGAGTGCGACTCTTGGTTCCATGCTCAAACAACTTGATCCGACCATATCGATTACTATGGTTGAGCGTTTAGATAAGCCGCTTCAAGAAAGCAGTGATGGTTGGAATAATGCTGGTACGGGGCATGCGGCCTATTGTGAATTGAATTATACGCCACAACAACAAGATGGCAGCGTTAATGTGGATAGAGCATACGGTATTAACGCTCGTTATGAAGTGAGCCTGCAATATTGGTCGCATCTCGTTAAATTAGGTGCGTTACCTTCACCTGAAAAATTCATCAATCCTGTGCCTCATATAAGTTTTGTTTGGGGAGAGGAAAATGTTGATTTTCTTCGTAAACGCCAGAAAGCCCTGATCGAACACCCGATGTTTGCAGCTATGGAATTTACTGAGGATCCCAAAATATTAATGAGGTGGATGCCGTTAATTATGGAAGGGCGAGATCCAGATGAAAAAGTTGCTGCAACGCGAGTTGCGCATGGAACTGACGTGAATTTTGCTGCTGTTAGTCGTGGTATGATTGAACATTTGCAAACGCAAGAGGATTTTGAGCTTTTATTAAATCATTCTGTTAAAGATTTAAACCAAGAGAATGATGGTCGCTGGAATGTCACAATTAAAAACGAAAAACAAAACACGATAACTATGATTAACGCGGCTTTTGTTTTTATTGGTGCTGGTGGAGCTGCATTACAGCTTTTACAAAAAGCAGGCATAGCCAAAGGTTATGGTGGATTTCCAGTAAGCGGCCAATTTTTGGTGTGTAAAAAGCCAGAACTTGTAGCACAACATTTAGCCAAGGTTTATGGTAAAGCCTCTGTCGGTGCGCCGCCCATGTCTGTTCCGCACCTCGATACTCGAATTATTGATGGCGAGAAAGCATTACTGTTTGGTCCTTTTGCAGGCTTTACGACCAAGTTCTTAAAATACGGTTCTGCTTGGGATCTTTTTATGTCTATAAAGCCTGATAACATCTGGCCAATGATGAGAGTCGGCATGAAAAATTTTGATCTGATTACTTATCTGGTAAAAGAAGCATTTCAGACACAAAAGTCGCGCATGAGTGCCTTACGGGAGTATTTTCCTGAAGCAAAAGATGGGGATTGGATACTGCACACTGCAGGACAGCGCGTGCAAATAATTAAAAAATGTCCAGAACATGGTGGGAAAATAGAATTTGGAACAGAAGTTCTTCATACAAATGATAGCTCACTGGCGGGCTTATTAGGTGCCTCACCTGGAGCCTCAATTTTGGTGCCCATTATTTTAGAAATTATCGAAGACTGTTTTGCTGAACAATTAGCAACAGAAGAATGGCAAGATAGAATACGAAAAATCATCCCGTCTTATGGCATATCCATTGTTTCGCATAAAGACTTATTTATGTCTATCCGCAATGATACTTTATCCACGCTGAAACTGAGTTAATTTCGAGATTTTAATTGCCAATGACGAAATACCATGGCACTGATTCTAAAGCTACTCACTACAGGTGATAAATATTCAAACCTAGAGTCGGACAGGAAATAGGTCTAAATTAACGCTCATTTACGGGTTTATACTTACGTAACTCTTTGCCAGTATACAATTGACGTGGTCGACCAATAAGGCATTGACTGTCGGTCATCATTTCATTCCATTGCGATATCCAGCCTATGGTTCTCGACATAGCAAAAATAACGGTAAACATGTTCAATAGAATGCCCATGGCAAGAAAAATTAGACCTAAATAAAAGTCAACATTAGGGTACAAATTCCGAGATTTAAAATAATCATCGTCAAGTGCTTTTTTTTCTAATTTCATCGCAACATCAAGCATGGTTTGTATCTTTTCACCCCCATCGTGGCCTTTTAGGATCTCATGACAGATCTTACGGATTATTTTTGCACGGGGATCGTATGTTTTGTAAACACGGTGGCCAAATCCCATCAGGCGGAATGAATCATTTTTATCTTTAGCGCGAGCAATGAAGTCTCTTCAATATAAGCTAATAAGCCTTGTTCTCCATCCATATAAGTAATGGCACTTTTACAACTAGCTGTAGAAACGAACCCAGGATCAAAAGTGAAATAACCCAATTCTTTAATATAAAGCACCAATATCAATAGTAGGGGGCCGATACTAGGTTGTAAAACATTCATGACTAATTGTTTACCTGTTTCGTTATCTGTCAGTGTCACTGTTTTATTTTTCATAAACCTTCCTCTTTAGCTATTAACTCAAGCCTTTCTAACACGAATCAACGGGTGTTAACTAGGCACCTTCGCGTATTCATTGTCTATCTTGAGTGGTAAATACACTGTATGGACATTTTCTTTGTTTTAAATAGGGCTTAAAGCATTTGATGAAACTTGTTGTGGGGAGATTTCTATCAAAATTTTTTTCAGCGTGAGCCCCCTTCTGTAGTTATCTTTAATATCTTTTTTCATGTACATTATTATCTTCAATATTCATATTTTAATCTCATTTGAATGAGATACACGAATTTTCTTTGAATTTAAGAGTATAGATATATCAGTCTAATTAACTATTATGGAATATAAATAGTTAGTATTTATTTTCCATAATAGTAATACTGAATTATGAAAACTTGGTTATAAATAAGGAGGTAGTTATGCATAAACAGCAAGTAGGATTTTCACTCTCACAAATACTATTATGGGTTTTAGTTATTATTAATAGTGTCGGTTTGGTATGTGTTTATTATGTTAATAATAAACCCTTCGGTTCAGATATTCCTAACCTTCTTGGAACATGGAGTGGAAAAAACGTCATCATTTCAGATGCAAAAGGTTATAAAGAATGGGATAATAAAACCATTAAAATAATCGAGCAAAAAGATCGCCGTTTCCGAGGCACGTTTACTTATGCTGATGGCACCAAAAACTTTTTCGGTGTTATTTATCCTGATAATATTTCATTTACGTGGGTTTCAACCAATAGCCATGGCTTTGTTCATGGTCGTATTCTTGACGAAAACACCATTGGATCCTGTTATGTCGAAACTTGGCAGCAAGGCACAGTAGGTTGCGCTACGCTTGAGAGAAGTTATCCAAATACAAAGCCGTAGCTCCTGCTACCGCAGCAGGGATCACCAAAAAGTTCACAAAAGGAATCATAGTGGCGCCGAGTGTTGCTAGACCAAACCCAAGTGCCAGTGAACGTTTCTGTCGTAATAATGCACGTTGTTGAGGAAATTTTAATTGATGATTGCCCATAGGATAATCATGATAATCAAGTGCTAACATCCAGCTTGAAAAGGCTACCCATAATACTGGAGCGATGATATTAAGTACTGGTATCCATGAGAATATGAACAGTGGCACCATCCACATTAAGATATACATCAACTTACGTATTTCATTCCAAATTAATTTTGGGGCATCTTTTAAAATCTCTTTCCATGATAGATTGGGCGGTGTTTCACCTAATAATTTTGTTTCAACCGCTTCGGCTAAGACACCATTAAACGGTGCGGCGAGTAGATTGGCAATAATAGAAAAGCTGAAAAAGACAATTAAAATCAATAAGCCAGCAAATAATGGCCAAATAAACCACATTATCCAGCTCAATAGCCATTCTGGTAACCATGTCGGAATAAAATGATTTATCCATTGGTCGAATTTATTCACGCCTAGCCAAATAGCAAAGCTAAACAACAGCGTATTAATTGCCATGGGAATATAGGCAAATTTTCGAATGCCTTTTTTATGAATTAAGCCAAAACCTTTAAATAAGTAGCCTGCGCCTTTGAAGAATTCGCTCACGATTAGGTGTTTCCTTGGGCTAATAATGCCGCACCATAGGCAGCTTCGGTATATTTAGCAGTGATAAACGGTACGGCAATGTGCTGTTGACGTATAGCCTGCCAGATTTGATTAATTGCTCCACCACCTACTGTGCGAATGCTTGTTACAGGCACTGCCCCTGCATCTTGCAGACATTGATAAGCTTGCTGTTCTATTTTTGCCATGCCTGCGAGCATACCATGTAAAAACTCAGTATCATTTGTTGATCGGGGAGTTAGTCTAGGTTGAAGCATTGGATCATTAATCGGAAAACGTTCACCAGCGGTTAATAAGGGATAATAATCAGCAGGCTTACAATTTAATGTTATTTGTTTGCTTAGTTGTTTAAGTTGTTGACTGTCAAAGTAATGCTTAAGAACTGCGCCGCCGCTATTTGATGCTCCGCCCACCAACCATTTATCACCTAAACGATGGCTGTAAATACCTTGTTTAGGAATAAATAACGGTTTATCGCTAATCAGTTTCACCACTAATGTTGAACCCAAGGAGGTGACAGCATCACCTAGCTTATTGGCAGCTGTAGCGATTAAGCCAGCAATACTATCGGTGGTGCCAGCAATAATATTGGGTGTATTACTCAGCTTTAAAGTTTGGCATAAGGACGGAGATAATGTTGCTATCACCGTGCCGGGAGCGACGATTTTGGGTAATATGGATTTATCAGTAAGGCTAGCAATCCAATCAGGCCAGCATTGTTTAATCGGATCATAGCCTGTTTTAAGCGCATTATTAGGGTCGCTAATAGCCAATGGTGCACCTAGTTTAAAGTTGATCCAATCTGCTTGGTGCAATAGTTTAGCATTTGCTGGGATAGTGTTGTGTTGCTGTAAATAAAGTAGCTTGGCAAGCCCACTAGTGCTGCCATGTGCTGCTGATTCGGCAGGTGCAATGTCAGCAATTTGTTCACTTTGTTTTATAGCGCGTGCATCGTTATACATAATAATAGGGCTAATAGCTTCGCCTTGCTGATTAGCGAGTAAAATTGAGCCAGAGGTGGCATCGACTGCAATTGCTTGAATGGTGTAGTCTTGGCACTGTGAGATGATCTGAATTAGAGCTTGTAGAACCCCCTGCCATTGATAATTAGCATCTTGTTCTGATTTAGGGTGAGCCGTGGAATTAATTAGCAGTGATTGTTGCGCAGTGGCGATAATATTGCTTTGATCATCAATAGCAATGACTCGACACCCTGATGTGCCAAGATCGATACCAATAAAGGCATTATTCATGATTGCCGCCTTACACTGGAATGACGGGGTACGTTAAGGTAGATGCACGGGAGTCGGCGCAACCCAGCCTTCTTTTTTATGCTCTGCCACCACATTAGTATAAACACCACCACGCACATTAAAAATACCAGTGACACGGATAAACCGAGGATTGGTTGCCGCCACTAAGTCATCTAAAATTTGATTGGTGACTTTCTCGTGAAATGCGCCTTCATCACGGTATGACCAGATATACAATTTGAATGATTTTAATTCGACACATTTAAGATCGGGCACATAATCAATTTTAATGGTGGCAAAATCAGGCTGCCCCGTCATCGGGCATAAACAAGTAAATTCAGCTGTCTCGATGTGAATGGTATAATCACGCTCAGGAATTGCATTGTCGAAGGTATCTAATTGTTTACTTGCTGTTGTGGACATTTTGAAATCTCAATTTAAGGTAAAATCAGCTCATATTATAAGGCTTCTTGGTGTTAGAAATTGTAATTATTTTTATTATTATTGTGGCAGCGTTTGCCGGTGTTGCTTGGTATGCAATACGTAGCACACGCCAACGCAAGCAAAATAGCCTGATTGAACAGGCGACACAGCGCATTGAGCCAGAATTAGATCCTTCTAATGCCTTTAGTGCGGTATTAGAACAGGAAATGACTCAGCATACTATCGATACCACTGTGGATGCTGAGCCGAATGTAAGTTTGTCTAAACAGGCAATAAGTAGCCAGCAGGACAAGGGTTTACAGCAAAATGAGATTGACTTTAAGACTAATGATGATATTGATCTCAGCATCGAGATTGAGGCAGAGCCTGAGCTAAATATTAATAGTGTAAATGATTGGGATATGGTGATTGCATTTACTATTATGGCGGAGCAAGGACATCAGTTTTCTGGCGAAGATATTAAATTTGCATTAGAAAGCGAGCAGTTTCGTCATGGTGAAATGCAATTATTTCACCAGTTAACAAAGCAGAAAATCCCGCTATTTAGTGCCGCTAATGTTGTGGCACCTGGAACATTTGATGTGCAAAATGTTAACGCCATGGCTTCGCCTGGTATATTGGTGTTTGCCAAACTTCCTAGCCCAATTAATGGCTTAACGTTGTTTGACCATTTATTGGAAACATCGCGAAAGCTTACCAAAAAATTAAATGGTGTTTTATGTGATGATTCACGCCAACCCGTTACAGATGAAACGGTGGAAGCAATGCGTAGCCGGATCTTGAAACTCAACTTCTCAATGCACTCAGAAAGCCAAAATAGTCATGTCTACACCGAATAATATAGCGTTGCGGGCGGGCGAGTTGCGCGACTTACTCAATAAACACAATCACTTGTATTATGTTGCTGATCAACCTGAAGTGACAGATTCAGAATATGATCGCTTGTTTAAAGAATTAACACAAATTGAAGCAGATTATCCTACATTATTGACAGCTGATTCACCCACGCAACGAGTGGGTGGCAAAGCCTTAGATAAATTTAGCCAAATAACGCATGTTTTGCCGATGCTATCACTTGATAATGTATTTGATCGTGAAGAACTAGAAGCTTTTGATCAAAGAGTACGAGATTGGCTCAATACCGCTGATATACAACGCTATGCAGCCGAACCAAAATTGGATGGTTTAGCGATTAGCTTACGCTATGAAAACGGGATATTAATTCACGCTGCAACACGTGGTGATGGCGAAGTGGGTGAAGATGTCACAACCAATGTACGCACTATTAGTAGCGTGCCGTTAAAGTTGCAAGGTGAGGGGATACCGGAGGTCATTGAAATACGGGGCGAGATATTTATGCCCAAAGTTGGTTTTGAGGCCTTAAATGTCCAACAAATAGCAGAAGATAAAAAACCGTTTGTCAATCCACGTAATGCCGCCGCAGGTTCACTTCGACAACTCGATTCGAAAATAACAGCCAATCGACCGCTAGCAATGATTTGTTACGGATTAGGTGAGATTCGGGGCATGGCTAAACCTGAAACGCATCTACAAGCCATGCAGATCATTGCCAAATGGGGTTGTCAGATTTCACCTGAATTGCAATTAGTCGAAGGTGTCGAAGCCTGTTTAGCGTATATACAACAAATAGGTGAACGCCGACAACGTTTGCCCTATGATATTGATGGCGTAGTTTTTAAAGTAGATAGATTTGAATTACAACAACGTTTAGGTTTTGTATCACGCGCACCGCGTTGGGCGATTGCCCATAAATTTCCTGCCCAACAAGAAATGACAGTAATTGAAGATATAGAAATACAAGTAGGCCGCACAGGGGCGTTAACCCCCGTTGCACGCTTAAAACCCGTGTTTGTTGGTGGTGTAACGGTCAGCAATGCCACTTTGCATAATCAAGATGAAATTGAACGTAAAGATGTGCGGGTAGGGGACACGGTGATTGTGCGTCGGGCCGGTGATGTTATTCCTGAAGTGGTGCAGGTTGTGCTGTCTAAACGCCCTGAAAATACACATGCTTTTGTTATGCCAACACAATGTCCGGTATGTCAGTCTGATGTTGAGCGTGTTGAAGGCAACGCGGTAGCACGCTGTAGTGGAGGCCTTTATTGCCCTGCACAGCGCAAAGAGGCAATAAAACATTTTGCCTCACGCAAAGCGATGGATGTTGATGGGCTTGGCGATAAATTAGTTGAACAACTGGTGGATGAAGGCTTGATTAATGATCCGGCAGATTTATTTCAATTAACGATTGAACCGTTATCAAACTTAGAACGCATGGGTGAAAAGTCAGCGATCAATTTAGTCGCTGCATTGCAAATGGCGAAACAAACAAAATTTGCTCGTTTTCTCTATTCATTAGGCATACGAGAAACAGGTGAAGCTACCACACGCTCATTAGCCAGCCATTTTTTAACACTGGATGCCTTACAACAAGCAGATGAAGCATCATTGATTGAAATAGAAGATGTCGGGCCTATTGTGGCTCACCATATTGTGACATTCTTTCAACAGTCTCATAATCAAGAAGTAATCGAACGCTTGCTTGATGCCGGTATTCACTGGCCTGAGGAGAGAAAAATAGCGGCCGATTCAGCCCTAAGCGGCAAAACCATCGTATTAACAGGTACACTAGAGCAGATGTCCCGAAGCGAAGCTAAAGAAAAACTATTGGCGTTAGGTACAAAAGTATCGGGTAGCGTATCGAAAAAAACTGATTTTGTAGTGGCTGGACGAGATGCGGGATCGAAACTCACTAAGGCAGAAAAATTAGGTGTTTCCGTAGTAGATGAAGCAACATTAATTGAGTGGTTAAAATAAAATGTCATTCCCGTATGTTTTAAGCGGGAATCTAGTATTTACAAAATAGATCCCGGCTAAAATCCTAGCGGGATGACGGGATTTCAATAGGAACCAACATGACAGCAGTAGCTAAAGCAATCAAAAAGGTCGCCACAGGGCCGCACCTGAGCAAAGACCTAACGCAACAAGAATCACAGCTGGCTATGGATGAAATATTAACTGGGCGAGCGGATCCTGTTCAAGCAGCTATTTTCTTGATTGCTTTGCGAATGAAGCGTGAAACGGATGATGAAAACCTTGGAATTTTACAATCAATTCAATCAGTAACAAAGCAAATCTCATCTAAAGTAGATGAACTGTTAATTATCTCCGATCCCTTCAATGGCTATAACCGACACTGCCCAATAGCCGCTTTTTTACCTGCGGTATTAGCCGCGTGTGGCTTACCGACAATTAGCCAAGGCGTGAAAGAAATGGGGCCTAAATTTGGGGTGACGCATTCACAGGTTTTAGAGCATGCAGGTATAGCAACCGAGCTTTCGGTAGAGCAAGCTACCGAACGAGTCAATAATGCTGATATTGGTTGGGCGTATCTCGATCAAGCACAAGCAACACCCCGTTTATATGCTTTACAAGATTTAAGAACTCGCATCATAAAACGCCCTAGTTTAGCCACGCTTGAAAAACTGGTTATGCCGATCAAGGCGCAGCAAAGCACCTATCTACAAATTGGTTTTGTTCACAAAGCCTATCCACCTGTGTTGGCATGGCTAGCGGAACAAGCGGGTTTTGCTTCCACATTAATGGTGCGAGGCATCGAAGGCGGCATTTTGCCAACACTGCGAGCAGGATCTAATTGTTTTACTGAACACAAAGGACAAGCGAAGCAATATCCTGTTTCACCAAAGCAGTTTGGTCTGGAACAAAACACACGCGGCGTGCAACCGCAGAAAAATGAACAGGTGACAGCAGCAGAAACGGTTGAACTGGGTCTAAATGCACTATCAGGCCATGCTGGCGCGGCATTTGATAGTTTAGTTTTGGGTGCCGCTATGGCGCTCAACCATTTTGGCTTGCAAGACTCACCACAGCAAGCAGCGGCTTATGTGCGAGCTACCATCAAGTCAGCTAAAGCAAAATCGTACTTTGAACAAGGGCTAGTCAAATGATTTATCAGCAAGTATTAAGTTACACAACGTGTGGTCGTAGCACAACTAATATCACCCAGCAGATCCAACAACTTGTTCAGAAATCTGATATTCAAACAGGTACATGCCATATTTTTGTCCAACACACCAGTGCATCGTTAATGTTATGTGAAAATGCCGATCCTGATGTACGGGTGATATAAATACACTATTCTTATACGGGTGATATAACAAGTTAATGGATAATACCTTTTAAATATAAGCTTCATAATAAGGACTGTAATTTTGCCCAAAGAGCATAAGTTATGCTCAAAGCAACTTGACAGAATTTAGTGATGACTTTTCAATATGAATATACAATATTTAAATGTGCTTAAAACATTTCTTAAGCGAGTGTTAGGAGTAATACTGATCGCGTTATGACTAAAAAAGAAATTAATGTGCGAATAAAAGCAGCGAACCGTACTGATGCTAATGCAGCACTTGAAGGTTTAGCGCCTGTTACGGAGCAAGATGGTTATGCATTTGAGTTAAGACAACTGTGGATTGCAGGAAAGATAACTTCAGAAAAAGAAAGAGAGTTACTACTCAGGCATTTTAAACTACAAAACGGAGGTAGCTATGTTCTTTGATTTGAATGCGGGTGAAAATGATGAACATTAAGATGAACATCACGGCTACAAATATTAGATAGGTTGTACCCATTGCTTCAGGCACAAACATGGGTAATACCATGGCTATTCCGATTGCTACAACGATCATCGAAATGTAAGAATTGGTAGAGTCAAAGTTATAATCTTGCTCACCATGCTTGATACCGCCAATGATGGCTGCGATACCTAGTAGGCCGTTAATATCGAGAGTACAGCAGCAACGATAGTATCTCTGACCAGATTAATGTTTTCAGAATGGCTCATCATAATGCCAATAATCAGCACTTCAACCACCACTGCTAATGAGGTTAAGATCATGGTACCATAGGGTTTGCCATATTTTTCAGCCAACATTTTTGCATGATGTGCCACTGTTTACAGCAGCATACATAATCACTGCAAAGATAAGGAATAGTGCTAAGTTGTATATAGCGATGAGTGCAAAATTTGATGCTTTAGCGGTGTAAGAGCAATCAGTGCAATTAATGAAACAAATATCGCTTTTTCATTTTTTAATATATTTAGCATTACCTAGTGATCTCTTCTATTTACAATCTTGCTGCTTCAAAGGTATTGCAGCTTTCTACGGTTCCTTGGCTGAAACCTGTTTTGAACCAGCGAACTCGTTGCTGTGATGTGCCGTGGGTGAATGATTCTGGTGAAGCATAACCCTTTGGCTTGTTTTTGCAAGCGGTCATCGCCAATGGCGCTGGCGGCGGTGAGGGCTTCTTCTATATCACCTTGCTCGAGCACTTGTTTAGCACGCTGTGTATGGTGTGCCCACACGCCGGAAAAACAGTCGGCTTGTAGTTCTAACATTACAGATAATTGATTGCCTTTTTCTTTGCTCATACTACGTTGAGCCTTGTGAACTTGACCTGATGTGCCAAGAAGGTTTTGCACATGGTGACCTACTTCATGGGCGATAACATAAGCCTGAGCAAAATCGCCGGGTGCATTGTGTCGATTTTTAAGTTGTTGATAAAAGCCGAGGTCGATATAGATTTTATTATCACCGGGACAATAAAAAGGCCCCATTGCAGCTTGTGCATGGCCACATGCTGAACGAACAGCATCAGTAAATAATACTAATTTTGGTTCTTGATAGCGCTTACCCATTTGTTGGAATAACGGGTTCCATGTGTCTTCGGTGTCGGCTAATACAACACCGGTAAATTGGGCAAGTTTTTGTTGCTCAGCACTAGGCCGATAGTTGGGATCGGTTTGCGTAGTGGCGGGCGATGAACTTCCACCTAATAAACTCATCACTAACTGAGGGTCAACACCCAAAAAGTACATTGCAGCAAGCGCAACAACGATGGTGCCAATACTACCTTTTGCCGCTCTACCTCCTCGGGTCGTTTGATTGCGTCTATCTTCAATATTTTTACTGACTCGTCGGTTACGCCATTTCATGGTTAGTCCTTTTTCGTATAACGGTTATCAATGAAGCATCACATAAAATCAGGGTTTTTGCTTTATAAAAAGTCTTCAAAAAACCAAGCAGAAAATACATGTCGGCCTGCCACACCTGCTTTTTTATAGATCTCAGATGCTTGTTGCCGAACTGTTTTTTCTTTGGTGTCTCGAATTGCTGCGATCTCATTAAAACTCAGTCCCTTTAATAGCAACAACGCAATTTGTTGTTGGCTATGACTGAGTTGCCAATCATCAAATTGTTTGTGAATAACTTTGCTGTATTCTTTTCTAGCGTTCTGAATTAGGGCATTAGATTTCTCTAAAGAGTGTTCGCTTGATTCAAGTTCTTGTACTAAAGCTTGTAAATCACGTTTTTTTTGCCTTAGATTAATCACTATATAAATGATTAATCCAAACGCTAGTGTAATGACGATGCTTTCTTCAATTAAGTGCCAGACAGGTTCATCTCTAACAAAGTCGTGGAAAAAGTCTACGCTGTTAGAAACCATAACAACTAACAATATTATGAAGATGGCAATTGTTTTAATATTGGGCACGGTAATCCTCGAAAGAAGCGACTTGAAATGGATGGGACATATGGTCTGTTACAGGCATTATAGGACAGATACCCGATAGTATCCATCGAAAATAGCTTGTAATCTGTAGCCGTAATCTTAGGAAAGTAGAAATATTATGAAACAGTCAAAAGATGATTCTAAACTTGTATGGGATATTGCTATTCGCTTATTTCATTGGTCTTTAGTTATTGCTTTTGTTGTTGCCTATAGTTAGTGGTGAAGATGCAAGCATGATTCATGTTTATTCTGGCTACTTTATTTTAGGACTAGTAGTCTTTCGTGTTGTTTGGGGATTTGTAGGTAGCCAACATGCTCGGTTTAAAGATTTTATTTTTAGTCCGCGAGAAGTTGTTAGCTACGCAAAAGGAATGATTTCTGGAACAGCCAAGCATTATCGTGGCCATAACCCACTAGGAGGCTTGATGGTAATGGCTTTGCTACTGACATTATTGATCACCACAGTCAGTGGCTTGAAAGTTTATGGGGTGGAGGGGCATGGGCCTTTGGCAGAAACAGATACCAGTTATTTTATAAATTCAGCGAATGCTTCAGGTCATGTTGAACAGGGTGAGGAAGGTGAAGACAGTGAAGAAGAAGAGTTTTGGGAAGAAATCCATGAGTTCTTTGCTAATTTGATGTTGTTACTTATAGTGCTACATATTGTTGGTGTCTTTGTCTCTAGTAAGGTGCATGATGATAATTTAGTTAAAGCCATGTTTACTGGTTACAAAAAATAATTTTAAGAGAATAATTAAATGAAACGTATTACAAGCTTGTTTTTATTACTTTTTTCATTGTCTGCTACTGCTAATGAAGCAGTGACATTCAGTGCCGATGAAATTTCTCATATAGGTATTGAACTAGGGCAGCCTATTTTAGTAAGTCACTCCCTTAGCAATAAATTACCTGCGCAAGTGACTATTCCAAATAAATCACAGCGAGTTATCAGTGCGCCGCAGGATGGTGTGGTAGAAATTATGATGGTGGCTGAAGGTGACAATGTTGTGGCTGGTCAAGCGTTAGCGCAAATGAATAGTCCACAATTATTGGCTAGCCAGAATGATTACTTACAAGCACTTAGCCGAATGTCACAATCGCTACGAGAAATGCGTCGAGATAAAAGCTTGTTTGAAGAAGGTATTATTGCCGAACGACGTTATCGTCAATCTCAATCAAGTTATCAACAAGACAAAACTGAAGTGGCTTTGTATAAAAAGTCACTTGAGTTAGCGGGCATGGATGTGAAGGCGATTAAACAATTATATAATACGCGTGAACTCAATAGTCACCTTACGGTTACTGCCGTTTCAGATGGAGTAGTGATGAAACAATTTGCTACTGCAGGGCAACGATTAACTGCAGCTGATCCCATATATAAAATTGCTCAGTTATCACCACTATGGTTAGAAATTCATGTGCCATTAGATATTGTTCAGCAAGTTAAAGTTAATGACCCACTTATCGTGTGTGAGAAAGAAATTAATGGTCATGTGATTGCGGTGGGTCGAGAAGTGCATGCTGCTGATCAAGGTGTTTTAGTGCGTGCGAAAGTTAGCAAAAATACGGAACAACTAACGCCGGGTGAGTTTATACAAGTTTGTTTCGTTCAGCAGAGTGATGAGCCTCAGTTTGAATTGCCACGAACGGCTATTTTCCGCTATGAAAGTAATACTGCGGTATTTGTAAAAACGGAGGAAGGTTTTGTTAATCAAATAGTTAAGGTGACCAGTGAACGGGGTGACAAAGTTATTGTAAGTGGTGCTCTATCAATTGATCAGAAGATTGTTATCAAAGGCACCGCTACTGTGAAATCGGCATGGTTAGGAGGTGAGTAAATGTTCACTACTATTCGAATGAAAGGACTAAATTATGCTGGCTAAATTAATTCAATTTTCTTTATCGCAGCGCTTATTAATGTTGCTCGTTATTCTCGGCCTAACAGGTGCAGGATGGAAAGCATTTAATCAAATACCGATAGACGCATTTCCTGATGTGTCATCAACTCAGGTTAAGGTTATTCTTAAGGCATCAGGAATGACTCCTGAAGAAGTTGAGGCGCGAATTACCCTGCCTCTCGAAGTTGAGATGTTAGGAATACCTAAACAGGAAATGTTACGTTCGGTCGTTAAATATGGCCTAACTGACATTACAATAGACTTTGAAGATGGCACTGATATTTTTTGGGCGAGACAGCAGGTATCTGAACGTCTAGCTGGGTTGCGAGATCAGCTCCCACCAGGTGTTACCGGCGGGTTGGCTCCAATGACAACACCGCTAGGTGAGATTTTCATGTTCACTGTTGATAGTGAGTCAATGAGTTTGATTGATCGTCGCTTATTGTTAGATTGGGTTATTCGACCTGCATTACGCAGTGTACCTGGTGTGGCAGATGTGAATTCACTTGGCGGTCATGCTAAAACATTTCAAGTAACACCTGATCTTGCTAAGTTACAAGCAAGAAACATTAGTTTAGAGCAGCTGCAACAAGCTCTCGAGTCCAATAATCGTAATGATGGTTCTGGCCGAATAAATGATGGTGAAGAAGTTTTAATTGTTCGTGCCGAAGGCAGTATTCAATCGTTAGATGACCTGCGAGCCATTGTAATTAGGCCACATTTAACAGAGCCCGTATTATTAAGTGATGTGGCAGAACTTAGTTTTGGTAGCCTGACACGATATGGTGGTGTTACTAAAGATGGACAAGGTGAAGCCGTTCAAGGCTTGGTACTGAGCCTGCGCGGTGCTAATGCCAGAGAGGTGGTTGAAGACATTGAAACAACACTGGACGAGATTAGGCTAAGCCTTCCTGAAGATGTCAGTATCAATGTGTTTTACAATCGTGGTGATCTTGTTTCAAAAGCAATTGGAACGGTGAGCAAAGCCTTAATTGAAGCCATTGTGTTGGTTTTGATATTGCTATTATTATTTTTAGGTGACTTGCGAGCAGCGACAACGGTTGCTTTGGTTCTTCCTTTATCAGCAATGATTACGTTTGTACTGATGAATCAGTTTGGCTTGTCAGCCAACTTGATGAGTTTGGGTGGTTTGACGATTGCGATTGGTATGCTGGTTGATGCGGCTGTTGTAGTAGTTGAAAACATTATGTCTGAACTTGCCGATGCTAAAAAGACCAAGTTATTACCCCGTTTACATCTAATTTATCGTGCCGTTAAAAATGTAGCTACACCCGTTACCTCTGGCATCCTGATCATTATCATCGTATTTTTGCCCTTGCTTACATTGCAAGGCTTAGAAGGTAAATTATTTATTCCTGTGGCATTGACCATCGTATTTGCTTTAAGTGGATCATTATTACTATCGCTAACGGTTATTCCTGTGGTAGCTTCGTATTTATTAAAAAATGTACCTCATACCGAACCCTGGTTACCGCGAATGATGAAGCAGCTTTATGCACCAGTGCTGGATTGGTCATTGGCGCATAGTGGAATTGTTAACGTGATTGCCATTTTGTCACTGGTAGCCGCTGGTTTTATTTATACCCAAGTGGGTAAAAGCTTTATGCCTACGATGGATGAAGGCGACATCATCGTGCAATTGGAAAAATTACCTTCAATTACGCTTGAACAATCACTTGAATTGGACCAACGTGTCGAAATGGCGATACTGAATAATGTATCTGAAATAACCAGTATTGTTGCCCGGGCGGGTTCTGATGAACTGGGTTTAGATCCTATGGGGTTAAACGAAACAGATATGTTTCTAGTGTTAAAGCCTCGTGAACAATGGCAAGTTAAAACAAAAAATGAACTGAAAGAAAAAATTCGCCATGTTTTAACCCAGTTCCCAGGTATTGCTTTTGGTTTTACCCAGCCTATTGAAATGCGTGTGTCAGAAATGTTGACAGGCGTGCGTGGCGATCTAGCGATTAAAATATTTGGGGAGAGTGGTCATGAACTGAGCCAGTTAGCCAATCAAATTGTTGGTCTTGTGAGCGCCATTGATGGTGCGGAAGATGTTATCACTTCTCAAACGGAGGGTGCGCAATATTACCGTGTTGCAATTGATCGTTTAGCTGCTGGCCGTGTAGGTTTGACTATGGATGATATTATGCCTCAACTTCGCGTATTAATTGAAGGCAGCGAAGTAGGGACAGTTTATCAAGGTGCTAGGCGTACACCACTGGTATTAAAAGGCGATGATGACTTACGTTCATCACCTGCCGAGTTCACTAATATACATTTGATGGCAGCTAATGGAGAGCAAGTGCCGTTATCACGTATTGCTAAACTTGAACGAATAGAGGGGCCTGTATCGATTAAACGGGAAATGGGACAACGCATGTCGGTTGTCGTGGCAAATGTGGGTGGCCGGGATTTAGTTAGCTTTGTTGATGAAGCGAAACGCACAGTTGCGGATAATATTGCTTTACCAACAGGCTACTCAATAGCGTGGGGAGGGCAATTTGAAAATCAACAACGTGCTGCTAAAAGGCTCGCTATTGTTGTGCCCGTTGCTTTATTATTTATCTTTTTAATACTATTTTCGACTTTCCATTCTGTTCGTCAAGCTTTATTGGTATTAAGTAATGTGCCGTTCGCACTGGTTGGTGGTATTGTTGGATTGTGGATAACAGGTGAATATATGTCAGTGCCCGCATCCGTTGGTTTTATTGCTTTATTAGGGATTGCTGTTCTCAACGGTATCGTCATGGTGACCTATTTTAATGAGTTGCGCTCCCTTGGATTATCAATGGATCAGGCAGTAAGAGAAGGCGCTATGCGCCGTTTACGCCCCGTTATGATGACGGCAAGCATTGCAAGTTTTGGTTTAATACCACTCTTGTTTGCCACCGGCCCGGGATCAGAAATTCAACGTCCATTAGCGATTGTTGTCATCAGTGGATTGGTGACAGCAACCATGTTAACACTCGTATTGTTACCACAATTTTATAAACGATTTGGTGAAGCAAAAACGGTATCAAGCAAGGAGGTGCCAGCATGAATAAATGCTTATTAACAATTATTGCCGTGCCAAAGATTGAAGATGTATTGGTCGATTGGCTATTAAATCGGCCGGATATAACGGGCTTTACTTCGCTATCTGCAAGTGGGCACGGTACGGGACATGAAATGAGCGTGTCAGAACAAGTAACTGGACGAAGAAAACAGATTGCTTTGTGGATCGAGCTTGAGCAGAATTTAGCTGAAGCAGTTATCACGGGGCTTGAGGAAGACTTTCAAAATACAGGTATACATTATTGGTTAATGCCATTATTAAAAAGTGGCAGCATTTGATAAAATTACAGATTATATTTTTGAAATATTTAGAAATTATCACAAGGGATACATTTTATGTTGTTTAGAGTTATTTTTACTAGACTATTGATTATTATTGGGTTTATTGCACCACCCATATTGCTAGCTGAAGAAGTAAAACTTGAGCTATCTAATGATCTCAGCTTGTCATCACTGACTGACAAGGTGTATCAACAGCATCCTGCACACCACAATGATTTAGCTCAACAGCAACAAATAAATGCAAATTCATCGTTGGCTAATGCTCGTTTTGCAGATGCAGCAAGTATTAACTTGATGCATCAAAATGATGTTATTGGTAGTAATGATGGTTTGCAAGAATGGGAAGGCAGTGTCGACCTGCCATTATGGTTAGCGGGTCAAAAGCAGCAACAACTGACCCTTTCGGAAAAGATGACGGCTGAATTACCTGCTTATAAAAAACAAATACGGTTAGATGCGTCAGCAATAGTGCGTGAACTTATCTGGAAAGCAGTGTTAGCAGATAATGCCACATCACAAGCTTATCAAGTATGGCAATCGGCACAGAAACTAGAGCAAGATGTGGTTGCTCGGGTGAAAGCCGGTGAATTGGCAGGAACAGCGCGATTATTGGCTAGTACCAATGCAATAGAGATGCATAGTCAATATTTGCTGGCACAAGCTGAACTAGAACATGCTTTAACAAGCTATCGACGTATTACAGGTGAAGATTCTTTGCCACAACAATATGAAGAAACATTAGCGGAAAATACAATTGGTGAGCACCATTCAGCCGCACTGATCCCCCAACAGCATCCATCATTGATGATAATGGAACAACAAATTAATACGCTACGAACTAAGCAGGATATTGCTTATTTTGATGGTGCAATTAATCCTGTGTTATCAGTTGGTGTACGACGTGAGCGAGGTGCAGGTCATGGTGAAGATTTCAATAACAGCATTGGTGTAGGTATTAGCTTTGCTTTTGATGATACGGTTTATCGTCAACCTGCCGTTGCTAATGCGGCAAAAGAATTAGCCGACGCTGAAATTTCTCGTCAACAATTAGAACGAGAACTTAATATTATATTATTTTCTCACTTACACGATCTTGAAACAAAACAGCAGCAACTTGAGTTAGTGAAAGAGCAAAATACTACAACTCAGCAATACTTAGCATTACAGCAACGAGCATTTGATTTGGGTGAAATTGATCTCGTTAGTTTATTACGAAGTCAGTCGCTAGCTAACATGTCAACTAATCGCAAGCTAGCATTAGAAATTGATATTAAACATATGATTGCAAATGTAAACCAAGCATTAGGGGTTACTTTATAAATCCTTGAAAAAGCCAAATACTCTTGATTTCTTGAACTAAGTCCACTTAATCAATAGCTAGTTTTCTCAGACAAAGATATTATGCAATTTAATATTTGAGGAGAACTGGAATGCTGACAGTAGCTTTATCTGTGCTGGGCTTGATTTTTGGTGCTTATTACCCATATATTGATCTGGCAGT
This sequence comes from Methylophaga sp., assembly GCA_002733505.1. GTDB lineage: Bacteria > Pseudomonadota > Gammaproteobacteria > Nitrosococcales > Methylophagaceae. The sequence continues at coordinate 98,074 of NVVW01000001.1, read as the reverse complement.
ATGCCGCTTCCTATCAAACAGGTGCATTTAGCTATATTCCAGTGCTTAATCCTCTGGATATTACACAAGCGCTCGTATTTGCATTAATTGCAGGCTGGTTGTGGTTTATTAATCGTTCAGAGCAGACTCAAATTATCGCAATGTCGACAACCGTTATTTATGGCGTGGCTGGATTGATGGCATTTATCTGGATAAATATAGTGATTGCTCGAACAGTACATTTCTTTGCTAATGTTTCATATTCGGATCATGCATTGATGAATTCAAGCGTATATCAATCAACAACCTCAATTGTATGGAGTGTGATTGCAGTGATATTAATGTCCTTTGCATCTAAAAAATCATTGCGAGTATTTTGGTTTGCAGGGGCGGGCTTACTCGCATTAGTTGTTCTGAAACTATTCTTTGTAGATCTGGCCGAAAGCGACTCATATTGTAATCCCCCCATTAATAACCTAAGTCAAAAATAGAGGTTTATGCTACATCCAGTAAGTACCGAGGTGGAACACCACCAATTGCTGAATGCGGCCGTTCGTTATTGTAAGTCCAAATCCATTGTGTGGCTAGTAATTGAGCATGCTCAATTGATTCAAACAAGTGAAGATCTAACCATTCATGACGAGCAGTCCGATTAAATCGTTCAATATACGCATTTTGTGTTGGTTTTCCAGGCTGAATATACAGCAAGGTAATGTGATGCTTATTCGTCCAGTCAACAAGAGTTTGGCTGATATATTCAGATCCATTGTCACAGCGTATCGCCTTAGGTTTACCGCGCCATTCAATGATTTGTTCTAATGCTCTAATGACCCGAGCACTTGGTAGTGATAAATCGACCTCAATTCCCAAAGCTTCACGGTTATAGTCGTCAATCACATTGAATGTGCGGATAGCCCGACCATCGCTAAGTGTAGTGGTACAGTACGTGAAGACTTTGAATGTTTCTTCAACCGTACGGTACCAGAAAATCAACCTTATTATAAACATATGGATGAAGGTTCGGATGATATTCCTGCACACATCAAAGGTAGTATTCTAGGGTTCAACCTAAGTTTACCGATAACAAACGGCAATTTAAATATTGGAATATGGCAAGGAGTTTATCTTTGTGAGCATAGAAATAAGGGTGGCAGTAGAAATATCATTGTGACCATAAATGGAAAAGAGTAGTCTGTCATTTAGTTCACTATTAAAATTTACGGCAAAAAATGGACATATGGTATGAGTTTTGTCCATAAAAGAACAAAAAAGTGGACGAAGTTAATTTAATGGGAATGATATTTTATATGAGTTTAGCTTGTCCATTTTTATTGTTGGTCATCCGTACAAACTATATGAGCGCACATATCAGAACGGTGCTTACTAATCCTGATCTGACTATTCCTGTGAGCAATGGTCGTGGTGATTTAGGTATTTGGCAAGGCGTATATTTGTGGGAGCACCGTACCCATAGTCACCACCGACGGGTGATTGTGACGGTTCAAGGGGAGTAAATCTCATCAAAAGCAATCGAAACGGACTAAGAATAATTGTTCCCACCGCCTCCGGCGAGTTAACCACTTGAACGGTTTGTTTCACCCCCGAAGGAGATGAGAACAAATCGTTCAAGCGTACATTTTTTATGCAAAGCTTAATTCGCCGTTATACCCAAATTACTTCAATTTGCAAAAAAATCTTCGTCATCCCGGTATGATTTTAGCCGGGATCTCCACACAAACAAGACTCCGGCTTAAAACATACCGGAGTGACGGAGGAGCGAAAATGCACACATTGAATGATCACGGGCATAGATGATGATTAACTTAGTTTGCTCTAATAAATAGTTGTGCTTTTTTCATTAAATCAAATGGGGCAGATTGGCCGCCCATAAACACTTTTAGAAAATCATCACTGGTTAAAGGCTGTTCAGGATCGATACTGATAAGTAGTTGATTAGGTTGCTCAGTGAATTTTATAAGCTCTTCAAGCATAAGCGAGTAGACCGGGTTGTAGTTTTGTAATGATGCTTGTATTTGACGGATGTTTTGAACCGCTTGTTCGGTTAGCTGTTGACTTGATAGCCCCGTTTGTTTTGCTGATACGGTGCGGATCTTTTCAATAATCCCTTCATTTCGAAATGCTATTGAAAGATCATTCAGCGTGGTTGCCAATAAATCCAAGATTAAATTATCTAAAGGCTCACCCGTTTTCACATAGGCCAACCAGCCCGTATTTCCAAATTCTAAATTAGCTTTGAGACTGAAATTATCATCAAGTTGTTGTACAAGCGAAGCGGTAAGAATTCCTGTTGATTCATCTACGTTATAGTTTGCATGTAGTGTGAAGTTAAGTTCATCTCCCATTACCTCCACAAATGATTTTAGGTCTTGATCATCACCAATCATTTCTTCATCTAACAGTATTTTACCATCAGTAATCTCTATGCTCATAGATAAAGGGATATGGTCTTGTGCATCCTGAAGTGACCGCCAATTTAAGCCAGAAATAACGACATTACCAAGGATCACATCAGGAGCTTGTTGTGCACCGCTAATTTTGAAATTTTGTAGGGTGATACTACGTGCGATAGGGGATGTATCAATGGTGTCATAACTAATATCTACCCCTTGTGCTTTCGCATCTTCAACTATTGATATTATTACTTCTTCTGCACGCAGATCAGCTTGATTGTCAATATACGCATAAGCTCCGCCAGCAACAACAACCACTAGAATAAAAATAATAGTGCTGATAGATAAGCTACCTTGCATTTTGAATTTATGTGTATTCACCGATAACTCCATTTTGAGGATAAACTAATGATTAACGAATTGTAATATACGCTAATTGTTAATCATCTTAAATGAAAAGATACAGATAAGTATCTAATTATTTTTGCGGTATAATACTCTGTTAAATTTGTATTAAGGAAGCGCACTATGCTGTTATCGGCTAAACAAGACTGGCTGGGGAATATCCGAGGAGACATTCTTGCTGGAATTGTTGTTGCATTGGCGTTAGTGCCAGAAGCCATTGCTTTTTCTATCATTGCTGGTGTTGATCCTAAAGTGGGCTTGTATGCTTCATTTGCGATTGCAGTAATGATAGCCGTTGTAGGTGGTCGTGCAGGGATGATTTCTGCTGCCACTGCTGCAACAGCATTATTAATGGTTACATTAGTTAAAGATCATGGCTTGCAGTATTTATTAGCCGCAACAGTGTTGGCGGGGATTTTGCAGATTGTGGCAGGCTACCTTAACCTCCATAAGTTCATGAGTTTTATCTCTAAATCAGTGATGTCGGGTTTTTTGAATGCCTTGGCAATATTGATATTTATGGCTCAATTACCTGAGTTGACCGGTGTGACATGGCATGTTTACGCTTTAACGGCGCTAGGATTAGGAATCATCTATCTGTTCCCTTATATACCTAAACTGGGTCAGATTTTACCCTCACCACTGGTTAATATTGTGGTGATTACACTGATTGTTTATTTTATGGATATTGATGTCCGTACTATCGGTGATATGGGTGATTTACCTGATACCTTACCTATTTTCTTATGGCCGGATGTGCCGCTTAACTGGGAAACATTTAGCATTATCCTGCCGTATTCAATATCTATTGCTATTGTCGGCTTGTTGGAATCATTAATGACTGCCAATGTGATTGATGAGCTAACCGATACTGAAAGTGATAAAAAACGTGAGTGCAAAGGGCAGGGCATTGCTAATATTGGCTCAGGTCTCATTGGTGGCATGGCAGGCTGTGCGATGATTGGTCAATCAATTATTAATGTAAAATCGGGTGGTCGCGGTCGTTTGTCGACTATGGTTGCAGGTGTATTTTTATTGATTCTAGTGGTGTTTTTAAGCGATATTTTGTCTATCGTGCCGATGGCGGCATTAGTTGCGGTGATGATTATGGTATCGATTGGTACCTTTGATTGGGGGTCACTTAAATCGCTTAAAACTAACCCAACTAGTGCCTCTACAGTAATGATAGCAACGGTCATAGTGGTAGTTTGGACACATAACCTAGCATTCGGTGTATTTACCGGGATTTTGATTGGTTCATTATTTATGGCACAACGCTTAAGTCAGTTTATGTATGTCGAATCAGCTTATAATGAGGACACAGATACACGAAGCTATACTATTATAGGACAAGTCTTTTTTAATTCATCTGATAAATTTATCGCCTTTTTTGACTTTAAGGAAGCGGTTGATAAAATTGTAATTGATGTCCATCGTGCCCATTTTTGGGATATTACAGCGGTAGCAGCATTGGATAAAGTAGTGATTAAATTGCGTCGTGAAGGTGCAGACGTCAGTATTATTGGCTTAAATGATGCCAGTGAAACCTTGCTTGATAAATTTGCCGTACATGATAAACCTGAAGAAATTGAAAAAATTATGGGGGGAAATTAATAATGAGTTCAGCTAAAAAGTACGTGCTTGCGTGCATAGATGGTTCAGAGCTTGGCAATGCCGTTTCAGGCTATGCTATTTGGCTTTCACAAAATAGTCAGTCTCCTATTAAGTTTTTGCACACTATCGAGCATTCACATCGTAGCGAAAATGCCGACCATGAAGGCAGACTCACGCCAAATATGAAAGAACATTTATTAGATGAGCTGTCAGATGAAGAGCGTGCTGAAAGTAAACGGCTTATTGCTGAAGGTAAAACGATATTAAACAATGCCAAGAATATGGCTGAGCAAGCAGGCTTAACAGAGATCATTGCAAAACAGCGTCACGGTACACTACCAGAAGCATTGGCTGATCTAGAAGCTGAAATAATAATGGTTGTATTAGGCTCTAAAGGTGAAGATCACGACGGCAATAAAAAAGGCTTAGGCTCGCAATTAGAAGAGGCTATACGCGCCATTCATACTCCCATATTTATCGTGAAAGATGAAAAGCTAGCTGAACCTAAAAAATTAATGTTTGCTTATAACGGCAGTCCAACTTCTAAAATAGCACTAGAATTTATTAAACAAGGCATGTTTTGTACGGCATCATTAGAAGTGCATTTGGTCTGTGTTGATAAAAACTTAGCGGATGCAGAGAAGCTTGTCGCTGAAGGAAAAAGTGTTTTAGCGCAAGGTAATATCAATACAAAAACTAAAGCCATATCAGGCGAAGCAGTTGGAGAACTTATTCGTTATCAGCAGGAAAATGATATTGATACCACAGCAATGGGTGCATTTAGCCACGGCAAAGTACATGGTCTATTCTTTGGCAGTTTTACTACTCGAATGTTGCTAGAAAGTAGCACTAACTTTTTGCTAATACGATGAAAAAATTTGGTGAAAAAGGGACATACGAAGACGAATGGCAATTTGAGAAAAGCAAATCTCAAGTCAAACGCGAGTTATTAGCGTTAAAAGACTTAGGAAAAGAGCTACTTAAGCTACCCATTAAAGATCTCGATAAACTTAATTTATCTGAGCGTTTGTATGAAGCATTGCTAAAAGCTCAAGGTATGACGCGGGGCGCATTAAAGAGGCAAACGGGAACTATTGGCGGCTTAATGGTTGATGAGAATTACGACGAAATCAAACTCAGCCTAGATAAGATACGCCAGCAGCATAATGGTGAAATTAAACAGTTCCATCAATTAGAACAGTGGCGAGATCAATTGCTGGCAGGCGATAATGATGTGATGGCAACATTACGCACGGAATTTAATGATTTTGATATTCAGCATGTTCGTCAATTAGTCAGAAATGCTAATAAAGAAGTGGAGCAGAACAAGCCCGCTAAATCAGCACGGTTATTGTTTAAATATTTGCAACAATGCCAAGCAGGGCAAATTTAGCTTTTAGGTAATTGAATAATAAACCGTGCCCCGCCAATCGGGCTTTCTGTTAAGTTAATTGAGCCTTGATAAGCATTAACAATATCACTTGCTATCGCTAAGCCAAGTCCATGGCCTTCGACTTCAGTATCAATACGTTTGCCACGTTTTATAATGGTATGTTTTTCACGTTCTGGTACGCCAGAACCATCATCATCAATGATTATTTCAAGCAGGCTAGATTGCCAATGAACTAGAATATTGACCTGCTTATTGCAGTATTTATAGGCGTTATCAAGCAAGTTCCCTAATAACTCATACATGTCGCCTTCATCTGCATGAACAAAGATGTCTTGTTGTATTTCAAATTGGTGGTGGATCTTTTTTGCGAGGTAAACTTTATCAAGTGATTTTAATATTTTAGAGATCATGTCCCCAAGCGACACAGGTGCTTGTAAGCTACTTTGACCTTCAGTAGAAGCGCGTTGTAATTGATAATCTACTAGGTCTGAGATACGATTTAATTGTTCGTTTGCGGTGGTACGTAATTCAGAAATTTGAGTATTGCTATCGAATTCACCTCGCAAGACAGCTAAAGGTGTTTTCAAACTATGAGCAAGATCAGCAAGTGAGTTTTTATAACGCTCTCGACGCGAATATTCATGATCAAGCAGAATATTGATATTTTGGGTAAGTTGATTAAGCTCTGCCGGGTAATCCTTAGATAAGCGCTTTTTATCACCGCTTTTAATCGCATTCAGATCATCAGCCACATCATTTAAAGGGCGTAAACTCCAGCGTAATATTAATGCTTGAGCAATTAACAACATTAATCCTGTGCCACCTAACCAATACCATAAGCTACGCTGGAAACCCATTTTTTCTTGTTTAATTGAACTTAATGCTTCTGCTATATTGAGGGTGAAATTAAAATTTTGCTCAAAGTCATTTTCCCAAACAATATCATACGTCATGGTAATAAAATCACCTTCATCTTTAATTGTCACGACGGATACTTGCTCGGTCAAGCTACCTTCGGTTTTCAGCGGTAAATTTAAAGAGCGGCCTAATGCAGAAGGTGACTGCCAAAAGATATGTTGATCTCGAGAGATTTGGGCATATAAACCAGAGTTTGGGATAGAAAACTCTGGTTCGGGTAGCCTAGAAGGCATCTTAACTAAACCGCTATTATGAAATTCAATAAGGGATAAAATGCTATAAACATAGTTTTGTAGTCTTTGGTATTGCGCTTTGTCAGCACTTGTTTTAAATGCATTATTTAAACTGAAGGCAGACAGACCTAAAAAGGCAACTAAGACTAAAGTTGCGGTAAGCAGTAAGCGGTTTCGAAAAGAAAGTTGTTTAATTAGCACGCGGTAATGTTAACCGATATCCGCGCCCACGTAATGTTTCTATTGGGTTGATTTTCTTGTCAGGATCAAGCTTGGCTCGCAGGCGCTTGATAAAAACCTCGATAACATTACTATCACGGTCATGATCTTGTTCGTAGATATGTTCGGTGAGTTCGGTTTTAGACAATACTTCGCCTGCATGCAACATCATATAATGCAATAGACGGTATTCATAGGCAGTTAGCTCAACCGGTTTATCATTGTTAGTGACATCTTGGCTACTAGGGTTTAGGCGCAATGCGCCACACTGCAAAGCAGAACTTGACCAACCGGACGCACGCCTAGCAAGTGCATTAATTCGCGCTAAAAGCTCTTCAAAATGAAAAGGTTTGACAAGATAATCATCAGCACCGGCTTCTAAGCCTTCAACCTTATCTTGCCAACGTCCTCTCGCTGTTAAGATGAGTATGGGAAAACTTTTACTTTGTTGACGAAGTTTTTGGATGATTTCAATTCCTGATAATTTAGGGAGCCCTAAATCAATAATAGCAACATCATAAGGGTATTCTAAGCCAAGAAAAAGGCCTTCACTCCCATCATCAGCAGCATCAACAGTTAAATTTTTCTCTTGGAGTTGCTTAGTTATTTGTTGACGAATTTTATTTTCATCTTCGATTAATAATATACGCATAGTAGTACAGACAACTATTTTGGTGGAAGCCCCGTCGAGGCATCAAGTGAGTAAATTTTTATTTTACCATTAGTATGCAGTACTTTGATGAGAAAAAGTATTTCCCCATCCTTTTCTTGGTTATCTACCGATAATATTTTACCACTAGATTTTAGTTGGATTATTTCAGCAGCAGATTGCTTTGTTAAAGGTAATTCAACTTTATCTTCAGATGCAGATGCAGCCGAAGTAAGTAAGAACAGTAAAAAAAGACGTAAAAAGCGCATAAATTTAAAGGTGTTCGCTGTAAGAATGTGAAGGGTCACGGGTACAATAATCTAAATCCACACCTCTTAACGACTTGTTCGTTAAGAGGTGTGGATTAATAGACATTTTAATTAAAACCTAAGGCTGTTATTTATTGCATTGCCTTATTTGCTTTTTTCACTAAGCGGTTGAAAGCACCTTTAGGCTTGGTAGCGGTGATGGCTTCAAGGTTTGTTGGATTACCCACAATAATTACACCACCCATTCCGGCACCCCAATGAGGTGTACATTTGTAGAAATAAGCACCTTCAACAGTCAATGGTGGTGTTTGGAAATTCTCCCCTAATTTTGACATAAAACCCTCAGCGCCTTCAGGGATCATGCCATCTATCGTTTCAACAAGATGGATACTCATATCTTCCCAAGAAACAGTGTCACCAGGTGCAATTTTAACCACTAGAGGTTTAAATTTTACCGCAGTCGCTTTGATTACATGGTCTTTAGCCATAACGGTCGATGATAGTAATACTGATGCACCTAGGACGGTGCTGATAAGTGTTTTTGTATATTTCATTATAGTTCTCTCGTTGTTGTTAAAGTTATTTGCCATATTCTGTTCTACTTTTGCGTTATATGCCCACACATTATGCCACATTGAAACTGAACCTAAGCTGAATAGAAATATTATTTAACTTTCATCAAAGGTAAAAGCATCCTGTAAAGCATTGTTTATAAGAGGTTTATTGTTTTTATTGAGGACACCTAATAATAAAGGTATGATTATCTATTGTGAATAGAGAAACTGTGTTAGATAACTTGTTTTTTATTTTAAATCGTACCGTAATGTCTAGGGTCTGTGTCAAATGAAGTACTAAATACAATTTCATTTATCATAGGTATATACCTATAATCATTCAAATTGCAAAAACCCCCCTCGTCACCCTATGCTTCCCCAAGCCAGAGTCTTGCTTGTGCGGAGATCCCGGCTAAAAGCATACCGGAGTGACGGAAGAGCGAAAATTCACAGATTGAATGATTACGGGTATATAAATCGTTAAAATGAGAGAAACACCTAAAATAGATGGTTTTTAAACCCCGAAAAAAGCCTATGCGCTTGAGGTTAAATGCTAACAGTTTTTATTTTGAGTGGAAAAATGTGAATTGCTATTCGATAACCCAGAGCTCGTTAACTAAAAGCAATGGGTTAAAGAATAGGTGGGCTAATGACTTGGAAATTATTTTGCTTTTTTAGGTTTGATATTGCCAATCGCACCATCGGAACGTGCTTGTAGATAGCTATATATTAGCTCACGATCCTCCATAACTTTAGCATTAGCTTTCCATGCTGGCATACTCCCAATTTGGCCAGCTTTACCATTTTCAACAGTACTAAAGAATTCTTCTTTAGAGATTGTTTTTACGCTTTCAAGTAAATTTGAACCAAGGCCGCCATCATCGTTACCCATACCATATTTAGCATGACAGCGTGCACACCAGTTGCGGAATAATTTAAAGCCTTTATAAGTATCCGCATCAAGATATTTTTCATCTGTCACGGTGTAGGATTTATCATCAGCATAAGTGGGCAATGATACCGCGCTAAACGCTAATGTTGCAGCACTGGCAAGCAGAATAAGTTTTTTGTTGAGTTTCATTTTTCTCTCCGGTTGAAAAATAATTGTACTTCGTGATTACTAAATTTTAGTACCCCAGCTCTTTTATTGGCTGTTATGGCTTACCTTAGCAAAACTAAGCTGAACGTATGCTGAATAGAATGTGACTTCCATCTTAAACGTTAAACACATAATTCAGCCTAGGGTTATTAATAATAGTTGTTCACAGGACGAACCGATACCTTAACCTGAATTCGTTTTCCAGGATGGTGATCCATATGCGTTGTATAGGTTTTCCCGTTGTAGCGATAAGTAACACGATAACCGTCACTTCGTTCTTCATCATAATAGCGTTCGGTGACGCGGCATTGTTCAACAGTATCGTAATTAGAATATTGCTGTGAATTGTTATGATTATAATCTCGACCAACGGAGCCGCCAAGCAAGGCACCGGCGACAGTCATTACTTTTTTGCCACTGCCGCCACCAAATTGGTTTCCTACAAGCCCTCCTACTATACTGCCTGCAATGGTAGTGGTATAAGATTTATATTGATTATGATTTGATTTGCGTTGTTGCTCTTGCCAGCATTCACGTTGTGGCGTGGAAACACGCACTGTGCGATATAGTGGCTCAACGTGAGTAACACGAGCAGTATCTTCAAAATTATTTTTAGATTGGTAATGTTTATTCCCAGCAAATAATGGTGATGATAAGGCTAATGTTGCCGTTAAACTTAGTGTTAATAATTTTTTCATAGCAGCTCCTCCTCTTAATGTGTAGCTGTGGGATAAAGCTTAACAAGGGATAAATGAACTCAAGCTGAATAAATAAGGATTTTTCACAATTTATTTTTTACAGTTGAGTCTTCCCCCAAATATGGAAGCCATGTCCGGTACCAAGGGGAGAAGGTATTACTAAGCCAAGCTGAAGCTGTAAGTTCTATAGTTCAGCGGATTTCTTTAGCTTGGAAATCAGCACAGTGACCATTGCTTATCTAAGCGTTTAGCTGAAATGGGATAAGCTGTTTTAATGCCCTGAGCATAGAGGGATATACGAAATTCCTCTACCATCCACCGATAATGCTCAAATTCTGTAGTTGAATTGTTATTGACATTACTTAAATAGCGTTGCCAGTAGGGTGCTATTTCAGCCATCCATTGTTTATCACGCGTAGGATTAGCCGCTAATTTATCAAGGCGTTGGCCGATTGCTTTAAAGTAGAGTGGCAAACGTTTTAATGCACTATCAGGGGTGTGATGCACAAAGCCTTGATATAAAAGATGGTTGAGCTGCTCGCGTATTTCTTTAATTGCATGAATAGCCGTTAGGGGCATTTTGTCAGATAAGCGTTTGGCAATGGCATGATATTCAGCTAACGGTTTAGCGACTTGTTTTGCTAATTCGCTGGCAATATTAATTAAGTCACTACGCTTTTCTTCTAAACGCTGTTCAAAATCTTGTTTAGTGATGATTGGATCGTGTTCAAGGATAAAACAACGGTCAAAAGCGACATGAATAAGATCGGTTTTTAGCTGTTCGCAAGGCGTTAACTTAGTATCTTGCGCTTCATCGCTAAAAGGGGATGGCGGCACATTAGCGTAATGCATGCACATGGTTTTAATATCAGGCAGATGTTTGCGTAAATATTTTATAGAATCAGCTTGAGCTAACATAAATAAGCGCCGTAGGCCTTTAGCTGTGAAGTCGACAGCTTGTTTACGGGTATCCATTAGCGTTAAATCAACATGATCATCCCGATCGACAATGGCAGGATAAGCTGTCATTTCAAGGCCATTTTGCTCTAGTGTAATGCTTTCGGGTAATGCTTCAAATGACCACGTTGTTAGATCTTGTTGTTCAAAATCACTGTCGGGTAACTGTCTAAAGCTAGCGGCGGCTTGTTTTGCCCATTTGTGTTGCAGTTGAACTAAATCTCGGCTTTCATCAAGTAGTTTGCCTTCATCGTCTACTACTTTGAAATTCATTTGTAGATAATTGGGTAATTCAGCTATTTTCCAATCAGCTAAGGCTATTTCAACCCCTGTTTGTTTGCGAAGCTGTTCGCTTAACGCGGGCAACAGAGCGCCCGATTCAGGCGACATATTCTTCAAGCTATTATCAGCATGTGTAGGAACAGGAATAAAATGGCGGCGTTGCGATTTCGGCAAGCTCTTAATTAGAAAAATTACTTTATCACGCAATAAACCGGGCACTAACCATTCATAGCGTTCAGCATTGGTTTGGTTGAGCAGTGATAAAGGGATGGTTTGGGTAATGCCATCGTGCACTTTACCCGGTTCAAAATGATATTCTAAACTCAGCGGAACAAGATTAACCAACATTTGATCGGGGAAAGCATCATTGGTCACATGAGCGGCCTGATGTTGCATTAAATCATCACGATTTAGAAATAATAACTGTGGCTGTTCTTTTTCAGCCTTGTTACGCCATTTTTCAAAGCCTGCGCCATTAACAATATGATCAGGAATACGTTGTTTGTAAAATTGAAACAGCACTTCATCATCAACCAATACATCACGGCGGCGTGATTTTTGTTCTAATTGTTCAATGCTTTTTATTAAATTTAGATTATGCTGAAAGAACGGAGCGCGGCAGTGCCAATCACCTTGCACCAAGGCATCACGAATAAAGATCTGATGTGACATAACAGCATCAACAGCACCAAAATGGATGCGACGACGCGCCACGATGGGCAGGCCATATAAAGACACTTGTTCAAAGGCGACGACTTGCGCTGGCTTTTTCTCCCAGTGCGGATCAGCGTATTGTCTGCGTACCAAATCGCCCGCTACAGGCTCTATCCATTCAGGCTCAATTTTAGCGACTATGCGCGCATATAAACGTCCCGTTTCAACTAATTCTGCCGCCATGATCCATTTAGGACCTTTTTTATGCAAGGCAGAGCCGGGGAATATTTTCAGTTTAAGGTTACGGGTACCACTGTACTCTGTTTTATCACTTTTAAAGGCGATATTGCTGAGTAATCCTGATAAAAGTGCCTGATGAATTTCGCGGTAATCAGCGGGGACTTTATTCGGTTTAAGCCCCATTTGGGTGACTTGAACATGTAATTGTTGATGAATATCATGCCATTCACGCAATCGAATAAACGATAAAAAATGTTGTTTGCAATATTTGCGTAATTTATTTTGAGTGAGATGTTTCTTGTTATCGTGGTACAGATCCCATAGTTTGATAAATCCTAAAAAATCCGAACGTTCATCTTTATATTTATTATGCGCTTCATCAGCGGCTTGTTGTTTATCCATTGGCCGCTCGCGGGGATCTTGAATGCTTAATGCACTAGCAATAATCAATATTTCCGTTAAACAGTTGAGTTTTTGTGATGAAATCACTATGCGAGCAATACGTGGATCAATGGGCAGTTTGGCTATTTGTCGACCCATTTCAGTCAGCGTATGCTGTTTATTAACCGCACCTATTTCTTCAAGCAAACGAAAGCCATCGTTAATCATTTTTTGTGGTGGTGGATTAATAAAGGGGAATTTTGTAGGCTCACCTAATCGAAGTGAAGACATTTGCAAAATAACCGAAGCAAGATTGGTTCGTAATACTTCAGGATCGGTAAACGCAGGGCGGTTATTAAAATTATCTTCATCATAAAGGCGAATAGCAATACCGGCAGCCACCCGACCGCAACGACCAGAGCGTTGATTAGCACTTGACTGTGAAATCTTCTCAATGGGCAGACGCTGCACCTTATTGCGCACGCTATAACGACTAATGCGAGCAAAACCGGGATCAACAACATAACGAATTCCGGGTACCGTTAGTGAGGTTTCAGCTACGTTAGTTGCTAATACAATGCGTCGATGTTGCCCTATTTTAAAAACACGATTTTGTTCAGCAGCTGACTGACGGGCGAGTAAGGGTAGGATTTCTGTATTAGGTGGGTGATGCTTTCGCAAGGCTTCCGATACATCACGAATATCACGCTCACCTGATAAAAACACTAATACATCGCCGTGACCTTCTTTACACAATTCATCTACTGCTTCAATAATGCCACGGATCATATCGTAATCACGCTGCTCATCATCGTCACCAGCGGGTGGTTGATAACGAATTTCTACAGGGTAGGTGCGGCCTGTGACCTCAATAACAGGTGCATTATTAAAATGTTCTGAAAAACGTTTAGTATCAATGGTAGCTGATGTGATTATGACTTTTAAATCTGGGCGATTGGGAAGTAATTGTTTGAGATAACCAAGCAAAAAATCAATATTTAAACTACGCTCATGCGCTTCATCAATAATAATAGTGTCATATTGATTGAGGAAACGATCATTTTGAGTTTCGGCAAGTAATATCCCGTCGGTCATTAATTTGATATAACTTTTATCCGCTTTAACTTGATCGTGAAACCGTACCTTATAACCAACAATATCACCTAGTTCAGACTTTAATTCTTCTGCAATACGTGTTGCCACAGTACGAGCAGCAATCCGTCGAGGTTGGGTGTGACCAATTAACCCTGCAACACCGCGACCCAGTTCTAAACAGATTTTGGGTAATTGCGTTGTTTTACCTGAACCCGTTTCACCACTGAGAATAATGACTTGATTGTCATTAATGGCTTTGGCTATTTCTTCTCGCCGATCGATAACAGGCAAGTCACCGTCAAATGTAGGTTTAGGGATTTGCTTTTGGCGGAGCGCTCGCAGTTCAACCGATTTTGCGATTTGCTTTTCTAAAGCCGTTAATTGTTCAGCTTTTGCATTACTATTATTACGCAGGCTTTGTAAACGGCGCCGCAAAGGAAACTGATCAGCCAACATCACTAATTTTAGCTGTTTTTCGAGTTGTTGAAATGTATTGCTCAAGTGGCGATCTACAGAAATCAAATAAAGTCGCTATTGTACAGTAAGCAATGTGGATTCAATAAGGTAGAAATATTGGCAATTTTTGTTATAAGCAATCTGAGGCTAAGTTCAAATATCATCATACGATAGAGAAAAGCTATCAAATTAATCGAAATAAACAGTTTTACCATTAACATGATTTCCAGTACTCTAGTATTGTCAATTAGAAACTTAGTGAGGAGATTAAAATGACAAATATAGATATTGGTATAAGCAAAGAAGATAGGGTGAAAGTAGCAGAAGGCTTGAAACGGCTTTTGGCTGATTCTTATACACTTTATTTACAAACACACAATTTCCATTGGAATGTGACGGGGCCACAATTTCGTGAGTTGCATCTAATGTTTGAAGAGCACTACACTGAGCTAGCTACTGCAGTAGATGATATAGCTGAGCGTATTCGCACCTTGGATGTTGTGGCTCCAGGAACGTATAAAGCGTTCTCAAGACTGAGCTCAATTGAGGAGGTAGAAGGTGTTCCTAGTTCAATAGAAATGGTTGATTTATTGACTAAAGGTCACGAGCAGATCGTGAAAACGTCACGTATGACGCTTAAGTTAGCACAAGAAGCGGATGATGAATCAACTATAGCATTAGTTTCAGATCGTATGCGAATTCATGAAAAAACCTCATGGATGCTACGCGCCACTAGAAAGTGATTAACGGTCATAAATTCAAATGATTTATAGACAATGAGTAAATTCTAAGTGAATATCAGCGGGGCTATACCCCGCTGATGGTAGCTTTAGCTTAACAACCGCTGTTGTTTATGCTGCCATCAGGCATGGTGGTATTGCAGAATTTAACACCACGTAATACCGTTTTTTCTGTGATGACTGCACCGGTTAGATCGGCATTTGATAAGTCTGAAAAATGCATTTTGGCATTGTCTAGATTAGCACCTTTTAAATTAGCCCCGTCCAAGATAGTATCATTAAGTAATGCGTCTGATACATCAGCATTTTCAAGGTTGGCACCATGAAGTCTAGAACGGGTAAACCATGCCCCTTTTAATTTAGCATTACTTAAATTAATATTTTTTAAGTTAGATTCACTTAGATCTGCGCCATTTAATTCTTTGCCAGATAGATCGGCATCATTAAGGCTACAATGATGGCATACATTTGTTTTTAACAAGCGATCAACATAAATTTGGTCAAATGCTAAAGCGGTCATTGAAGTAAATAATGTAGCAATAAAAAGAGCTAATTTCATCGGTTTATCCTTTGATTTCGGTCGTATTCCACGTATTATAAAAAAACTGTTCAGTTAAAGGACGGCGTTCGCGTGCTTTTAGTTCCCGTTCAAGCTGTTCTTCATTCAATGTATCTAATGCAGCAGGGTGACCAATTGCAATCATCGCCCAGCATTCAATATCATCTGGCACAGAAAAAGTAGCGCGCACTTTATCGCTATCAAAACCACCCATTTGGTGACTCATTAAGCCCATTGATGTGGCTTGCAAACACAAACTGATACTTGCCGCGCCGGTGTCATAGCCTACCCAGCGATTATCATTGTCATTGTGGCTGAATGTTTTAACTGATGCAGCCAATACTAAGACAGAAGCATTTTTTGCCCATTGTTGATTGCCCGGTGCTAAACAATCCAAAGCTTGTTGCCAGCTAGCTTCATCACTATGTTTATTCCAGACAATAAACCGCCATGGTGCATCACCAAAGCAAGAGGGTGCCCATCGCGCGGCTTCACATAAAGCTGTTATATCTTCATCGCTAACGGCAGTAGTTGCGTCAAATGCACGTCCACTCCAGCGTTCTGCGATAAGAGTGTTGATTTTCTGGTCGGTTATGGCGGGTTTTTCAATCATATCGTTACTTTCTAGGTAGGGTAATGGTGGGTTCTTTTGCAGGACGATAAAAAGCAGCAATATGGCCAATCGTCATCACTAAATTTGAACTGGATTTAAGCGCAATTTCATCAATCATCGCTAGACGATCTGCTTTTTCTAAGCCTGATACACGCACTTTGATTAATTCGTGTTGCTCAAGGGCGTTATCAATTTCAGCATGCACATTATCGGTTAAGCCTTTATTACCAATCATTACCACGGGTTTAAGTGGATGTGCTAAACCTTTCAAATAACGCTTTTGTATATTATTAACTGCCATGAACAATCTTACCTGTATTAAAATAGACGTTAATTATATCAGGATCGTTTTCAAGCCTCATGACAAATCATAAATTTACTGTTACTGCCGCACGCGGCATGCTGCCCTTATTGGCTGTTGAACTCACCGAAATGGGTATTAAAGACACCAAACAAGAGCAAGGAAATATTCGTTTTATGGGTAGTTTAGAAGATGCCTATCGCGTTTGTTTATGGTCGCGGGTGGCGATCCGTGTGTTAATGCCGATTGCTCATTTTTCAGCAAAAACGACAGATGAATTATACGAGGGTATAAATAAACTGCCGTGGGAAGACCATATTGATGCAGAGGGCAGCACGATTGCGGTCGACTTTAATAGTTTCCGATCCAAAATTCACCACACGCAATATGGCGCACAGCGGGTAAAAGATGGCATTGTTGATCGTTTTCGTGAGCAAACAGGCGTACGCCCTTCAGTGGATTTATTTCAACCTGATTTACGCGTTAATGTGTATCTAAAAAATAACCAAGCCATTATCAGTATTGATTTATCGGGTGAAAGTCTGCATAAACGTGGCTATCGTGTGGCGAATACGGCGGCACCATTAAAAGAGCATTTAGCCGCCGCAATATTACTGACAGCGCAATGGCCACGGCTTGCCAAACAAGGCTGGGGCTTGGTTGATCCGATGTGTGGCTCAGGCACGATACTGATTGAAGCGGCGATGATTGCCGCTGATATAGCGCCCGGCAGTCATCGTGATTATTTTGGTTTTTTATATTGGAAGCAACATGATAAACAAGCATGGCAACGTCTAAAAGCGGAAGCAGAACGCCGTCGCCATAGTGGTTTAGCACGCTTGCCAGTGATTAAAGGCGGTGATGAAAAGCTTAAAGCAGTAGAAGCCGCCCAAGCTAATATTGCAGAAATGGGTTTATCTGATCGCATTAGTGTTGAACAGCGTGAATTACTAGACTGGCCAGCGCATGCCAAATCATTACCTGAAAGCGGATTGATTGTGTGTAATCCGCCTTATGGTGAACGGATGGGCGATGTGACTGAATTACACTATTTGTATGAAAGCTTGGGCAATATTGTTAGCCAATCGTTGCCGGCATGGCGCACCACCATGATTACCGATAATGAAGCCTTAGGTAAGTTTACCGGCTTAACTTTATTTGATAGCACACCGTTTGATAATGGTCCTATTGCTTGTAAAGTATTGTGTTATCGCGCGCCTAGGCCGGTTTCAAATCATTCGCAACGCTCAGAAATCGTGGCAGAAACTCAACAAGTTGAAACTGAAACAAAAGTGATTATTCCACAAGATATTGAATTATCTGAACATGCTGAAATGTTTGCCAATCGTTTGAAAAAGAACCTTAAACATCTTGGCAAATGGGCTAGAAAGAATAAAATCGAATGTTACCGACTGTATGATGCGGATTTGCCCGATTATGCGGTGGCGATTGATTTATACGCTGATCATGTGCATGTGCAAGAATATGCGCCGCCAAAATCCATTGATCCCGAAAAAGCACTGCAACGCTTAAATGATGTAATGCAAGTGATTCCGCAAGTATTAGCCGTGCCAGCCTCAAGCGTGGCGCTAAAATTACGCCAAAAGCAACGTGGCACACAGCAATATGAAGCGCATGGCACGCAAAAGAAACGCTTTAAGGTGACAGAACATGGTTTAAGTTTCTGGATAAACCTAACGGATTACTTAGATACGGGCTTATTCCTCGATCATAGAACAACACGCCAAATGATTGCAGAACGCGCGGCAGGCAAAGCCTTTCTTAACCTTTTTGCCTACACCGGTTCAGCCACCGTTTATGCGGCGGCGGGCAATGCCGAATCAACCACCACCGTTGATATGTCGAATACCTATTTGCAGTGGGCAGAAGACAATATGGCGCTGAATGGCTTCACGCAAGAAAAGCATCGTTATGTGCGAGCCAATTGCCTAGAATGGTTGCAAGAAGCACAACAAGCCCCTGAAAAATACGGTTTAATCTTCCTTGATCCTCCGACCTTTTCAAATTCCACCCGAATGGATGGCGTGTTTGATATTCAACGGGATCATGTATCATTAATCACTATGACGGCCAACTTGTTAACCAAAGACGGCTCTTTGATTTTCTCTACCAATCGACGTGATTTTAAGATGGATGATAAGGCATTGTCGAAGCTAACAATTATAGATATTAGCCGAGCAACATTGCCTAAAGACTTTGAACGGAATGCTAAGATCCATTATTGTTGGGATATTCGAAAGTAGAAGTAAGATTTTAATGTGTTATTTTTATAAAGTAGCCTACACAATGTAGTTCTTTAAGACTTAATATGCTCCTTAAGCAGATCTATAATAAGCACATCACAACTAGCGCAGCCGGTCATGGCACCTGTAGCTGATGAAATTTTAGCAATATCAGTGGCGCCATCATCAATGAGCTGCAATATTTTCTGTTTGGTGGTGCCCGTACAGGAGCAGATAATGTCTTTCCTATCTTTTTTGTCAGCCATTTTAATAGGTTTTAGCTAACTCAGTGAGCAGGGTGGTTTGAGCAGAAATAGCCTCTTCATTTTCGCCGCGTTCAACACGCGTGTAACGACCACTTTCTGATAAGAACCAAGCTTGGGTATTATCAGCTAAATAAAGTTCTAGATCGTTAATAACACGTTTCTTGGCTTTTTTATTTTCAATAGGAAAACAGGTCTCTACGCGGCGTAATAGATTACGTTTCATCAAGTCAGCACTGGCTGCCCACACTTCATTTTCGCCATCATTTTCAAAATAAAACACACGGGTGTGCTCAAGAAAACGCCCAATAATGCTACGAACATGAATGTTTTCAGATAAGCCTTCAATACCCGGTTTAATACAACAGGTGCCACGCACAATAAGATCTACCTTTACACCAGCAATGGATGCTTTGTAGAATGATTGAATAATTTCTGGCTCAACTAACGCATTCACTTTGGCGATGATTCTGGCGGCTTTACCTGCCTTTGCATTACTTATTTCTTGCTCAATGCGGTCTAACAAACCCTGATGCAAAGTGAAGGGTGCATGTAATAATTTATGCATTGTTGGGATCTTGCCTAGACTAGTGATTTGAGCAAATAGATTGCTGACATCTTCACCGATTTTTTTGTTGTATGTAAGCAAGCCATAATCGGTATAAATACGTGATGTACTACGGTGGTAGTTACCTGTTCCTAAATGGATATAATGGCATAATTTGTTATTTTCACGGCGCAATATCAATAACATTTTGGCATGGGTTTTATAGCCGACGATACCATACACAACGTGAACGGCAGCTTGTTGCAAACGGGCGGCTAAGGCGACATTGGCGGCTTCATCAAAGCGAGCGCGCAATTCAATAACAACCGTCACTTCTTTGCCTGCTTGTGACGCTGATACTAAGGCATCAACAATAGGGGATTTTGCACCTGTTCGATACAGCGTTTGTTTGATCACCAATACCGTTGGATCAGCCGCTGCCTGTTTTAAAAAATCGATAACAGGTGAAAACGACTGATAAGGGTGATGGAGTAAGATATCTTGCTTGCGAATGGTTGCAAAAATATCACTGTCCGTAGCAACACCTGAAGGCCGACCTTGAATAAAGGGCTTAAATTTTAAGTCAGGCCGTTCAATCAAGGAATAAAGCGCTTGCAAGCGGCTTAAATTAACCGGTCCATTAACCAAATACACATTATTTTGATGCATGCCACATTGAACACGTAAGAAATTTACCATATCTTCAGGGCAAGTATGTGCGATTTCTAGCCGTACTTCATCGCCATAGTTGCGGTGAGTTAACTCATCAGAAATAGCGACTAATAAATCACTGGTTTCTTCCGTGTCAATGGCCAAATCACTATTACGTGTCACCCGAAATTGGTAGCAGCCTTTTACGGTCATGCCATGAAAAAGTTCATCTGCAAAGGCATGAATAATAGAGGACAAAAACACAAAGCGATATTCGCCCTCTTTATGCAATTCATCGGGTAGCTGAATAACACGAGGCAAAGCCCGTGGCGCTTGTAAAATAGCAGAGCTACGGTTGCGACCAAAAGCATCTTTTCCCACTAAGGACACAATAAAATTCAAACTTTTATTAAGTAAACGTGGAAAAGGATGTGATGAATCTAACCCCATTGGGCTTAAAATAGGGGCGACTTCTTCTAAGAAATAGGTGCGTAGCCATGATGTTTGTTTATCAGACCAGTTTGCTCTAGGTAGTATTTCAATAGCTTGTTCTGCAAGCGCAGGAAGCAGCACATCATTAAGCACTTGATATTGCTCATCCACCAACTCATGCGCCCGCTTGGCAATAAGCTTTAAAACATCATTAGCGGTCACTTGATCGGCTTCGAGGTAGGGATCACCGATTTCAATTTGTTGAATTAAACCCGCAACACGCACCTCAAAAAACTCATCAAGATTAGTCGATGAGATACATAGATAATTTAAACGCTCTAAAAGAGGCACGTCAGTATCTAAAGCTTGTTGCAGCACACGCCAGTTAAATTCTAAGAGGCTTAGTTCGCGATTAAGGTAAAGGTCGGGGTTGTTAAAATCGATTTCTTCCATAATCTACCATTATACACTCGTTTTAGTAGCAATTTTATGCTGTTTAACCGACAATTAGCATTAGTGTGAGCGTAAATTAAAGGGTGAGTTCAACATTGATAAAATTAAATAGTCAGTTATGACTAAGCAAAATAAAGAAGCCAAAGCGTTCTGGGAGCACAAAAAGCTCAGCCAAATGACGCATAAAGAATGGGAGAGTCTCTGTGATGGTTGCGGCAGATGTTGTTTGCACAAACTAGAAGATGAAGAAGATGGCGAAATTTATTACACCCGCGCCGCCTGTGATTTGCTTGATATTCAAAGCGGTCGTTGTTCAGATTATCCCAACCGGCAACAAAAAATGCCCGACTGCATTCAACTCAGTGTTGATCATGCCGAGCATTTTAATTGGCTGCCTAATAGTTGTGCTTATCGCTTGTTAGCAGAAGGTGAACCCTTGCCCATTTGGCATCCCTTGATAACGGGTGATGCGAACAGCGTGGTCAAAGCGGGGATTTCAGTGCGTGAAATTGCACGCGCTAATTGTGATCTTGATAACCTTATTCCTGAAATCATTACTTTCACTGGTAATCAAGTAAAACTAAATGAGATCTGAGCAGAGCAAAGAACTGACTGCACGGCTTGAAAAGGCCGCAGTATATCTATTAAAACTTGATCGCTACCGCAAGCCCGATGATTTAGCGCGGCGTTTTGGTTTGCCTGTGCCCGTGGTGCGTTATTGGTGGCGTAATGTAGAAAATCAAAACAAAACGCCCATTCTCGATCGTGAGTTAAGCCCGAAGCAGGCTAAAATGATCCGCAAAGCCAGTCAAGTATTAGACAGTTGGGAAAAAGTAAAACGCTATCGACCACAATGTGGGGCAAAACTGGCTAATGGTCGACAATGTAAACACAGCGTAGTGATCAGACAACCAGAAGGCTGGAGCATGGGCGCATTAGCCGAACGTTGCCGGATGCATGGCGGCATGGCGCGACGGGTTATTAGACGAAAAGAAGAAGTCGAAGATGACTGATTTTGGCTGAGACGGTGGATCAAATAGAACATTATCCACTAACGGATATTCCTTATTTAATAGCTGAAACCGATCAAGCTCAACGCTTATTTCACGGCAGAGGGCATGCCTATTTAGGCTATGAACATGTTTCGATAGATTGGCTAGCTCCAGTGGTGTTAATCACACTCTATAAGCTGGTTGAAATAGATGATTTAAAACAACTAGCCCAAGATTTGTTTTCAAATATTTCTAATTGCCGATCGGTTCAAGCGCAATATCGATACCTAAAACACGCACCGTTTGAATTGTTAATAGGTGATGAGTGCACGCAAACAGTGGTTGAAGAAAACGGGCTGAAATATCAAATCACACTAGGCCGCGCTCAAAACACGGGGCTTTTTCTAGATATGAGAAAGGGCAGGCAATGGGTGCAACAAAACTCACACGATGCCAAAGTGCTTAATTTATTCTCATACACCTGCGGCTTTTCAGTTGCTGCATTAGCAGGTGGGGCAAAGCATGTGTTTAATATTGATATGAGCAGAACATCACTGATCACAGGGCGAGACAATCACCATTTAAATCAGCAAGACACAAGCAAAGTTAAGATTGATATATTTAAGTCTTTCGGACGCATTAAAAAGCACGGGCCGTATGATTTATTAATATGCGACCCGCCATCATTTCAAAAAGGCAGTGTCGATATAAAACGTGATTATAAAAAGGTCATTAGGCGGATCCCTGAATTTATGAAACCGGGCAGCGTATTGATGTTGTGTCTAAACTCACCTAATTTAGATGCCAAGTTTTTGAAACAAACGGTTTAAAGATGAATGTGTAGATTGCCAGTATTTAACTGAACTTACATCGCCCGACGTCATTGTTGAAGCAGAGGAAGGTAAAGGCTTGAAGGTTTTGATTTTTCAATTTAAAGGGTAAAGTCACCTTTGATGAGCCTTAACGTGCATTGGGGTAGCGCCATGTTTTTCTTGGATTGTTGTACTTTGGCATACAAACACCTCATCTTGTTGTTAGATTTTAGTGTCCACTTTAGCGGGGAAAGATTAACGTCCGTGTTTATGCACTTGTTAGAAGTTTTTATTTGTGATGAGCCACATAATCTTTAAGTACATTATCTATACGACCTTGCCAACCTTTACCTTTGGCACGAAAAAACTCAGCAACATCAGGACTTACCCTAATACTAATAGGTACTTTTGTTGGTGATTTTTGTGAGCCTCTTTCTCCAACACCCTTTTTAATTTTTGCATATAACGCAGGATTTTCCTCTGACAAGGGTTTAAATTTTTTGAGGTCATCTGCGGTCAATTCACGAACTTCCCCATCTTTATCTATTAAGGATTTCATGCTCATATCGTTTTACCTCTCTGTTATTTGCTTTTCGAAATGAAATGACACGGATACCATCTTTGGTTTCTGTGAAACAAACAAAGTGCAACCGTTTATCAAGCATGCTGTATGCAATAAAACGTATTTCGTTATACTCGTCACGCTCGTCTTGATAAATCCATGCGTTATCCCAATCTAAATCAGCGACTTGGTCAAAGTTGAGACCGCGTTGCTCTATATTACGTTTGTTTTTATTGGAATCGTATGAAACACTCATTATTTAATTGTACATACAAATAAACCATAGTCAATGCTTTTATTGTATATACAGTTATTTTGATGATATTGGTATTTTGTACTTCTAACGTTTGAATTAACCGGCCTTTTTATGCAGAGAGTAGCGAAGCGAAACGACGTATAAAAAGGTCGGGTTGAATGATTTGTTATGAGTTTTGAGTAAATCATCAATTTGTTTTTCGATAGCACTGAACTCAATGCCTTTATCTATAACCTCTGCCTGTGACCAGTCACTAATTATTACTTCCCGTTAATAAGCAACGCTCAAGTTTATGATACGCATTTTTATGCTTGTTCTTAGACATGTTTTTTAGATTTATC
The DNA here is from genome assembly GCA_002733505.1 of Methylophaga sp. Taxonomy (GTDB): domain Bacteria; phylum Pseudomonadota; class Gammaproteobacteria; order Nitrosococcales; family Methylophagaceae. Next base: position 73,803 of record NVVW01000001.1, on the reverse strand, counting down.
ATCTTCCATTTTACTGCGGGTAGGTTTTCAATGCCATCAAGCCCTAGTAAATCCCATTGAGGATCCATTGCTTTGAATGATAGCAAAAATTGCTTCTCATCATTTGATAGTGTTGTTCTGACAAGTCCAGTTAATTGCTCACGTGTTGCTTCTAGTTCTTCTAAAGATACAGCTATTTCTGTCATATTCAGAAATTCACCTTGGTAGATCTGCCCAAGGTCTTTGTATCGACTATCTAGTAATTCAACGATAGGCGAGGGGTGACTAATGATGTAAACAATCAGTGCTTTTCTAATATCATCAGTGAAGCCTTCATTTTTCAGTAAATACATGACATCAAATAAATCACGCGGATGCTGTCGATCGAGTGCTGCACATATTTTGCCAGCGTAAAGGTCGGCTAATGATACAACGGCAATTTCAGCATAACCGAATTCATTCTCTACTTACAGACATTGAGTAACTCAGGTTCAAATACTGTTCCTCGTAATACAGGGGAGAGTTCAATTTTTATTTGTATGCCGTTGTGTGACACTACTAATCGCATGGCATCGGCTTTATCTTTATAGGCTTCGTCCACCTTAGCTTTTGGAAAAGCTTGAAGAATACGCTGCTTAATTTGTACTAATGCGGCTGTGATTCCCGCTAGTGCTTCAGTGCGATCTTGCATGGGTAGGTAGACCAAATCAATATCTACTGAAAGCCGTGGCAACTCACGTATGAATAGGTTTATGGCTGTTCCACCTTTTAACGCGAAGCAGTGTTCCTCAGCTATTAACGGTAAGAGCTGCACAAGTAATTGGACTTGTTTGTAATAGATGTTGCTGCTATTCATACAAGTGCTCTGGCACAGTTATTAAATATTTCTTATCAAGCTTGCCACTTTTAGCTATCACACGGTTGCCTGTTCCTAGAGCAACATCCGTGAGATCTAACTTTCTGAACCATGCATAGCCTTGTTTTCCAGCAAACCACAAAAATAGGCGTTTGGCTTTTATACTTTTGCATGCTTTGAGCAGATTTTCTAGTTTGTTAGGAGATAAGCTAGTCATTCCTTGCATTATTTCATTAGCATGATCAAAGCTGATGCTCTTCGGAACATCTAGCATCATTTCTAAAAAAGCTTTTTCTGGACAAGATACTGTGAGAGTAGGCAAGCCCTGATACCAGTCTATTTCTCTTGAGAATGAATCTATTGAGAATAAATTGTCTGCCCACAGTGTTTTAGTGCGATGCCATATAAAAGACGTATCATATTTTATCTTGCCTAACCATAAAGGCTGTCTGTTATCAGAATAAAGATGGATAGATTTGACTTGTGATGTACTTAAATATTGGGCAAGACCCAGTTGTTGTAGCGCACTTAATTCTCCTATATATAGGGTAATCAGTCATTAACTGTAATGAGTAAACGACACTTTGCCAAGAGGAATGGCTTTCAGGACGAGTATAAACACCAGCGGCTAACGATTTAAGCCTATTGCTTTTAAGCGTATTATCTATGGCATGACGGGACATGCCTTGGGATGATAGCCAATATTATAAGGCAATAGATTTTCTAGCTGTTGTTTAGGCGTTAGAGTTGACATGGTTTATTATTTTATCAAGTTGCGGCGTATTTCGCCGCAAAATAGCATTATATTAAATATTACTGTGATGAGTGATCGATTGATAACTAAGTGATAAATAAAAGCGCAGATGAATTTCAGGGTTGAAATGATTTTGAACAGCTGTAAGCTGGCCCATAGGGTGAATTACAGGGATGTAATTTATAAATTTGTCGGGACAAGCAATGTTCCTGATATTGCTTTTACATACACTCCATCCTTGAAGATAAACAATTTTGAACGCCCGTTAGGGCGACCCCGAAGGGGTGAGGCACACGAAGTGCCGAATAATTCCCGCCTCACCACTCAGAACACTCCCTCAGATCATTAAAATAATACAAATTTACATAGTCACACAATGCAAATCAGACTTAATTTAAAGTGATTACCCCATTCCCCTTTTCTAGTATGGGGATCCCCACACTTTGTATGCTAAAGTTATCGGTTTTAAACGCCAGTAACAGGGATGCAACAACCCACCATGTTTGAACAAGTATTCAAAAATATAGACGATATCCTGCACAAAGATGCAGGCTGTTCCAGCGAGCTGGATTACACCGAACAAACCTCATGGATGCTGTTCTTAAAATATCTGGAAGATTTTGAGTATGAGAAATCACTGCAAGCCGAATTAGAAAATAGCGACTATCAGTACATTATTGATGCACAGCACCGCTGGAGTGTATGGGCGGCTCCTAAAGATGCAGCGGGCAACTTTGACCATAATAACGCCTTAACCGGTGATGACTTAATGGATTATGTCGATGGTCAGTTATTCCCCTACCTAAAAGCCTTTAAGCAGCGTGCCGATAACCCCAACACCATTGAATATAAAATCGGTGAAATTTTCGGCGAAATTAAAAACAAAATTCAAAGTGGTTACTCATTGCGCGATGCGCTGGAAAAAGTCGATGAACTGCGCTTTCGCTCACAGGCAGAAAAGCATGAACTAAGTCATCTGTACGAAAGCAAAATCAAAAATATGGGCAATGCCGGACGCAATGGTGGTGAATATTACACCCCACGCCCACTGATTCGCGCCATGATAGCGGTGCTGCAACCGCAAATAGGCGAAACCATTTACGATGGCGCAGCAGGTTCAGCCGGCTTTTTATGTGAAGCCTATGATTATTTGCGCCAGCGAGAAAATCTGTCCACCAGCGATTTAACCACGCTGCAAACCCGCACCTTTATACGCTAAAGAGAAAAAATCACTGGCCTATGTGATTGCCATTATGAATATGATTCTGCATGGCATCGAAGCACCCAATATCTTGCACACTAATACCCTGGCAGAAAACTTGGCAGATATTCAACCCAGCCAGCAACACGATATTATTCTGGCAAACCCACCGTTTGGCGGCAAAGAACGCAAAGAAGTGCAACAAAACTTCCCCATTAAAACAGGGGAAACCGCTTTTTTGTTTTTGCAGCACTTTATCAGAATGCTTAAACCTGGTGGCAGAGCCGCCATCGTGATTAAAAACACCTTTTTATCAAATACCGATAATGCCGCTATCGCCCTGCGTAAACAGCTATTAGAAGACTGCAATCTGCATACGGTATTAGGTTGCCCCGCCAAAACCTTTTTAGGTGCGGGGGTTAAAACCGTGGTGCTGTTTTTTACTAAAGGCGAAGCCACCCAAAAAATCTGGTATTACCAGCTTGATCCCGGCCGTAGTTTAGGCAAAACCAACCCGCTGAATGATAATGATTTAAAAGAGTTTGTAGAACTACAAAAGACATTTGCTGATTCCGATCAATCATGGTCACTTTATGCAAATGAGTTGGATGAAAGTACATGGGATTTATCGGTTAAAAATCCAAATGCAGAACAAGAAGCACCGCTACGCGAGCCTAAAGTGATTATTGAAGAGATTATGGCACTGGATAAAGAGAGTGGTGCTATTTTGGCAAGTATTAAGGAATACCTCTAATGGTTTGGGTAATCAAATCATGGGCAGATTTGCTCGAAATACGAAGCGGAAGAAATCAAAAAGAAGTATTAGATTCTAACGGGGACTATCCAATACTAGGAAGTGCAGGAAAAATTATGGGATATGCTAATAGCTATCTTTGTGAGGAAGGAACGACAATTGTTGGAAGAAAAGGAACCATTGATAATCCACTGTATATTAATACTAATTTTTGGAATGTTGACACAGCATTTGGATTAATTGCGGGAGATTTACTTAATAAAAAATACTTGTATTATTTTTGTAAAAGTTTTAATTTCAAAAACTTGGATAAGGGAACAACTTTACCAAGTTTAGTGAAAAAAGATCTGCTTAAAATATTGATGCCTGTTGCCCCCATCCCCGAACAAAAACGCATTGTCGCCATTCTCGATCAGGCCTTTGCGGAAATCGAGCTAGCCCGCGCCCATGCACAGCAAAACCTCAATAATGCCCGTGAACTGTTTGCAAGCTATTTACAGCAAGTCTTTAGCCAGCGTGGTGATGGGTGGCCTAGTGAGAAATTTAGAAAAGTATGTAAATTTGTTCGAGGTCCATTTGGAGGGGCACTAAAGAAGAATATTTTTAAACCGGAAGGGTTTGCAGTTTATGAGCAACAACATGCAATTTATGATCAATTTACAGAGGTTCGCTACTTTATTGATAATAAAAAGTTTAGCGAAATGTCTAGATTTGAGTTGCTATCTGGTGATTTGATCATGAGTTGTTCTGGAACTATGGGGAAAATAGCGATTGTGCCAGATGGAATAAAACAAGGGATAATAAATCAAGCATTGCTTAAATTAACACCCGAACCACAAATTAATAGGCAGTTTCCAAAGATTTGGATGCAAAGCCCCAATTTTCAAACCGAGATTGAAAGTTTATCTCAGGGTGCTGCTATTAAAAATATGGCATCAGTTAAGATATTAAAAGAAATAAATTTACCTTTGCCATCATTAGATGAACAGGAAAAGATTGTAGAAATTTATAATCAAATAAAATTACAGACAGATAATTTGTCGATAGTTTATGAAAATAAAATAAAAGCCCTAGACGAACTAAAAAAATCCATCCTGCAAAAAGCCTTCACGGGTGAGCTGACTAAAAAAAGCATAGGGTAGCTCGGTATTAGCTGCAATTTTATGTATTGGGTCGCGGCTAAAGCAGCTCCTACAAATAAAAATATTAGGATCATGCTACAATAAATAGGACATTTATATAGGTAAAAATATTTACTGATTATTCTATCTGTTTGAATATAAAGTTAAATGTAGTTAATTTATAGCGGACATTTTTATGGACATTTTTTTAGGCATTAATGCGATAAAACGAATTGAGACCTATAAGTTTGGTGTGTTTAAGTTGCAACAAGGGCTGGATGCATCAGTGGTTGATGTATTATTACAACGAGTGCAGGATGCACAACAGCGGTTTAAGACTTCTCCCTTAGCATCAGTTGCAACACTGCTTGAAAAAGAAGTCGTGGTCAATTCGGTTTTTGGTACAAACACCATTGAAGGGGGCGAACTCTCGGAGCAAGAAACGGCGTTGGCTTTGTCATTATCACCTGAACAAATCCAAAATACGCAGCAACAGCGAGTGATCAATATTAAAAGTGCTTATGATTATGTTCGCGAAGTTTCAGTGGCTGAACAGTGGCATCCTACTTTAGATAATGTGTTTGAGATTTACCGTAAAGTCACCGCTGATTTAGAGGCTGAGGAAGAGCGAAATATGCCGGGTTTACTCCGCTCAAATCCTGATGGTGTTGTCACGCAAGTAGGAAATATTGAGCATGGCGGAGTTTATAGGCCTCCGCAGAATGGCGATGATATTCGTTTATTATTAGAGTCGTTATTGGCGTGGAATATCAAGCTGGCTGAACAGGGTGTCCCTGCTTTAATCCGCGCGCCCTTAGTGCATTTATATTTTGAGATTATTCATCCTTTTTGGGATGGAAATGGTCGTGTTGGTAGAGTGCTAGAGGCGGGTATTTTATATGCAGACGGCTTTCATTATGCGCCTTTTGCCCAAGCTAATTACTATTTACAACATATACATCAGTATTTTGCTTTATTTAATGGTTGTCGAAAAAAGGCGGCTAAAAAAAGTGATTTCCCCAACAGTGATTTTGTGGCGTTTTTTCTTGAGGGATTACTGAGCACCATTAATCATTTACATGACCGGGTTAATCTTATGGTGCAGAGGGTTTTATTTGAAATGCAGCTTAAACATTTGCATGATGAAAAAACGCTTAATAATAGGCAGTATGCTATTGCTAATGAGGTGCTTAAAATGGGAGAAGGTATAGCCGTGCGGGAATTACGTCAGGCACCTTGGCATCAGGCACTCTATAGCAAGTTAACCCCAAAAACACAATCGAGAGATTTAAAAAATCTGCTTGAGTTGAAATTGGTGGTGAAGGATGAGAAGGACCATTTGTTTCCTGGGTTTGTCGATTTATCAGCAAGGTAGAGTATTTATGAAGAGAGATGCTAAACATGCGTAATGAAGCGGATACCCGTGCGGAGTTAATTGACCCAAAATTAAAAGCTAATGGTTGGGGCGAGGTTGAAGAGAGCTTTATTCGGCGAGAGGTGATTTGTCCGGGGCGTATTTTAACGGGTGGCAAGCGTGGCGCTCAGGTCGCTAGTGATTATGTGTTGGCCTATAAAGGCCGCAAGTTAGCGGCAGTTGAGGCGAAACGCGAGAGTTTAAGTTATACCGAAGGCGTGCGCCAAGCCAAAGATTATGCCGAGCGTTTGCAGTGTCGCATGGCGTATGCCACTAATGGCCATGAGATTTATCAAATTGATAGGCTAACGGGTGAAGAGGGCTTGGTGGATGATTATTTGTCACCGCAAGCCTTATGGTCACTGACGTTTGATGCACAAGATAAACAATCACCCGATTATAAAGCGGTGTGGCGTGATCGGTTTTCGGCGATTTCGTTTGAATGCAAAGGCGATTGGACACCGCGTTATTATCAAGAAAATGCCATTAATAATGCCTTGGAAGCAATTGCACAAGGGCAGCAACGCATTTTGCTAACACTGGCAACGGGCACAGGTAAAACCTGCATTGCCTTTCAAATCGCATGGAAGTTATTTTATAGCCGCTGGAGTTTAAGCGCACAAACAGATCCAGAGACAGCAAAACGTCTCCCGCGCATCTTGTTTTTGGCTGATCGTAATATTTTAGCCAATCAAGCGGTTAATGATTTTGCCCCATTTGGTGATGATGCCATTGTGCGCATTGAGCCGGGTGAGATTAAGAAAAAAGGCCGCGTGCCTAAGAATGCCAGTGTGTTTTTTACCATTTTTCAGACGTTTATGTCTGGCCCTTCGGCAGGCTCAGGGACCGGATCGGCTTCGACGGCTTCGGTGGCTGAGCTTGTCGAAGCCGAGATTACTGAAGCGGCTAATGGTTATATGTATATCTTGCAATGTGCAGATAATAGTTTTTATACGGGAAGCACTCGAAACTTAGTTTATCGTCTAGAACAACATAATGCGGGAGAAGGTGCAGAACATACCAAGAAGCGGTTACCTGTGAAGTTAGTTTATTACGAGACCTTTGAAAGAATAGATGAAGCCTTTGCAAGAGAAAAACAGATTCAGGGATGGAGCAGAGCGAAGAAGTTTGCATTGATTGCAGGGGATATTGAGCGGTTGCAGGCGCTGGCTTCAACGGCTTCGACCCCTTCGACCCCTTCGACAGGCTCAGGGATCGAAGGGGGCGAAGGGTACTTTGGTGAATACCCCGAAGACTTTTTTGATTTTATCATTATCGATGAGTGTCATCGTGGTGGGGCGAATGATGAGGGTAGCTGGCGGGCAATTTTAGATTACTTTTCCCCTGCGGTGCAATTGGGTTTAACCGCGACCCCAAAACGTAAAGATAATGTCGATACCTATGGCTATTTTGGTGGGCCAGTGTATAGCTACACCTTAAAGCAGGACATTAACGATGGCTTTTTAACGCCGTTTAAGGTGTATCCCATAGTCGGCACGATGGATGAATATATCTATACTCCGGGTGATGGTGTGGTGATCAAAGGTGAGCCAGAAGCAGGTAAATTGTATAAAGAAGGCGATTTTAACCGCATTATTACTATTCCTGCCCGTGAACAAAAGCGAGTGCAGTATTGGATGGATCGCTTTAACCCCCATGATAAAACCCTTGTCTTTTGTGCCACCTAGGCGCATGCCGGTGTGGTGCGTGATTTTATTAATCAGTATGCGGTGCAAAAGGGCTGGACGACCAATAGCCATTACTGTGTGCGTGTGACGGCGAATGATGGTGCGGCGGGTGAGAAAGATTTAAAAATATTTCAGGATAATGAGAAAACCATTCCGACAATTTTAACTACTTCACGCAAGCTTTCAACTGGGGTGGATGCGCGCAATGTGCGTAATATTGTGTTGATGCGACCTTGTAATAATATGATTGAGTTTAAGCAGATCATTGGACGCGGCACGCGGATGTATGATGGTAAAGAGTTTTTTACGGTATTTGATTTTGTCAAAGCGCATTATAATTTTGCTGATCCTGAGTGGGATGGTGAACCGTTGCCATGTGAACAATGTAATGATGTGCCGTGTAGCTGTGGAACTGAATTATGTGGGGCATGTGGTTTTAGCCCTTGTAATTGTCCTAAGCTTTGCTCGACGTGTCATGCTGATCGGTGTGTTTGTGTGTCTGAAACTTGCCCTAAGTGTGGTGCCGATCCCTGTGTTTATGAGTCGGTTAAATGTGCTGAATGTGACAGTATTCCTTGTGTCTGCGATAAGCTTGAGAAAATCGTTATTAAGCTCAGCGATGGTAAAACACGGCAAATTCAACATATTTCAGCAGTGATGTATTGGAGCCCAGAGGGTAAACCCATTACTGCTAAAGAATTTCTCGAACGCATGTTTGATGATTTACCCCAGTTTTTTGAAAATGAAGATAAGCTACGCGAGATTTGGAGCTACCCTGACACGCGTGATAAGTTATTACATGACTTGGCAGAAGCAGGTTATGATAAGCGAGAAGCTAGAGAGCATGAAAGGGTTAGTCGATGCGCGAGATAGCGATGTCTATGATGTATTGGCGTATGTAGCCTATGCTACTGAGACACGCTCACGCCAGCAACGTGTGGAGCAGGCAAAGCCTGTGATTAATCAACACTACACCGAATATCATCAGCAAGCGTTTATTGATTTTATTCTCAAGCGTTATGTCGATGAAGGTGTGACCGAATTATCTGTCGGCAAGATGAAAAGCATGATTGAGCTTAAATATAATACGATTAGTGATGCGGCGGTTGAGTTTGGTTCAGCAAAAGTAATTCGTGAAGTATTCGTTGGCTTTCAGCAGTATTTGTATCGGGATTAGATAAGGCGGTTATCATTTGCTTATTCTGCGGCGAAAACCGCCGCAGATACGCAAAATAATTTAATCGTATCATTTTATGATGTGATTGTAGCTTGTAATTGTGTCATGAGCATGTGAAATGGCTAAAAAAGAATGGATCTGGCAGCAAAATAGCTCCAGAAAAACAGCTTGATCTTGAATCCTTAGTATTATTCGATGAAACATTGGCAACGGCAAAAATTGAGGGTGAATCACTGCGATCTAGCATTGCTAAACGCCTTGGTGTGGGTGATGTAAATCATACATCGCGCTCATCTGAGGCATTTGTTGATATATTGCTTGAATCTGTGCGTACTTATGAAGCCGCTGTCTCAGATGCTATTGTTTCAATGGCATGGCAAGATGTTTTATGACAAGCCAATATTGCATACAATGTTGATGGGTATATACTAAGCGTTATATTGTAGTAGCTTATCTCATCCCGGACACTACACAAGGTTTAGGGCTTTTATTTTTTAAAAGTGTTTCTAAAGCCTCTAGCTCCACATCCAGAATACGCGTATTTAGCTCACCCGGTTCAAAATCTGAGGAGGGTGGCAGGTCGCTGTCATTCCTAGCGCGTATACGCAAGGCTTTATTCTGAGCAATTAAAGTGCTTAAGCCTTGTTTGTCTAAGTGCTGGTAGTGTTTGTTAATGTAGTCTGCCACGCCCCTATAATCACCTTGTTTTTTAAATTCTATGCGCACTTCACCTCGGCAATCTAGTTTTTTAAAAGCGTTTTCGATTGCAGCGCATCGCTTTTCAGTTGCTGCTGCAAGCTGCTCTGAAACCTTTATCCAATCAGGGTCAATTAATTTTGGATCAAGATCTTTTGCCGCCCAACTAGAGAGTGGTAAAAGGAGTAATATTAAATAGCTTATTTTTTTCATCATTATTTTTTGTATAAGTAAGAATTATTATGCGATTAAACCAACGGTTATAACTCAGATAATAACAAAGGTAAATTCAATAAAGAAGTTATAATGGTTTAAAGTAGTGGATTGGTGGTTAGGATGTAAACCTATCAAGTCCAATACTTCAGGTATACTCAAAAACTAGACACCCCTAAAATTAGTTGTTATGATGCAGGCAACTTTCAAAAACACCTCCCACAATAATCCCATTCCAAGCGTTTTCACGCACACAATATCTCTTAATATTATATAAAAATTCCAAACTAGGTAATACATGCAATTAACTGAACTTAAGAAGCAGACCGCTGCTCAGCTTATGGAGCTTGCTCTTTCATTAAAACTGGACGGCTTAGCTCGAAACCGAAAACAAGATTTAATTTTTGCCATCGTAAAATATCATGCTAAACAAGGCGATGAAATAGAAACTACAGGTGTACTTGAGTTGCTGCAAGATGGCTTTGGTTTTTTACGTTCAGCAGAAGCATCGTATGTCTCTGGGCCTGATGATATTTATGTTTCACCTAGCCAGATCCGCCGGTTTAGCTTACGAACAGGTGACACAATTTCTGGAAAAATTAGAGCGCCAAAAGACAGTGAACGCTATTTTGCTTTAATTAAGGTTGAAGAAATAAACTATGAAGCAGCAGAAAAATCAAAAAATAAAGTTCCTTTTGAAAATTTAACACCGCTTTTTCCCAATGAACGTTTTACTTTAGAACGTGGTAACGGTAGCACCGAAGATATTACACCACGAATGATTGATTTGGCCGCGCCGATTGGTAAAGGCCAACGAGCTTTAATCGTGGCGCCACCAAAATCAGGTAAAACAATGATTTTGCAAAATATTGCACAGTCAATCGCAACTAATTACCCAGAAAGTGATTTGATTGTATTGTTGATTGATGAACGACCAGAAGAAGTAACTGAAATGCAGCGCTCGGTTAAAGGTGAAGTGGTTTCTAGCACCTTTGATGAGCCGGCAACGCGCCACGTGCAAGTGGCTGAAATGGTGATTGAGAAAGCAAAGCGTTTGGTTGAGCATAAACGTGATGTGGTTATTCTACTAGATTCTATTACCCGTCTTGCCCGTGCCTATAATACGGTTGCCCCTTCATCGGGCAAGGTATTAACGGGTGGTGTTGATGCCAATGCATTGCAACGGCCTAAGCGTTTCTTTGGTGCGGCACGTAATATTGAAGAAGGCGGTAGCTTAACCATTATCGCTACGGCATTAGTTGAAACGGGTTCGCGGATGGATGAGGTTATCTTTGAAGAGTTCAAAGGCACCGGTAATATGGAATTACAACTTGAACGTAAATTGGCTGATCGTCGTATTTACCCTGCCATTAACGTTACGCGTTCTGGCACACGTAAGGAAGAATTACTTACCGATGCTGAAGATCTACATAAACTTTGGATTTTGCGTAAATTACTTGCGCCGATGGATCCTATTGATGCAATGGAGTTCTTGATGGATCGTATGAAAGCGACTAAAACCAATGCTGAATTTTTTGATTTGATGAAGCAGGGCTAGAAATAGCTACAGCACCACCTATTTTACCACCGGCTCTCTTTATTATGGGGCCAACGGCGGCAGGAAAAACCGATCTAGCATTAGCAATAGCCAAGCGGTTTCCAGTTGAGATTATCAGTGTTGATTCAGCGCTGGTTTACCGCGGTATGGATATCGGTACCGCCAAGCCTGATGCTGAAGTGTTACAGAATTATCCGCATCATTTAATTGATATTGTCGATCCGACAGAACGTTATTCAGCCGGCAGTTTTCGTGAAGATGCGCTAGGTTTGATGGCTGATATTACCAAGCGTGGCAAAATCCCACTATTGGTCGGTGGCACTATGTTATATTTTAAGGCCTTGCAACAAGGTCTTGCTGATTTGCCTTCTGCCGATCCTGAAATACGTGCAAAACTAGCAGCTGAAATTGAACAATATGGATTGGCTCATTTGCATGCACGCCTTGAAAAAGTCGATCCTATTTCAGCAAAACGCATTCATATTAATGATCCGCAACGCATACAGCGGGCATTAGAAGTGTATGAAATCACCGGTCACTCTATGACTGAACTTACCAAGGACACTGAGCAAACGTTACCATATAAGGTAATAAAAGTGATCGTTAGCCCTGAAGATAGAGCTATATTGCACCAGCGCATTGCTGATCGTTATAAAGTAATGATGTCTGCTGGTTTTATTGACGAAGTTAAGGCTTTATTTGAGCGTTCAGATTGCCATGTTGATTTACCCGCTATTCGCGCCGTCGGTTATCGCCAAGCTTGGGCTTATCTCGCGGGTGAATATGACCAAGAAACATTAGTCGAAAAAGCGATTATTGCAACACGGCAAATGGCAAAACGGCAGTTGACATGGTTGCGTGCTCAGCAGGATGGTGTTTGGTTTGATAGTGGTTCTGGTTTACCGGTCGATCAAGTGGTAAGCTATATTGAGCAAGAACTGAAAGCTGTCTATACCCGTAATCATTCAATGTGTGAAGATTTAGGGCAAAAATAGGAAGTCAGAGCAAGGCGCAATGTGCAGGTAATGACTAGTCCTTATCAAGCATTGTAACGCAGCACTGACTTTCTAGATTTTGGTCTAAATCTTCACAGATTGAATGATTACGGGTATAGTTTAGAGTATTTAAAGCTCTCTCAAAATAATAAAAACAGGAGACTATCATGGCAAAATCCCAATCGCTACAAGATCCATTTCTAAATGCACTGCGACGTGAAAATGTGCCGGTATCAATCTATTTAATTAACGGCATTAAGCTACAAGGACAAATCGATTCATTTGATCAGTTTGCAATTATGCTAAGAAATTCAGTCAATCAAATGGTCTATAAACACGCTATTTCTACTATTGTGCCAGCGCGCAATGTCACTATTAGCACGGATGAGGATCCAAATAATTAATGGAATTGTTTGAACGCCACAGCAGTAACGCCGCTTTTGATGACAATAAAACAAAAGAAGCGGTTGTTTTAGTCCACCTTAATTTTAATGTATCTGATTTTGCAGAATCAGAACAAGAATTTATAGAGTTGGTGAAATCTACAGGTGCAGAAATTGCCACCATTGTGCATGGTAAACGTCAGCGGCCAGATGCCAAGTTTTTTGCGGGCACCGGCAAAGTCGATGAAATCAAGCTGCACGTTGATGCAAGTAATGCGGTGTTGGTTATTTTTAATCATGAGTTATCGCCCAGCCAAGAACGTAACCTCGAAGCAAAGCTCGAATGTCGCGTACTGGCAAGAACAGGGCTTATTCTTGATATTTTTGCACGCAGAGCGCGTTCACATGAGGGTAAACTGCAAGTCGAGTTAGCGCAATTAAAACACATGTCTACGCGTTTAGTGCGAGGCTGGACTCATCTTGAAAGACAAAAGGGCGGTATCGGTATGCGTGGGCCGGGTGAAACGCAATTAGAAACCGATCGCCGCTTGTTAGGTCAACGCATTAAGTCGCTTAAAAAACGTTTAGCCAAAGTGCAATCGCAACGTGAACAAGGTCGGCGCTCTCGCCAACGTGCCAATATCCCCGTGGTGTCATTGGTGGGTTACACTAATATGGGTAAATCAACGTTATTTAATAAATTAACCTCGGCTGAAGTGTATGCCGATAATCGTTTATTTGCGACCTTAGATCCTACTTTAAGGCGGATGAAATTAATAAATACCCAAGCCTTAATTATGGCGGATACGGTAGGTTTCATTAGAAAATTACCGCATGGCTTAGTGGAGTCATTTAGTTCGACATTAGATGAAACGCGCGATGCTGCGTTATTGTTGCATGTAGTTGAAGCGGGCGCATCTGAACGTGATGATTTAATTTATCACGTAAATGACGTTTTACATCAAATTGGCGCAGATGAGGTGCCGCAATTAATTGTCTGCAATAAAATTGATCAACTTGAGGATCACCCTGCGCGTTTAGATCGTGATGAGAGCGGACGTATTATCCGTGTGTGGCTATCGGCTGTAACGGGCGAAGGCATAGATTTATTGCGTCAAGCACTGCAAGAATATTTCCCTGAACAACAGTTAGCGGAACTATTTGAGTAATTTATGTTCCATAAAGCGAACTAACTACGTAAAATAGGCGTGTTTGAATTTTAGTAATATCAGCTTGGAGAGAGTAATGGCTTGGAATGAACCTGGCAACAATAAAGATCCGTGGGGTAACCGCGGTAATGATGGCCCACCTGATCTTGATGAAGTAATCAAAAATATGCAGCGTAAACTAGCCGGCATATTTGGTGGTAGCTCATCTAATGATGGTAATAAAGAATCATCGGGTGGTGGCGGTAGCTCAATTGCATTAAGCTTAATGATACTAGTCGCTATTGTAGTATGGCTACTTTCAGGTATTTATATCGTGCAGCCAGCCGAACGTGGCGTAGAAATGCGTTTTGGAGCGTATACCGAAACTACAATGCCGGGTCCACATTGGCATATTCCTTATCCATTTGAAAAGGTTGAAAAAGTGGATGTTGCGCGTGTTAGAACCGTAACCATTGGTTTTGGACAAGCTGGTGGCAGTGTTTCAGCAGAAGCACTGATGCTAACCAAAGATGAAAATATTGTCGAGCTGAAAGTCGAAGTGCAATTTAATGTTGAAGACGCAGCGGCCTATTTGTTTAATGTGGTGAACCCTGATTTAACATTGCGCCAAATGACCGAGAGTGCGGTGCGTGAAATTGTCGGTAAAACAACAATGGATGAAGTGTTTAGAACAGGTCGGTCGGCGATGGCCACCCAAACCCGAATGAAATTGCAAGAATTACTGGCTGATTTCGGTACGGGTTTAATGGTGACGGATTTTAATATGCCTGATATTCAGCCACCACCTCAAGTTCAAGCTGCCTTTGCGGATGTAGTAAAAGCAGATGCTGATAAAGAAAGCCAAATAAATGAAGCCTTTGCTTATGCCAGAGATATTGTGCCAAGGGCGCGAGGTCGGGCTTCGCGTATAAGAGAAACATCTGAAGCCTATAAAAGCCAAGTTATTGCGAAAGCGCTTGGTGAAGCTAGTCATTTTAGCCAAGTGCTAGCAGAATATGAGCGCGCACCTGCTATTACTAGAGAGCGCCTGTTTCTAGAGACAATGGAGTCAGTTTATAGTCAAAGTCAAAAAGTGTTGGTTGATGTGTCTAAGGATAGTAATAATGTATTGTATTTACCATTAGATCGCTTGGGTAAAGCATCATCATCTCCTACTCGAGTTGATTTAGGTAGTTTAACTGCCTATCCAGCAACGGGTATGTCCAGTAATTCACCAGCAACAAATGATGCGCGCAGCAGAGGAGGGCGTTAATATGACAATATTACATAAACTATTTTTCGGAACCATATTGGTTATCATTGTGCTTAGCTCGACAATATTCTTTGTTGACCAACGTGAGCGTGTATTATTGCTTCATTTGGGGGAAATTAAGCGTGCAGACTTTAAACCTGGAATGCACTTTAAAATACCGTTAATTGAAAGTGTTAAGCGTTTTGATGGTCGTATTTTAACTATAGATGCGAAACCTGAAAATTATCTAACAGGTAGAAATAAGAACCTATTGGTTGATTCTTTTCTGTTATGGAGAATTGCAGATACGGGCAGGTTTTTTACGGCTGTATCTGGTGATCAGCGTTTAGCAAGTTCACGTTTGTTTAATATTGTAAATAATGGTTTACGTGATGCATTTGCTACCCGAACGGTTAATGAAGTGGTTGCGGGCGATCGTACGACTATGGTTGCTGATATTTTAGAACAAGCCAATAAAAGTTCCCGCGAGATGGGGATCGAGATTGTCAGTATTCGCATTAAACGCATTGATTTCCCTGCTGATATTAATGATGCTGTTTATCAACGGATGCGCACAGACCGTTTACAAGAGGCTAATGAAACACGTGCTCAAGGTGCAGAACAAGCCGAGGAGGTTAGAGCAAAAGCAGATAGAGATGTGATCACTACTTTGGCGGAAGCGGAGCAGAAAGCAAAAGAAGTGCGTGGTAGCGGTGATGCACAAGCTACTAATATTTATGCAGAGGCATTCGGGAAAAATGAGGAGTTTTTTGCATTTAATCGTCGCTTAGAGGCATATAAAAACGTATTTGATGGTGATGATATGTTAGTGATCGAGCCTAAAGGTGAATTCTTTAAAGACTTTAGTCGTTCTCAAGACTAAAACCTTGCGTGAGTGATGCGTTTATACATAGCCTGTGGTTAGCATCAGCATTGGTGTTGGTATTTGAAGGGCTGATGCCCTTTCTGAATCCAAGCGCATTTCGTCGCGCACTATTACAAATGGTGGCCATGCAAGATCGGCATTTACGAATGATAGGCTTATTTAGCATGACATTAGGCTTGGTGATACTTTATTGGGTAAATAGTTAGATGAGTCTTGAAAATCGTTGGTTGCTGCCAGAGGGCATTGATGAGTTAATGCCGGATCAAGCGGCACAACTTGAATTGTTGCGCCGTAAATTGATTGATAAAATGCAAAGCTGGGGCTATAAATTAGTGTTTCCACCTTTGGTTGAATATCTTGATTCTTTATTGACCGGTACCGGTAAAGCGCTTGATTTGCAGACCTTTAAATTAATGGATCGCATGTCAGGGCGTTTAATGGGGTTGCGTGCGGATATGACACCACAGGTGGCGCGCATAGCCGCACATAATTTACGTGATGATGACGATATACTACGGCTTTGTTATATTGGCAATGTATTGCACACCTTACCGCAGGGGCAAGGTACATCACGCAATCCTATTCAATTAGGTGCTGAAATATATGGCCATGCTGGCTCTGAAAGTGATATGGAAATTGTGCAGCTGATGATTGAAATGTTGGCTAGCGCTAATATTGATAATGACTTATTGCTGGATATTGGTCATGTTGGTATTTATCGTGGTTTAGCTGAAGATGCAGATTTAAGCGAAGAGCAAGAGCAAGAGCTTTTTGCCGCATTGCAACGCAAAGATATAACACAAATAGAAAAGCTATTATCAGAGTATCAACTATCTGCTGATAATAAATCTATGTTGCTAGCGTTGGCAGAATTAAACGGTGGTGTAGCTGTGCTTGAGCAAGCACAACAAGTATTGAATAAAGCCTCTGAACCGGTTCAAAAATCGCTTAATACACTGCAAATAATGGCCGATTTGATGGCGCAACGACTACCAAATGTGGCACTTAATTTTGACTTGGCTGAATTGCGTGGCTATCACTACCATACTGGTGTTGTGTTTGCCGTTTATCAAGCCGGAAGCTCACAGGCGATTGCGATGGGCGGACGTTATGATGACATTGGCGCCGACTTTGGTCATGCACAACCAGCAACAGGTTTTAGTTTAGATTTAAAAGCGATTGCTAATCAATTAACTGCCGAAGATGAAGAGCAAAATATTATTTCTGTTGAATGGTCTGATGATGAAGCTCAGCAACAAAAAATTGCAGAATTACGTAGTCAAGGTCAAACAGTTATCTACGAGCTACCAAAATAAAATCGTTTCAATATAATTTATACCCGTAATCATTCAATGTGTGAAGATTCGCTCCTCCGTCACTCCGGTATGCTTTTAGCCGGAGTCTTGTTTGTGCGGAGATCCCGGCTAAAAGCATACCGGGATGACGAGGGGTTTTTTGTAACTTGAATGAAACCCACCTAGCGTACAATAACAGGAAAAAAGCTGTGGCTAAAAATATCGTAATAATAGGCTCCCAATGGGGTGATGAAGGTAAAGGTAAACTGGTTGATTTGTT
Source organism: Methylophaga sp. (assembly GCA_002733505.1). GTDB lineage: Bacteria > Pseudomonadota > Gammaproteobacteria > Nitrosococcales > Methylophagaceae. Next base: position 56,153 of record NVVW01000001.1, on the reverse strand, counting down.
GACCGATAATGTTGCAGCTGTAGTCCGCTTTCAAGGCGGTCATAATGCCGGTCATACTTTAGTTATTGATGGTAAAACAACCATTTTACATTTGATCCCTTCAGGAATTTTACGTGAACATGTGCAATGCCTAATTGGGAATGGTGTGGTGTTATCACCTGAAGCCTTATTAAAAGAAATGAACGAACTAGAAGGCAATGGTATTCCTGTTCGTGATCGTCTTAAAATCAGTGGCGCATGCCCATTAATTTTGCAATATCATATCGCCTTAGATCAAGCGCGTGAGCGCCGTCGTGGTAAAGCAGCTATCGGTACCACCGGTCGAGGCATTGGTCCTGCATACGAAGATAAAGTAGCACGTCGTGGTCTACGGTTGGGCGATTTGCTTGATGAAGCACGTTTTGTGGTCAAACTTGAAGAAGTAGTTAAATTCCATAACTTCTCATTAATTAATTATTATCAATCAGCCCCAGTTAGTTTTGAAAAAGTGCGTGATGAAACCTTAGCCATGCGTGATGTGCTATTACCATTGATTGCGGACATTCCGCAATTACTCAAGGAATATCACCAAGCGGACGAAAACGTCATGTTTGAAGGTGCTCAAGGTGCCTTATTAGATATCGATCATGGCACCTATCCCTATGTGACATCATCAAACACTACCGCCGGCGGTTGTGCAGCAGGTTCAGGTGTCGGGCCGCGGCATATTGATTATGTATTAGGTATCACTAAAGCCTATGCAACCCGTGTCGGTGCAGGGCCGTTCCCATCAGAATTACTTGATGATGATGGCAAGGTAAATGAAATCGGCCAATATTTAGCCGATAAAGGTCATGAAGTAGGTGCGACAACCGGTCGTGATCGCCGTTGTGGTTGGTTAGATATGGTGGCATTGAATCGTGCTTGTTGGATTAATAGCATCACCGGTTTATGCTTAACTAAATTGGATGTATTAGATGGTTTAGATACCATCCGCTTATGTGTCGCTTACCAACGTGGTGGAGAAGTGGTTGAGACATTACCACTAAGTGCCGATGAGTTTGAAGGTTGCATTCCACAATATATAGATATGCCAGGTTGGAGTGAACCAACATTAGGTATCACTGAATTTGATAAATTGCCTGCCAATGCGCAAGCCTATATCAATAAAGTTGAAAGTCTAGCAGGCGTGCCTATTGATCTGGTATCAACAGGCCCTGATCGTGTTGAGACTATTATCCGTAGAGATTTGTTTGCTTAAATAAATATTAGGATATTCAATATGTTAAATCATGGGAAATATTCTGATCTAACTTCAGAACAATACGAGTATCTTGGAAGAGCATTTATTGAATGGTCCAATTTAGAGTTCTTACTTGGCTTACTGTTAAGCCGTCTTTTATTTACTCCAGAGTTTTTAGGAAGAACCTATAGCGATGAAATGAGTGCTGTGAAACTAGAAATTGCTGTTAAAAATGCTTTAGATATTCATAGAACCAGATACAATCATTTAATAATTTCAAAAGAGTTAGATCTGGAAATTGTAGAATTAATGGTCGATGTAGCTAATCTCAGAGTAATGAGAAATAAATTTGCTCACCTTTTATGGGTGCGGAAAAATGATAAAACTATGATTGGATTTAAAATGTCGGGCAAACAACCTACCAAAACTAAGCCTAAAAATTCAGTTTCACTTTCTGTCGATGACTTAATAGATAATTATAAAAAATCTCATGATTTGGTGGAAAAAATAGGGGATATAATTGTTGCCATTCCAGAAGTTAAAGAAGAACAATATTTGAGGTCTAAATAAATTGAAAACTTCATATTTAGAGTTTTGTTATACCTGAATAAATAGCTGAATAATCAGTATCAGCTAGACCCTGATCTAATGTTTTATCCAATAATTGAGCAATGCCTTCAAGTGCACATGTTTCCAATCCTAATCGTTTAGCAACAGATAAAAACAATCGGGTATCTTTGGCTAAATGTTTTGTGGGGAAGTTTGGCTTACTAAAATCGCGCTGTAACATGCGATCGATTTTTTTATCAAATGTGGGTGCATATAAAGCACTGTCCCGCACAATTTTCATAAATTGTTCAATTTCAACACCTTCTTTTTCTACTAAAGCCAAGCTTAATGCAAAGCTAGAGGTTAACCCTGCAATCAATTGATTCATAGCTAATTTAACCGATGAACCCTGCCCGACATTACCAATGTGTTGCGGATCTTTTCCGATCAGGTTTAACAATGGTAATGCGGTTTGGTAATCTTCATCATGGCCGCCTGCCATTAAGATTAATGTGCCTGTTCGTGCTTCGGGCAGGCTACCTAAAACAGGGCATTCAAGATAACGTCCTTGATTGTCGGTGATACGTTTTGCAAGTTCTCGAGATTCATCGGGTGCAATGGTGCCCATCTGAATAATGAATTTATCTTTAAATGAATCTGGTTCGATGCTATCAAGCACGATATTAATCGCTTCGGCATCACTTAACATTAACAAACAAAAGTCACTAGTATTTAAGGCTTGTTGCGCAGAAGTTACAATTGTCGCACCTTGTTGCTTTAGTTGATCGGTTTTGTCAGCGCTACGATTGAATATTGTGAGTGATTGGTTCTCTGCTAGAAGATGTTCAGATAATGCCTGCCCCATCAAACCGGCACCGATAAGTGAGAGTTTCATAAATAAAATTCCTTAAGTAATAGAAGCATAGTACATGGTGCTGTAGAATAGTTTAAATATATTAATGCAGGAACAGGGGATCACCGTGTACAACAAAAACATGACCATTGCTGGATTTGATGATGAAATATTTCAAGCGATTGAAGCAGAAAATCAACGTCAAGAAGATCATATTGAATTAATTGCGTCTGAAAACTACTGTAGCCCACGGGTGATGGAGGCGCAAGGCTCTTCATTAACCAATAAATATGCAGAAGGTTATCCGGGTAAGCGTTATTACGGTGGGTGTGAATATGTTGATCAGGCTGAACAATTGGCGATGGATCGTGCTAAAGAATTATTCGGTGCGGACTATGCCAATGTGCAACCCCATTCAGGCTCACAAGCCAATGCCGCTGTTTATTTAGCCTTGTTGCAACCGGGTGATACCATTTTGGGGATGAGTTTGGCGCATGGTGGTCATTTAACACATGGTTCAAAAGTAAGTGCATCCGGTAAAATTTATAACGCTGTTTCATATGGTTTAAATCCTGAAACAGGTGAAATTGATTACGACGAAGTTGAGCGTTTAGCCCAAGAGCACAAACCAAAAATGGTGGTGGCAGGTTTTTCTGCCTATTCACGTATTGTTGATTGGCAGCGTTTTCGTGATATTGCCGATTCGATTGGTGCTTATTTATTAGTTGATATGGCGCATGTGGCTGGCTTGGTTGCTGTGGGTGAATATCCTAACCCAGTACAAATTGCCGATGTGACCACAACGACTACCCATAAAACATTACGCGGCCCTCGTGGTGGTTTGATTTTGGCTAAAGCCAATGCTGAAATCGAGAAGAAATTAAACTCGGCGGTATTCCCGGGTTTTCAAGGTGGCCCATTAATGCATGTGATTGCGGCTAAAGCGATTGCCTTTAAAGAAGCGATGTTGCCTGAATTTAAAAGCTATCAACAACAAGTGGTTAAAAATGCACGGGTGATGGCTGAAGTATTTATGGCGCGTGGCTATGATGTGGTGTCTAAAGGCACAGACGATCATTTGTTCCTAGTAAGCTTTATTGAAGCAGGTTTAACAGGTAAAGAAGTCGATGCGTGGTTGGGCAATTCAAATATTACCATCAACAAAAACTCAGTGCCCAATGATCCGCAATCACCGTTTGTAACCTCAGGTATTCGCGTGGGAACGCCAGCCGTTACAACACGAGGCTTTAAGGAGCAACAGTGTAAAGATCTAGCTACATGGATGTGTGATGTAATTGATAGCCGTGGTGATGCCACTGTTATTGCACAAGTGAAAGCAAAGGCGTTAGCGGTTTGTCAATCATTGCCTGTTTATTCATAAGGCAAAGATAAAATGCGTTGTCCATTTTGTGGTGCTGATGATTCTAAAGTAATTGACTCTCGTCTTTCGACAGAGGGTGATGCGATTCGTCGTCGGCGTAGCTGTGTGGAGTGTAGCGAACGCTTTACCACCTACGAAACGGCGGAACTATCGCTACCAAGATTGATCAAAAGTGATAAATCGCGAGCAGTGTTTGACGAAAATAAATTACGTGCAGGTTTTTTAAAAGCATTAGAAAAACGCCCCGTGAGTATAGATGCAATTGATACTGCCGTTAAAGGTATTGTGCGACAATTAATTGCTACCGGTGAACGCGAAGTAGAAAGTCGCTTAGTCGGTGACTGGGTGATGGATGCCTTGCGTGAATTAGATGAAGTAGCGTATGTGCGTTTTGCCTCTGTTTATCGTAGCTTTCAAGATGTGAATGCCTTTAGAGAAGTGATAGAAGGCATGGAAAACCGGAATAAAGATAAGAGTGAGGGCTAATTATGCTTCGAGTAATTATTTTCTGTGATATTTGTAATCCGCAGGGTATTCGTTATATTGAACAAAAGCGAAGTGTGCAACGTGGTGATAAAGGGGGTCGTCGAATAACGGATGATCGAGCATGGTCTGAAAGCTCGTTAGAAGAAGCCTTAAATGAAGGTTGGTTACATAGTGACGGGCAGCATATTTGCCCACGATGTCAGGAACGACATCCTGAATAACGATTAATGGTGTCATTTCATCAAACCTATATGGCACGCGCGCTGCAATTAGCTGAGCGTGGGCTTTTCACTACCGATCCTAACCCTCATGTGGGCTGTGTCATTGTACAAAACAATCAAGTTATAGGAGAAGGCTGGCACCAACGTGCTGGTGAGCCGCATGCTGAAATTAATGCATTGAATGCTGCTGGCGAACACGCACAAAATGCCGATTGTTATGTTACTTTAGAACCCTGTAGCCATTTTGGACGCACGCCACCTTGTGCTGATGCGTTAATAAAAGCGGGGGTGAAGCGTGTTTACATTGCGATGCAAGATCCCAATCCTCAAGTGGCAGGTCAGGGCATCGCTAAGTTAAAAGAAGCAGGTATTGAAGTTGTTGTTGGTATTTTAGAAAATGAAGCAGAACAATTAAACAAAGGTTTTTGCAAGCGCATGCGTACAGGGCGACCTTTTGTACGCAGTAAACTAGCAATGAGTTTGGATGGCCGAACAGCGATGGCTACAGGCGAGAGTAAATGGATCACTGGCCCCGCAGCACGGCAAGATGTGCAGAAATTACGTGCACAGAGCTCAGCTATCATGACAGGAACGGGAACGTTGTTAGCCGATGACCCCTCACTAACAGTTCGACCTGAGGGCAATTGGTATCCTGATCAACAATCGATACGACAGCCTCTAAGGATAGTAGTGGGCAAAGATCCCATCGTTCCTGAATATGCCCATTTGTTTGATGATCCGTATCAAGTATTATTTGTGACCACTAAAAAAAGAGAACGCGGGAATGTAGTTGATGTACTGACTGTTCCTGAAAAAAAGGGCCATGTTGATTTAAATACAATGATGATGGTTTTAGCGACGCGTGGCATTAATGAAATAATGGTTGAGGCGGGATCAACATTAAATGGCGCACTATTGAGCGCTGGTTTGATCGATGAATTGATTATTTATATGGCGCCCAAAATAATGGGCGATTCGGCAAAAGGTTTATTTCATTTGCCTGAATTACAAACAATGGCTCAGAATATAGACTTAGATATTACAGATATACGCGCTGTAGGTAATGATTGGCGTATTACTGCCGTTCCTAATTACAAGAAGGTTGGATAACATGTTTACCGGTATTATTGCTGCGATTGGCAAGGTCGAATTACTGCAGGCACAAGGTGGTGATGTGCGCTTGCAAGTGGCTAGCAGTGACCTAGATTTAGCTGATGTGAAACTGGGTGATAGCATTGCTAATAATGGGGTTTGCTTAACAGTGGTAGCGATGGATAAAACTAAACTAAGTTTTGATGTGTCACGCGAAACATTGGATTGCACCAGCCTTGGCAGTTTATCGGCGGGTTCGCAAGTCAACCTTGAAAAAGCCTTAGCTGTCGGTGGTCGTYWRSSWGGCCANKKWWRTYRSYGRWSAYRTYGRYKRYYYRGKYRYSRTWSKYYCRTYWYAWSWRYYMGSSSGYYSGGYKATKKWWAKMKTKSAWGWKMCMGCMSRGCTTGAACGCTATATTGCAGAAAAAGGAGCGATATGTATTGATGGCACCAGTCTAACCGTGAATAATATAAATCGTCATCCTCGCGAAGGCGGGGATCTAGTCAACTGGTTTGAAGTGAATATCATTCCCCATACTATGCAGCAAACAATAATGAGTAATTACAAGGTGGGTACCAAGGTAAATCTTGAAGTGGATTTAATTGCTCGTTATCTTGAACGCTTGTTACCGCAACAAAAAGAAGGCGGCATTAGTCTTCAAACATTACTTGAAAATGGTTTTATTAAATGAACTTAAATAGCACTGCTGAAATTATAGATGATCTGAAACAAGGCAAAATGGTCATTATTATGGATGATGAAGATCGTGAAAATGAAGGTGATCTCATCATGGCGGCCGAAATGGTCACGGCGCAAGCGATCAACTTTATGGCACGTTATGCTCGCGGCTTAATTTGTTTAACGCTGACTGAACAACGCTGCCGACAACTTCGTTTGCCACTGATGGTGTTAGATAATCAAGCCAGTTATGAAACCAACTTCACCGTTTCTATTGAAGCGGCACGTGGCGTAACTACAGGCATTTCGGCCTCTGATCGATCAAAAACAATTAAAGCCGCCGTTAAAGCTGATGCGCAACCAGAAGATATAGTGCAACCAGGGCATATCTTCCCTGTTAAGGCGCTGCCCGGTGGTGTGTTAACACGTGCAGGACACACCGAAGCGGGGTGTGATTTAGCACAATTAGCCGCTAAAGATCCTTCTGCAGTGATTGTTGAGATCCTTAATGAAGATGGCAGTATGGCACGCCGCCCTGATTTAGAAATATTTGCTAAAACACACGGTTTAAAAATTGGCACTATTGCCGATTTAATTAGTTATCGCTTAGAAAATGAGATGACAGTGCAACGCTTATCACAATGCCATCTTCCCACGCAACAAGGTGATTTTGAGCTGTATAGTTTTGAAGATACAGTCAATAATCAAGTGCATTTAGCACTGGTTGTTGGTGATATTCAAGCAGATGAAGAAACATTGGTACGTGTGCATATGGCTGATCCATTAACAGATTTATTGGGTACAACACGCGAATCCAGCCATCATCCGCTTTATAAAGCCAAACAACAATTGCAAGAAGCGGGCAAGGGGGTTTTAGTTGTGCTACGCCAACCCAATCAAAATAAACAATTAGCGGCTAAAGTTGCACGCTACCAACAGCACGATCAAGGCGATGTGATTACCACACCCGTGAGCACTTGGGATGCAAGAACCTTTGGTGTGGGTGCACAAATATTGGCAAATTTAGGTGTCAAAAAAATGCGGATATTAGGCACGCCAACAAAACTAACAGGCTTGTCAGGCTTTGGTTTAGAATTAGTAGGTTATGCCGACCAGTAAATTAATCTATGTAATTGCTGGCGAAGCTTCTGGCGATGCCCATGCTGCACGCATGCTGACAGAGCTAAATAAAATTGCGCCAAACTATATTGTAAAAGGCATAGGTGGTGACAAAATGCGTGCTACTGGCGCTGAAACCTTTGTTGATTTCTCAGAATTAGCAGTGATGGGTTTGATAGAAGTAATTAAACGCTATCGATCGCTTAAGAAAATCTTCAACCGGACTGTTGAGCTACTCAAAATTGACCGACCAGACTTACTAATCTTAGTTGATTACCCTGGCTTTAATCTAAAGCTTGCCAAAGAAGCAAAAGCCTTAGGCATCGAAGTCCTTTATTACATTAGCCCCAAAGTGTGGGCATGGCGAGCCGGGCGAGTTAAAACAATCAAACAATACGTCGATCATATGGCGGTATTATTCCCATTTGAAGTGCCAATTTATCAAGAGGCTGGCGTGCCTGTCACCTGTGTTGGTCATCCACTGGTTGATGCTGTTAAAAAAGAGCTAACAATAGAGCAAGCTAAAACAAAATTAAATATTAATTCTGCCCAAAAAGTCTTAGGGCTTTTTCCCGGAAGTCGCAGAAGCGAAGTTGACGTTTTATTGCCGATAATGATTGAGTCGGCGCAGCGAATTAGTAAGAAAATAGCTAATCTAAACGTCGTTGTGCCATTAGCGACAGGGTTAGATCGTAAAATTGTTGCCCCTATGTTAGCTAAATCAGCATTAGATATTAAATTAATTGACGATGATTTTTATCAACTGACATCTGCCTGTGATGCCGTTGTTGCTGCATCGGGTACGGTGACATTAGAAATAGCTTTGCTCGGTGTTCCGCATTTTATTAGTTACCGCGTTTCCCCCATTTCATATGCCGTGCTGAGTCGCTTTGTGAAAATTCCCTATGTCGGTTTATGTAATATCGTCACAGGCGAAAATGTTGTTTTAGAATTATTGCAAAACGAAGTCACAGCAGAACGGTTTGAAAAAGAGCTAATGTCATTACTGACTTTGGTTGATAGTAAACCGCAAGCAGAAAGAATCCGCCAACAAGTTCTCGCAGATTTAGGGCCTTCTGGTGGCGCGCATAATATGGCTGATCTAGTTGTTTCACTATTGAAAGAGGTCGGGTAAATCAAAATTTAATTTTTATGATGTATTAAAAACTGCCGTCATTCCGGCGGCTTGTAGCCGGAATCTAACGATAGTTACTATTTTCACTTTCGTGGGGATGATGAGCTTACTTGGAGAAATAATGGCTGATAAAGAGTACATAGCAGGCGTAGATGAAGTAGGGCGAGGCCCACTAGCTGGCCCAGTAGTGACAGCAGCAGTGATCCTTGACCCCAATAAACCAATCGAAGGTTTAGCAGACTCAAAAAAACTAAGCGAAAAACGCCGAGAACAATTAGAACCCATTATTAAAGCGAATGCCTTAGCATGGTCATTAGGCCGTTGTGAAGCAGAAGAAATAGACGAAATTAATATTCTACAAGCAACACTATTAGCAATGAAACGAGCAGTAGAAGCTCTAGATATTAAACCGACTCACGCATTGGTCGATGGTAATAAAGCCCCTGATTTAGCTTGTTCAGTCACAACGATCATCAAAGGCGATCAAAAAGAACAGTGTATTTCTGCCGCATCAATTTTGGCAAAAGTGGCTAGAGATAGAGAAATGGTAGAAATGGATAAGCTTTATCCCGGTTACGGATTAGCTAAACATAAAGGTTATCCGACTAAACAACATCAACAAGCTTTGATGAAGTTGGGTGTAACAGAAATTCATCGTCGCTCGTTTAAGCCAGTTCGATTAGCTTTGTCTGATTATAAAAGCTCTAGTTTTAGTTAAACCGCATAGAAAGGTCAATGGATTGTAAATCCTTAGTCAAAGCCCCAATTGAAATACGATCGACACCTGTTTCAGCAATTTGGCGTAGGTTTTTCAAAGTAATACCGCCGGAAGCTTCTAGTAATGCTTTGCCTTGAGTGCTTGCTACTGCTTTTTTTAAAGCAGGAATATCAAAGTTATCTAACAAAATAATATCGGCTTGAGCATCTAGCGCTTGAGCAAGTTCATCAAAGGTTTCGACTTCAACTTCTATGGCAATGCCGTTAGCGATTTTGTTAGCCGCATCAATAGCTTTTTTAATAGAGCCGGCAGCGAGAATATGATTCTCTTTAATTAAAATACCGTCGTATAGCCCAAAGCGATGGTTATAACAGCCGCCGCAAACGACGGCATATTTCTGAGCAATGCGTAAACCGGGCAAGGTTTTACGAGTGTCTAATATTTTTACATTGATACCTTTAACCGCATCGGCATATTTTTGAGCTAATGTTGCGGTGCCGGATAAGGTTTGCATAAAATTAAGGGCAGCACGTTCGCCGATTAGTAATTGACGGGCAGGGCCGGTGAGTTTGCACAGCGCATCATTTTTTTGAACACGATCACCATCGTTAAAGAACCATTCAATTTTGATATCAGAGCTTACTTGAGCAAACACTTCATTAACCCATAAAACACCGCTTAAAGTAGCTTGTTCTCGGCTGATAATCGTTGCCGATACACTATCTTCGGGAATAAGGCTGGCGGTAAGATCGCCTGTGCCGACATCTTCTTGTAATGCACGGCAAACATCTTCAATGATATGTTTGTGATCAACGCTAAGTTTTAAGGTCATTTTTTTCTCAAGTTATTTTATAGTTATAAGGTATCATGGGTATATACCCGTGATCATTCAATCTGTGACTTTTCGCTCCTCCGTCACTCCGGTATGTTTTAAGCCGGAGTCTATAGCCTACTAGCCATAAGATCCCAGCTAAAAGCATGCTGGGATGACGAGGTTTATATAAGATCATCTGCAAATTGAATGATCACGGGATCTAAATTTATTTTCAGAGATTATACAATGCGTATTAAAGCTGATGGTATCTTGACAGAAATTAAATACCATCCATCTCCTAACCAAGATGCACGACCTGATGCTAAGGATATTGCAGGTATAATCATTCATAATATCAGCTTGCCGCCCGGTGAGTTTGGTGGCGGTTGGATTGATGATTTATTTCTTAACAAGCTTGATCCAACAGCGCATCCTTATTTTGAACAAATAGCTGAGTTGCGTGTGTCTACACATTTATTGATTCGTCGTGATGGTGAAGTGATTCAGTATGTGCCGTTCTATCAACGGGCATGGCATGCAGGTGAATCGCAATGGGATGAACGGGCTTGTTGTAATGATTTCACCATAGGCATTGAAGTGGAAGGCTGTGATGAGCAAGTTTTTGAGCCAATACAATATCAGCAATTAGCTAAAACAATATACACTTTATGTGAACATTACCCTTTGCTGTCGACGGCAACAATAAAAGGGCATCAAGAGATAGCTCCTGATAGAAAAACGGATCCTGGCCCCTATTTTGATTGGGATAAATTAAAATCATTACTCGGTTCGGAGTGAAAATGTGAAAAAATTACTCATTATCATTTTAGTTATAGCTGCAATAAATTGGCTCCTTAACTATGAACCATCAACACAAACTATTGTAGAAAATATGACGGTTGATGAAAACATCACCTTTAAAGGTATTCAGTTTGATTCTGACTGGGATGATGACGTTACTGAAATTACTAATTATTTACGGCAAAAAGATCGTCACTATGACAAAAATATGCCAATTGTCACATATAATTTAATCTTAACATCAGGTGAATATAATGATCCTGAAATTGTCAGCATAGAAAATAAAGGTGGTGGTAATTATTATTGGCGCGCTAATAAACAACCGCAAGGTAGTATTATGTTTTACCACTTGATTCCATCCTCAATGGAAATACAGGATAAACTAGATAAGCTTGAAGTAGGGACGATCATTACATTACGAGGTAAAGTTTCTGAAAACAATAAAATTGTCAGTAGTGATGACTATTATGTGCAGTTAAATCATAGCAATCATAAATACATTCTTGTAGGCGATGTTGTCCAAAATTGAACTAAGCTGACATGTAGTGAGCCTAAGAAGCGTGGTATCATATAAGCCATATGATATCACTGAAAAAAATCTTTTCTGTAGTAAGGAAAAAGAAGAACAAACAAGCAAAGGATAATGCCAAGCAGGACGATCCCATTGTCATACCCCGTTCACAGCACAGCATTTCTCGAAAACAGATCGATCCCCATGCTTTAAAAATACTCTATCAGCTGAAAGATGCAGGTTTTGATGCCTATCTGGTGGGTGGTTGTGTGCGTGATTTGTTATTAGGTCATGAGCCTAAAGATTTTGATGTCACCACCAATGCGTCACCTGAACAAGTGCATAAATTATTTCGTAAAAGTCGGTTAATTGGCCGACGATTTAAATTAGTGCATGTTGGTTTTGGGCGTAATGTAATTGAAGTGGCCACCTTTAGAGCGCCACCAGAAGCCGATCAGCATGTGGATGGCCGCATAATGCGTGACAATGTGTTTGGCACACTTGAGCAAGATGCGTGGCGACGAGACTTTACTATCAATGCACTGTATTACGATATTCGTGATTTCTCGATTATTGATTACACGGGCGGCATTGCAGATTTAGAAGCGGGTAAGATCCGCTTAATTGGTGATGTGGAAACACGTTATCGTGAAGATCCGGTGCGGATGTTGCGTGCCATACGTTTTGTCGGAAAATTGGGTTTACGTTTAGATAATGAGACCGAACGTTTTATTCCTAAACTAGCTAAATTGCTGACAGATATCCCAGCCGCACGATTATTTGATGAATCATTAAAGCTATATTTAACAGGTAATGCAGCGGTAACGCATGAATTACTCTGCCATTACGGTGTTTTTGAAGCGTTGTTCCCACAAACTGCGGCACTGCTTCATACCGAAGAAGATAATTTTCCACGCACCTTAATCACCAAAGCCCTAGAGAATACAGATCTTCGTATTGATGATGGTAAGCCTGTTACCCCCGCATTTTTATTTGCAGCCTTAATGTGGGAGCCGATGAAGCAACGCTGGCAACAGCATAAAGATCGCAATATACCGCCGATCCCCGCACTGCAACGTGCCGCGACGGATGTTATATCTGAACAGATCCAGCGCGTATCTTTTCCTAAACGATTTACGTTAATGACGCGAGATATTTGGACATTGCAAATACGTTTAGAACAACGCTTTGGTAAAAAAGCTTACCGAACATTAAGCCATCCAAAATTTAGAGCGGGTTATGATTTTTTATTATTGCGTGAACAAGCAGGTGAACCATTAGCAGAGTTAGGTGAATGGTGGACAATCTTTCAAGATACTGGCGAAGCTGAGCAGCAGAAAATGATTAATAGCCTATCATCAAATGGAGACGGTGGCACGCGCAAGCGTCGCCGTAGACGTAAAAAACCTGCCGCTAAGAGTGAGGAGTGATGAACGGTATTTTTATTGGCTTAGGAAGTAATTTAGCCGCGCCGATTAAGCAGGTATTAATGGCAATAAAAGCATTGCACGCTTTGCCTGAAACAAAGCTTATTAAGCAGTCTTCATTATATGCTAGCCCGCCGATGGGGCCACAGGATCAGCCCGATTATATCAATGCCGTTGTTGAATTGACCAGCCAATTGTCGGCGAGTGAACTATTAGATCAACTACAAACTATCGAACAACAGCAAGGACGAGTAAAATTAAGGCATTGGGGAGAACGCACGCTTGATTTAGACATATTGGTATATGGCGATCAAGAAATTAATGATGAGCGATTAACGATTCCTCATCCCGGCCTTACTGAGCGCGCCTTTGTGCTTTATCCTTTAGCTGAAATAACGCCCGATTTAATTATTCCAAAATTGGGTAATGTCGCCAGCTTAGTTCAAAATTGCCCACGAGCAGGATTAAATAGAATTAACTTAGACTTACTATGACAATATTAGATATTCCACATCATTACATAGCTGTCGAAGGCCCGATTGGTGTCGGCAAAACACATTTGGTTAAGCGATTGGCTGAAAGTTTTTCAGCCACGACAGTGCTTGAACAGCCCGAGAATAATCCTTTTTTAGAAAAGTTTTATATTCACCCCAAACAATCAGCATTGCCCACACAATTAAGTTTTTTAATGCAACGGGTGCGCTTGAGCAAAGAATTGCAACAAGATGACTTATTTTCTAGCCTAAAAGTAACGGACTTTATGGTTGAAAAAGATCGTATCTTTGCCCAAATCACCTTAGATGATGATGAACTTGCTTTATATAATATGGTCTATGACAATCTGACAATGCAACATCGCATTCCTGATTTAGTGATTTATTTGCAAGCACCGATGACCGTCTTGAAAGCACGGGTCAATCAACGCGGCATTGGCTATGAACAGCATATTGAAGATGGTTATTTACAGCGATTGGCTGACAGCTATGCCGAATTTTTTCACTATTATGATGCTTCACCGTTATTGATTGTCAATGCAGAGCAAATTGATCTGGTTAATAGTGAACAAGATTATCAGAATTTATTAGTGCAAATTAGTACATTGACCAGTGGTCGACATTATTACAATCCATTGCCGGTTAGCAAGTAAAAAGGTAAGCACATGACTCGATTGAATTTAACAGACTTACAAAAAATGAAAGCAGAGCAAAACAAAATTGTGATGCTAACGTCGTATGATGCTAGTTTTAGTAAAATAATGGATGCGGCTGGTGTTGATATGATATTGGTGGGGGATTCATTAGGCACGGTTGTACAAGGTCATGAAAGCACGGTTCCGGTGACGGTTGACGATATGATCTACCATTGTCGTCACGTATTGCGAGGTAGCCAGCGCGCATTTGTGGTGATTGATATGCCCTTTATGAGTTATGCGACACCACAACAAGCCGCTCAAAATGCAGCACGTTTGATGACAAGTGGCGGTGCCCAAATGGTTAAACTTGAAGGCGGTGGCGCGGTGATAGAAGAAACGGTTCGAGAGCTCACCGAGCGCGGAATTCCTGTTTGTGGCCATCTCGGGCTATTGCCACAATCGGAACATCGTTTGAGCGGTTACCAATCACAAAAATGGAGTGACAAGGCTGTTCAAAAATTACTTAAAGATGCCAAAGGTTTGCAACAAGCAGGTGCCGAAATGGTGGTGCTTGCATGTGTGCCTGCCACAGTGGGCGCACAAATAACAGCTGAGTTGACGATTCCTGTTATTGGTTTCGGCGCGGGTAAATCTTGCGATGGGCAAGTGCTGATTTTATACGATATGATTGGCATCTCCTCGGGTAAAACACAACCATTTAATCATGATTTTTTGGCAGAAACGGACAGTATTGCTGATGCTATAGAGAAATATGTGGGTGATGTGAAAAGTGGTTCTTTTCCACAGCCACAGCATGAGTACCAATGAAAAAAATCACCACAGTCACGGAACTGCGACAACAAATTACACAGTGGAAAAAAGCAGGGCAACGCGTTGCATTAGTGCCTACTATGGGCAACTTACATCAAGGCCATTTATCATTGGTGGAAACGGCAAAACAGATAGCAGATAAAGTCATTGTCAGCCTATTTGTGAATCCTTTGCAGTTTGATGATAAGACAGATCTATCGGCTTATCCGCGTACTTTGGATGCAGATATTGAGCAACTTATATCAGTTGAATGTGCCGGCGTGTTTATACCGACAGTGCAAACAATGTATCCCGAAGGTATGGACGGTCAAGCAAAGATCACCGTGCCCGCAATAGATGACAAGCTATGTGGTCAAGCACGCCCAGGACACTTTGACGGTGTAGCTACCGTTGTTGCAAAATTATTTAATATGGTTCAGCCAGATGTGGCCGTATTTGGTGAAAAAGATTATCAGCAATTACTGTTAATCAAAAAAATGGTGATAGATTTAAATTTTGCTACCGAAATTATAGGCGCAGCTACATTTCGTGAGAAAAATGGCTTAGCAATGAGCTCTCGAAATCAATATTTAACTGAGCAACAACGTCAACAAGCAGCATCTCTTTATCGAATATTGAATGATATTAAAATAAAACTTATAAAGGGTGAGACGGATTTTTCCAAACTAGAGCAACAAGCAATAGCTGAATTAAAACAATTAGGTTTTGAACCAGACTATGTTGATATTAGGCATGCAGGCAACCTAACACCTGCAAAATCATCAGATAAAGCACTGCGGGTTTTATTAGCCGCACGATTAGGCCGTGCACGGTTAATAGACAATATTGCCTGTGATCTTGATTGAATTGGGCTAAAAATGCGATAATATGCAACAAATTAACTATGAAATAGTCGGATTATGCAACTGACCTTACTTAAAACGAAACTTCACCGTGCTTGTGTAACGCACTCAGAGCTTGAGTACGAAGGCTCGTGCGCGATTGATAGCAAATTATTGGATGCCGCTGGTATCCACGAGTATGAACAAATCCAGATCTACAATGTCACCAATGGTGAGCGTTTTACAACCTATGCGATTCGCGCTGAAGCAGATTCTCATATCATCTCAGTGAATGGTGCTGCTGCGCATAAAGCTTCGCCGGGCGATCGAATTATCATTTGTGCTTATACAATGCTGGATGAAAAAGAAGTGGAGCAATTTAAACCTACATTGGTCTATTTAGATGAAAATAACGTTATAACACATATGCGTCACTCTATTCCTATACAAGCCGCGTAAGGAAATATTTTCACCATGAAATCGGTAGAAAAAATATTTGAAGGCCTATTATGGAATAGTCGGTTTGTTATTGTGATTGCTGTTGTTTCTAGCTTAATAACAGCCTTTGCTATGTTTTTTATGGCAACAATCGATGCTTATTATTTAACCTGAGTTCTGGATAAGAGAATTTAGTTTGTTTTTCGTCATCCCGGTAGGTTTACCCAGTCAAGCTGAGCACAAACTTAGCCGGGATCTATGCTCTAAATACTAGATTCCCGCTAAAAAGACTACGGGAATGACGGAATAGGTTAGTCTTTTTCACCTACTTTCCTTATCCAGAATTCAGGTTAAGTATGATCATGCGTTTTTTGAATGGTATCAGCTAGCTCTTTTTCGACAGCTTCATCAATATGCAAACCATGAGTGCCGACTACACCAGCATCTGGATCATTATAAATAGCTAAATCCATTTTGCCTTCGCTTTTAGCAACAATACTAGAAACAACAGCATCACCGGAAACATTAACTGCGGTTCTAATCATATCCATTAAACGGTCAACGCCTAAAATCAAACCGATACCTTCAATGGGTAAGCCCACTTGGGTAAATACCATTGATAGCATAATCAAACCTACGCCCGGTACGCCTGCTGTACCAATTGATGCCAGTACGGACATAATAATAACGGTCAAGTAGCCAGTAATTCCTAAATCGACACCATAAACATTAGCAATAAATACCGTGGCTACACCTTGCATAATAGCGGTGCCATCCATATTAATAGTGGCGCCAAAAGGAACGGTGAAAGAGGCGACAGAATTGTTGACACCCATGCGTTCAGTTACTGTTCTCATGGTAACCGGAATAGTGGCATTAGAGCTGGCGGTACTAAATGCAAATACTTGTGCGTTTCTGATTTTTTTGAGAAATAGGGCAGGGCTTAAACCAGAAAAAACTTTGAGCACAATCATCAAGGTGACAAATAAATGGAGTAGAAGACTACCCACCAGCACGGCAACATAGCCTGCTAATGAAACTAATAACGCCAGTCCAAGGGTTGCTATAGCTTTAGCAATTAAAGCAAATACGGCGTAGGGTGCAACCGCCATGACAATGGTAACCATTTTCATCATTATTTCATTAGCTACTTCAGCGCCCTCGACAAGCCCCTTGGCTTTTCGACCCACTAATAACATGCTTATTCCTAGTAAGATAGAAAAGAAAATAAGCGGTAACATATCACCATTTGCCATCGCATTAATGGGGTTTGAGGGAATAATATCAATCAGTACTTGAGTGAGTGGTGGTGATTCTTTGCCTACAAATTCGATGTCTGTAGTTTGGTCCATTCCTTTACCAATACCAAATGATGTGGCAATTAAAAGAGCGGTAGCAATAGCAATAGCGGTAGTCATCATATATAAAGCAAATGACTTACCTCCCACGCGGCCTAGCATTTTGATATCACCAATGCCGCATACACCACAAATAAGCGAGAAAAAAACCAAAGGAACCACCAACATTTTTAAAGCGTTGATAAACATTGTCCCCACAACGTGAAATAAGCCATTAACAATGTTTTCGTTGACAAATGAACCGGGTGCATTCAGCCCGCCAAGATTAATAAACAAACCGACAATAATACCTAAAGCCATGCCTAGTAGTACTTTGACTGTTAGACTCATTTTAGTGTTTTCCATGTGATTTCTCATATAAATTGGATTGGAGGGTGTCGAAATTGTAACCTAGTGTTGATAAACATGTAATACCGAACAATAGTCACGGCTATTAGTTAACATAATTTGCGGGTTCTTTAAAAGTAGTGATATTTTGTATTTGAGGTGGCATTTGAACATGAAAACCTTGTTCTTTTAGATTTTTTATGACAGTTTCTATGTTTTCACGCGCTAGTTTCCTTGCTAGGATGAGTTCAATTTCCATCACAAATACGGGTTCTTTACCCATTGAATCATAAAGTGCTTGCGGCACATTTGAAAAATCATCTTTGTTGGCAACATAAAGATAGAGCTCGGCTTTTTTTCGGCTTTTATAGATGTATGCAATCATGCTAGATAGGATCCTAATAAATATGGGAGATAGATTGTTTGTACCACAGTTCCATGAAGAATGTAGCGTTAAAAGCTCTGAGTAGGAGCGCGACATGTCGTATTCTTAACTCTATTCATAGCGTTCACCAAATACATGGTGACAACATTTTTGCCATAGGTCTTCACCGAACTGACGTTGTATAACTAGGGGTAGGGCAATGGAACCGGAGGCTAATAAACTATCGTGAAATTGTTTCAGCTCAGCGTTGTTTGCAGGATTGATAATATCGCGTAAGGCATTAATCAGCGCCCAACCTACGGCATAGCTCATAGCAATGGTGGGTGATTGGCTATACCAGTTTAGCTCTGCCAACGCTTGTTGTTTGCTAAAATCTAGAGTATCGACCATTTTTTGCGCGGCATCCTCCAAGCTTAGACCTTGAGTGTGGATTTCGACATCAATAATAATGCGTAATGCACGCCACAAGCGATCACGTAGCATAATGATATGTTGACCAGGGTAACGATTAAAACCCTGCTCAAGCATCATCTGCTCACAATATAAGGCCCAGCCTTCATAGAGCGTGGCACTAGGATTTAAACGATGGAGTAGGCTATTGCCTTCGGCAGATTGATTTGCAGTTACGAATTGTAAATGATGACCTGGCCATGTTTCATGTATGCTGGTTTGACTGATGGCCGCATTATTATGTTCTTTCAATTCATCATCAGTTGATGTTGGTGTAACGTAGTAATAGCCTGTTTGGCTAAAATCAGCAACACTTGGATCTAAGTAGGCGGCAAAGGGGATTTGATGTTGTAGAAATTTAGGTGTGGTTACAACATGAAGCGTTTGCCGTGTGGGTAATGTAATTAAATCATGTTCTTTTAAAAATAATTCTGCAGCCTGCATTTCTTGTTGATAGTGAAGTAGTAATGACTCAGAAGTAGGGTGTTGCTGCTGAATATCATCGAGTGATAGCGTGCTTTCAGCTAGTGCTGTATTTAATTGTTGTTGGGTAGTGTCAAATAACTGCTGTCCAAATGCTAATAAGCTATGTGCATTAATAGGTAAGAAATGCTGTTGCTGCAATAAACGGTCAAAGTGCTCGCGACCACTAGCGAAGTCACCTTTACATTTCGGTGCAAGTCGGCGCAATGTTTGGGCAAAGCGATCCAATGATTGTGCAGCATCGGCGGTCGCTTGTTCGATGCGATCATTTTGTTGGAACGCCTGATCAACCATGGGATGTAGGTGTAGATGGTGGCAATATTCAATGCCCGCTTCAGTTTCAGCAAGCGCCATATCTAACCATGCTCTGGGGATCACTTCAGGTACGGCTGTTAAATAATTTTTTGCTTCACGCAGATGGTTTGGAATAGCCGTTAAACGTGCTTTAAGCGCCTTTTTAAAATGGCTTACAGGTCGAATGGTTAGTTGGTGTAATGCATTAATGGGTAAGAACTGAGTGGGATCGCGATGTCGCCAATCATGATCCATTAATGAATGATGATCAATTTCTGTTCGCCCTTGCAGAATTTTATATCGAATGTTACGCGCCGGATCGAGTTGCGAAGGTTCAATTTCATCTAATGCCGCAAGACATTTTTCATTGAGCACAATTTGAATACCAATAGTCTCGTCTTCAAAAGGCCTTAACTTATCAGCATAATCATCAATGCCCGCTTCTAGTGATGCCTCAGGATTAAATCGACACCATGTGCTTAAATAACTGTGTTCAATTCGATCAAATGTTTGCTGTGTTGTATTTAGCGCATTAGTCGACATCAATGATCTCGTAATCGTGAATTATTTCGGCTGTTTTACCTAACATAAGTGAAGCGCTGCAATACTTTTCTGTTGAAAGTTCAATAGCACGTTTTACTTGTGACTCTTTTATATTCTTGCCTGTTATTGTGTAATGAACATGTATTTTTGTGAATACTTTAGGAATTTCATCGCTACGTTCACTTTCTATTTCAACTACACAATCACGGATATCTTGTCGTGCTTTTGTGAGCATTTGTATCATATCAAAAGAAGTGCAGCCACCCATGCCAAGCAGTAAAAGCTCCATCGGTCTAATGCCTGTATCATGCCCGCCTAGCTCTTTAGGACCATCCATAACTACTGTGTGACCAGTACCTGACTCACCTAAAAACACTAAATCTTCGACCCACTTCACTCTTGCTTTCATCGATAACATATCCTGATTTAAAAAAATGTGAACAAATTTGCCATAATTAGGTATTATAACCTTAAGACATGATTATAAGAACTAAGGGTTAATGATGGATTATTTGAAGCATAAAGCGATTGAAGAAGATTTAGCGGATTTTTTTCATCACTGCCACAGTAAGCAATATCCCGCAAAATCTATCATTATTAGGCCGGGGGATGAGGCCAATACTTTATATTACATTCGTGAGGGTTCTGTTGCAATCAGCATGGAAAATGAGGATGGAGACGAACTCATTATTGCTTATATGAACCAAGGTGATTTTCTGGGTGAAATAGGGCTTTTTTCAGATATAACTGACCGCACAGTAACCATTAAAGCACGAACAGCCTGTAAGACAGAAGAGATTACTTATCAACAAATAAAATCTTTAGCTAATAATGAGCTTGCCAAATGTTATCCTAAATTATTAGAGCTTTTGGCTGAACATATGGCTAAACGCTTATTGTCTGTAACGAGAAAGGCAACTGATCTAGCTTTCTTGGATGTAACAGGACGCGTTGAGTCGGCAATGCGTGAGTTAGCGCAGCAACCTGAAGCAATGTCACACCCTGAAGGCATACAAATTAAAGCAACGCGACAAGAAATTAGCCGTATGGTGGGTTGCTCTCGAGAAATGTCGGGGCGTGTTCTGCGTGTTTTACAAGATCGCGGCTTAGTGTGGGCGCGAGGAAAAACGATGATTATTTATGATGAAGAGCATCGCAAACCGAGCGTAGTTTAATAAATTGTCGCAGCTAAAACAGCTAACAAAAAAGCTGGCTTAGCTGTTCACCAGGGCTTTTTGCTCGCATAAATGCTTCACCAATTAGAAAACCATTCACATTGTGGTCACGCATTAGTGCAATATGATCAGCGGAGTGAATTCCACTTTCCGTAATCACGGTATGGTTTTCAGGTATACGAGCAAGTAGATCAAGTGTTGTATTAAGGCTCGTTTCAAATGTACTTAAGTTGCGGTTGTTAATTCCAATTAACGGTAAATTAAGCAATAGTGCTCGTTCAAGTTCTTCGCCATCATGCACTTCAACTAATACATCCATATCTAACTGCATAGCAACATTTGTAAGTTCACTGAGTTGGTCGTCATTGAGCGCCGACACAATTAGTAATATACAGTCTGCTGCGATAGCGCGCGCTTCAAACACTTGGTAGGGATCAATAATAAAATCTTTGCGAATAACGGGAATTGAGCATGCAGCCCGTGCTTGTTTTAGATATTCTTCATCACCTTGAAAAAAGTCTTTATCGGTGAGCACTGATAAACACGCCGCGCCATGAGCTGCATAATCTTTGGCAATATCAGCAGGAATAAAATTTTCTCGTAGTAGCCCCTTACTGGGTGATGCTTTTTTGATTTCAGCAATGACCGCAGGCAGTCCGGCATTAATTTTTGTTTCAATCGCGGTGACAAACCCACGAGGTGGATCGGCTGCTTCGGCTAATTCACTCATTTGATGAATAGAAATTTTAGCGCTACGCTCTGCGATTTCTTCAGATTTACGTTTGAGTATTTTTTTTAAGATATCAGGGGTGTCAGACATGTTTGTTTCTTTTAAAATAGTTTATTTTGAATTACTGGCAGCAATGAGTGCATCCAATTTTTTCTGGGCATTGCCGTTGTCGATGTGAGTTTGAGCGAGCTTAATGCCTTTTGCTAAAGTATCAACAAGATCGGCGGCATATATTGCTGCACCCGCATTTAGCACGACAATATCTCGTGCTGCACCGAATTCTCCCGCAAAGACCTCTTTAATAATCTTTAAGCTTTCTTGAGCGTTATTAACATTAAATTGGTCAATATTGCTTCGCGTTAGATTAAAGTCTTCGGGTTGAATGGTATATGTTGTGATTTTGCCATTTTGTAGTTCTGCCACCGATGTTGTTGAACCAATGCTAATTTCATCTAAACCATCTTCGGCATGAACAATAAGCACATGTTTGCTACCTAATGCTTTTAATACATGCGCCATAGGTTCAACCCATTGTTTATCAAATACACCAAGGACCTGCCGTTGTGCACGGGCAGGGTTGGTTAGTGGACCTAATAAATTGAATATTGTTCGCACCGCCATTTCACGACGCGGTCCAATGGCATGTTTCATTGCACCATGATGTTTTTGGGCAAACATAAAGCCTATGCCAATAGTGTCAATACAATGTTTGACTTGTTCTGGGCTGATCTCTAAATTGACACCAGCGGCCTCTAAGACATCGGCACTACCAGAGCTACTGCTAATTGAACGGTTACCATGTTTAGCGACAGTTGCCCCTGCGGCTGCCACCACAAATGCACTGGCGGTTGATACATTAAAGGTGCTTGCGCCATCGCCACCTGTACCGCAGGTGTCAACAACATGGTCACGGCTAATTTCTACGGGCGTGGCAAGGCTACGCATAACGGTTGCGGCAGCGGTGATTTCGGTGATGGTTTCACCTTTCATTTGCAAAGCAACTAGAAACCCGCCAATTTGCGCGGGTGTTGCTTCGCCGGTCATTATTTGTTGCATAACCGAGGTCATTTCATCGCTAGATAAATCGTGCCTTTCAATAACGGCTTTAATGGCTGATGGTAAATTCATAATAAATCTCTAACGGTCAAGAAAGTTTTTTAATAAGGCGTGGCCTTGTTCGGTCAGAATAGATTCAGGGTGAAACTGCACGCCCTCTATGGGCAAGGTTTTATGACTAATCCCCATAATTTCATCCATACTACCATCTTCATTTTGTGTCCATGCAGTAATCTCAAAACAATCGGGCAGGCTTGCCTTTTCGATCACAAGCGAATGATAACGTGTTGCTTCAACTGGATTGTTTAATTCTTTGAATACACTAGAGTTATTGTGGTAGATAGGCGACGTTTTGCCATGCATTATTTTATTAGCATGAACGATTTTTCCGCCGAAGGCTTGGCCTATAGATTGATGCCCCAAGCAGACCCCCAAGATGGGTTTGTTACCCGCAAAATGTTTGATTACATCAAGTGAAATACCGGCTTCATTAGGTGTGCAAGGACCAGGTGAAATAACGATTTTTTCTGGGTTAAGTGCTTCAATTTCATCAATAGTGATTTTGTCATTTCGATGGACATGCACATCAGCACCCAACTCACCAAAGTATTGCACTAAGTTATAGGTAAAAGAATCATAGTTGTCTAGCATCAACAGCATTTCATATACCCAGTTATTTATGTTGTGTCTGAGTCAGAGTATCTAAACCTGATTCAGCCATCGCTACTGCACGGAAAACTGCGCGTGCTTTATTCATTGTTTCTTGCCATTCCATTTCAGGCACAGAATCATAAACAATGCCCGCACCGGCTTGAATATGAAGCGTACCATCTTTTATTACAGCAGTACGAATCGCAATAGCCGTATCCATATTACCAGACCAAGATAAATAACCTACTGCACCGGCATAAACACCACGCTTTATAGGCTCTAATTCATCAATAATTTCCATGGCGCGAACTTTTGCTGCGCCACTCACTGTGCCAGCAGGGAAGGTTGCACGTAAAGCATCAATACACGTCATATTAGGCACAACTTTACCCGTTACGTTAGATACGATGTGCATCACGTGAGAGTAGCGCTCAACAATCATTTTTGTGGTGAGTTTCACCGTGCCAATTTGACTGACACGACCTGCATCATTGCGACCTAAATCAATTAACATTAAGTGTTCGGCTAATTCTTTTGGATCGGCTAATAACTCTTTTTCTAATGCTTTGTCTTCTTCAGGTGTTTTGCCCCGTGGCCGTGTGCCAGCAATAGGACGAACAGTCACCTCATCATCTTCCATTCGTACTAGAATCTCAGGTGATGAACCAACAATATGAAAATCTTCTAAATTAAGATAATACATATACGGTGATGGATTAAGTGTGCGTAAAGCACGGTATAAATCCATCGGTTGGGCAGAGAATGGAATGGATAAACGCTGCGATAATACCACTTGCATAATATCGCCATCAATAATGTATTGCCGAGCCTTTTCTACTGCATCAATATAACCATCATGGGTAAAGCCGGATACAAAATCATCTTCACTTACCGTTTTTGCTGTGCTCCTACCAGAATAGGCGGCGGAGTTGTAATTAGACGTGGAGGTGCGTAGATGAGTGCATAATGTGTCTAAACTTTCTTGTGCTAGCTTGTAAGCGTTGCTGACGCTAGGATCTGCGTGCACAATTAAGAACAAACGATTGCTTAGGTTATCAAAGACAATAACATTATTCGATACCATCAATAAAATATCAGGACAGCCAAGAGGATCAGGGTTAGGGCAATCACCTAATCGTGGTTCAACATAACGCACAGTGTCATAGCCAAAATAGCCGACTAAACCGCCATTAAAACGGGGCAAGTCATCTAAGTCAGGCACTTTATACTGTTGCTTGAATGTTTCTATCCACGCCAGCGGATCAGTCGCTGTGGTTTTTTCAATTACTTTGCCGAGATGTTTAACTTCAATTTCATGTCCTATGATGCGAACCACGGTTTCGCTAGGTAAACCAATAATAGAGTATCGACCCCATTTGTCGCCACCCTGAACAGATTCAAGCAAGTAAGAATAGGGTGCATCAGCTAATTTTAGGTAGGTGCTTAAAGGCGTATCTAAATCGGCCAATATTTCACGAGCGACGGGTATTCGGTTATAGCCTTGCTCGGCTAATTGATCAAATTCAGTTTGGTTCATACATTCAAATTATGTTGTGAGACCTTTTTACGAGAGTATGACGAATAGAAATGGCTTGAATTTCCCATATTTCCCCTAAAAACTCGGTCAATAGCCCTGCTATTACCCTCATTTTTACGAAAAACATGAAAAATTACGCTCATTTCTCTCTCGCCATACTCTGGTGCAAAGGTCTCATTGTTTTAATTACATTTTTTAATTCAGCGAAACTATCTACTAGCGTGCCATCTAGATCTATCAACACCCTTTCTGGTTTTTTTAAAGCTATTGCCATTCCCTTAAACGTTCGCCTTTGCTAATTCAGCACGGAATTCAGCAAGTACAGAATCATAGATATTAGGATCGCTTTCATTCTTGGCACCGAACAAGGCAGAACCGGCAACAAAAGTGCGTGCACCGGCTTCTGCTATTTCACGGATATTACTAGGTTTAACACCACCATCAATTTCAAGATCAATGTCAAAACCACTAGCATCAATCAAACGGCGAGCTTCTTGTAATTTATCTAATGTATGAGGAATGAAAGACTGGCCACCAAATCCTGGGTTAACCGACATCAATAAGATACGGTCAACTTTATCTAACACATGTTCAGCTAATGAAAGCGGTGTTGCAGGGTTAAATACCAAACCTGCTTTGCAGCCTTCATTTTTGATCAATTGCAAACTGCGGTCAATATGATCAGAAGCTTCCGGATGGAAAGTGATAAATGTTGCGCCGGCGGCAGCAAAATCAGGAATAATGCGATCAACCGGTTTCACCATTAAATGTACATCAATTTCGTGGGTAACACCATGTTTACGCAAGGCATCACATACCAATGGGCCAATGGTCAAGTTAGGTACATAGTGGTTATCCATCACATCAAAGTGAACAATATCAGCACCTGCTGCCAATGCGTTATCTACCTCTTCACCTAAGCGGGCAAAGTCTGCCGAAAGGATTGATGGAGCAATTTGAAAGTTAGCCATTATTGATACTCTCCGGTAATTAATGGGTTAAAAGCTAATACTTTACCGTATTTATCAGTTTTTTTCAGCTTTTGCTTGTTAGTTTATTGATATTTGGGCTTATAATGGATTTTTAATAGATTGGAGTGAAATCAATGGAGTCTGACCCCATTGATTCCTCCATTGATTCCATTGATTATGATGATTCAAAAACCTATCAACAAACCACAAGGACATTATTATGCAGGCAGTTAAACAAGAAGCATTAGAAACTATAGGAAAGTTGCCAGAAGACACTGACATGGACGAAATTATGTATCGCCTTTATGTAATAGATAAAATTAGAAAAGGTCAGGATGCTATCAGGCAAGGTCGAACTATTGATAGCGAAACACTTAAGCGCGAAATTGAATCATGGTGATATGGTCAGAACCCGCTAAGTCTGACCTTCGTTCCATCCATGATTTTATTGCTCAAGACTCAAAATACTACGCAAAAAAGGTAGCTCAAGATATTAGAGAAAAAGTTGATATTTTAGAAAGACTTCCACGCATGGGGAAAAAAGTGGCAGAACTGTTGGGCGAAGAAAATATTAGAGAGCTGGCGTTGTATTCCTATCGAATTATTTATGAAACTAAAGCTGATGAATTAGTTGAGATTCTCATTAAAGGGGACGCTACCCTTTAATTAAGCACCAGCTGCTAAAGCGTTATCAACTTCTTCACCTAAACGGGCAAAGTCTGCAGAAAGGATAGAAGGGGCAATTTGAAAGTTAGCCATTATTGATACTCTCCGGTAATTAATGGGTTAAAAGCTAATACTTTACCGTATTTGTCAGTTTTTTTCAGCTTTTGAAATGTGTACTCAATTATTTAGCAGCAGTATTGGAGAGATCAAACCATCAATTTAATAGTTTTTATTTTTTTGAGATCATCATTAATCATAGAATAATCGAACTTTACATCAGTCAGCAAGTATGGCACTATGAATACGAATGATTGACATTCTGATTAAGGCGGTATTGTTAATCATTCATCTTAAATCGGAGTATTACCTAACTAAATGAAGGTTGTACATATGACAGCAGTAAAAGCTATACCAAAAAGCATAAATAAGAAGAGTGATGACTTTAGCAAAACACCCCTAAATCTACTTATTTTTTCTTTAATTGGAGGTGTTTCCCTGACAACTAATATTCATGCAGAGGAAATGAATAAAAGTGATAATACTGTGAAAATCCCACATGTGGATAATGTCTTGGAACTTGACGTGATCCGAGTTCAAGCCACACGGCATCCTTCTCAGGAAGTACGAAATAAAGTTAATCAAGGCTTTGATAAAAGTCGATCGTCCTCGTTTGTGGATGGCTCATTATTACAGAACTTAAATCCAGTTAATGCCGATGACACATTACGCTATAACGCTGTCGGCATTATTAATAATCCTTGGGGCGGTAATCGATTTGGTGGCAGTCAAAAAATTCGTACATTTGGTGATTTTGGTGCGGCCACTTCAATTGATGGCTTGCCGGCATTTCGCTCTTCAGGGCAAGAAGGCGGTGGGTACACGGGCACTTTAATACCTTCAATTGCTATCGAAACAGTAGAAGTTAGACGAGGCGGTCAGGCAATTCAATATGGTGATGGTACTGATGGCGGCACCATTGTTACCCGATTGAAGTCTGGTGCAAATTATAAAAATCATCAAGCCTTGAGTTTTGACTATAGCACTGTAGGTGAAATACAGTTGCAAGCGGAAGCCGCCCATGGCTGGGAGTCTGGCGATTATTATGTGGCAGGTCGTTGGCTTGAAGGTTCGTATGATGGACAGCCGCCTAATCTTAAGGAGCAAGATATTAAAGGTCTGGTGGGTAAAGTAGGCTGGAATATTGGTGAAAATACCCGGGCAGAGAGCTTTATTGTTTATGATAATTCCAACCCCGATGTTTGGCGTCAAGGCAGTTTTCACGAAGTGACCACCCGGTCACTGGTTGCTGCTTTGACAGTAGATCACCGTTTTAATGATAATAGCTCGGTGCAGTTAGGCTATTTACACACAGATACTAATATAAAATATCCTTTTCGAAATCGTGACCGAAGTACGAATAGTGACATTATATTTGCTAATGGTTATCTAACGGCTGATATTTCACCCACTATTAAATATCGAGGTAGTGTTGGCTTAGAATATATTATGGTTGACAAATATAGAGATAATATGTGGTTTAATCAATTTGATGATTGGTCGATTAAAACCGCAAATACCTTTATCTTTAATGATAATTTGGCACTTAACTTTGGTTTACGGCAGACATGGTTTGATAATGAAATTGAATATCTAGATGTTAAACAACCCGATAATCTTCGTACGGATGACTTTTTATCTTATGAATTAGGGGCTTCTTATTCAGTTTCTAACAACTTACGCTTGCGTACCGTTGCAGCATCTGGCTATAACCGATTTTCATCTAAATACGGTAATTTTGGCACAGATGCAATTAATCCTGCTGGCGCAGAAGATGAAGTGGTTGAGGCACTAACACTGGAAGTTGGAGCTAACTATGACTGGGATAATGGTTATGTTGATATTGCTATTTACAATATTGAACAAGATGGTGTGCCACGAAGAAATGGCGGGCGGATAGAAAGCATGGAAGTCGAACAAAGTGGTGTGGAGATAGAAGTTTTTAGTGCATTGACTGAAAAACTAAGCCTTTCTGCGGGGTATATGCATATTCTTGACTTGGAAGCTACGCGTGAAGATGGAACCAAGGTTAATGGTAATATTTTCTGGGGTAGTCAAGTTGCACCTGTACCTGAAAATCAGTATAGTTTACGCCTTAATTATAACGTAAATAATGCTTGGAGCATTTGGAGTGCAGGTTTCTATAGTTCAGGTTTTGATAGAACAAATGCAGATGGTGACACTACAGAAACTCGAAGTTATGAACGCATCGATGTGGGCACAAACTGGCAGTTTAATGATCATTTAATGCTTAGGTTTCGGGTAGAAAATATTACCGATCAAAAAGATTTTGGTCAAACTCTGAAAGGAAGCACTGTTAATGATGAAGATAAAATTGGACAGGCTTTTTGGTTAGGGGTTGATTATAAATTCTAGCTTGTTCTTAATTTAGGCACGCACTTTGTGTGTGCCTAAATTATTCTTTCTTCATAGTCTAAATATTTACTAGTAACAATAATTTATTGTTGTGCGTAAACTAGTGACAAAAATATGAGAATAAAAAAAGTAATTAGCCAAATTCATTTATGGATGGGTCTTATTTTAGGGATACTTTTTTTTGTGATCGCTTTATCAGGCGCACTTTATACGTGGAGCCCTGAAATATCATCCATTATCTATCATAAGAAGGTGTATCCCCAAGATCGACCCTTTGTGCCAGTATCTACTCTCAAAGCAGTTTTAGAAAATGATTTTCCAGAAGGAGATTTTATAACTGCTCTGTATCAAGGCAGATCCCATGCTATACAAGTATTATTATTTGCTCCTGGAACTTATTATAATGCCTCGATGGATCCGTATACGGGTGAATTAATCCATTTACAGGATATGAAAAAAGGCTGGCTCAATTATCTGAAGCTCCTGCATCGGAATTTGATATTAGGTGATATTGGGCGTGAGATAGTGCATTGGGGAACGCTATTTTTTTTCATTGCGCTGATTACAGGGATCATCATGTGGTGGCCTGTCAATAAGGCGGGCAAAAGACAACGACTAATTATCAAATGGAATGTTTCTCCTAAAAGACTCAATTATGATTTGCATAATGTGCTGGGGTTTTATGCTAGTTGGATCTTGATTTTCAGCGTATTAACAGGCTTATTTTGGAGCTTTGACATAGTGAAGTATTCCTTAGAGAAGATCACTGGGGAAACTCAAATACAGTATGACGTGCCCTTGTCTGTTGATGTCGGTGACAGGGCAAAATTTAATCAATTTGCATTAATTGATGATCTCATGCAGCAATTTAGAGTGAGATACCCCGATAAACCCATTCGGATCAGTAATCCACAGAAGCCATCCGATCCCATAAGAGTCGTAGTTTTAGATCCCAAAATGCGGCTCTATAAGACAGATCATTATTATTTTGACCGATATACAGGCATAGCCTTAGTAGGTCAGTTTAAGAATGATCTACATACAAAGTCCAGTCTATTTAATACCCTCCAAAGTTTGGTCTATGATATACACTTAGGAACGGTTTTTGGACTCCCTAGCCGTTTGCTAGTGTTTTTTGGATCATTGATTGGGGCATCCTTACCCATTACTGGCTTTTTAGTCTGGTTTAATAAGAGGAAGAAAGGCAGAATTAATAATTAACCTGAGAACGGGATAAGGATAGTCAGCAATTCTATAATTTACAATAGCTTATTAAGAAATAATGTTTAAAGTTAATAAAAAATCATAAGCATTTTGCACCAGTGCATTTATTTTAGTGGATATCAAGGCGGATTTACGTAGCAATAGCGGGCTATTGGAAGTAAATACAACGAAGAGATCCGCGAAAATAGATGTGCTGGATGACGTTGCTTATCCCGTTCTCAGGTTAATTACGTAATGAAATAGTTTTATATGGTCGATAATGTTGATAATATTAATGCCATTATTTATTTTAGAGAATAAACTACGGTGAAATCTATTCGAATTGTTATTTTGGCTTTGTTAGGTAGTCTTGCATTTCCTGCGACTGTGCTAGCGGTGGATGGTACTATGGAAGATGCACCGGATAAAACGCTATCTGAAATGGATCTGAGTAATGCCATTAGTGGGATAGTCAGCCAAAGTAGCCCGATCGATGGCTATCAGCCATTAACCGTGGCAGGGCAAGAAATTGCAGCCACTTATTTGGAAGAGACGCTAGGTGAACGTCATGGTGCGATTATATTTCTACATGATCAAGGTGAGAAACTAGAAGGTAACGGTGTCATTACGCCACTCAGACATCAGATGCCTCAATACGGCTGGTCAACATTGACTATTGCATTAGATTATCCTTTTGAACCTGCTATTTTATTATCAGCGACAGTAGAAAATGTATCAGAAGCTGACTCAGCAGAGCCTGTTACAGAAGAAAAAGAAGGTGATGGCGATAAAAAAGAGAAAGCATCTTTACCGCCAATTTCTAATGTTCAGCGATTAGATGCTGCGATTGCTTTTTTGCAGGAAAAAGAGATTGATCGCATTATCTATGTGGGTCATGGTGCAGGTGGGAACTTGGCTGTCGAGCTATTAGATACTGAAACAACGCCGATACAAGCGTTAGTATTGATCAGCACACCGGCATTAACAACAAATGATGTGTTTAAAACAATGCAACATCCTATTTTAGATTTATATGGGGGCAATGATCTAGAGGGCGTGGCTAAAGCCGTACAACAAAGAAAAGTGATGATGAAAAGAACGGGCAATAGCCGCTATGCTACACGTGAAATTGTGGGTGCTAATCGTTTATTCACAGGTTTGCAGACCACATTGGTGAACAGCTTACGGGGTTGGCTAAAAGTAACATTTATTGATGAGAATAATAATAATTGATGCGGCTTTATTACAATGGTGTGGTGGTGCATCAATCTCAATCTGATGACGGGATAATTGAAGTTGTTGATTTGGGAGATGCCCGATCTATGCATTTCGGAACATTGCCGCGGCAAAGTAGTATGTCGTTACGTACTCCGCATACTCTAGAATTGACTTATACCCAAGCTATGATGGCATGTTTAATTATTAACCCTAATCCAAAGAGGGTTCTGATCATTGGCTTAGGTGGCGGTTCATTAGTTAAATTTATGCTTTATCATTTTGCTGATTGTTATATCGATGTAATTGAATATCGCCAAGATGTAATCGATGCTGCTCAGACTTATTTTAATGTGCCTAAAAACGATCCGCGCTTAACTATTCATCATGGCGATGGCTATTTATTTGTTCAGCAACGTTATTTTCAAGATGAACAACAATATGATTTATTATTGGTCGATGCGTATGACCATATTGGCATGTCGGCGAGTGTGGGTGTTCAGGCCTTCTTTGATGCCTGTGCCGGGCTATTATCACCCACAGGCGTGATGAGTATTAATTTATGGGGCAGTGAACACCAAGCATTTAACCAAACAATGACTCGCATTAACCAAAGCTTTGATGGGCAAACGATGATGTTGCCGGTAGAAAATAAGGGCAACGTCATTGGGCTTGCTATGATGCAAACGGTGACGCAGGCGTATTTAAAAAAGAGTAAAGCTACAGTCGAGCAGCAAGAAGTTCAATTTGATATAAATCTTCCTCGATTATTGCAAGAGTTGACACGGCAGAATCGTTCATTTATTAGACGATTATTTTCTGTGTAAAAAAAGCACGATGTAAAGTAAAAAGTCAGTGTAAAATGGTTGGTTATTTTACAAATCATATGGAGCATCCATGTTAAGCGCACCTCAAATTAAGCAGATCATTCAGGATTATAATGATGTTGCTGCCCAGATGACTTTGGGTGAAAGTAAAGCAAAAATCAAAGTAAGCTTAGAGGGCGATAAGTTAATTGTTGCTGTGACTTTAGGTTATCCAGTAAAAGGGTTTACTAACAGCTTAGAAACAGAGATCATGGCTTTACTGCAAAAAGAAGCGGCACTGACTGACGTTACTGTCACGGTTGATTGGAAAATCATCAAGCACAAGGTTCAGCCGGGTATTCAAGGTATTAAAAATGTTAAAAACATCATTGCTGTCGCATCAGGAAAAGGCGGTGTAGGGAAATCAACTACATCAGTTAATTTAGCCTTGGCATTGTCTGCTTCGGGCGCAAATGTTGGCATTCTGGATGCGGATATTTATGGGCCGAGTCAGCCTCAAATGTTGGGCACGACCCAGCGTCCAGAATCACCAGATGGTAAGACAATTGAGCCGATCAGAAGCCATGGTCTGCAAAGCATGTCTATCGGTTTTCTAATTGATGCAGAACAGCCGATGATTTGGCGTGGTCCAATGTTAACGCAAGCATTAGATCAGCTACTCAATGATACCAATTGGGATAATTTGGATTATCTGGTGATAGATCTGCCTCCAGGCACGGGCGATATTCATTTGAGCTTGTCGCAGAAAGTACCGGTCAGTGGTGCTGTTATTGTGACCACGCCACAAGACATTTCCTTACTTGATGCACGTAAAGCACTCAAAATGTTTGAAAAAGTCAATGTGCCTGTATTCGGTATAATTGAAAATATGAGTACGCATGTATGCAGCCAATGTGGCCATGAAGAACATATTTTTGGTGCAGGTGGTGGTGATAAAATGGCAAAGGAATATGATATTGATTTGTTGGGTAGTTTGCCGCTAGACATTAAAATTCGGGAAGATGCAGATCAAGGAAAACCAACAGTTATTGCCGATCCTAAAAGTACGATTAGCCTAACGTATCGTAATATTGCTCAAAGTGTTGCCGCCAGGCTGGCACAGCAAGGCAAGTCTTTTGCAACAGCATTTCCGGAAATAGTCGTCAAAAATGACTAAAAGCAGTTTGCTGAGTGTCATAATAGCGTTATCATTGAGTTTAACAGGTTAAGCGACAAAAAAATATGAGTATAAAATCAGATAAGTGGATCCGCCGGATGGTACAACAGCATGACATGATTTCACCTTTTGAATCAGGTCAAGTGCGTGAAAACGAACAGGGCAGAATGATTTCCTATGGTACATCAAGTTATGGCTACGATGTACGTTGTTCTAGGGAGTTTAAAGTTTTTACTAATATTAACTCGGTTATTGTCGATCCTAAAAACTTCGATGAAGGTAGTTTTGTCGATGTTAATTCGGATGTCTGCATTATTCCACCTAATTCATTTGCACTTGCTCGCACTGTCGAGAAATTTAAAATTCCGCGTAATGTATTGACGATTTGCCTAGGAAAGTCTACCTATGCACGCTGTGGAATTATTGTAAATGTCACGCCTTTAGAACCAGAATGGGAAGGTTATGTGACGCTAGAGTTTTCTAATACAACACCACTACCTGCGAAAATTTATGCCAATGAAGGCGTAGCGCAAATGTTGTTTTTTGAATCAGATGAAGTGTGTGAAACATCCTACGCTGATCGCGGTGGCAAGTATCAAGGTCAACGCGGCGTAACATTGCCTAAATCCTAATTATGAGACGCACTTATCGCCTTATTTTTGTATTAATAGCATTGCTATTAGCAACGGCATGTAGCAATGAGCGCGAATCAGATAAGCAATGGGAACATAGTAAGCTGAGTAGCTATGCGTCTGCTTTTTCTGCTAATGGAAAATACGTACTGGTTGGAGACACTGATGCACCGGCTCGGCTCTGGGATATAGAAAAAAGAGAAGTTGTTTTTACATGGCAAAATAATGAAGAAATTGGCACAACAACGGTTGTTGGTTTTTCTGCTGATAGTAAGGTGGCGGCCACGGTAGAGCAAGATGTTATTGTGTTATGGGAAGTGGCGACCGGTGAACCAATGATGCGTTTGAGCTTTCCCGTAAAAATTAAGGCATTAGCTTTATCACGCCATGGCGATTATTTACTGATGGCACTGCACAATCGCACCGCAGTGTATTTTGATGTGATTTCAAATCGTGTATTACAGATCTTAGAGCATGATGGTAAGGCCGTTAACTCACCTATTAATCAACTCATTAATGCGGTAGCAATTTCACCTAGTGGCAAATATGCACTCACAGGTGGTGATGATCAAACAGCACGATTATGGCGGCTGGAAACGGGCGAGCAATTGCGCAGTTGGAAACACGAAAACCAAGTCAATATTGTGGCCTTTTATCCTAAAGGTGGTTATGTGCTGACGGGGGCAGGAAATGGTCAGACCCATTTTTGGAATATGAAAACAGGTAAAGAAAAATATATTTTACGCGATTCTATTTGGCCTAAAGATTTACCACTTCCAGACTTTCCTACCTTTAAAAGCACCACATCAGCTATTGACTTCTCTCCTGATAATAAATATTTGGTAACAGGTCATCCATCGCAAAAAATTTGTTTGTGGAAAGTGCTAACAGGTGACAAGATAGATTGCTGGCAGGTAGCACGGAAAAAAGCATTACGCCCTGGAGTGGTTATACAAGCTGTTGCTTTTTCTCAAGATGGCAAAGCAATTTATAGTGCGGCAGGAAATGGTATTACTCAGAAATGGCAAATTAAATAAATGGGCACATCTATTAATAGCTTGTGGTCTCTGTGCGACCTGAAGCATGCAGCTGCAAGGCACGAGCCGCAGCGCAATGGTTATTCCATTGTCAAGGTTCGTAACGCCGCAGATGCATGCTTCAGATCGCACCCTACGGGGCTTTGCTCCCTGCTCAGACTCTGCGTTATACTTGCTCACCATGCAATGAGCATGCTTTCACAAGCAAGCCTTGATTCTGAGCAGGGAACAAAGCCAGAGGCCGCAAGCTATTAATAGAGGTGCCCAAATGTTAAAGCTAGTTTTCTTTGTACCAGAAAGTCACAAAGAAGCAGTAAAACAAGCTGTTTTTGAGCAAGGAGCAGGGCGCTACAACGGTTATGACTGTTGCTGTTGGGAGGTCTTGGGAACAGGACAATTTAAGCCCCTTTCGGGTAGCCAGCCATTTATTGGTCAGCAAGATAAAATAGCAACGGTGGCTGAATATCGAGTTGAGATGATTTGCTCGGAAAAGCATATTAAAGCTACATTGAAAGCATTAATTGATGTCCACCCTTATGAAACTCCTGCTTATGAAGTGCAGTCAATTAAAACACTGAACGATTTTTAACAAACTGAGTTATGTCATGACTACTCCTAAAGAAACCTTTTTAGCGGATTACCAAGTTCCTAACTATCTGATTGATACAGTGCATTTGCACTTTGAATTAGATGCCTCAAAAACACATGTGCGTAGTGTGTTGAGTATGCGGAAAAACCCCCAAGGTAGCGGTGGAGATTGTGTGCTCGATGGTGAGCAGATTGAACTTGCTTCGATAAAAATTGATGGACGACAATTACAGGGCAATGAATATCAACGAACAGAAAAGACCTTACGTTTATCTTCACTACCTGATAAATTTGAATTAGAAATTGAAACAACTATTCAACCAGATCAAAATACAGCATTAGAGGGCTTGTATCATTCTGGTTCGTTACTGTGTACACAGTGTGAGGCGGAAGGGTTTAGACGCATTACCTACTATCTAGATCGTCCTGATGTGATGGCCGTGTTTACGGTATCACTGGTGGCGGATAAGCAGGTATTCCCCATTATTTTAGCAAATGGTAACTTAGAGGAGCAGGGGCAATTTGACGATGGTCGTCATTGGACACGTTGGCATGATCCTCATCCTAAGCCGAGCTATCTCTTTGCCTTAGTGGCGGGTGATTTATACCGCCAACAAGATAGCTTTACTACGCAATCAGGCCGTGATGTAAGCCTGCAAATTTATGTTGATGATGAAAATAGTCATAAGTGTGATCATGCCTTAATGTCTTTAAAGCAAGCAATGAAGTGGGATGAAGAAAGCTACGGCCGTGAATATGATTTAGATGTCTTTATGATGGTGGCAGTCAATGATTTCAATATGGGGGCGATGGAGAATAAAGGCTTAAATATATTTAATGCTTCATGTGTATTGGCGAGCCCTGAAACAGCAACAGATGCAGATTATTATCGAATTCAAAGTATTGTTGGTCACGAATATTTTCATAACTGGTCAGGTAATCGTGTTACTTGTCGTGATTGGTTTCAACTGAGTTTGAAAGAAGGTTTTACTGTTTTACGAGATCAGCAGTTTAGTGCGGCACTCAATTCAGAAGCTGTTCAGCGTATTGATGATGTAAACCAATTACGAACCATGCAATTTGCAGAAGATGCCGGCCCGATGGCACATCCTGTGCGTCCGGCTTCCTTTATCGAGATCAGTAACTTTTATACCGTTACCATCTATGAAAAAGGGGCTGAAGTCGTAGGAATGATTAAAACGATAGTCGGTGATAAGGGCTTTAGAAAAGGCACCGATCTTTATTTTGATCGCCACGATGGTCAGGCAGTGACTACGGATGATTTTATTCAAGCCATTGAAGATGCTAACGCTATAGATTTAAGCCAATTTAAACGGTGGTACTCTCAAGCAGGAACGCCTGAAATCATCATTGATGGGCATTATGACGACTTTAATAATACTTATAGTTTAACGGTTTCTCAATTCTGTCCAGCCACCCCTGATCAAGCTGATAAAGAAGCGTTTCATATCCCTTTGGCCATGGGTTTACTGGATCAAAAAGGTAATGCGCTTTCATTGCAGCTTGAAGGCGATAAAACAGATTTTGCTGATGAGACAAGAGTATTGTCTATTATAGAACCTGTTCAGAAATTTATATTTAACAACGTACAGTTTAAGCCAGTTTTGTCATTATTACGTGGCTTTTCAGCCCCGGTGATTATTAAAGCCAATTATTCAAATTCACAACTAGCATTTTTGATGGCACACGAGAGTGATAGCTTTAATCGTTGGGATGCAGGACAAAGCCTATTGATCAATGTGCTATTGAAACTAGTGACAGACATTCAACAACAAAATACACTCAGCCTGCCAACAGACTTAATCGAACAGTTTAGATTGATTCTTGTGGATAAAAAGCTTGATCCTGCTTTAATTGCTAAAATGTTGTCGTTGCCTACAGAAAATTATTTGGCAGCACAAATGGAAAATGCGGATGTTGATGCCATACACAGCGCTCGACAATTTTTGAAGAAGAGTTTAGCAAATGGCTTGAAAGAACAATTCATAGCACTATATCAGCAGTATAACTTGTCGGATAAATATCAATTTAATGCTTATGACATGGCTCGCCGTACGCTTAAAAACAGTTGTTTAAGTTACTTAATGGCGACGGATGATCCGATGCAGACACAGCGTTGCCTTAAGCAAATGAAGCAGTCAGATAATATGACGGATACCATTGCCGGACTCGTTTTATTAGCCAATCAAGCTGGATCAGAAGGGCAGAAAGCACTGCGAGCATTTTATGAGCGGTGGCAGCACGATCGTTTGGTCGTTGATAAATGGTTAACCGTTCAGGCGCAATCTGACTTGCCCGATACCTTATTACGGATTAAAGATTTGATGAAGCACCCCGCCTTTAGCATTAAAAACCCTAATAATGTACGTGCACTTATCGGACAGTTTTGCCGTAATAACCCGATTAATTTTCATGCGAAAGATGGTTCGGGCTATCGTTTCTTAGCACAGCAAATATTAGTACTCAACAAGCTTAATCCTCAAGTTGCCTCACGAATGTTAGGTGCATTTAATTCTTGGCGGCAATATGATGAAGTGCGACAAGGTTTAATGAAACAGGCTTTGTCGGAGATTGCCGGTCATGATGATTTATCGGCTGATGTGTATGAAGTTGTTACCAAGTATTTAGCTGATGTTTAAGCTTGATCCTCGCTTAGATCAGGACACGATTGCTATTGGAAACTTTTCTTTGTGCAAGGTGCTATTAATGAATGATGCACGCTATCCATGGGTAATATTAGTGCCAAGATTAACGGGCTTAACAGAAGTTTTTCAACTAAATGACCCGCAGCAGCTTCAATTAATGAAAGAATCAAACTTTGTTGCAGAAAAATTAAAGCAGTGGGCACAGGCTGATAAAATGAATGTAGCCGCATTAGGCAACGTGGTATCGCAATTACATATACACCATGTTGTTAGATTTTCCGGAGATGAAACATGGCCAGCACCTGTTTGGGGGAAAGGGCAGGCTGTGCAATATACTGAAGCTGAACGAGATGCTGTGTGTCAGCAGTTAACACCATTATTTGCTGATTTATTACACGATAATGATTGAATTGCAGTTTAGCCTGAATATAAGCCGAGAGCAGGCTTTACGTTATTATCAGGGCACGGCGAAAGTAGTTATTGTGACTGCGCTATCAGGCCAAAAATTACAATTTCCCGTAGAGCATATCAGGCCTTTTATTGACCAGAACGGCATCCAAGGGCAGTTTATTATTCAGTTTGATAAGGATAATAAGTTAATCGCACTAAATCGTATCTAATCTTAATTTGGGCTTAGTTAACGGGTTTCCATCCAAAAAATAAGGCTTAGGCTTGCCAATATAATAGCCTTGAGCAAAATCGACGCCCATTGTTTTTAGCAAAGCCAGTGTTTCGGCATCTTGAACAAATTCAGCAATCGTTTTTTTGCCTAGACCTTTTGCAAGATCAACTAATGCCTGGACGAATACTCTGTCTTTCTCATTGCTTACTAAATTAACAATAAATGAACCATCAATTTTGACAAAATCTACAGGCAACTCACGTAATGAGTGGAATGAAGAAGTGTCTTTGCCAAAACCATCTATAGAAAATCGGTAACCTAACGAATTTAATAATTCTATAAAGTCTCTTGCTTGAATGACATCTGATGATGTTGTTGTTTCAGATAATTCAAACATTAAGCCATCTGCTGTTGTATTGTTATCTTTAAGTAAACGTTTTAATAATGGTATCAGAATAGAGTCATTGACAGCCGCAGCAGATAAATTAACTGAAAGTGAAACATCTGCATTCACTTGTTTTAATTCAGCTTGTAATTTAACGCTGTTTTTTATAACAAAATGATCAATATCATGAATAAGACCAGTCTGTTCGGCTACATGAATGAATGATGAAGGTGGGTGGATTGTATTGTTATCATCAAGCATCCGAATTAACACTTCATAATGGTCGATTGCTTCTGATTGGATATTCATGATGGGTTGATAATGAAGAATAAAACGATTATTTTCTAAAGCATTTTCTATTTGTTGCTTCCAAAATACACGAGACTCTAATTGAACACGTGTTGTATCATCAACATTGAATCGATGCCATGTGTTTTTGCCTTTTGCCTTTGCTTGGTACATGGCTATATCAGCGTTACTTATTAATTCTTCAATAGTTTGGTCTTCCAAAGGAAATTGGACGATACCTATACTTGTTGTTACCTTATACTTTAAGTTGTTAAAACTAATATTGAGCTGTGCTAACTGTTCTAATATTTTTTGAGCAAAGTTAACTGCGCCATCTTCATCTGTTTGCGGTAAGATTATGGCAAATTCGTCGCCACCTAGACGTGCAACACTGTCTGTTGTGCGGGCGAGTGACAGCAATGTTTCAGCTACTTGTTTGAGGACTTGATCTCCGGCTTTATGACCATAACGATCATTTATATCTTTAAACTGATCAAGATCAAGAAACAATAATGCCCCTTGATGATCA
The DNA here is from genome assembly GCA_002733505.1 of Methylophaga sp. Lineage (GTDB taxonomy): Bacteria > Pseudomonadota > Gammaproteobacteria > Nitrosococcales > Methylophagaceae. The sequence continues at coordinate 15,716 of NVVW01000001.1, read as the reverse complement.
AAACGTTTAGCATTATTGAGTAATTGCTCAAAAGTAGAGTTGAATTTTCGACGATTATAAAGCTCGGTTAATACATCATGCTCGGCTAACCAAATAATATGTTCATCACTACGTTTTTTCTCAGTTATATCGAGTCCTACAGCTAAAATTACAGAATCATCCATTGGGTGGTTTAGACTGGAATAGAGCCAAGAAATAATATGGACAGAGCCAGTACTACGATTAATAAGCTCAGACTCTTGCCGGCTAATAGTTTGTTCCGAGCTTTGCAAGAGAAGAAGGATGTTTTTAGTTTCTGTCCATTGTTGCGTAGGGAAAAAACGTTCAAAAGATGAGTTCACTATTTCACTTGATGCATAACCTGATATTTCTTCAGAAAAATGATTAAACGAGGTTACCAAGCATTGCTTGTCTAGCGTGATAATAACCATTTGGGCAGTATTTATCAGGCTTTTCATAAAATTACGTTCTTGCTGCAATTCTTCACTGCGCTTGTTTAGTGCAATGGTGTGATCTTTTATTGAATCATACAAACTTTCTTGTTGAGATGTTAATTCAAAGGTTGACTTCTCTAACTGAGTGAACTCATCATGAAGACCGAAAAAACCCTGTTTCTGAGGGATGAGTAATTTAGCATCGTCATACCTTTGTTGGGCAATAAGAGGTAATGCCTCTGATATTGAAGCCAATCGAGATAAAGGTCTTGAAATAAAAAAGAATAAGCCAATTGCCATTATCAACATGCTGACAAGTGCAAATAACAAATTACGATAGGTTGTATCAATAATCTCTTGATAATGTGCAGAAAGATCATCAATGATAATGAATAACAGGTTTTTATCTTGCTTTGAATTGATAAGGTGGAATTCAATAGGAGATATATCTTCTTTTAAAAGTTGCAGGGGAGAATTACTTTGTCTTATTATTTGATCTGTCCTGATAGCATAAGAAGAGTGCTTTTTTGCTAGATTATCTAAATGAGGCTTATTTTCATCAAATGAAGTTGAAACATGAACATTCATGTTCCATTCAGGGATAAATTGATTAGATCGTAGAGTTAGGTTATTTTTCCGTTTACTGAGAATAGCAATGTCGGCCCCCGTTTTTTTAGTGAACCTTAATAAGGTGTCCGTCATTTCGGATGCAACGACTAACATTGAGCTAACACGGTTTTTAATAAGTATGGGGATCAGGTTAAACTGAATACATTCTTGTCCACAATGAATATAACTTTGAGTGTTCCCATTCTCAATAACAGAAGGGATAAGTTGTTTAATATTTGGAGGTAATTCCGCCCCCCATCCAGCTAATTGATTACCAGTAGCATCTAAATATTGGGCATGAGAGAGACCCCAGTCGACTTCAAGAGAAGCACGATTACTATTTAATAATTGGGTTGTTGTTACTAGATATTTTCTAACAGATAAATTAGTGTCAGGAAGAAGCATGAGCTCCGCTAATTGCTGTAATTTGATATTAGAGTTTGTTATCTCATTGGCTAATTGTTGTTTGAATCGTTGTTGAATTTGATCACGAGAAAAATTTAGGCTTTGAAGTGAATTCCAATAAGTTAGAATAAGAAAACTTGCATTAAATAGGAGCAGTAGTGCGCCAAAAAAGAACACAGCCTTCCACTTCACACTTAAGAAAAATTGATTAAATAGACCCATAAATTTTAAGGAAGATAAATTAAGTAACGACAATAGAGGATCATTTATAGCCTTAATTTACAAATTAGTCTATTGTACTATCGTACAAACCATATCATAACTTAACGCTGGGTACGGCAAACAAATTCAAGAAGAATCTTTATTATAGTGGAGATAGGTGGCGGATACTTTATCTCTCCAGCTGTTCCTAGAACCTCTAAAATATTGCCACCAAAAACCTAATCCTAGCGGTATCCACGATAGAACTGCGGCGATAAAACGAATAGTTGCTTGTCGCCAACTCACACTAGTTTTCTCGTCACTAAGTAAATAGACCTTCCATGCACGCATGCCGATAGTCTGCCCGCCATGAGTCCAGAACCAGGCATAAAATAACCAACTGACAGCAGCTAAATAGGCAATAAAAAATAAATTTCCCTGGCTGATAGCCTCACTATTATTAACAACAACAGCAATAAATAATGCAAACATTAATACAGAGAGTAAAATCATGCTGTCATAAAACATCACGGCAAACATTCGAAATAAGCTGGGTCGGTTTGTTATGTTTGAATGTTCGGTCATAAAAATACAAATATAGTTGGGTATAAAGTATCATTATTACATTAAGTTATATAAATAGGGTTTAGCATGTTGCAATTGATAGGTCGCTCGGCATTTTCGGCATTTCGCCTAGATAAATTATTAGCTTCGCTACAAGGTGATGTCGACGAGGTGATTTCGGTTCGTGGCGAATACCGCTATTTCATTGAAATTGAAGATGAAAAAACGCTTTCTGCAGCGCAGGAAGTGGTATTAGAAACCTTACTTGAAGCAACTAATGAAGGTAATGCTGAGGTAAGTAAGGACAGCTTTTTCCTGGTTACTCCTCGTCCAGGAACCATATCGCCGTGGTCAAGTAAAGCGACTGATATTGCGCATAATAGCGGATTAACAAATATAGTGCGTATTGAACGAGGCATTGCCTTTTTTATAAAAACATCCTCCCCCTTGTCAGCCAGCGAACGTCAGCTAGTTGCTAAAAATTTACATGATCGAATGACAGAAACGGTATTTGATTCTGTTGATGAAGTAGAACGTTTATTTATTCATAATTCATCACGCCCTTTAGGCTTAGTAGATATTTTAAATGGTGGACGTGAAGCATTGGTTGTAGCCAATAAAACAATGGGCTTAGCACTGGCAGAAGATGAAATTGATTATTTGGTGGATAATTTTACTCTACTAGGTCGCAATCCTAACGATATTGAATTGATGATGTTTGCCCAAGCAAATTCAGAGCATTGTCGTCATAAAATATTTAGTGCCGATTGGATCATTGATGGCAAAACGCAGCCTCACACCTTATTTAATATGATCCGCAATACTCATGCACTACATCCAGAAGGCGTGATCACTGCTTATAGTGATAATTCATCAGTGATTGAGGGTGCTAAAACACAGCGTTTTCATGTTGACATGGCTAATAACCAATATAGCTATCAAGGGGAAGTACAACATATTTTGATGAAAGTGGAAACGCATAATCATCCTACTGCTATCTCTCCTTTTGCTGGTGCTGCGACGGGTGCGGGTGGTGAAATTCGTGATGAAGGGGCGACAGGGCGAGGCTCTAAACCTAAAGCGGGCTTAACCGGTTTTTCAGTTTCTAATTTAAATATTGATGGCTTTGAACAGCCGTGGGAAACGCCTTATGGCAAACCGTCCCGCATGGCCTCAGCGCAAGATATTATGCTAGAAGGGCCGATTGGTGGAGCCGCCTTTAATAATGAATTTGGCCGACCCAATTTGTGCGGTTATTTCCGCACTTATGAGGCATTAGTACCCAGTGCCAACGGCTTTGAAGTGCGTGGTTACCATAAACCTATTATGGTTGCAGGTGGCATGGGAACGATTAGGCCTCAGCACGTTAAAAAGAATATTTTCGAACCGGGTGTTCATCTGATCGTATTAGGTGGTCCAGCCATGTTAATCGGCTTGGGCGGTAGTGCTGCCTCATCTGTAGCATCAGGTGCCAGTGATGAAGGCTTAGATTTTGCTTCAGTACAACGTGGTAATCCCGAAATGGAACGCCGTTGCCAAGAAGTGATTGATCGCTGTGTAGCACTGGATGATGATAACCCTATCATTGCGATTCATGATGTCGGTGCTGGTGGGCTTTCTAATGCTTTTCCAGAACTGGTGAATGATAGCGGTCGTGGTGGTCGCTTTGAGCTACGCTTAATTCCCAATGATGAATTGAGCATGTCACCGATGGAAATTTGGTGTAATGAATCTCAAGAGCGTTATGTATTAGGCATATCACCTGAACAGGTCAAAGCGTTTCAAGCAATTTGTGAGCGTGAGCGTTGCCCATGGGCGATTGTCGGTGAAGTGACGGCAGAGCAGCATTTATTAGTAGGTGATGCTGATAATGATAATAACCCAGTGGATATGCCGTTATCCTTATTATTGGGCAAGCCACCGAAAATGTTGCGTGATGTTAAACATCAAACCTTTGAAAAACCAGAATTGGATTTGAGTGATGTAACGGTTGCTGATGCATTAGAGCGCGTATTGAAATTACCTGCTGTTGCTAGTAAAAACTTCTTAATTACCATTGGTGATCGCAGTGTTACTGGATTAGTCGCTCGCGACCAAATGGTTGGCCCGTGGCAAGTACCCGTTGCTGATTGTGCTGTTACCTTGGCTGATCATCATGGTTTTGAGGGTGAGGCGATGGCGATGGGCGAGCGTGCGCCTTTGGCTTTAATTGATGCACCTGCATCGGGTCGTATGGCGGTGGGTGAAGCCATTACTAATATTGCGGCAGCGAGCATTGCCAATATGAGTGATATTAAGTTATCAGCCAACTGGATGGCGGCATGTGGTCATGCCGGTGAAGATGCCATTCTTTATGAAACGGTTGAAGCGGTAGGTATGGAATTATGTCCACAATTAGGCATTGCTATTCCGGTAGGTAAAGATTCGTTGTCGATGAAAACAGTGTGGCAAGATGATAAAGAAAATAAATCGGTGACTTCACCCTTATCATTAATCGTGACGGCTTTTGCACCGGTAACAGATGCGTCGAAAACAGCAACACCCCAATTACGTACCAATCAAGGCGATACTGACTTAATTTATATTGATTTAGGTAAAGGTCACAACCGTCTTGCGGCATCGGCGATTGCACAGGTTTATAGTCAAGTAGGTCATCATGGCTCTGATGTTGATGATCCAAAATTATTGAAAAAGTTCTTCTATGCAATTCAACAATTACAGCAGGATGATTTATTACTCGCTTACCACGATCGTAGTGATGGCGGTTTGATTACAACACTATGCGAAATGGCGTTTGCAGGCCATTGTGGTGTTGACGTTAATCTTGCCGGTTTAGGCGGCCCATTGGCATTATTATTTAATGAAGAACTAGGCGCCGTTATTCAAGTTCGTCATTGTGATGTTGAAGATGTATTGGCCATTTTGCGTGAGCAAGATTTATCACATCATAGCCATGTTATTGGCTCAGTAACAGATGACCAACAAATTGTTATCACCGTTAATGGCAAACAAGAAATCAAGCAGTCTCGGCAAGTTCTACAACGTTTCTGGGCTGAAACCAGCTATCAAATGCAAGCTTTGCGTGATAATCCAAAATGTGCAAAACAAGAGTTTGATGCATTACTGGATGATAATGATCCTGGTTTAAATGCACAATTAACGTTTGATCCGACCGAGCATATTGCCGCTGCACTTATTGTCAGTGGAAAACGCCCTAAAATAGCTGTTTTGAGAGAACAAGGCATTAATGGCCAAATAGAAATGGCTGCCGCATTTGATCATGCTGGATTTACTGCTGTTGATGTGCATATGAGCGATATTATAGAAGGTCGCGTGGACTTAGCTGACTTTAAAGGTTTAGTGGCGTGTGGTGGATTCTCTTATGGTGATGTATTAGGTGCGGGTCGAGGTTGGGCAAGCACAATATTACACAATGACGTTACTAGAAAACAATTCAGTGATTTCTTTAATCGTGAGGATACTTTTGCATTAGGCATTTGTAATGGTTGCCAAATGTTATCGCAATTAAAAGAGTTGATTCCAGGCAGTGACCATTGGCCTCGCTTTGAACGAAATAGCTCAGAGCAATTTGAAGCACGATTTTCATTAGTTGAAATTATTGAGTCACCATCAGTATTGCTAAAAGGCATGGCAGGCTCAATTATGCCGATAGCCGTAGCGCATGGTGAGGGTAGAGCAGATTTTACTGAAACAGGTTCTATTACTGATTCACTCGTTGCCATGCGATATGTAGATAATTACGGTCAAGTAACAGAGCATTACCCTCAAAACCCTAATGGTTCACCGCAAGGTATTACCGCATTAACTACAACAGATGGTCGTGTCACCATTATGATGCCACATCCAGAACGGGTCACACGTACCGTGCAGCATTCATGGCACCCGGATAATTGGAGTAAAGATGGCCCATGGTTACGATTATTCCATAATGCGCGTAAATGGGCGGGGTAGATTTTTGTGGACGAGTAGACATGGTTTCCTAACTTCATTATATTAAGCCCAATTAGCCACGTTTATAAATAGATTCTGATTTTTAAGGAGCAAAAATGAGATTAAGCGTTATTATTGTTTTAATACTTTCGTTAGTTTGGGGTGTTTATAGTTGGAAGTGGTACACCTGCGATATTAAAGAATTTTGTAAGGCAGATACTGTTGAAGCAGAAGATGTGATTGTTCCTGCTATTGTTGAGCCAGAACTAATGCCAATGCCAGAGCCAATAGCCGCGCCTGATATTGATGCGGATTCAGACGGTGATGGTCTTACCGATAAAGAAGAAAAATACCTAGAAACTGATCCTAATAATTCGGATTCAGCTGGCGCTGGTTTTTCTGATCGTAAAGAAGTGGGAAGTGCGCTAGCGCCAACTGACACCGATAGCGATGGCATGATTAATGCTCTCGACGATGATGGCCTTTCTGATAGCGTTGAAGTTGGAGGCAATCCACTTGATGCCTTAGATTCAGATAATGATGGTCTTATTAATGCGGTTGACTATGATGATGATGGTATTCCAACCGTGTCGGAACAGCCTGATCCTAATTCAGATGGCAATCCGGCTGATGCAATTGATGCCGATAAAGATGGTATTGCAGATTGTCTTGATGCACTTGAAGATCATGTTTCCACACCACCAGAAGCCGTTGCTTATGTCGCGCCAAAACAGGTGGAAATTGTAATTGAGCATGATCAGCAGGCTCGTATTTACTTCCCATTTAATAATTCAGAGTCGCCAATATTTTCAACAGAAACGGAAACGTATTTTTCTAATTTAGTTATTCAGCTTAAATCGGGAAGCAGTGTGAAGTTAACGGGCCACACCGATGATATTGGTGGTGAACAAACTAATTTCAAACTAGCATTAGCGCGAGCGGAAATGATCAAAGGATTATTAATTGAACGTGGCGCACCAGCGGATAGTATATCAACTGATAGTATGGGTGAATCACAACCGCTGCAAAGTAATGATACCGAGCTAGGTCGAGGCACAAATCGCCGTGTTGAGTTGGTTACTACTAAATAATTTTAAGTTTAACAAAAAAGGATTACGATATGTTTAACAACATTACTACTGGATATGATATGTCTGATGCGACATGGGAAATTATCATCATGTTGCTAGTCGCATTTATTTTAGGATTCATTTTACGTCACTTATTTGGTTGTAAATCAAAGTCAGATGACAGCTATGCACCGCAATCTGCAGCAACGACAGTAGTGCCAATAGCATCCACTGCGGCAGAAAGTTTGCAACGTGTGGAAGGTATCGGTCCTAAAATTGAAGGCTTATTACATGCTGGTGGCATTTTAACGATGAGACAATTAGCAACAGCTGATCTTGGTGTATTACAAAAAATACTTGATGCGGCCGGTCCAAGATACACTATGCATAACCCTAAGTCATGGTCGCCACAAGCAGAGTTAATTGTTGATGAAAACTGGGATGAACTTGAAAAATATCAAGATTTCTTAGTAGCGGGTAGAGAATAAGTTAATTATTTCTAAGAGAAAAGGGTCATGAGTGACCCTTTTTTTATGCCTTATCTTTTTGTTCTACGTAGTAAAACATAGACCGCACCTGTGCCACCATCTTCAATCGGTGCAGAACAAAAAGCTAAAACATCATCATCTTGTTGTAACCAGCTATTGAGCTTGGTTTTTAATACCGGTTTTTGATCTTTTGAACTCCAGCCTTTTCCATGTACGATCCTTACACAACGCAATGTATCTGTTTGGCAGTCTTGAAGAAACCTTGCTAGCTCACGATGGGCAATAGCAACTGTCATTCCATGCAGGTCAAGTTCGGCTTCTATTTGAATGTGGCCACTACGTAGGCGTGAAAACAAACGATGTTGAATACCACTTCGGCGAAAAGATAGCGTTTCTTCACTGCCGATGGTGTGGGGTTCATAGTGGTCAGAAAATGTGCTGTTTAAATTATGTTCTATACGCTGCTGGCGGAATTTTGGCATCGGCTTTGGTTTTACATTACGATGATGGACTTTGTCTTGTGCAATTTTTTCAATCACCCCCATTTCTTGTTGAAAGAGCGTGCTATCAGATTGTTCATCGGGTGCATTTTTTTTCGACATATACCCAAACTACCTGAATATGCAGATTTCAGCAAGAGAAGAAGCCATTATATTCTAGGCATAAAATGCAGGGATTAGTCATTCTAATTCTAAGTTTTATAACGACGAAGATAATGGCTTATCCTCATGCCCTTCGGGAGATTAGCACGAATGCCAGCGCCGCGTTRCAATGCTTGACAAGGACTAGTCATTGCCTKCACATTGCGCCTTGCTCTGACCTTCGTGCTAARCTCTGAAAYCTGCATCTTCAAGTAATTTGGGTATGGGTCGACCATACTGGTTAGTGCATGGACAAGCAAGCATAGAGCGTTATTGGTGGCAGTTAAATTGTAAATTAGTGATCGAATTCAAAATAACCGTCCCATAAGCTATCCAATTGCACTTTAGCAGCACCAAGAGCAATGGCTGAAAACTGATCGCCAGATTGATGAACTAATCCTAAATCAATTAGTTTTGTTATAGCATCATTAATTTCAAAATCAAATGAATGCTGATACTGACTTTGGAACCAATACTCAATTTCATCATCAAGATCTTTAATATCTAAGCTTGAACCAGCCCGAAGTAAAAAGTAATAAGCCAGAATAGTTTCTTTGCATTCTTCTTCTTCAGCAGCATCGATTAAGTGGTGAAAAACCCCCGTATTATTATCTAAGTTTTTAAAATATAAGCTATCAGTTAATGTTTTCATAAACTGAATTTTACGATTCTTGAAATTACTGAATTGTTTCCATAAAAAAGCACCCAAAGTACCAAATCCGGCAGCCAAAACTAATAGCGCAGTTTGATCTAAAACAACGGGCTCTTCATGCATGTTTAACCAATATGCAATCAGTGTCCATGTTAGTAATAATGTGGCACCCAACTTGGTAGCTAACATGATAATTCCGCCAATTACAGCAGGCACACCAATGATTAGCTTATCGATGGTTTTCATTCTTACTTCGGTGTTAGGGAATAGCATTTCTAGATCGGCACGAGGAATATTTTTAAACAATTTGATAGTGGTCGAACCGGGTTGGAAAAAGAGTAACTTTCTTTCTTTTTGTTCAAAATACCGTTGATCTTTATATTTCACATAAATCACAACACGATCGTAATTTATGAAAGAAATAGTTTTCTTTTTCAAGCCAAACCAACTAGTAAGCGTTTCTTGTTTTATGGATTCTCCGCGTCTAAAGAAGAGTACTTGTTGAAAATCATTAAAATCAACATTTAATTTTATTTTGAAAAGTGATTCTTCTTGTAGTGCACGATCGAGATCTGCTTGGGTAACTTCTTCAAAATTAGCTGATTTTAGTAACTTTTTCAATTCAGCAACTAATGTGGTTTCAAGTAATATTTTTTCATTATCTGTTTTTGGGTAAGGCGTTTTGGTGTCGAGATCAGGATTCACCGGTGCATAACTTTCTTTAAGTAGCTCAAGGCTAGAATGAAATTTAAAATGAAAAATACTAGACAGCAGCATACATACATCTTTAAAAAGTAAGGTTTCTTTAGCTGAAAGCGTGCCTTCATCCACGCACATACGGATAATATCTGCCTTGCTATAGGGGATAAAGTGTTCAGTTATAGTCATGATTAGCGTAATAAGCCTGAAATAATTTCTTGGGCGGATAATTTGCCAGAGGTAGAAAAAGGGACACTACCAATGGAGGTGTCAACATCGCCGTTGAAGCTATAAACAGCCTGTTGCTGCGTAAATATACTGTTAGCTGCTTCAATAAGTGCGGCTGTATCAAGGCTAATAGGTAATGTGAACGTTTGAGTCCCATAAGCGGCAAGTTTTTGTTCACTAGTAGCTTCAAGGCTACCAATAGTTAAATTATTGAGTTTAAAATTACCGCTAAAACCTGATAGGGGTAATGCAAAAGCATTGGGGTTATACAAATCTATATCAAAAATAACCAGTTTATCGACCATAGAAAAATTAACTAATCGCACAGCTTTAATTTCTGGTGTGCTGACTAATTTTTGCACTATCGAATTACAGCCAATAAGGCTGAGTGACAAACATAAAAGCAAAACTAATTTTTTCATCAAATATCCTTAAAAACAAAGTCAACTAATCATATCAGCAAGATAAATCGTGCCGCTGCTAATGATTTGCGCTCTAAGCCCTGCTTTGTGCGTCATATGTATCATTACTTCTTGCCCTAATATTTTAGCTAAATATGCACAGGGTTCACAGAGTATTATACCTTTTAATCTAGTGTTACCTATTCGGAACTCTTTATCTACCAACGCATTCAAATCAATATTGTCGGTGACAATATTTCTTCTGAAATCGGCATTTGAATAGTTTAAGCCCGTAGTGCTATTAAAGGTATCAATGTGTTGTTGATCGATGAGGGTGACTTCTGAGGCTGGTGATCCTTTTAGTTTTTCAGAAAATGTGCCTTGTGCTGAATAGTAGCGATCACCCACAATGCCTTTTCCAGCTTCAAGTTTGGCAGAAGGGTAGGCAACTAAAACATCACCCGCATTTTCAGCTAATAATATTTTGAGGATCTTGCCCGTCATCTTTTATCTTCATTATCAAAATAGGATGTAAATAATGATTGCAATTTGGTGTGGCCCATTTTTTTCATTAACTTAATATTACGCTCAGGAATCAACTCGGGATTAGGGTAGTTGCTAACAGCCTGCTCCAAGCTGTTCTCGCGAATTAAATGCAATAAGGGGTAAGGTGAGCGATTAGTATAGTTTTCCGCATCATCAGGCTCTGTATCAGCAAACTGATAATTAGGGTGAAAACTAGCAATTTGATAGATCCCATCTAATTCCATATCAATTAACAAGCCATCAGCAATATCTAAAAAATCATTATAGTCATAAAAATCAGTAAGCATATTAGGGTGGATCAGCAGTGTTGTTTCAATAGTATTATCAGCATTGAGCCGTTCTAATTCTTGCTGAAGATCAACTAGTAGTGACTCAATAGTCGTAGCCTTTGAGGGATAAAAATGGATCCGGTTCTTTATAAACTCTTGTTTAGCAAAAGGGCAAAGATTTAAGCCAATGACCAGTTGTTCTAGCCACTTTTTAACCGGTGTGATGACGTCTTGTTCATTCATGACTGTTTTGGCAGTTCCAACAAAATTCAAAAGCGGCGGTATTGGTTTCTTTGCAAGCACTGCAAATCCAATCAGGCTCTTCAGAACCCTTAATCATGTCGTTAATTAAGTGTATTGCCTTATCGTAATCACGGTCATTGACAAGCCATAGTTCAAGCCATGATTCATGTGGAACTAAATGACCCACAGCACCCGCTGCATATTCATTTTTTAGTATTGTTGCTATGCCGTTATTTTCTATTATATTTTGGATATTATGTACCAAGTAACGATTTTCACGTGTGTAGAGTAATTTCATGGTGATATTTGCTCATAATCCTGTTTTCGTTTCTTAGCTTTATTTGAAATATATTGTTTTTGATCATTAGATGTATCCGTGCTCCCCCACAATAATATTTCATCGAGGCTACGAAAACAGCCTAAGCAGATATCACTGTTGTTAAGGCAGCAGTTTCTAACACAGGGTGACGTGACAGCTATCACTAGTCTTTCTCTGATGTTTGCCGCTGCTCTTTTATTACATTTCTAATTTGTTTCAATTGCTCAGGGATGCTATCACAAGCACTGGTTTCACCTTTGCAATTAGAACAGGCATAAACAGCCCACGCAGAAGCAATAAGTGCTTTTTTATCAGGATATTCTATGCGGTTTGTTGCACCGATTAAATTTTTAGCACGTGTTGCATTATGACCAACTTCAAACGTACAAGCACTTATTTGTGCAGGATCGCTAAAGTCATAGCGTTGATGAATATCAATGCCGATTTGATATAAATACCGCATTTCTAGGTAAATTTTGTGCAGTGAATCACCTGAATAAGTTGAGGCGGAATTTGCTGTCAGTGGCATAATCAGTAAAGATAACAAACAGATCTTGTCAAGTGAAACAGTGTAACCAATCATATTACAGCGTAGGAATTCTTAAATTCTGACCGACATAAATCTTGTCAGGATCTTGCAATATCGGCTGATTAGCTTCAAAAATTAGTGTGTATTTAGAGGCGTCACCATATTCTGCTTTCGCTATTTTTCCTAATGTATCACCAGATTTAACGGTATAGATAATCGATTCTGGTTCTGGGTTAGCCACTTCTAACTGGCAATCAACATTACCAATACCGAATTGGTTACCTGCAATCAAAGTGAGCTTTTCACTGCATGCTTGGGTATTTACTTTTCCTGCTAATAGTGCAGCTGGACCATTTACAGTGACGACTAGATCTTCAACGAGCACTGCTGATTTTGCAATATTATCAGTGATGCTTTGCGCTCTTGCAGTATCAATTTGTTCCGGTGTTACCGTTGATGGTATCGCCTCTTCAGTAGCATGGGTAACATCAAATATTTCACCACCTAATTTACTACCCGCATCCGTTATAAAGCTAAATAAACCCATTTTGTTCCCCATATTATTGTTAAGTCACAAGGCAATGTTTGATAATACGTTGTAGTCGCGCATTCGGCAATATTTTTTGAGGTTATAATGGGCTACTTAAAGAACTCAAGATCCATAGGGAACATTATTTTGTTAAGTTACCGCCACTCATTTCATGCTGGCAATTATGCCGACGTTATCAAGCATATTGTCCTAATTGAAATCTTTGAACATTTGATTAAAAAAGACAGTGCATTTGATTATATCGATACTCATGCTGGCGCGGGTCTGTATGACTTGCAAAATGAACACGCCAGTAAATTACAAGAATACCAACAGGGCATTGCCAAATTAAATGGTGAACAATGGCCAGAACTTGCCACATACTTCGAGGTTATCGCAAAGCATAACCCTGATGGGGGCTTAAAATTTTATCCGGGTTCTCCGCTTATTGCACTGTATTTTCTTAGAGCCAAAGATCGCAGTTGGTTATATGAATTACATCCAAAGGATGCTGATCTATTGTCAAAAAACATGGCTAATATTAAACGCGCACGAGTGATGTATGAGGATGGTTTCAAAGGCTTATTATCACTATTACCTCCGGCATCACGGCGTGGCGTGGTGCTTATTGATCCATCCTATGAAATAAAAAAAGATTATACACGTGTTGTTGCTACGCTTATCGCCGCCTACAACAAGTTTCCCACCGGCATTTATGCATTATGGTATCCGGTCGTTGACCGTACTCTTATTAATGGTTTAGAACGGAAACTAATTCATAGTGGAATTAACAATATACAGCGTTTTGAATTAGCCATTGCGCCCGATCAGTTTGGTAGCGGTATGTCAGCGAACGGCATGGTTGTTATTAACCCACCGTGGACATTAAAAGATAAGATGACACACATCCTACCTAAATTAGTCGCAACACTTGGCAATGAAGGTGCATTTTATAAATGTGATACCTTGGTAGAAGAGTAGGGAATTAATTCCCACAACATCGGGATAAATGATTTACTTAATCGGGAGAGTTCACTCCGGCTTTAAGTTTAAGCACTATTTATAATGTACCCATAATTTTAATTAACTACTATTTTCTTTTTAATTTTAAGGGGTACGACAATGAAAAAAACACTTTTAACCGTTCTATTGTTCACACTAAGTGCACCAATATTAACAACACAGGCTGCGACAACCGCTCTTAGCTTTGCTGAGCAATTGAATATGCAAAAAACACAGCTACGACCACAAGAATTTAATTTCTTTAGTGATCGTTACAAACAAGTCAAAGCACAACAAGATGACAGTGCTTCGGCATCTCTTAAAGCACAACTTGATAGTCAAAAAGACTTGTTAAGACCACAGTTCTTTTCTTTTAAAGCTGATGTGTACAATCAAACAACGTCACACTAAGTAATGACGATAAGGTCAGGCATTATGCCTGACCTTTGTTTCGTACATCATACCTCTAATACATTCCATTACTCTTCTTCTCTGCGATCCACTGCGACATATATTTAGTACTCATCATTGAGTGATGCTTTAGCATTGCACCGGTAAAATTTGTTAAGCGATGCGACAGCAAATTTTGCTCAACGATTGTTATTCTATTTATTAATTTCTCCCCCAGAAAAMWRMYAWSMWAMYRWSYMWRMACTRKWAKMWRSYYKWARYMSYKYWAWWKKYAKWTYMKARYYKKWKRWWKYKRWYAYTARTWGWWMWKYYTMRKKRKYMTSMTAWTWYGRKYWWYSWRKWYGAAGTATAGCATAATTGACTTTACCATTAGGTTCAGCTGTTACAGGAATTGTAATTGACTCACTAGGGTTAGAATAGTAGAATTTAGAATTATCGAAACTAATGCTATAACTATTTCCAGATTCAATCTTTTTGCATCCACAGAATGCCAATGATAAAATGATTGCTAAAATTGTAACTACCCTCACTAGGTTCATTAGTTTAGGCTCAAATATACATTTTTTCTGTTCAAAATCTACTTCATTGATGTTGTGGTGGTAATGAAAATATGGTCGTTGTTTAAAGGCGCATTTTCACTATCTTTGCAAGGAACAGGAATACTACGAAATGGAGCAAGAAACACCGTATCAACCAAAGAATAAAGTAAGAATTGTTACTGCCGCAAGTCTATTTGATGGACACGATGCTGCGATTAACATCATGCGTAGAATCATTCAATCTACTGGTTGTGAGGTAATTCATTTGGGTCACGATAGAAGTGTTGAAGAGGTAGTTAACTGTGCTATTGAAGAAGACGCACAAGCTATCGCGATGACTTCCTACCAAGGAGGACACGTTGAGTACCTAAAGTACATGTATGACCTGTTGAAAGAAAAAGGCTCTAGTCACATTAAGATATTTGCTGGTGGTGGTGGAACTATCCTTCCCACCGAAATTGAAGAATTACAAGCACACGGTATCGAAAGAATTTATCACCCAGATGATGGTCGTTCCATGGGCTTGCAAGGGATGATTAATGACTTGGTTCAGAAATCTGATTTCCCTACTGGGACTAATCTGAACGGAGAGGTAAACCGCATTGGGAATAAAGATGTAAAGAGCATCGCGAAGTTGATTTCGGCAGCAGAGAATTTTCCCGAGGAGAGCAAAGTCGATTTAGACAAAGTGCATGAAATGGCATCTAAAGTTGATACTCCAATTTTGGGTATTACTGGCACTGGTGGTTCTGGAAAATCATCGATGGTTGATGAGTTGGTGCGTAGATTTTTAGTTGACTTTCCTGATAAAGACATTGCAATTGTATCTGTCGACCCTTCTAAAAAGAAGACGGGTGGTGCGTTGCTTGGCGATAGGATTAGAATGAACTCCATCAAAAGTGGTAGAGTGTATATGCGTTCCTTAGCTACTCGCCAAAGTAATTTGGCATTGAGTAAGCATGTTAAAGAAGCGCTCTCCATATTGA